>JAYVPW010000081.1:0-26937 GCA_043777315.1 Spartobacteria bacterium | reverse complement strand
ATTCGGCGACGCTCCAGGCGATCGAGAGGCCGTCGAAGGTCGAGGTGCCGCGGCCGATTTCGTCGAGGATGATGAGCGAGCGGGCGGTGGCGTTGTTGGTGATGTTGGCGGTTTCGTTCATCTCGACCATGAAAGTCGATTGGCCGCGGGAGAGGTCGTCGTTCGCGCCGACTCGGGTGAAGATGCGGTCGGCGAGCCCGATCTCGGCGGCGGCGGCGGGGATCCACGAGCCGGTTTGCGCCATGAGGACGAGGAGGGCGACCTGGCGGATGTAGGTCGATTTGCCGGCCATGTTGGGGCCGGTGAGGATGAGGAGGCGGTTGCGTTCGCCGTCGAGGTCCACGTCGTTGGGGACAAATTTTTCGTCGATGAGGCACTGGTCGAGGACGGGGTGGCGGCCGTCGGTGATGCGGATTTTCAAGTCGCCGGTGAGCTCGGGGCGGCAGTAGCCGAAGAGGCGCGCGGTCTCGGCGAGAGAGGCGAGAACGTCGAGTGTGGCGATGGCGCCGGCGCTTTGCTGGAGGGGCGCGAGCTCTTTGAGAACCTCGTCGCGGAGCTGGTTGAAGAGCTCGATTTCGAGGGCTTTGGCGCGCTCGTCGGCACCGAGGATTTTGCCTTCGACCTCTTTGAGTTCCGGGGTGATGAAGCGCTCGCCGGTGGCGACGGTTTGTTTGCGGTGCCACTCTTTTGGGACCGCAGGGAGGTTCGATTTCGTGACCTCGATGAAGTAGCCGAAAACGGAGGTGAAGCGGACTTTCAGCGACTTGATGCCAGTGGCTTCGATTTCGCGCTGCTGGAGTTGGGCGATCCAGTCCTTGCCCTCGCGGCCGGCGTGGCGGAGCTCGTCGAGCGGGGCGTGGTAGCCGTCGCGGAACATGCCGCCGTCGCGGGTGAGGGCGGGCGGCTCGTCCACGATGGCGGCGGCGAGGAGGGAGACGAGGGCGGGGAGGGAATGGAGGTCGGCGAGGATGGTCTCGGGTAGGGTGGGCGTCTCGCCGCGATGGAATTCCCGAGGCTCGCCGGAATCTGCAGGTGCGGAGTCCTGTGCTTCGGCGAAAGTTCGTTCGGGCAGGATGCCCGAACCGGCGGGCGGGACGCCCACCCTACCCGGGAGCGGAGCAAGCGCGTCGTGAGTCGCGATGTTGAGGAGCGCGTGGAGGTCGGATTTGAGCTGGGGGATTTGCTCGAGGCTGGTGCGGAGAACTAGGAGGTCGCGCGCATTTCCGCCGATCTGAGCGAGGCGGCCGACGGTGCGCTCCATGTCGCGGATCGACTTGAGGGTTTCGCGGATTTTCCCGAGCAGGAACGGCTCGGCGAGGAGGTCGCCGATCAGTTGCTGGCGGGCATTCAGCGGTGCGAGGTCGCAGAGCGGGTGGAGGATCCAGTCGCGCAATTTCCGCGCGCCCATCGGCGTGACGGTGCGGTCGAGCGCGCCGAGGAGGCTGGTGTCGCGGCCGCCGCCGCGGGCGGTGACGAGCTCGAGATTGGCCTGAGTCGTGGCGTCGAGGACCATGAACTGCGCGTTCCGGTAACACGTCAGCCGCGCGATGTGGCCGAGGGCGCGGCGAAGCTCGTTTTTCAAATAATGCAGGATCGCCCCGGCGGCGCAGATCGCGGCGGGCAGGTCGCCGCAGCCGAAGCCGTCGAGCGACTGCACTTTGAAATGTTCGCGCAAGGTGAACGACGCCTGTTCGAGCAGGAACGTGTAGCCGTCGCGCGCGACGAGGCCGCGGATTTCTGGGAAACGAGGCGCGTCGTCCTCGCTGATGAGGACCTCGGCGGGCTGGACGCGGGCGAGTTCGTCGGCGAGTTCCTTTTCGTCGGCGAGCTCGGTGAGGCGGAAGTCGCCGGTGGTGAGATCGACGAAGGCGAAGCCGCATGAGCCCTTCGCACCGACAGAAATGGCGGCGAGGTAATTATTCCTTTTCGCGTCGAGCATCTGGACGTCGGAGATCGTCCCGGGGCTGACGATGTGCGTCACCTCGCGCTGCACGATCTGCCCCTTTTGCGGCTCGCTCACTTGATCGCAAATCGCGACGCGCCGCCCGGCCTTGATCAGCCGCCGGAGGTAGCCGTCGAGCGCGTGGTGCGGGATGCCGCACATCGGGACCAGGTTCCGTTTGGTCAGCGCGACATTCAAAATCGCCGCCGCCGCGACCGCATCGTCGAAGAACATCTCGTAAAAATCGCCGAGCCGAAAAAGGAGGAGCGTATCCGGCGGGAGGCTGCGCCGGATGCCTTGATACTGCTGCATCATCGGGGTGAGCGCGTCGGACACGGCGCGGACGCTAATCCGCGAGCCCGCCTGCCTTCAAGCACGCCTGCTGCTTCATGAGTAAAAAGACCAGTTGAGAATGAAATTACCTAAACTATTTTCTGCGCGATGAATTTTCGGCTTCCCTTTTGCGTTCTGATTTTTCTCGCCGTCCTGCGCTGCTTCCCGGCGCTCGCCCAGGACTTGCCTTCGTTCGCCGCCAGCCCCGTGGCGACCTTCCACTTTTCCGAGATCGTGAACGAGAACGTCGATGCGGACGGAGTTTCCGTTTTCACCGGCGGGCTCCACTTGAAAGGCCGGCTGTCGATGGCGGGAGTCGATCTCAGCACCATCACCGTGGATACGCGGTTGTCGGTTTGGGTGGAAACGTCGCAGCTCGACCGGCCGGATTTCAGCCTCGATACCACGCTGGCGGGCGGCTCGGAGGTCGATGACGTCGGGGCGATCCTCGCGGGCTCGATCGCGGCGAAGACACTCACTTTTCAGATCAACAGCCAGGACCCGGTTCGCATGAACGGCTGCGGCACGATGAAGATCACCTGGAGCGCGACCGAGATGATTTTCACGATCGATCTCACGAATTCGTCGGAGGAATTCCAGGTCCTCGCGCAGGCGCTCGCCGACGAACTGACCGAGGACGAGGCATACGAAGACTTCCCCACGGCCGGGGTGATTTTCGCGGAGCACGAGATGTCGCTGCGGACCATTTACGTGACCGGAACCGCGCGGGTAGTCACCGACGCGGCCGGCAATTCGGTGGCGCGGGAAAACATCGCCGGGGATCTCGATTCGACCAAACCCGCGGTGGCTCTGCTCAAGCCCGCGACGCATGAGGTCATCAACCAAAAGCCCTACACCGTGAGTGGGACTGCTTCCGACAAGCACCTCGCCCGCGTCCTCGTGAAACTGAATGACGATCCCCCGGTCGAGGCCACGATCGTCGGCACGACGTGGTCCTTGCCCGGCGCGATGTTTCGGGTGGGCACCAATGTGGTCGTCATCACCGCCGTGGATAGCGATGGCAACGAAGCCAGCACGCTCGCCCGCCCGATCCAATACTCCCCGTTCAGCGCCCTCACCGTCGATGCCGCCGGGACCGGGATTGGGAAAGTCACGAGCGGCTACTTTCCGCTCCTCAGTCACCCGCCGCTTTCGGGCGCGGCACCAACGCGGACGGCCCTCCACCGCATGGAAAACGAGAGGCTGACCCTCACGGCGACGCCGGCGTTTCCGGGCTCGGTTTTCGATGGCTGGACGTCGGTCCCGCCGCTCTTTTCGGACGAGTCCGCCAAATCGGCACGGCTCACTTTTCGGATGCAGCCGCGTCAGAAACTCACCGCGCATTTCATCCCAAATCCGTTCCTCGGAAAATTCGGGAATTTCGCGGGGCTCGTGCAGCCGGCGGCGACGGGCGGCGCGCAAGGCTGTGTGACGTTGAAACTCAATAACAACGGGACATTCACCGGGAAAATCACCATCGGGGCGGTCGCCATTCCGCTGAAAGGCAGCCTGTCGAACGCGCTGCAATTTTCGGGCACCTTCATCGTGTCGCACGTCCCGTATCTCGTGACGCTTTCGCTCAATCCGGTGAACGGCTCGCAGCAAATCGTCGGCACCGTCAAAGGCGGCGCGATCGATTCGACGATCACCACCGACCTCGCCACTTTCGTGAAAACCAAGCACGAGGCACCGCAGGTGGGCATTTACAATGTGCTGCTCCCCGCAGTCTCGCCGCAGACCGCGACGAACTTCCCCGTCGGCATCGGCTACGGCCGCGTGACGGTCGGCGTGACCGGACTCGCGACCTTCGTCGGCAAGCTCGGCGACGGCACGGCGGTGAGCCGCGGAGCGACCATTTCCGAGAGCGGCGTCTGGCGGATTTTCGCACCGCTTTACGGCAAGCGCGGCTGGATTTCCGGCGCGGTGACGTTCGACCTCGCGGACCCGAATCACGACCTCGCCGGCACGCTCGAATGGTCGCGTCCCGGGCCGCTGCCGCGCCACCTGCCGACGGGCGTCCACGGGGACGGATTCGTCGGCCAGAGCCAGATCGTCGGAGCGAAATACGTGAAGCCGCTGGCCGGCGCGCGCGTCTTTTTGAACCCATCGAGCGGCGACGGCATCCTCGCGCTCGACGCACCCGGCGCGAAAATCCCCAACCGTCCCGCGCTCGCCGCGTTCTTCACCGATCCCGATTTGAACGTGAATCTGGCGACGACGAACTCGGTCGCCGTCACGCCCGCGTCGCCACTCGGGGTGAAGGTGGTGATTACCGCGAGCACCGGCCTATTCACCGGCCGTTTCATCGACCCGACGCAGGCGAATAAAGTGGTCGCGTTCAGCGGCGCGATCGTGGCGGGCAAGGTCGTCGGCCAGACCGCCGAGACCGCGCTGAAGGTGAACGCGGCCGGCGGCTGCTTCACCCGCGGCGACCGCACCGGCTCCGTGCAAATCACCGCCCCGCCGCCGCCCGCCGCCGCGAACTAACGCGCCGCGCCCGCGAGCTCCGTGTCCCGCGCGAGATAGCGCGTCCCCCAAAACCAAAAGCCGCTCGCGACCACCATCATCGCCGAGACGGTGAGGAAGCCCGCGTTCATGCTCCAGCGCCCCGCGATCCAGCCGATCAGCGGCGGCGAGCTCGCATCGCCGAGCGCGTGGATGGCGAAAATGTTCAGCGCGAAAGCAGTCGCGCGCGTCCCCGGGGGCGTGACGTTTGCGAGCGCGGTGTTCGACGGTCCGGTGTTGAAAAACAGGAAAAACACCGCGAGAAAAATCAGCCCCCACGACAGCGGGAAAGGCACCCACAGCATCGCCACCGTCGGCGGAAACGCGCACAGGATGCCGATGCCGGAAACGAGGAAGTAAGAACTCGGAAAGCGCCTCCGCACACGATCCCCGGCCCATCCGCCGAGCAGCGTCCCGAGCAGTCCCGCCGCAACCGTGACGATGCCGAACGTCAGATTCGCCTCGCTCAAAAGCTCGCTCCCCGCCTTCACCCCGGCGGCCACTTCCTCCGCCGTCGCAGCCGGCAAATGCCCCGCGCTGATCGTCGCCGCGTATCGCGGAAAATCCGCCGAGCGGGAATCGGAGATGTAGCCCGGAATCCAGAACGCCATCCCGCCGATCGCAAAGGTCATCGCCGCCATCGCTGCCGTGTTCAGCACGTAAGATTTGATTTTGAAAAGCGCGAGGTAGTCGGCAAACCCCGCGCGCTTCACCGGCTGTGAATCCTCTGCCAGAGCCGATCGTCGCGGATCGCGCATAAAAAAACAGAGCGACGCCAGCATCAAACCCGGCGGCACGACGAGGTAAAAAGCCATGCGCCAGCCCCACCGCGCCGCGATCGCGCCGCCGAGCACGTAGCCCAGCGCGCTGCCCACCGGAATGGCTAAATAGAACAGCGACAGCATCCGTCCGCGCCGTTCCACCGGATACAAATCCGCGATGATCGTCGGTGCAGACGGCCCGTATCCCGCCTCACCGACGCCGACAAACATCCGCGTCACCACGAGCACGCCGAACGTCGCGGCGAGCCCCGTCCACCCGCTCGCCAGGCTCCACAGCGCCACGCTGATCCCGGCCAGAATCCACCGCGACGAGCGGTCCGCGAGCCAGCCGAAAACCGGTGCCATCACCATGTAACTCAGCAAAAACGCCGTCGCCAGCAGCCCGGTTTTTCCGCGCGCCGAGAGATCGTCGGCCGCGAAAAAAGCGCGCCGCAAATCGGGCTCCACCGCCGCGAGGATTTGCCGGTCGATGTAGTTGAAAAGATTGATCGCCAGCAGCAGCGCGACCGCCCGCCCCGCGCCGGGAGCGATGGCCATTTTCGGGAGCGGCGATTCGTTCATGCGCCGCAGACCTAGCCCGCACGGCCTCTCGCGGGAATTCGATTTTCCAAATCCCGCCACCGAAAATTTCAATTTCAGATTCCCCGCTCCCGCTCCTAACCTCCGCCGCGTGGCCGCAAATCCTCCCATTTCGTTCCCCGAGCGCTTCCTCCGCGGTCTAGCCGCGGTGCTCGTCCGGCTCATTTATCGCGTCACGACGCGGCACGCGGAGCGGCTCCCGCGCGGCGGCTTTTTGCTGCTTCCGAATCACCTCACTTACGTCGATGCGATCGTCCTCCAGCTCGCCTGTCCGCGCCCGATTCGCTTCGTCATCTGGGAGGAAATCTATCGTCTCCGATTGCTCAACCCGATCTTCCGCGCGGTCGGCGCGATCCCTATTTCCAGTCGCCACGCGAAGGATGCCGTCCGCGCCGCGATCGAGCTGATCGAGCGCGGCGAAATCGTCTGCATTTTTCCCGAGGGCGAGCTCTCCCGCAGCGGCATCCTGCTGCGGCTGAAGCGCGGCTACGAACTCATCGCGCGGGGCGCGAAATGTCCGGTCGTCCCGGTCTGGATGGACCAACTCTGGGGCTCCATTTTCTCATTCGCGGGCGGGAAGTTTTTCTTCAAATGGCCGAAGCGCCTGCGCTACCCGGTCCTCATCGAATTCGGCGAACCCATCGCCCCCGCCGCCGCCGACATCGCCACCGTCCGCGCCCGTTTTCTCGAGCTCGGCGAATCGTGTTTCCAGCAGCGCACCGAGCTCCGCGCGCACGTCGCCGAGGCGTGCATCCGCGGTTTGAAAAAGGGGCAGTTCCACACCGCAGTCATCGACGGCATGGATCACAGCGCGCTCTCGCGCGGCACCCTTCTCGCCGCCGGCATCGCCCTCAGCCGCGTCGTCGCGCGCGAGTGCCCGCACCACCGCATCGGCCTCGTCCTCCCGCCGGGCAAGGGCGCGATCATCGCCAATCTCGCCGTCATGCTCGCCGGCAAAGTCCCCGTGAATCTCAACTTCACCGCCGGCCGCGCCGCCATCGAAGCCGCGCTCCGCATCGGCGGCATCCAGCACTGCATCACCGCAAACGCTGTGGTGATGCGGCTTCCCGACTTCCCGTGGCCCGCGCACTGCCTTTTTTTGGAAAAAGAAATGCCGCCGCTGAAGCCGCGCATCGCCGCGTGGCGCGCCATCGTCGCGCTCACCCCCGCGTGGCTGCTCGCCCGCGCCCTCGGCATCCCACGCGTCGGCGACCACGCGGAAGCCGTCGTCCTTTTCACCAGCGGCAGCAGCGGCGAGCCGAAAGGCGTCGTCCTCAGCCATCGCAACCTGCTCGGCAATGTCTCGCAATTCGCGCTCATGCTGAACCTCTCGCGGCGCGACTCGCTCCTCGCCTGCCTCCCGTTTTTTCACAGCTTCGGCTCCACCGTCACGCTCTGGTATCCGATCCTCGAAGGCATCCGCGCCATCACCTTTCCCAACCCGCTCGACATCGCGAAAAACGCCGACCTCATCGAGCGCTACGGCATCACGCTTTTCCTCTCCACGCCGACTTTTCTGCGCGGCTATTTGCGAAAAACGGAGCCGTCGAAAATCGCCTCGCTCCAGCTCATCGTCACCGGCGCGGAGAAGCTCCCGAGCGAGCTGGCCGACGCGTTTCGCCAGCGTTTCGGAAAGGAAATCATGCAGGGCTACGGCCTCACCGAAACCGCGCCCGTCGCCAGCGTGAACCTCCCCGAACCCAAAAGCGCGGAAGACAGGCGTCCCGCCTGTCCGGCCCCCGCGACAGGCGGGACGCCTGTCTTCCAGCCGCGCACCGTCCCCGTCCAGCCCAGCGCCCGCGCCGGCTCCGTCGGCAAGCTCGCGCCCGGCCTCGCCGCGCGCATCACCGACCCCGAGACCGGCGCGCCGCTTTCGCTCCACGACACCGGGATGCTCTGGCTGCGCGGCGCGAATATTTTCGAGGGCTACCTCGACGACCCCGCGCGCACCGCCGCCGTCCTCCGCGACGGCTGGTTTCAGACCGGCGACCTCGGCCGTTTCGACGAAGACGGCTTCCTTTTCATCGAAGGTCGGCTCTCCCGCTTCTCGAAAATCGCCGGCGAAATGGTCCCGCACGAAACCATCGAATCGAAAATCGCCGAGCTCCTCGACCTGCCCACAGACGAGCGCGTCATCGCCATCACCGGCATCCCCGACGAGGCCAAAGGCGAGGCCCTCATCCTCCTCACCGCCCGCGACCTCGACCTCGCCGCGCTCCGCGAAAAGCTCACCGCCGCCGGCCTGCCCAACCTCTGGATTCCCAAAAAACTCCAGCGCGTCGCCGCCATCCCCATCCTCGCCAGCGGCAAGCTCGACTTCAAAAGCTGCCAGGATCTCGCGCTCGGAAAAACGTAACCGCGCGAGTTACAGCGCGCTTTTCAGCAACTCGAAGATCGCCGTGTTCTCCAGAAATCCGTGCAGCTTTTCCGCGCCCGCGCCGCGGCCGATCGCGATCACGTCCTCCGCCGTGTCGAGCGCCGACGTGGTCTCGAATGCGGCGGGCTCCGTCTTCGATCCCGGGCCATTCGGACCGCTCGCCCAACTGATCGACGGCCGCCCCGACGCGCCGATGCCGAGCAGCGCGACGCCGTGATCCTGCCGCAGCGGATAGCCGTTGAGGCTCAGCCCACCCGTCGCATGTTTTCCCACCGCGACGATGAGTGATTTGACCCCCGCATATTTCACCGCCGTCGCGACCGCGCGATCGAGCGCGAGCGTCTCGTTGACCGTTCGCTCGCCTTGATTCGTCTCCGCCGCGCGCGAGGTCAGCGCGGCATCGATGACGAGGACGTAGCCGTTTCGATTCCCCTGCAAAAACTCGATCGCCCGCCGCACCATGTCCGCGAGCGAAGGCTGCTGGCTTCCCGATTCGATCTGATCGCTGAAGGCGAGCGGCCCCGGAGCAAAAGCGCCGACGATCCCGACCGTGCGATAAGCCGCCACGTTTTCGAGATCGGCTTTCGTCCAGACGAGCTCGCGCCCTTTCGCCTGCATTTCCGCGAGCAAGTTCCGCTGATCCTTTCGACGCCCCCCTTTTTCCGCCGGCGTGAAATCCGCCGCCCCGCCGCCGAGCGCCACATCGAGCCCCGCTTTTTCCGCAAACTGCACGGCGATCTGATCCACATCCCGAGCGTCGCCGACATGCGCGTAAAAGGCCGCGGGCGCTGCATCCGCGAGCTGTCCGGTCGTCACGAGCCCGACGGCCCGGCCCTGCGCTTTCGCGATTTCCAAAATGCTCCGCAGCGGCTGTCCGTGCTCGAACGAAACGCTGCGATGATTCACCCGTCGGCCCGTCGCCAGCGCCGTCGCCGCCGCCGCGTCGTCCGGCACCGCAAAATCGTGCGCCGGATTCGACATCAACGCGAGGTGCGGAAACGACTCCAGCGCCAGCCGATGATCCGCGCCGCCCTCAAAAAGCCGCGCCGCCGTGAGGTGCCGCGTGACCATTCCGTCGCTCACGAAAAGGATGATTCCGAACGGCTTTTGCACCACCCAAAGCCGCACGTAAAAAACCCCGAACGCGACAAACAGCAGCAGGCAAAAAAGCGCGAGCAGTTGATTGCGGAGCTTCATTCGGGGCGGCGGATTGAACGGGCGAGCCCCCGCCTTGGCAATGCCCTTCTCCCCACGCCAGAAGCCCGGACTTCAGCCACGGAAAAGCACGGATGGCACGGAAAGGATCTCGTGTCGATCCGCGGATCGGCCACGAGCGACCTCTCTTCCCTTCTGTCTTCCGTGTCCTTTCCGTGTCTTTCCGTGGCTAAAAATCCGACCGCCAAAGCCGGAAGAACGTTCATCCTCGGTCTGATTTTTTCGGCCCTCACGGTCGCGATTTACCTCCGCGTCGGCGCGACACTCAGCCGCGCGCAGAACATCGCGCTGCTCATCTTCCGCCTGCTCGGCATCGCGCTCGTGCTTCTGCTTTTGCTCCAGCCATCGCGGCTCGAAATCATCCCGCCGCCGATCACGAATCGCGTCACGCTCGTCGCCGTCGATCAGTCGCGGAGCATGGCGCGACGCGACGTGGAGCAGGGCACTCGCGCGGACGCCGCGCGGAGCATTCTCGCGGATGCTGAGATCACCGCGGCGAATGGCGATCCAGCCGATGATCACATGCGGCTTTTCAAATTCAGCGACACCGCGACGCCGGTGAATTCCGCCGCGCGATTCGACACCGCCGGCACGACCACGCGCGTCCACACTTCGATCACGAACATCCTCGGCTCGCTCCGCGCGAACGAAGGCGCACGCGCGCTCATCCTGCTCACCGACGGCCACGATTTCGAACTCGTGATCCATCGCTCGGATCGAAGCTCATCAATCTGCTGCAACTCCAGTCGCAGGCTGAAGATTCGCGCGTCTCGCTGCTCACCCGCGTCCTCGCGCGGCAGGCGGTGGCGGGCTACGCGGAGGAGGTGACGGTGCCGATGTTCGACAAAGGCGACCGCGGATTTTCGCAGCAGATCGAGGGGATCAAGACCGACCTCGTCATCTTCGCGCACACCAAAAACCGGCACAGCCTGAGCAAGCTGCGGCGCGTCTCCGTCGTCCTCACCCCGAAGCTGGAGAAGGCGTTCGTGAAGATCACGCCGCCGGTTTACACGGGCATCGTTCCGGACGAGAAACCGCTTCCTTTCAAGACCCTGAGAGCGCTCGAAGGCAGCAAGCTGGAGTTCCGATTGCAGTCGAATCGTCCGCTCAGTGCGGGCCGGATCGAGATCATCAAAGCGGCGGATGACATCAAGCCCGTGACGGCGTTTGTCGAAGGCCTGGAGATCAATGGACGACTGGTGATGGTTTATTCGAAGGACGGTCTGAATGACGTCTCGAACGCGAAAGGATGCTGCTGCTGCGGCGGCAACATGATCGTGGAATCGGTGGCCGTGACCGTGAACGTGTTCACCTACTCGCTGCTGTATTGAAGCGGATGCGGGTGGGAAGTTGACATCTCCCGGACGCCATGCAGACGCGCACGAAATGGGGGCTGGTGATTCTCGGCGTCGTGGCGATCTCGGCCGGGTTGCTCGCGCCTTTTTTTAAGCACGCCGCCGCCCCTCACCCGAGGGATTTGACGATCGCGTTCACCTGCGATGGTCCGCGGGCGCCTGGTTCCGTGCGGATGCTTCACCGGGCAGATGGGCGGGCTCACGCGGGTCGCGACGATGGTCGGCTTGGGGCAAAACCCTGGGGCGCTGAAGGTCGATGTGGGCGATGCGATCGAGGGTGTGGAAGATTACCAGCGCATCCAGCACCGTTATATTTTGGAGGCGTTTGCGAAGATGGGTTACGACGCGGCGAATCTGGGACATCGCGAGGCGGCGCTCTCGGCGGCGCAGTTGCGCGAGCTGAAAGCGCGCGCGCCGGTGCCGCTGATCAGCGCGAACCTTCTCGATAAAAAGACCGGCGTGCCGCTCTTCGAGACGCATCGGATCGTGCGGCGGGGGCATTGGCGGATCGCGATGGTCGGCGTGATGGATTCGCGCATTCCGGCCGAAGCGCTCGGCGAGGGGCTCGCGGTGGAGCGCATCGAAACGGCGCTCGCGCGGCTCTTGCCGGTGGTGAAAAAGGAGGCTGATTTCGTGGTGCTTCTCGCGCTCACCGATGAGGCGGCGCTCGCGAGCCTCGCGTGCGACTTTTACGAGCTCGACGTGATCCTCGGCGGGAAGGTCGCGCAACCCTCGCAACAGCTCGTGTGCGAGAATCGCAGCCTCATCCTTGCCACGACGAATCAATCGCGTGCGCTCGGCTTGCTGGAGCTCACGCTCGCGACGCCGACGAAGCTCACGGCACGGAGCGGTGATGTGATTTTGATGCACGACAAAATCGCGGAGGACGAATCGATCCGTGCGCTCGCCCGCGTTTATCGCGACGAGATCCGCGGCGCGAAACTGGCGATCGACGACCCGGCGACGCTGCAAGCCGGGATGGTTCCCGGCGTGAAAAGCGCGGCCACTTTCGCCGGCACGCCGAGCTGCATCGAGTGCCACGCGGGCGCGGCGAAAGTGTGGGCCGGCTCGGGATACGCGCACGCGTTTGCGGCGCTCGTGGAGCGGAAGGCGGATGCCGATCCGAACTGCATCGGCTGCCACACGGTCGGCTTCGGCACGCCGAGCGGATACCGCCGGGAGTTCGGCGCGACGAAGCTCACGGATGTCGGGCTGCGAGAGCTGCCACGGGCCGGGTGCGCAGCATGTGGCGCAGCGCCGCGCGGGCGCGGAGGCGGTCGCGAAGTTCCGCACGATCGGGGCGGGCGACTGCGTGATATGTCATCACGGCGAGTTCAGCCGGCCGTTCAATTGGGACAAATTCTGGCCCGCGATCCAGCACGGCAGAGAGGCGGCACGGGGGAGCTTTTAACCGCGAAGGAGCGAAGGAGCGAAGGAGCGAAGAGGGGGAGGGATGCCGTGGGACCGATCCGGATTTTTGCCTCGCATCGAAGGGAACCCCCCGTGGCGGGGAGCCGATTCGGCCCTGAAAAAGTGCTCGGAGGGGGACTTGAACCCCCACGCCTTGCGGCATACGCCCCTCAAACGTACGTGTCTGCCAATTCCACCATCCGAGCTTTTTCGGGAGCGGGATTTCTAGCAGGCGAGCTCGCTGGCGCAAGCGGAATTCTCGGGGTGGGTGGGCTTCAGAAGCGATTGGAGGGTGCCCGCTTCGGTTGGCTCGAGCAGGCGGAGCGGCCGGCCTGAACGCTTTGATAGCGCGTCGAGAAACGGGCTGCGTTTATCCGGGCCGACGCGCCCCATCGGGGGAAATAGTTAGAGGTCCTTCGACTTCGCTTCGCTTCGCTCAGGATGACGGGGATGGGCGCGGCGACCGCTTCCGCTCACCTCGCGGCGTCCACTTCGCGGAGAAAGCATTCCATCAAAAACGCGTAGAAATGCGTCTGGAAAAGCGCGAGCGCGCGGGTGTCGCCGTCGGTCGCGAGCTCGCGCTCCATTTCCTCCTCCTGAAACTCGAACGTCGCAGCGAGCGAGAGGCGCGCCTGATTCAGCGCGTGAATCCACGCGTCGAGATGACTGACGGGAATCGGCAGCGTGTAAAAGTCGGCGGGGGTCTCCGGCGGGAAGTCGGCGAGGTCGGTTTGGACGACTTCGATGGCGGTCTGAAAGATGCGCCGGAGCTCGGGATGCACGTACTTTTTCCAGTCGCTCTCGAGCTCCGGCTCGGTGGATTGCGTCGGTGAACTGAGGAGCCGCGATTGCACGGCGGGGTCGTCGGATTGCGCGCTGACGGCGATCTGCTGGAGCAGTTCGCAGCAGAAAACGTCGAGGCCGCTGATCTCGACGGTCTGCTCGTCAACACGTCGGATTTTCACGGCTGAAAAAGGCTACTCGCGCCGCTCGAGCGTCGCGAGGAGGAGGTGGCTGTGGAGCTGCTGAACGTACGATTCCGCGGCCTCGCGCAAGCCGCTCCAGACGACGGACCGGCCTTTTTGATGGACCTCGAGCATGTGCTTTTCCGCCTTGGTTTTCGCGAAGCCGAAGACCTGCTGCAGGACGCGCGTGACATAGCTCATCAGGTTCACGGGATCGTTGTGGACGATGACAATCCACGGCACGTCGATGGCCTCCTCGGTGCTCGTCTCGTCCGCGGTTTCGACTTGCGACATCGGTGCAAATTACGGGGCCGGAGTGGCGTCCGCGGCGGGCGGGGCGCCGGGGACCGGAGGCAGGAGGAGCGCCTCGAGATTCGTGATCCAATTCGCGGCGTTTGGGTGCGCGGGGAAGCTTTTCACGATCGTGAACATCTCGGTGATCGCCTTGTTCTTCTGCCCCAAAATGATCTCGTCCTGCGCCTTGCTCCAGAGCAGCTCGGGGCGCCGGACCTGCGTGAATTTCTCGGAATCAAAGGCCAGCTTGGTCTTCGCCGCGTTCTCGCCCTCGCGCTTGATTTTCATGTCCCAATACTCGATCAGCCGCGGGTCACGCTCGACGCGCAGCTCGGGCAAAATGATGTTCTGGAAGATGCCGTCCACGTTGCCGGGGCTGTTCTCCCACTTCGGCACCGCGAGGAAATCCGCGATCTTCAGCGCGAGCACCGGCGGCCCGCTGGCGATGGCTTTGTGCAGGATCTGGTCATGCAGTCGGCGCACCACGGCGTCGTCTTTCGCGTCTTTTTTCGCGTTCGCAGACTTGCGCTCTTTTTCCTTTTTCACCTTCTCGTCGAAGGCCTCCATTGCCGCGGCATCGAGGCTCACATCTTTTGTGAACTGCACGACTTGTGGCAGCAAATCCTTCGTCGTCGTGCCGCCCGCGCGCTGGAGCGTGATCCCGACCCAGACGAAATAAAGCCGCGCGGCATTCTGCGCTTCCGTCTCCTTCAGCGCGTCGCCTTCCTTGTCCTTCCACGCGCGAAACTCCGAGCCCTCGTGCGCGATGCCGTCGAACTGCACCTGCTTCACCGCCTCCTCCCACGCGGCGGCGGCCGCCGTCCCGCTGGCCGCGGCGGTCTGCACATCGCGCACCGCCTTTGCCCGAGCTGCCTTCACCTGGACTGCCTGCTGCTCGCGCATCGTCTTCAGCGCCTGCAAAAGCTGGCCGATATCGACGGGCGCGGCGTCCTGCTGCTCGGCTCGCAGCGGCAGGGAAAAAAGGCTCGCGGCGAGGGACAAAAGGAGGAGGCGGTGGCGAGGACGTTTCATGGGCGGTGGGGGTCCGGAGTCTGGGCGAGGCACTCACTGAGGATGCGGTTCTGGACCTTGCGCATCCGGGCCGCATCCCGCGAGGTTTTGTCCTCGAAGCCATTCAGGTGGAGCAAGCCATGCACGGTGTAAAGTGCTAATTCCTCGCCGATCGAGTGGCCATATCCCGCCGCATTGGCGCGCGCCGTTTCCGCGCTGATCACGATTTCGCCGTGGGCAAAAGTGATCACATCCGTGGGCCCCGGGATCGCCATGAATTGCATATGCACGCGGGCGATCGTGCGATCGGAGACGATCGCCACCTCGACCTCGGGCAATCCCGCGAGTGCGAAACGGGCATCCGCCGAGCAGGCACGGCATTTTTCCAAAGCGAGGGCCGCGACTCGCCGGAGCCACGCGAGATCGAAGCGGACGGTGCGCTGGCGGTTTTGGATGGTAATGATTTGCACCGGGGAAAAGAGCCGAAGTTCCGCGAATCGCCGGCGTTTTTCCATCGCGGAATGCGGCGCGCCTCTGGTCCGGCGACGGCGGCACCCTGCGTTTTTGCTCTCGCAAAGCCGCAAAGGCGCAATGGGGAGGTTCTGACTTGGCGTCTTTGCGCCTTTGCGAGAGCCCTCCGGGTGCAGCGACGCGAGGGCCGTTTATAAAAAAGAGGCTCCGTGCTGTGGAGCACGGAGCCTCTGATCTGATACGAAGTGCGACTACTGCGGCGGTTTGCCGTCGCTGTCTTTCTTGTCGTCCTTTTTATCGTCTTTCTTTTTGCCTCTCCCATCCGGCGCGGCGGCGGGTGCCGTGTCGTGCGGCGGAGCGGCGGGAGCGGCGGTGCGGGGTGCCGGGGCTTCGGGTTTCGGAGCGCGGGCGGCAGGCTCCGGCGTGTCGCGTTTCGTGGGTGCCGGGGCTTCGGCGGGCGGCGCGGGCGCGCGGTCCGGGCGGTCCGGGCGCGCTTCTTTTTTCGGCATTGGCGCGGGTGGCGGGGCTAAGTCCGCGGGCGCGTGCTTGGCCTTGCGATCGGGCTTTGCCGCCGGGGCTTCCGGGCGCGTCGGCGGAGTTTCTGGACGCACCGCCGGGTCGGGGTTGACGGCCTTTTTACCTTTGCGTTCGGGCGGCAGCGGCGCCCAGCCGACGTGCTTCTTGCTGTGGCGAAAAGACACCCACGCCGGACCCCACTCGGTCCCCGGCACCCAGCTCTAGCCGACCTCCTCCACCTTCGCCCATCGGCCATAGTGGTAAACGGCCCAGCTATAAGGCTCCTCCGACACCCAGGTCCAACCCGCGTCCGTGTAAGCCCAGCGCCCGTCGGTTTAAGGCCGCCAATCCTCGCCGACATCGCGCGGATGCCAGGCGTAGCCGTAGTCGCCGGCATCGATCCAGTCGCCGTAGGGCTGGAGTTGGTCGTAGAAAAGATCGACCGACACGTCCGCGGCGGACCCGGTGCGGGGCACGCTCGCGCCGAGGCAGGCGATCGAGAGGAGGAGGAGGATGCGTTTCATAATGGAGATGGTTGGCGCACCACCCGAGTGGAGGCGCATGTCCGTATCGCGCCTCGAGGCAATTCTACTCGCGCCGGAAACGCGAAAGCTGTAGGGCGGGCGCTCCGCCTGCCCAGCGGGCTGGCTTGCGAGCGCGCGTCTTCCGTCCTCGCCCACCCGGCAGGCGGAGCGCCTGCCCTACAACCTGCTCATCCCTGCGCCAGCTTGAGCGCCACCGCCCCGGCGACCGCGATGAGCCCCCCGGTGATCGCACGCCGCGTCGGCTTCTCCCCATCGATCCACCGCGCCAGCGCCAGCGTTACCAGCGGCGCGGTGGCCACGATCGGCAGCACGATCCCGCTCGGCGTGGTCTTGAGCGCCCACTGGTAGCACCCCACCCCCAGCGCCGGCCCCGCCAGCGCGTTGCCCACCACGAGCGGCCAGACCCGCTTCCACTGCTCCTGATTCAGCTTCTCCCCGACCGGTCGCACCTTTCGCAGGAAAAGAAACACCGCCGCGGTGACCAGCACCCCCCCGATGATCCGCTGATACGCCGCCGTTCCGCCGTCGATTTGAAAATGCGCGAGGTCCGCGACCCCGTTCGCTTTCCGGCTCAGCACCGCGCCAAAAGCCTGTCCCATCGCCGACCCCAGCCCGAACAGCACGCCGATCCAGAACACCCGTCGCTCCACTTTCAGCCCGCGGTCCGGCGCCAACGCCAGCGCCACGCCCCCGAGGATCACCAGCGCGCAAGCGATGTCAGACGGTCGGAGTTTCGTCCCCAGCCACGCCCACTCCGCCGCCGCCGCGATCGGCGCGCCGAGGCACTGCGTCAACAGAATGGAAAGCCGCGGCCCAATCCGCGGCAGCGCCCCGAAGAGTGCCACGTCCCCCAGTCCAAACCCGACCACCCCGCTCAGGAAAAACCACCCCAGCGACGGCCCCCCGAGGCCCGCTCCGAAGCCATGCGCCCACACCGCCAGCACTGCCGCCGCCAGGGTGATCCGGCACAGATTCGCCATCCCCGCCCCCAGCACCCTCGCCGAACGCGCGGCGAAAATAACCGAGAACGAGAAGAGGATCGTCGTGAGGAAAGACGGGAGCACAGCCGCCCTATTTTCTCTCGATGAACTCCTCGAGATTCCCGCCGAGGAGCCCGTGGACATCGCGCTCGATCTCGGCGCGCGAGGGCTCCCAGCCGGTGGCGGCGAGGTCGGCGTATTTGTCGGCGAGGACGCGGGCGAGGATCTCGCGGGAGTGCGACCATTTATAGATGAGCTGGTCGAGGACGCGGCAATCGCTGTGCTGCGGGGTGACGCTGAGGCCGATGATCTCGAGGCGCAGGCGCGTGATTTCTTCGATGAGCGACGGGTTGTTCAGGAACCACCAGCAGCCGAAGACGTGGAGGTTGCGGAACTTGCGGGCGGCGACGGCGAGGGCGTGCTGATCCTCGCGGGCGAGGGTGGTGCAGAGGAATTTGTTCGCGGGAAACCGCGCGCAGAGGCTCTCGACGGCGGCCACATCGGCGCGGCCGACCGAGTCGCCAGCGAGGCGGAGGGCGGGGTTCACGTTTCGGCGGACGCCGATCATGAGCGCGAAGGCCTGGTCGTGCTCGCGGCCATGCGGGAGGATGGCGTGCTCGATGAGGAGGCTGCAGGCGGCGCGGCGGTAGCTGAAGCCTTGGCGGGCTTCGGTCTCGTCGATCCTGCCGGCGCTTTCGACCGTGATCTCGAGGAGATCGAAGTCGGGCGGGAGGGAGACCATGCAATACTGCGAGCCGATGCGGGCGGTCCAGTCGGCGAGGAAACGGCGCACTTCGCCGAAGGTCTGGCCGGAGAAGTCGGCGCGCACTTCGTAGCCCCACGCGGCGAGTTTGACGGCGCTGTTTTCCCAGTCGAGAAGCAGCGGGTCGATCCGCAGCGCGGCGACGAAGCGCGGGTCGCGGGGGAAGCCGCGTTCCCAGACGGGCCGTTCGAGGTCGTCGAAGGGCGAGTTGGTCATGCAGATTTTCCGCACGCCCGCGAGGTCGATCGCGCGGCCGATGAAGTCGCCGACGCGCCACTGCGCGTAGTGCTGGCGGATCGCGGGGAGGTCGCGCTTTTTCAGGTCGAAGCCGAGGAGGTTCAGCGTGGTGAGGACGCCGCGGCAGGCCTCGGAGATCGGCGAATGTTTCAGGAAAAGCTCGTCCCAGATGAGCTCGGCCTGCTGGCTTTTCGAGAGCGACCAGAATTTCTCATACGGCACCGCGGACCACCGCAGCCCCTCCGCGATGAGGTAGTGGTAGGTGAGCAAATCGTCGATGCCCCACAGCAGCAGCTCGCCAAAAGCGGGGTCGTAGAGATGCGTGTGGATGTCGAAGACGGGCGCCTTTTCCACGATGCCGGAGACGAGGGCGCGGACGGCGGGGGCGGCTGAATTTAGCATTTATGATTTAGGATTTAGAAAGTTCGGACCGGCGAGCGCCCGTGTTCTCAAATGCTAAATCCCAAATGTTAAATGCTAAATTTCTCTCACCAGGCGGCGAGTTGCCGTGGGAAGAGGCAGCGGTCGCAGTCGCTGGCGTCCTGCATGCAAAAGTCTTCGTAAATTTGCAGGAGCCCCTGCTGCATCGCGGCGGTCTGGAGCAGCTCGCGCTGGCGCGGGTCGTCGCCGAAAAGGCGGATGGCGGCGACGGCGACGCGGCGATTGGTGAGCGCGGCGGGGAGCGTTTGGTAGCCGAGCCAGCGGCGCTCGTCGGCGGCGACGGCGAGTGGGAAGAAGACGTTCGCGAGCATTTCGGTGACGCGGGATTCGCCGACGAGCGCCATGCGGGCGGCGGAGCTTTTGGAGGTCACGGTGAAGTGATGCTCCCAATATTCGTCGCGCAGGCCGGTGAAAAATTCGCGCAACGCGGACGGGTCGCATTCCTGCGCCAGCACGCGCAGCTTCGGCCAATGCCGGACGAGCTGCGCCAGCGCCGCGAGCCGCCGCTGCGGATGATTCGCCGGTCGCTGCCCGCCCATTTTCCACAGCCCCGGCGCGATCGTGAGCCGCTCGAATTCCGCGCGCCGCGGCCACCATTTTTCCCACAGCCCGCGCAGGTAGCCGCGCGTCGCCGCATCGAAATCGCCGAGGTCCGTCGCGCTGAGAAACCCGCTCACGCCGAAGAGCAGTGCGTCCGCATCCGACTTCGCGCGCATCAACAAACGGAGCGGCAGCCGCTGCGCGAGCAGGGTGAACGGAAGCTTGTTGCTTTTGTACCCGAGCGCCGCCGCGAGCGCTTGGAACAGCGCCTCATCCGCGCCATGCAGCTCCGCGAGCGTCGCCAACGCGGCCGCTTTCCGCCGCAGGCGAAACTGCGCCGCCCCGAGCAAAACCTCGCGCGCCCGCTCCTCCGTCAGCTCCCGCAACGGCCCGGAGCAGCGACCGAGCTTCGCCTCCGGCAGCGGATTCGGCGCGGCACGCGTGAGCGTGGCGAGATCGAGATGGACCTGCGGGACATTGCGATGGAGCAGCGTGCGCGTGAAAAATTCCGCTGCCCCCTGCTCCGTGAAAAGATGGAGCACCACGTTTTCATACGCCGGATTCGACGCGTGGCCGTGCCGCTCCCAATCGCGCGCATCCGAGTCGAGCTCGATGCACCCGCGCACCGCCGCCGCGCCGTCGAGCGACACCGCCGTCTCCGCGAAATCCGGCCCGGCCTCGAAATTCCACACTCCAAACTGCACCACCCGCACGCCGGCGCCCGCTGTCGTGGTGAACTCCCGGCCGAAGTCGCCCGCGAACCAATGCGCCTGCAGCTCGTGCTCCGTCAGCCGCCGCGGAACCTGCACCAGCGGGCTTTCCCGGGTCCTCGCGCCTGCCTCGCGCCACTCTGCGTATCGCTGGCCGAGTCGCATTCGCGGCGGAAGATCTCGAGCCGCCCGCCGCCGGTTCAGCGCGAGACAGTCGCCGGCGCGGTCGCCTTCACGAGCTTCGACACGCGCCCCGTCTTGTTCCAATCCTGCACGTATAGATTCCCCTCCGCATCGTATGAAATCCCGTGCGGCGCGGTGAAGATGCCCGGCTTCCAAACCTCCGGCGGCGCGTCGAATTTCGCCCACAGCGATTGGTCGGGGTTGTCGCCGAGATGCGCGATCTGCTGATTCGTTTTGTCGAGGATCGTCACCCGCCCTTCGAGCTCCGCGATGGCCACGAAATCGCCATGAATCGACGCCGAGCACGGACGCCGCAAATCGGTCGTGATCGTCGCGACGAAATTCCCTTCGAGATCGAGATGGACGAGCCGCCGGTTCTCCCGATCGCAGATCAAAAGCAGCGGCGTGCCCGAGCGCGTGTCGAGCACGATGCCGTGGCATGTCATGAACTGCCCGTCCTCCTTTCCTTTGCCACCGAAGGTCTTCAGCCATTTGCCCGTCGCGTCAAACTTGTGGACGAGCGATTTTCCGTAGCCATCGACGACGAAAATATCGCCATTCGGCGCGACCGCGACGCCGGTCGGCGAGTAGCCTTTTCCCTCGGGATAAGCGTCCGCCTCCTGCGGGTACGGGATCGTCAAAACCGCCTTTCCGTCGAGCGTCAGCTTCAAAACCTGATGCCCGCGGAGGTGCGCCGCGTAGATGAATTCCTCGCCGTTTTCCTCGCGGATGCAGACGCCGTGAATGCCGGAAAACTCGGGTGCCATCGTGCGGATCAACTTCCCGTCCGGCGCGAAAACGTGGATGCCTTTCGGCCCGTCCGTGCTGACGTAAATGTTGCCCTTTTTGTCGAGCACGATGCCGCCATGCGTCGGCCCGATGTTCACGGGATCCGGAATTTCACCCCAATTCGGAACGGTCTGAAAAGTCTGTCCGGCCGAGCCGGTGAGTTGCGCGAGAGTGATGATCGTGTCGTCCACGGGCGCGAGATTTTTGTCGTCGGGATGAGCGAAAGCAGCGGCCGCGAGCGCGCAGCCGATCGCGATGGGGAGAAGAAAGGAACGCATCGCGCGAGGATGCGCGCGCCAGCTTTTCGGTCAAGCGCGCGGAGCGGGATCCTACCTCGTCGTCATCCTGAGCGAAGTGGAGCGCCAGCGAAACGCAGTCGAAGGACCTCTAACTTCTCCCCTCCTCGATTGCGCGCGCAACGGGAGAAAAGTAAGAGGTCTTTCGACTCCGCTGCGCTCCGCTCAGGATGACAAAATCTCGCGCGCCGCGCGGCCGCTACGGCAGCAGCAACACCGTCAGTTTTTTCGGCCCGTGCGCACCGAGGACGAGGATGCGCTCGATGTCGCCCGTGCGGCTCGGCCCGCTGATGAACGAGATGAAGCTCGGATACACCGTGCCGTATTTTTCCGCGAGCTGCTCGTACGCCGCGGTGAGGTCGGGGACGAGCTGCCCGCGCCGCGCGACCGCGATGTGGTGCGGCGGAAAGACGCTCAGCGCGCGCCCGCCCGAGCTGCGCGAGGTCACGCAAACTGAGCCGGTTTGCGCGACCAGCGTCTCGCATTCGGTGAGCCCGGCATCGCACGTTTCGAGGACGAATTTGTCGTAGCCCTCCACGATGCGCATCTGCTCGAGCGTGGCGGGAAGATGGGCGGCGATGGAGTCGTTCAGCACCCCGGCGTGGAGCGCGATTTTCTTCCAGCCATTCGACTCCGCGAGCCCGGCGATGTGCGCGGCAGCGGCAGCGGCATCCGCGCATTCGACGAACTCCGTTTTGAGCACGTCGGATTGCTTCGCAAAAAGCGCGAGCCGCTCCTCGAAGCTCGCGCCGACCGGCGGCAGCCATTCGCGAAACGGCGCGGTGACCGTCGGCATGGTCGCGGAACGGGCGGGCATTTCGTGATGCCGCGGCGCGGGCTCGCGCAACGCCTCGCGGATGCGCGCGTAGATTTTCTCGCGATCGCCGCTCATCGACGGAAGTCAGGCGTCTCGCCTGACCTTGGAATACCCGCCACGACAGGCGGGATGCCTGTCTTCCGCTTTGCCCACCAGTCGTGGAAACTCTCCGTCGCGACCTCGGGAAATTCCCGCGTTTTCGTCCACGAGCGGAGCGGGTCGAAGATCGTCCCGAGCACCAGCGGATGCAGCTTTTGCAGCGGCGCGAAGATCGACGCGAGCTTCAGCGTCCACGGTCGTTGCATCGCGAAAACGAACGCGAACCAGATCAGCCGCTCCCACCAGACCTTCTTCTCCGCGACCGCGTTTCGGCGGTTGTGGAGCAGGTGATGATGGATGTCGATTTTCACCGGGCAGGTCTCCGTGCAAGCACCACACAGCGATGACGCGCCGCTGAGGTGTTTGAATTCCTGCAGCCCGCGAAAGTGCGGCGTGATCACCGAGCCGATCGGACCTTGATAAGTCGTGCCGTAGGCGTGCCCGCCGATGTTCTTGAAAATCGGGCAGACATTCAGGCACGCGCCGCAGCGGATGCAGCCGAGCGCATCGCGCTGCTCGGCGTCGGCGAGCAGCCGCGTGCGATGGTTATCGAGCAGCACGATGTGAAATTCCTCCGGCCCGTCCGTCTCGCCGGGCTGGCGCGGACCGCCGTACATCGAGTTGTAACAAGTCATGTGCTGCCCGGTCCCCGCGGTCGCGAGCATCGGCAAAAAGAGCGCGAGGTCCGCGAGCTTTGGCAGCACTTTTTCGATCCCGATGAGCGCGACGTGAATCTTCGGCATCGCCGTTGTCAGCCGCGCATTCCCCTCGTTCTCCGTGATCGAAATCATGCCCGTTTCGGCGATGATGAAGTTCCCGCCCGAAATGCCCATGTCGGCCTCGATGTAAGTCTGGCGCAGGAACCGGCGGGCGATCAGCGTCAGTTCCTCCGGCGAATCGCTCGGCGCGCTGCCGAGCTCTTTTTCGAAAAGCGCGCTGATTTCGTCGCGCTTCAAATGCATGCACGGGAAGACGAAATGATACGGCGCCTCGTGCTTGAGCTGCTGGATGAATTCCCCGAGATCGCTCTCGACGACCTTGTAACCCTCGCCCTCCAGCGCGTCATTGAGGTGGATCTCCTCGCTCGTCATCGCCTTCGATTTGACGATCGATTTCACCCCACGATCCCGCGCGAGCTGCAAAATATATTCCCGCGCCTGCGCGCTCGTGCTCGCCCAGAAAACCTTCCCGCCCCGCGCCGTGAACTTTTCCTCAAACTCCTCCAGCACGCGGTCGAGCTGATTGATCCCCTCGTACTTAATTTCCGCCGCCACATTCCGCGCCTCCTGCCAGTCCGTGAAAGTCGAAGCCGTCCGCGCCCTCGTCACCTCATATCCCCGCAACGCCTTGCGCACAAAGGCACGCCGCGGCACGTCCGCCGTCGTCCGCTCGGTGTCGGTCTGAAATTGCGTGGAATTGCGAATCATCTTGGCTGCTCTCAGACAGCGAAAAGAGCTGCCACTTTCATCGTGAGGCCGACGGAGCGCAGCATGAATTCGGCGTCCAGGCCGCGCACGATTTCCGCCGGCTCCCAGCCATCGGCACGGCGATGGATGAACACCTCAGCGACTTCGGGGCGCGGGTTTGCCACCACGTATTCTTCGAGGGACGGAATGCTGCGATAGATCGTCAGCTTCTCCGCGAGGTCTTTTCGCCAATCGGATAAAAGCACTTCGATGATGAGCTTCGGCTGGTCGTGAAAGGTCGCTTTTCCTTCGATTGGTGTGCAGGCCACGAGCACGTCCGGGTAGTAATACAGCAGCTTGTCGCCGTGCTGAACGCGCACCTTCATATCGGATTTGTAGGTGCGGCAGCCAGAGCCGCGGAGGTGATTCCACAGGTCACCGAAAAAGTTTCCCGCCACGAGTTCATGTCCGTCGGTCGCGCCGGCCATCGCGGAGACTTCGCCATCCGTGGCGCCTCCCATCGGAAAAACCTGGCCGTCGCAGTATTCGTGCTTCACCTCCGAGAGTTCTTCGCCCGCGAGGTATTCTTCTTCGGTGATGTAATGACCGGCGGGGACGGGAATCAGCATGGCCCGGGAAGGTAAATCGCCCGTCACGTCTGCGCGAGGATTTCGGCGATGTGCAAACTCTTCACGGTGCGGGGGCTGTGGCGGTCGAGCCAGCCTTGGATTTGCATGAGGCAGCTCGAGTCGTTGCTGACGACGTATTCGACGCCGGTTTCGAGGATCGAGTTGCACTTCACCTCGGCCATCGCGGTGGAGATTTCGGGGAATTTCACGGCGAACATTCCGCCGAATCCGCAGCACGATGCGCCCTCGCCCATCTCGACGAGTTCGAGCCCCCTCACGGCGCGGAGGAGTTCGCGCGGCTCTTCGCGGGTGCCGAGTTCGCGGAGGCCGTGGCAGCCGTCGTGGAAGGTGACGCGGCCCTCGAATTTCGCGCCGACATCGCGGACGCCGAGCCGGTTCACGAGGAAGTCGGAGAACTCGAAGGTCCGCTCTGACAAAGACTTCGCGGCCGATTCCTGCGGCGTGTGGTGGAAGAGTTCGGGGTAGAATTTCTTGAACATCGCGCCGCACGAACCGGACGCGGAAACGACGACTTCGGCGTCCTTGAAAAACTCGATCTGCCGCGCGGCGACGACGCGCGCTTCGTCCCAATAACCGGAATTAAACGGCGGCTGACCGCAGCACGTTTGGCCCTCGGGGTAGAGCACTTCGTGCCCGAGTCGCTCGAGCACTTTCACCATCGCCACGCCGACGTGCGGGTAGAGCGAGTCGATGAAGCAGGGGATGAAAAGGGTGACGCGCATGAATTGTAGCGATTGCGGAAAGTGTTTTCGACTGGAGGGCGATGCTCCGTCATCGCCAGTGTCTTGCGGCGACGGAGCGCCGCGCCCCAGGCGGGCAATGAGTTATGCACTATCCGTTAATAAACTTCCACCGGCGAGCGAGCGCCATCTTCGGGGCTGCGTTCGGCGGCGAGTTCGGGGCCGAGGGTGGCGACGCGGAGGTCCCAGACTTCGGCGTCGCGGCGGCGGAATTCGGCTTCGTCCCACGGGTCGGGCGCGACCATTTTCTTTTTGAAGGCGGCGACGTTTGCGAGCGCGCGGTCGAGCTCGGGGCGGGCGACTTTTTCGAGGAATCCGAGCGCGTCTTCGACGCACGGGATGCGGTGGCAGATCATCGCGAGATCATTGCCCGCGGTGATCGCGAGGCGGATGGTTTCTTCGAGGCCGAAGTGATTCAGGATCGCGCCCATGTCGAGGTCGTCGGTCATCACGAGGCCGCGGAAGCCGAGATCGCCGCGGAGTAAATCGGTGATGACCGCGTGACTGAGCGAGGAGGGCGTCTGGCTTTCTTCGAGCGCGGGATAGAATGCGTGGCCGATCATCATCGAATCGACGGCGCTCGCGCCGCTGGCATCCGGCGCGCAGAAATGGCGGAAGACCGCGAGCTCGTGGGCTTCGAGTTCGGAGCGCGAAAGGTCGATCGTCGGGAGTTCGTGGTGCGCGTCGAGCGGGGCGCGCGAATAGCCGGGAAAATGTTTGCCGCAACTCCGCACGCCCTCGGCGCGCAGCCCGTCATTGAACGCGTCGGCGTTCGCGATGACCTGCGCGACATCGTTGCCGTAGCAGCGGCCGCGGAGCGAGTTGTCGGCCTCGTCGTCGAAGGAAATGTCGAGCACCGGACAGAGGTCGAGATTGAACCCGAACATCCGCAGCAGCCGTCCGGTGATGCTGCCGTGCCGCTCGATGAGCGCGAGGTCGCCGCGGTCGCGGAGAGCGTTGGCGTTCGGCGGTTCGTTGCCGATGAGCTTGAGCCGCGAGACGCGCCCGCCTTCCTGATCGATGGTGATGATCGGCTCGACGACGCAGAGGTCGCGCAGGTCGTCGATGAGCTTTCGCAACTGCCCCGGGCTCTCGATATTTCGCCCGAACAGAATGAAGCCGCCCGGCTGGATGTGGCGGAAAGTGGCGGCGGTTTCGGCATCGAGAACCTTGCCGGGGACGCCGGTGAGCAGGAGCTGTCCGAGCGAATTTGGCATGGAAGTCAGGCGTCCCGCCTGGCGGAACCGCTCGGTTTTAGAACAGGCAGGCGAGACGCCTGCCTTCCGGCGCTCGAAACTTTCACGACGCGGCGAGGAGCTGGCGGAGGACGAAAGGAAGGATGCCGCCGTGGCGGTAGTAATCGACTTCGATCGCGGTATCGATGCGGCTGCGGAGCGGGATTTCCTGCGCGGAACCGTCGGGGCGATAGACGATGAGCGTGACGTCGCTCATCGGTTTCGGGTTCTCGCCGAGGCCGATGATGTCGAACGTTTCGGTGCCATCGAGCCCGAGCGTTTGGGCGGTAATCCCCTCCGGAAATTGCAGCGGCAGCACGCCCATGCCGACGAGATTGGAGCGATGGATGCGCTCGAAACTCGCGGCGACGACCGCCTTCACCCCGAGCAATTTCGTCCCTTTCGCCGCCCAATCGCGCGAGCTGCCGGTCCCGTATTCCTGCCCCGCGAAAATGACGAGCGGCGTGCCGGCGGACTGATATTTGATCGCCGCGTCGAAGATCGACATGACCATTCCGTCGGGCTGGTGCTTGGTCACGCCGCCTTCGACGCCGGGCACCATCAGATTCTTGATTCGGACGTTCGCGAAGGTGCCGCGCGTCATCACGCGGTCGTTGCCGCGGCGGCTGCCGTAGCTGTTGAAGTCCTCGCTCTGCACATCGTGCTCGACCAAATACTGCCCGGCGGGCGAGGTCTTTTTGATCGCGCCCGCGGGGCTGATGTGGTCGGTCGTCACGCTGTCGCCGAAGAT
>JAYVPW010000080.1:0-7268 GCA_043777315.1 Spartobacteria bacterium | reverse complement strand
GCCACGCTTCTGGCCGGAGGCCAGAGCGTGGAAGAAGTCTGCAAGAAGCTGGAAGTCAGTCCACCGACCTACCACCGCTGGCGGCAGGAATACGGCGGGGCCAAGGAGGAGACGGTCAAAAGGCTCAAGGAACTGGAGAAGGAACCGAGCGGAGCGAGATAGCCTGCCGCAGGCAGCCCGCAGGGCAGCACCGGAGGGTGCTGGCAATTCGTGACCCAGGCCGTGCAGGAGTGGATCGCGCGGCGTGGGTTCAAGACCCTCTACATCAAGCCGGGCAGCCCGTGGCAGAACGCCTACAGCGAAAGCTTCAACAGCCGTTTTCGGGACGAGTTCCTGAATCGGGAAGCGTTCGCCTCGGTGCTGGAGGCAAAAGTGCTCGGCAAAGAGCATCGGCAACGGCACAAGCAGGAGCGACCGCATTCGTCGCTGGACTACCAGACGCCCGTGGAGTTCGCGCAGCGCAGCCTTGCGGCTTGCCTCCGCTACGCTCCGGCAGCCGCAAGGCTGCGCCCTTCCCGCAGAACAACCAACCAACAACCCAAACCCCGACAACCAACAAAAACTCTCATAGCAAGTGGATCAAAAACCGGGGGCAGGCCATTACTTCGTTCGTTGACACGCGCAATTCGCGCCGATACCGTCCGCGCCGCGTGAGCCTTCTTCGCTCCAGTTTATTCGCCGCGATCGTATCCCTGTTGGTTCTTACGGGATACGCTTCCGACGTTTTGGACTATTGCTGTGAGAGCGAGAAGCAGGAACAGGTGAACCACGGCGAGGGGCATTCGGGAAAGACCGCGCCGGTGAAGAGCGATGATTGCAAATGCCTTTGCCATCAGGTCTTCACTTCACACTCGGTGGAACCGGTGCGCCTGGCTCCGCAATCGCTGAGTCCGGTGGATTTGGTCATGCACGCGGATGAGTTTCCGCCGGATGCGGTGCCGCTCGGCATCGATTATCCTCCTCAGCTCGCTTAGCGCCTGACGCGCATCGTCGTGCCTTGGCGGCACGGCAGCCTTGGCAGCGTCAGGTATTTGGCCCCGGCAATCGTCGGGGTTTCTCGTGTCCGCATGTCCGCGGCCTTCACGCCCCTTCACATTTTAACCTCTCGCTATGTTCGCTCGAAAATTACGCTTCTTCACCTTCCTCATCGCTCTGTCGCTCACCGCATCCGGTGCGCCGAATCATTCTCTCACGCTCGCCGAGGCGCTCGCACGCACGCTGCGCGGGAGCCCGGAGCTGGCGGCCTACAGTTTCGAACTCCGCGCGGCGGAGGCCCGCATTCTTCAAGCGAGCCTGCGGCCCAACCCGGAACTCGGTTTCGATGTTGAAAATCCGACCGGCTCAGGGCCATACACCGACGGGAGCCAGATGGAGAATACGCTGACGCTCAGTCAGCTCATCGAGCTTGGTGGCAAACGTCCCGCGCGCATTTCAGAGGCCGAGGCGGGAAGGGCGGTGGTCCAGTGGGAATATCAGGTGAAACGGGTGGAGGTTCTAAAGGCGACGACCTTGGTTTTCATCGACGCTCTGGCAGCACAGCGGCGGCTCGAACTCGCGGAGGAAGTCATCAAAGTGTCTGACGAAACCGTGGCGCTGACCGAGCAGCGGATGGAAGTTGGCAAGGCCAGCGCGGTCGATGCGATCCGCGCGAAAGTCGCGGTTGCGTCTGCACGGATCGAGGTCGAGCAGGCACGGCGCGACATCGCGACGGCTCGTGGCAATCTCGCGGCGCAATGGGGGGCGAAGCTGGTCGATTTCGGTGCGGTGCGCGGCGATCTCGGTCAGCGCAGGGATGTGCCGGCGATCGATGGTCTGCGGCGGCGGTTGGTCGGCAATCCCGATCTCGCGCGCTGGACGGCGGAGCGGGAGAAACGACAGGCGGTGCTCGCCAGGGAGCAGACGCTCGCCCGACCGGACGTCACGTTTCGAGCGGGGCCGCGCATGGAAGGCAGGGCCGAGGATGCAACGTTTGTCGCGGGGTTTTCCATCCCGCTGCCGATCAGCAATCGCAACCAAGGCGGCATCGCGGAAGCCCGCGCGAAGCTTGGCAAGCTGGACGAAGAGAAGCGCGCGGCGGAGGCCCGCGCCTTCGCCGCGCTCAACGAGGCTTTTCAAAAACTCACCGGAGCGGCGAGGGAAATTGCGATCCTCGAGGAAAGTGTGCTCCCCGGAGCGAAGGACGCGGAGAGCCAGCTCATCACCGGATACGGCGTGGGGCGATTCACGCAATTCGAGGTGCTCGATGCGCGCCGGACGCTGAACGCCGCGCGCGTGCAACAAGTCCGCGCCCTGGCCGATTTTCAAAAAGCCCGCGCCGAACTCGACGCCCTTACCGCGCGGCCCACGGAACTCCCGCGAGCCTCTCTCGTTCGGATCGTTCCCGCCAAAGCCGCGCCGGCCAAGCGCAAGTAACCGCACCCTTTCCGACCATGAAAAAGCAACTGTTCATCTTCATCCCCATCATCCTGGCAGTCGCCGCGATCGGTGGCTGGAAAATCCTGCACACCGCGCCTTCCGCTCCGAAAGGTGAAGCGGCCGAAGAGAAAGAAAAAGGTGAGGCGGGCGAAGAACACGAAGCGCCGAAAGTGAAGTTGACGCCCGAAGCGCGGAAGAACGCGGGCTTGAAAATCGAGGAGGCCGAGGGCGCGAAAGTGAAGACCTTGCTGCCGCTCTACGGCAAGTTGGCGGCGAACGAAGAAGCGATGGCACACGTCCAGCCGCGGTTTCCCGGCGTGGTGAAAGAAGTCCGCAAGCGGCTCGGCGACCGCGTGGAAAAAGGCGAGGTGCTCGCGGTCGTGGAGAACAACGATTCGTTGCGAACCTACGACGTCAAAAGCGAGATCGCGGGCACGGTGATCGACCGGAAAGTCTCGCTGGGAGCCTTCGTAAAGAATGAGGACAACATTTTTACGATCGCGGATCTCAGCACCGTTTGGGTGGACCTCAGCGTTTTCCAGCAGGATTTCGAACGGCTGGAAATCGGGCAGGCGGCTGCGATTCATCCGGGCAATCAGGCAGAAACGATCGAGACCAAGATCGCTTACATTTCCCCGTTCGGGACTGAGGGCACGCAGACGATGCTCGCGCGCTGCGTCGTGCCGAACGAAAAGGGACGGCTCCGGCCTGGGCTCTTCGTCACAGCCGAGATCGCCACGGGCGAGATCGACGCGCCGGTGACGGTGAAGCTCGCGGCGCTCCAGACTTGGAAGGACAAGCCCGTCGTCTTCGCGGAGGACGGCGACGTTTTCGCCGCGCGCGAAGTAGAGCTGGGCGCCCGCGACAGTGAGCGCGTGGAAGTCCTCAGCGGGCTGCTGCCGGGCGACAAATACGTGTCCGAAAACAGCTTCATTTTGAAAGCCGAACTCGGGAAGGGCGAAGCCGCGGACAACGACTAATCGGGGAACGATCATGCTCAACAAGCTCCTCGATTTTTCGATCAAGCACCGGTTCCTCGTTGTCCTCGGCACGCTCGCCGTGGCGGGTCTCGGCGTGTGGAATTTCAACCGTCTGCCGATCGATGCCGTGCCCGACATCACGAATGTGCAGGTGCAAATCAATACGGCCGCGCCGGGCTACTCGCCGCTCGAATCCGAGCAGCGCATCACCTTCCCAGTCGAGACGGCGATGGCTGGCATCCCGAATCTCGACTACACGCGCTCGCTTTCGCGCTACGGGCTCTCACAAGTCACGGTCGTTTTCAAAGACGGCACCGACATTTATTGGGGCCGTCAGCAGATCGCCGAACGGCTCGCGCAAGCGAAAGAGCAGTTGCCCGCCGGGGTCGTCGCCGAGATGGGGCCGATCGCCACGGGGCTGGGTGAAATCTACATGTGGACCGTCGATGCGAAGCCCGGCGCGAAGAAGCCCGATGGGTCGCCCTTCACGCCGACTGATCTCCGCGAGTTGCAGGACTGGGTCATCAAACCGCAGCTCCGCAACGTGCCCGGAGTCGTCGAGGTGAACAGCATCGGCGGCTTCGAGAAGCAGTATCACATCACGCCGCACCCGGCGAAACTGGTGGCTTACGGCTTCGGTTTTCGCGACCTCGTGGAAGCGCTGGAGCGCAACAACGCGAACGTCGGCGCGGGCTACATCGAGCGGAATGGCGAGCAATATCTCATCCGCGCGCCGGGCCAGGTGACGAGCACTTCCGATGTCGAAAACATCGTCGTCGGCACACGAGAAGGCGTGCCGGTCCGCATCCGCGAACTGGCGGAAGTCGCGCCGGGCGAAGAACTCCGCACCGGCGCGGCCACGCACAACGGAGAAGAAACCGTGCTCGGCACGACCTTCATGCTCGTCGGCGAAAACTCTCGCACCGTGTCGCAACGCGTTGCCGAGCGGATGAAAGAAGTGAACCGCTCGCTGCCCGAGGGTGTCGTTGCCAGCACGGTTTACAACCGCACGACCCTCGTGGATGCCACCGTGGCCACGGTGCAGAACAACCTGCTGGAAGGCGCGGCGCTGGTCATCGTCGTCCTCTTCCTCCTGCTCGGAAACTTCCGCGCCGCCCTCATCGCCGCCGCGATCATCCCGCTCTCGATGCTCTTCACGATCACCGGGATGGTGCAGCACAAAATCAGCGGGAACCTCATGTCCCTCGGTGCGCTCGACTTCGGGATCATCGTCGATGGCGCGGTCATCATCGTGGAAAATTGCATCCGCTGCCTCGCGGAAGCGCAGCATCGCGCCGGGCGTTTGCTCGCGCCGCGCGAACGGTTCCGCATCGTCTTTGACGCGACGAAGGAGGTCATCACCCCGAGCATTTTCGGCTCGATCATCATCATGGTCGTCTATCTGCCGATCCTCACGCTCACCGGGGTCGAGGGGAAAATGTTCGTGCCGATGGCGCTCACCGTCCTGCTCGCACTCGCCGGCGCGATGATCTTTTCGCTCACGTTCGTCCCCGCGAGCATCGCCATTTTTCTCGGTGGCCGGATCAGTGAAAAGGAGAACCTCCTCATCCGCGGCGCAAAGGCGATCTACACGCCGCTGCTTCATTTCTCCCTCGCCAACCGCGCCACCATGCTTGCGGGCGCGGTGGCCATCGTCGCCTTGTGCGGTTTGCTCGCATCGCGGATGGGCAGCGAATTTATCCCCTCGCTCGATGAGGGCGACATCGCGCTCCAAGGATTGCGCATGCCCGGGACCGGAATCGCGCAATCCATCGCGATGCAAAAGCAGCTCGAAAAGCGCGTGCTGGAGTTCCCGGAAGTGAAGGAATTCTTCGCGCGCATCGGCACGGCGGAAGTCGCCAGCGATCCCATGCCGCCGAGCATTTCCGACGGCTACGTGATGCTCAAGCCGCGGGAGCAATGGCCCGATCCTCATAAAACCAAGGCGGAGCTCACGGAGGAAATCGAGAAGGCCGTCGCGGAGCTGCCGGGGAACAACTACGAGTTTTCCCAACCCATCCAGCTCCGCGTGAACGAGTTGATTTCCGGCGTCCGGAGCGACATCGGCGTGAAGATTTTCGGCGACGATATGGACACGCTGCTGCGCACCGGCGACGACATCGCGCGCGTGCTGCGCAAGGTGTCCGGCGCGGAGGATGTGAAGGTCGAGCAAGTCGGCGGTCTGCCGATGCTGACGATCCACCTCAAGCGCGAGACGATGGCGCGCTTCGGCCTCAGCGTGCGTGAAGTGCAGGAGGTCATCGAATCGGCGATCGGTGGAGTCGAAGCCGGCAGCATTTTCGAGGGCGATCGCCGTTTTCCGCTCGTCGTGCGCCTGCCGGAAAACCTCCGCACCGACCTGGACGCGCTCCGGCGCATTCCCGTGAAATTGCCGGAAAGCGACGCGAAGCATGGCGGCGAATACACGACCGCCGCGCTCACACCCGGCTCCGCGCAATTCATCCCGCTGAGTGAAGTCGCCGACTTCGAGCAAAAGCCCGGGCCGAATCAAATCGGCCGCGAAAACGGCAAGCGCCGGATCGTTGTGACATGCAACGTGCGCGGCCGCGATCTCGGCGGCTTCGTCGGTGAGGCGCAGGGGAAAATCGCGGCCAGCGTCAAGACGCCGCCCGGCTACTGGCTCGCGTGGGGCGGGCAATTCGAGCAACTCCAGAGCGCCACCAAGCGACTGCAAATCGTCGTCCCCGTTGCGCTGCTGCTCATCTTCATCCTGCTCTTCACCGCCTTCGGCAGCGTGAAGGATTCGCTCCTGATCTTCACCGGCGTCCCGCTCGCCCTCACCGGCGGCATCGTCGCGCTCTGGCTGCGCGACATCTCGCTCTCGATCAGCGCCGGGGTCGGTTTCATCGCCCTGAGCGGCGTCGCAGTCCTGAACGGCATCGTCATGGTGAGCTTCATCAACCAGCTCCGCAAAGCCGGCCATCCGCTCGACCAAGCCGTGCGCGAAGGCGCGCTCACCCGGCTTCGTCCCGTCTTGATGACCGCACTCGTGGCGGCCCTCGGGTTCGTCCCGATGGCCCTCGCCCACGGCCGCGGCGCGGAGGTGCAAAAGCCACTCGCGACCGTCGTCATCGGCGGAATCATCAGTTCGACGATCCTCACCCTCCTCGTGCTCCCCGCGCTCTACCGGATGTTCCATCGGTCTGGCGACCTCAAGGCGGATGACTTCCACGAAGGCCACAACCACGCCCCCGGCGAACCCTGCACCGAACCGCAGCCCGCGCACTAACCACTCAGCCTGCAACCACCACCAAACCAAACCACATGAAAACAACCCGTATCCTCATCACTACCATCCTCACCGCGCTCGCGCTTCCCGCCTTCGCTGCGGAAAAGAAAGAGCCGTCACACACCCAGGTCGAAGTGAAAATCCCGGACACCGCCGACGCGCTGTGGATCGAAATCGACGTGAAGTTCAAAGCCCTCTCCGAAATCGTCGCCGCGAAGAAAGGCGAGGCGGTCGTGGACGCGGCGGAAACGGTCGAAGCGCTCGTCAACGCCGTGCCGGCCAAACAAGCCGACCTTGCCGCCGACAAGAAGAAACGTGTCGAAGGCCAGGCTAAGAACGTCGCTCGCGTGCTCGACGATCTGCACGACGCCGCGAAGGAAGGGCACTGGGATGTCGCCGCCAAGAAACTCACGCAAGTCGAAGCCGCGCTGAAGATCATCAAAGCCCAAGTAGCCAAGTAAGCACTGTCGCCTCATTCAAAACAACTCGATGAAAACTCACGCGCGATCCTCGTCGCGATCGTTCTAATACCATCTTGCCAAAATAAGCAGACGGGTTGCGGAGCGCCCGTCCCGGAGGGACGATCGGAAATTAGCCGGTGGCGTGAGCCACCGGAACCGGTC
>JAYVPW010000079.1:0-7466 GCA_043777315.1 Spartobacteria bacterium | reverse complement strand
CAACGCTCGCCTCGCGACTTCGAGGCTCTGATGTTCCCCCACCACCAAAACATCCCAACCCACTAACCAAAAAACACACCAAACCCCTGTCCTCGTTTGCGAAGAAAGATCAACTGATCAGGAGCAATCGTGGCGGATGGCTGGGGAGCGTTTCGGGCGCACGATGAATGCACGGCGGCACGGGGCTGCCAGGGTAGCTCACCGCGATGCGCCAGAGATTGCCCAAGCCAAAGGAAAAGGGCCGCGCCTGCGGGACCGGGGCGTAGTGCAGGTCGTAGCAGTGGTCGCTCAGATATTCGAGGAAGCCGGCGCTCTCCTCCCCGCCGAAGCGCCGGAGAAGTTCGGCCCGGGTTTCCGGCAGGTCCACGCGACGGCGGGCCTCGTCGTTGCGCAATCCCTCGCTCGCCGGGCCGTGATAAGTACACAGCCACGTATCGATTTCCGCCGGAGCGCTGTCGGCGTGGAATGAGAAAACGTCCGTGGAGACGGGGCTGGCATTCTCGTCGCGGGGATAGTCGCCGATGCAGTTGAGGATGGGATCCAGCTCGCGTGCCCGGAGCCGCCGCTGGTCTTCCAACAGAAGGTCGATGGCTGCCCGGCCTGCCGCGCTCACGCGCAGGTTTTGGAGCCGCGCATCGTCGAGCGCCACGATCCCCTCGCAGGGGCCCAGTCGCTCCACCACCTCGCCGAAATCGCCAGTCAGCGTGCGGGGCCAGCAGAGTGCATTGATGCCGTCGGTGAAAGGGGTTGCGACCAGTTCATCGAAGCATTTCACCACCTTGATGCGGGGGTAGCCGCGAGGCTGGGTGAATGGAGTCATCGGCGGGTGTCGGGGCGTCAAAACGTTCATCTCTCGACCACTGCCGCCTTATTTCTCGAGGAGAAAGGCGATGACGTCCCGGAGTTCCTGCCCGGTCATTTGCCACGGGAGCCCCGGCGGCATCAGGGACACCGGCAGTGGCTCGCGAGTGACGACGTCCGCGGTCCGGTATTTGGTGGTGGCACCGGTGGCATCGCGGAGGGTGGTAGAGGATTTGTCATCTTTGAAAAGGTCGATGCCGAAGCCCTCTTTCCCGTCGCGCATCGTCAGGTGGTAGGTCGTGTAGGCTGGCGCGATGGCTTTGCTCGGCTCGCGAATGGCCTCCAAAACCAACTCGGGAGTGAGCGCACCGAGGTCCGTCAAGTCCGGGCCGATGGCACCGCCGCGTCCTTCAAAAATATGGCAGGTCGCGCAGCGCGGGCCGTTGGGATGGAAGAAGAGGCGGCGTCCGGCGTCGGGATCGCCGGTGTCGGCGAGCGCGGCGTCGCTGCCGGGAGTCAACGGGGTCGGCGCCAGGGCCAGGATTTTTGCCCGGGCGGACTCGCTCAAATCCCCACCGGGGGTGGCGCGGACGGCGAAGGCCAGTTGTTCGCCGAGCTCAGTCGCGGCGGCGGCGTCGCAAGAAATCTGCTGGAGCACAGCCCCCGCGTCGGCGGTTTCGAGCCCGCCCCGGAGCGAACGCAAGGCTTCTCGAACCAGTCCGGTCTGACCGCTGGTGATCGCCTGGCGCAGGACGGCGCGCGTCTCGGGTTTCGTGGCCGAGAGAGCTAGTCCGGCCAGCGCTTCGAGTCTCACGGGCTCGGCAATTTTTGGGTCGGCAGCGAGCTGGCGCAGGCTGGCCTGGGCGTCGTCGCTGGAGCGTGAGGCCAGAATCTGCGTGGCCGCTTTTTGCAATCCCGCGGTGGCGGCTTTTGCATTCTGCTTTTCCCCGGCACGGCCCTCCGCCATCTCGCTCAGCACGGCCACGGAAAGCGACGGCTGGTCCGCCGGGACCAGCCGCAGAGCCAACGTGCGCAAGGCCGGATCGCGGGCCGCGTCGAGCGCGAGGCCGCGCATTTCTTCCACCGCCAAAGCCGGCTCCGGTTTGCCCGTTTTGATTTGCTGGAGAGCCGCGACGTAGGCCTCGAACGTGGCTCGCACCAGCGGCTCACTCAGCGCGGATTCCAGCTTCGGACGCAGCTCGGTGAGCTGCTCCTCGGCGATCCATTTCAGGGCGGCGCGCTTGACGGGGGCGCTCGAGTCCTGCAGCCAGCCCGCGAGTGCGGCGATCCCCTCCGGCCCGCCCCGGCGGCGCAGGGCCAGCAGCACTCCGAGCCGGGTCGTCGGATCGGGATCGGCGAGATGTTTTTCGAGCAATCCCAAATGGTCGCCGTGCGCGAGGAGATCGATCGCGCCATGCACGAGGAACGGGTCCGCGCTGGTCAAAAACGCGAGCGCCGCGGCGCCAGTCATTTTCCCTCCGAGCAACTCAGCCAGTGGCGTCTCCGCCTGTGAAACCGGCGGCACCGTCCCGGCCGGTGCGGAAAGAGTGACGCGCCAGACGCGCCCTTTTCCGTGGACTTCGTAGGTGCCGTCCACCCAATCGCCGACGACGAGCGAACCGTCGGGCGCGGCCGCGAGGCCGGTGGGCCGGAAATCGTTGCCACCGCGGATCAACCATTCGGGGCTCGAGACAAAAGACGCGCCGCGGGCGACCAGGGGAAACCGTTGTATCCCGTGATCGTTCCAAGTGCAGCCGAGCAGTTCGGGGCCGCGAGCGAGCAGCCCGACGGGAGCTTCGCCCGAGAGACAAAGGTAAGGCAGCGTGCCCGGCAATTCGCCCGCCCACGAAAGAAACGGATGCTGAATCGTGCGCGAATAGCGGTAGCGGTAGCCGTAGTCGCCGTGGTGAACGATCTGCAGGAGCCGGCAGTTGGAGCCCGCGCCCGGATCGTTATCGAGGCAGAAAAGGCGGCCGACCGCATCGAAAGCGAGACCCCACGGATTCCAGAATCCGAGAGCCCAGTGCTCGAGATGTTTTCCCTGCAGATCGCAGCGAAAAATGCCGCCCTCATCCGAGCCTTTCACCACCGCGCCATCGACGCCGGTGAGCGTCCACGGAACGCCGTGATTTTCCCCCAGCCCGACATACAGAAAGCCATCCGCATCGAGCGCCACGCTGGAGAGTCCATTGTGCGGATAGGTATCGGCCGTCGTGAGCTGCAGCAGGCGCGTGCGTTGGTCGCAAACGCCGTCGCCATCGGCATCGCGGAGCCGCCAGGTCTCGGTGCGCGTGGAAAGGATCACGTCGCCATCGGGCAGAATTTTCAGCCCCATTCCGTCGTGGAAATCATCGGCAAAAGTCGTGAACTTCGTCGCCAAACCATCCGGGCCAAAGCCGTCCATGATCACGATCCGGTCCGCGGCTGGGCCGGTGTAATTCTTGGGCCGGAAATGGGTGTTGTTTTCGAGCACCCAGATGCGGCCGCGTGGGTCGGTCGCGATGGCGGTCGGCGTGCGGATGTTGGGTTCCATCGCGACCAGTTGCACGGTCGTTCCCGGAAGAATCCCGACCGGAACTTCCGGGTTGGCCGCGGCGGCGAACCGCAGGCCGAGACACGAGACGGTGATCAGGATGCGGAGGCACATGGCGGGAATGTGCATGGTGGAAAGGGAAAGGCGAGGCGACACGAGCGCGGTTGATTTCGCGAGGCCGTAGTCGTCGCTCATCGCTCGCGGATGCAGCATTCACCGGCCTGGAGCACGCGGCGCGGCTGGCCGAGGCGCTCGCATTCGCGGACGAATTCGCCGGGCGTGTTCCAAAATGTGGGAAACGACCGCGGATTTCGGTCGTGTTTCAGTTTGCACGCATCGGGCGCGGAAGACGGGCGTCCCGCCTGTCGGCCCCGGCCCGCCGGACAGGCGGGACGCCTGTCTTCCGCAAACTAAGCCACCACCCGAATTTCGCGGATCGCGAGCCGGCAATCGGGCTCGAACCGATGACCTGCTGATTACAAATCAGCTGCTCTACCAACTGAGCTATGCCGGCGTTGTTTGAGAAAAATGGGAGGCGCAGCGAGGGCCGCGTCTTTTCTCCGAAGCAGTGTGTATCGTCGAATGTGGGCGATGTGTCCAGTGCGCACGAAGCGGGGTGGGCGGGGCGATTTTCACGGAGCCGGGGCGGGACCACGACGCATCTCGGCGAGCAGTTTCGGCGGGGACGCGGTCCGGCGTCAGAGCTCGTGGAGGAGGCGCTCGTGGATGTTGCCGAAGCCGCCGTTGCTGAAGATGACGATGACGTCGCGGGGCTCGGCGAGGGTGCGGAGGCGGGCGATGATTTCGCTGACGCCGGGCTCGTAATAGGCGGGGCGCCCGGTGGCGGCGATGTCGGCGACGACGCGCTGGGGGTCGAGGCGGTTGGCCTCGGGGAGTTGGTCGAGGCGGGCGACTTGGGCGAGGATGACGCCGTCGGCGCAGGCGAGCGCGGCGGGGAGGGTGTCTTGGAAACAGGCGCGGCGGGTGGTGTTGGAGCGCGGCTCGAAAAGCGCCCAGAGGCGGCGTCCGGGATATTGGTGGCGCATGCCGCGGAGGGTCTGGCCGATCGCGGTGGGATGGTGTCCGAAGTCGTCGATGATCGTGATGCCGCGGACTTCGCCGCGCACTTCCTGGCGGCGCATGACGCCCTCGAAGGCCGCGACCGCGGTCTGTATCACCGCGAGCGGGACGCCGTAGAAGTGCGCGGCGGAAATGGCCATCGCGGCGTTGCGCACGTTGTATTCGCCGACCAGCGGAAGCTCGAAGCGCGTGTCGAGCAGCGTGAACGCGGAGCCCGTCGCGGAGTAGCTCACGTCGCGGATGTGGCGTCCGGCGTTCTCGGAAAAGCCGACCTCGACGAGCGCCGCACGGCAGTCGCGGGCGACTTCGACGGAGTTGGGGTCGTCGCCGTTGATGAGGACCATCCCTTCGCTCGGCACGATGTTGAGCAGGCGGCGGAAGCTCAGCTTGATCGCGTCGAGATCGGCGAAAATATCCGCGTGGTCGAACTCGATGTTGTTCACCACCACGAGCTCCGGGAGGTAGTGGACGAACTTCGAGCGCTTGTCGAAAAACGCGGTGTCGTACTCGTCGCCTTCGATCACGCAATGCCGCGAGTCGTGCAGCGCGCTCCCCTGCCCCAAATTGCGCGCGATGCCGCCGATCATGTAGGCCGGGTCGAGCCCCGCGCTCTTCAAAATCCACGCGAGCAGCGACGTCGTCGTGGTCTTCCCGTGCGTGCCGGTGACGACGAGATTATGCCGCCCGCGCAGGAAGAACTGCTTCAAAACTTCCGGCAGCGAGAGGTAGTAGAGCTTGCGATTCAGCACCGCCTCGACCTCGGGATTCCCGCGCGAGATCGCGTTGCCGACGACGATCAGATCCGCGTCCGCCGGGAGATTTTCCGCCGCGTAACCTTCCGTGAGCGTGATCCCCTGCTCCTCGAGAAAGGTGGACATCGGCGGATACACTTTCTCGTCCGAACCGCTGACGACGTAGCCCTGCGCGCGCATCGCGGCGGCGACCGCGCCCATCGCGGTGCCGCAGATTCCGAGGAAATGGACGTGGCGAATCTCGTGTTTCATGGCGCGGAAAAAAGGCGGCGACGCTATCGCTGCGGGGCGGTCTGCGCAATGATCGCCTCGCGGAAAAACATCGCGGCCCGCGCCTCCACCGCGTAAATCCACCGCTCCCCCGATGCCCGACCCCACCCCGCATTCTCCCGAGCCGCGCACGCGCTGGGACTCGTGCATGCTCCCGCTTTACTGGCTCGCCGGGGCGCGGTGGGAGACGCTGCGCGAATGCCACCCGACCGAGCGCGAGCGCGTCGCCGTCATCGGCTCGACGGTGCTCATCCCGACCATCATGTCCTTCCTCGGGATGCTCTTTTACGCGAAGAGCCGCTTCGCCGATCCGCCGTGGCTCTCGTGCGTCGGCATCGCCGCGGCATGGTCATTTGTCATTCTGAACATCGACCGCATCCTGCTCGCCACATACCGGCCGCTCCAGCCGTGGCACCGCAAATTCCTCCAGGTCATCTTCCGCTTCGTCCTCGCGATGGTCGTCAGCGTGGCGATCGCGTTCCCGTTCTGCCTCGATCAATTCCGCCCCGCGATCAAGCACCGCTACCAGACCGAGTTCCAGCAGTTGCTCGGCGTCTTGCGCGAGGAGGAAAGCAGCGTGCGCAAGACGATCGAGGCCGACTACCGCAAGCAGCGCGAGGCCTTCGACGCGCAGCTCCCGGCGTTGCAAAACGCGATCACCAATCCCGAGGTCTATGCCGACCAGAAGATCGAGGACGAAAAGAAGCGCGTCACCGAGCCGGACTTCGTCGCCCCCGCCAGCGGCGCGACCCGCACCGTCCTCGCGCAAATCGACGCCGCGAAAGAGACGCTCGCGAAAACCAAGGCCGACCTCGACGAGCGGCAGGACCTTCATCGCCGGCTCGTCGAAGCCACCGCGCGCGAGTCGCTCGGGCAGCCAAATGAGTTCTACCCCGAGCTCAAAAAAGCCGGCGACGGCCCGCGCGTCAAAGATCTCCAGCTCCGCGACCGCGCCACGCTCGCCGAGCTCCGCCGCCTCGAAGCCGCCGCCGCCGCCCAGACCGACGCGCTCGTCTCGCAGGACAAAACCCTCGCCACCGCCCGCCTCACCGACCGCAACAACTACCTCGACGCCACCGTCGCCCGCCGCGACGCCTACGTGCAGGAGGCCCGGGAAAAAGAGCGCGTCCGCATCGAGCGCCTCGACCGCCTCAACGCCGACATCGCGCAAGCCGACACCGACCACACCGACGCGCGCAAGCTGCACGCCGCGCGCTACCTCCCCCGCATCGCCCTTTACGAGCGCAAGATGGAAGGCGTCCTCGACCCCATGGAAGAAACCATCGGCCTCTACAAAGTCATCTTCCTCATGGGCCCCGACGCTGACGCGATCGAGCAGCGCGAATACCAATACCGCTGGATGGCCGGCCTCTTCCCCTTCGTCGTCATCTTCGGCACGCTCTTCACCCTCGATCTCGTCCCGATCCTCGCGAAAATCTTCTCCCGCCCCGGGCCGTATGACGTCCTCGTCGAAGAGCGCGAATTCATCGCCCTCGAAAATCTCCGCGCCTTCCGCAGCGAATACGCGCGCCAATTCCAGCCCGGCAGCGCCGGCGCCGAACGCGCCTACGCCAGCGTCGCCTTCGACGGCGACACCGGCATCCTCGTCAAACGCCGTCCCCCGCGCGCGGAACCGGTGAAGTCCAACGGGTCCGACACCCCCTCGTCGTCATCTTGAGCGGAGCGAAAGCGGAGTCGAAAGACCTCTTACTATTTCCCCCCGGGACGCGCGCGCATCGCGGCATGTTTTCCGAAGCCTCGCGGCACGCTGCGCTACAGCAATCTGCAGGTGCTCAACGCGATCCTCTACATTGCCGAAAACGGGGCCAAATGGCGCCGGTTGCCGGAGAAGTTCGGGCATTGGCACACCGTTTATACGCGGATGAGAGGCTGGGCCAAGGCGGGGGTGGGCGGACGGCGGGTCGGTTTTTGGGTTTATCGGGCGGTTTTCATCCAGGAGGGCGGGATGCGGGCAGGGCTCACGCCACGACGTGGAGTTGCAGGCGCTGGATTTGCTCGAAGCGCAGCAG
>JAYVPW010000078.1:0-7498 GCA_043777315.1 Spartobacteria bacterium | reverse complement strand
CGCTTGCCGGAGAGCAGCTTGTTCACCATCGCCTCACTCGCCGCCTTCTCGCACCCATAGGCGTAGGCGGCCATTGATTCCGGTTTCAACGGGTCGCCAAACGACGCATGACACATCGCCGCGCCCTCGGTTTCGCCGTAGCGCACATTCACACAGACCACCACGAGCACATCGGCGATCCGATGCTTCTCACGCAGCTCGCCAAGTTCCTTGAAAAAGGCTTCGAGCGACTCATTCGCGATATCGCGGTTTGCGAAGGGCTCGGACAGACGCCGGTAGCGTTCAGGATTTGGCTGTCTCATTGTGCCTCCTCCAATGTCACACCCAGGTCGCGCGCGAGCTGCATCGCCAGCAGCGCCGGTGCCCGCAACTCATCGAGCAGATGCCGCTTATCCTCGTGCGTCCACTGCGCGATTGGCCTCTGCTTTTCCGCAGTGCGCCGCCACAGGTCGAATTGCTGGTGCAGCCCCTCGATCGTCAGGATGCCCGTGCGCGACCCGCGCTTGTCGCTGATTTCCTCGACGGACAGCACCTTGCCCGCCGCGATGGAAGCCGCCAGCCGTTGCGGGGCAAGCCCCTGCTCCTCCGCGATGCGCGACCATTTGAGCTGCGCCGCGGGCTCCAAGTTTGCCTTCGCGATCACCCAATAATGTTCCGCCGTGAGCACATCGCGCCGCACGCCCTCGGCCAGCGCACCGATGGCCTCCGCCTGCACGATGTCACACAGATCGAATTCAAGCTGCACGATCGCCGCATCCACCCGCTCCAAGCCGAACCATTCGATCCCCTGCTTCCGCGTGTCGGCCACCCACAGCTTCGCCGCCGTGAGTGCCATGCGCCCCATGCGCAGCAGATCCAGCCAGCGTTCCCACGACATCGGCGCGTGGAATTTAATCCCCGTCATCCGCAGCTCGAAAAGCTGCCCCTCGCGCACCTTGCCACCGACCGCGAGGCCGTTCATGGCCGCGAGCGTGATCGGGTTGTAAGGGCAGATCGCTACTTCGCCGTCTTTCGTTTTTCCAGTTTGCATTTTTGGGTTCTCCAGTGGTTTGTCTTTTTGTCGTTCCGATATTTTTCCTTCGCCTCGCCGCTCTTGGCTCCTTCGAGCGGCGGAAGGCCCAGCAGCTCCACGCACTTCCACGCGACATTGCACATCGCCGTCTGCGTCACTCCGCACGCGATGGCACTCGCCCGCAGCGACGTGAGCCCGTTCCGCTTCGCCATCCGCGCCGCGTGCGCCAGCCCGTGCGCCCGCAGCCGCAGATTGCCCGGCAGCAACAGGAACCCGACCACCCGCCCAAGGGTCATCGCCGCCTGCCGCTGATTCTCCAACCGCACCTGCTCCTCATGCCACGCCGCGATGCGCTCACACTGCCGCAGTTGGAAACGCAAAAACGCATCGAGCTGCGCGCCCGAAATTCCAAACTGCGCCGCCGCCGGAGAAGTCAGGCCAAACTGTTCGCGCAACTGATCCGCCAGCGAATCCACCGCCGCCGCGATGTCAGGATTGGATCGGAAGTCCGCGTGATGCTCCGCCATTTCCCCCGCATCCTCCCGCCGTCCGACCGTCTCCTTCGTCCCTTGCGGCGCAGGCTCGCTCGCCGTCTCGTGCAGCACATGCCCATTGCGAAATTGCACCGGGGCATCATCCGATGATCCCATCTTTGCCTCCATCGCCGCACGCGCATCCGGTGACAGCGCCGCCCAAGCCTCGCGCCATTCCCGATCCCGCACCACCTGCCGCTCCCGATAGTCCTGAGTCATGGTGAAATCCTCCCCTCCCGCTGCCGGGCCTCCGCCGCCCACCGCGCCGCCGCCTGCTCAGCGCGCCGCTTCGCCGCCCGCGACCGCCCGCCGCGAGCCCCGAGCACGCGCTTGGCCTGCGCAAAAGTCACATTCAAAGCCCGCGCCAACTCAAAAGCCTTCGCATTGAGATCACAGCTACGCATGGCGACTCCCTGCCATTTTCCGAGTCCCATCATCTCCGAAGATGATCCCAAGTCTATGATCCCACAACAGAGGCAAACACGCAGCTTCCCAAGCAGCATACGAGGGTTCGATTCCCTTCACCCGCTCCACTCCTTAAACAGAGGGACTTACGCAGAAAACGAGGAGTCAGAATGGTGTTTTCAGAACAAAAGTCAGAACACGTCCGCCGATTTCAGGGACGTTTTTCTGTGTTCGCGGATGTCGGCAATCGGCTTGCGTTGTCCCATCGTTCCGCGTGAATCTCATCCGGCGCACGCAATGAGCATTTACGCACAATTCGACGAAGACGGCAGCCAAGAGCAAATCGCGAGCAATCGCGGGTGGAGTGAATTTGGCGATTGGGTGGAAACGCTGAATGCGACTGACTTTCCCGGGCTGGCTGCACTTTGGGAGCACGGGTTTGCGAGCGATGTTCCCGCGCTGACTTCCGAAGTGGCAAAGGCGGTGAAGTCCGCGCCGCCGTCGAAAGACGTGAAGACGATTGCGAAGTTTCTTCTTTCGGCGTTGCGCGAAAATTCCGGTGCGGGGTGCGTGTTGATCACGAACTGAACGCGAGCGGGCAAGCCCCACCCCCGGTAAGGAATCTATTCACGCGGAGGAAAAGGGGCAGGCTGCCGAAGGCAGCCTGGCTTTCTTGCGCGAATCAAATTTTTGATCGGCCTTTGCCGCCGCGTTTGTTTCCCCCGCGCCCCCTGCGATGAAATCGCAGGCGACTTTTTTTCGCGCGCTCTCTGCTTTCTGAGGCTACGCCTCAGACCCTTCGGGCGCAGAGAGCGCGCGAAAAAAAGTCGCCTATTCGTCGCCGTCCCCTTAGGCGTTGTAGTTGTCGTGAATGTCGAATGACAGCCACTCGTCGTAAGAATCGTCGAACCAAAACTCGATTTCGTTCTCGCCGTAATCGAACAGCAAATCGTCAGTGATTTCATGTTCAAGCTGCTTTTTCTCCTCAGCCGTCAGGCTGCTCCAATCAAGACGGGAAATCCAAAGGTGACTGAACCCCACAACCTTGTAATCCGGCCACGGGTTGCCGTAGAGGTCCGCGAGGTCGAGCGTCCCGACTTTCGTTTCGACGAGAATCCGCGCGAAGGCTTTGCCGCAAAGATTGAACGTGAAGGCATAACAAGCCCCGGTCGCGTCGGCGGGATTGTAAGCCTGCATCGCGAGCAGTTCGCGAAATTGTCCGTCGCAATTATCCATCGCGCGATAAGCGGCGCACATTCGCATGACGCGGATTGTGCCTTCGAGCAGCGATTGCGGGTCGTCCGGCAAATCGAGGCGCCGAAGGTGATCGCGGAAAATCGCGTATCCGTCAGCCAGCGCCGCCTTGCGGAAATCGTGTTCCCATTTTTCGAGAGGGTGTTCGCTCATTGAATGCCGCATCGTGCCTTTGCCGCTCGCTGCTTTCAATCCGTAAGCGAAGCAGCCAACCGGCACAGCCCACGCCGTTCGCGGCCCTCGTGCTCAAAGTCTCGCGCGAGCGCCCGCAGCGCTTCGGACGCCTCAACAATCACTCGTAACTCGCGCGCTTGAAACCATCCCTCCGCCGCGAGGCGTCGCGGACTGGCGCGCGTGCCACACGTCGGACGCCGCCATGTTTCCGCTCGGCGGCCGTCGCGCGTCCCGCGCGCCAGACCGCGACCACTCGCGCCCCATCCCACCAACATCGTGTCGCGCTGCTCGAAGACTCGCACCCGCGAATGCGCGACCACCGCGAAGCCTCCTGCCAACTCCGCTCCCCTCATCCATCCAACCGCGAGCCCATCCCGCCCCGACCGCTCCCGCCGAAAGCCCCGCGCCAAAAGACCGCCCCCGCCGCAAGCTCACTCCGGCACGGCATCACACAGCGCAGGTAGTGCAAAGCAGCCCGCCCAGACCGCTGCTCCCCCCGCCGCCTGCTTTACACTACCGACGCTGTATGAATGCAGTGTCCCCACCACTCCAACCGCCTCTGCCCGGCGCACCGCTCCCACCCACGCCCCCGCCATCAGCCGTGCCCGCCGCCCTCGCCGTATGAATCACACCCCCGCCATCGTGCGGCACCGCCAGCTTTTCCCCAATCAGCCGCATCGCGCGGCGCGGAGAGCTTCCAGCACGCGGGCCGAATGGCCCGCACCGCCAGTCAGCGCGCTCCGCGCGAGAACTATTTAATTCCAGCCCCGTCCTCAGTCGCGGCATTCGGCGCCGTCCGTCAGCGCGCCCGCCACAGCTCCCACCGCGGCGCGCAAACGGACTCTGCCGAGTGCCGCGCCCCCAACGCCCGAACGAATGGCTCGCGTTGCTCGCGGAGCGTATCGAGCCAGGGCGCTCGCCGGCGCGCCCTCGCGCTCCCCAGCCTCGGGAGGAACAGGCTCCGCGCTTCGCTTGGCCGCTGTCGCGGATTGAAGGTTGCAAGTCACTTACACACGCCCCGGCGCATCGCGCCTTGTCTTTCGTTTCCGCGCCGATGCAGAGTCTGCTTCACCCGCTTCGACCAAACGGAGATTTGAAAAAACTGAACTCCCATGACTCCAAAACCTTCGACCGATTCGCGCACCAAGCTTTCTGAGGAAACTTACGGGCGCTGTTTGAATGCGGCGCTCGCTTTTCTGAAAACGAACACCTCGATTCGGAACCGCGAGCTTCGTGAAGTCACGGGCATCGAATACGATCAGGCCATCACCTTCTTCAACCGCGCCATTCTGGAAAAAACTCTGCTCCGAAAGGGCCATGCGAGCGGAACCCACTACATCCCCGCCAAACGGAGCACGAAATAGGACGGACGATGCCAGGAACGCCCTTCACTGGAAACGCAAGTTTGCTGACACCCACGCCCGCCTTGCGATAGACCCACGCCATGCCGAAGCGGGAAATCGCGGAGTTCATCACCCACTGGTCTGACGCCAGCGCCTCCGAGCGCTCCAATTCCCAGCGCTTCCTCACCGAGCTTTGCGACCTGCTCGATGTGCCGCCCCCGGACAACCAGCCGCATGGCGGTTACTTCTTCGAGTATCCGGTCACGGAACACCACGCCGACGGCACCACCAGCCAGGGCCGCATTGACCTCTACAAGCGCGCCTGCCTCGTCCTCGAATCCAAGCAATTTCAGGAAGCCAGGGCCGAAGCCTCGCAACTCGAAATCGCCGCCGAGAAAGCGGGCGTCATCGTGCGGAAAAAATCCTCCCAGCCGGTGCGCGGCACGGGCGCATGGAGCGACGCAATGGAGAAGGCGCGCGGACAGGCCGAGCGATACGTCCGCGCCCTGCCTGCTTCGGAGCCCAATCCGCCCTTCATCGTCGTGGTGGACGTGGGGCACAGCTTCGAGTTGTTCGCGGACTTCTCGCAGGCGGGCAAAGCCTACCTGCCGTTCCCGGACCCGCGCACCTTCCGCATCCGGCTCGCCGATTTGGCCGGGGAGAAATTCCGCGAACGGCTCCGCCTCGTCTGGACGAATCCCGCCGCGCTCGATCCCTCGCGGCTTTCCGCCGATGTCACCCGCGAAGTTTCCGCGCATTTGGCGGAACTCGCCAAGTCCCTCGAACAGGCCGGGCACGAGCCGGAAATCGTCGCGCAATTCCTCACCCGCTGCCTGTTCTGCATGTTCGCCGAGGATGTCGAACTCCTGCCGGAACGCGCCTTTTCCGAACTGCTCGGCGGCCTGCCTGCCGACGGCACCGGCTTTCAGGAAGTGATGGGGCAACTGTTCCGCGAGATGAACACGGGCACCGGCAAGGGCATTTCCGTGGTGCTGCGCAAGAAGCTGCTCCATTTCAACGGCGGTCTGTTCGCCAGCGACACCGTTCTCCCGCTGAACCACCTGCAACTCGGCTTGCTCAAGCAAGCGGCCCGGCAGAATTGGGGCAACGTGGAACCCGCCATCTTCGGCACCCTCCTGGAACGCGCCTTGAATCCCGACGAACGGCACGAACTTGGCGCGCACTTCACGCCCCGCGCCTACGTCGAGCGCCTCGTCCTGCCCGCCATCATCGAGCCGCTCCGCGCCGAGTGGGCGAATGTCCGCGCCGCCGCCGTCACCCACGCCCGCGCCGACCGGCTCAGGGAAGCCCGCGCCGCCGTGAATGCATTCCATGCCATGCTCTGCAACTTGAAGGTGCTCGATCCCGCGTGCGGCACCGGCAACTTCCTTTACGTCTCCCTGCAACAGCTCAAGGTGCTCGAAGGCGAAGTCCTCGACCTCGCCGCGCAGTTTGGCGAAAATTTCAAGCTGGAACTCGAAACCCACACCATTGACCCGCACCAGTTTCTCGGGCTCGAAATCAATCCCCGCGCCGCGTCCATCGCGGAACTCGTCCTGTGGATCGGCTACCTGCAATGGCATTTTCGTTTGCACGGCAAGCGCACGCCGCCCGAACCAATTCTCCGCGCATTCAAAAACATCCAGTGCCGCGACGCGGTGCTGGACTACGACGGCGAACCGCAGCCCGCGCTTGATGCCGCTGGAAATGCAAAATCAGTTTGGAATCGGCTTAGCAAGAAAACGGACGCGGTAACGGGGCGCGACGTGCCGGATGAAACCAAGCGCGTGCCGTTGCTCACCTACACCAACCCGCGCCCGGCAACTTGGCCGGAAGCGGATTTCATCGTCGGCAATCCGCCGTTTATGGGCGCGCGGACAATTCGCCCGGCTCTCGACGACGGCTATCTCGATGCGTTGCGCGGCGTTTATCCGAACATTCCAGAGAACGCGGATTTCGTCATGTATTGGTGGCACAAAGCCGCCGAGCTTGTGCGCGCGGGCAAGGTGAAACGCTTTGGCCTGATTACCACGAACAGCTTGCGGCAGTCGTTCAATCGTCAAGTGACCGAAGCGCAGCTTGCCGCACAGCCGCCGTTTTCGCTGGCGTTCGCCATTCCCGATCATCCGTGGGTGGACACAGCGGACGGCGCAGCCGTGCGGATTGCAATGACCGTTGGCGTGCCGGGCAAACACGCGGGCGACTTGCTTGAAATCAAAGACGAGCAACCGCAAAACGACGGCTCGGCAAAAGTTACTTTTCAAGAAACGCACGGAAAGATTTTGCCAGACATCCGCATCGGCGCGGAAGTTTCGACAGCTAAAGTCCTCAAATCAAATGAGCCGTTTTGTTGCGTCGGCTACCAGTTGACCGGCACAGGTTTTGTCCTGACGCCCGAAGAAAAAGATGAGTTGGCGACAAAGGACAAAATTTCACGCGGGCAAATTTTTCATCCGCTGCTTTCCGCCAGAGACATCACGCAGGAAACGCGCGGGCTTTGGGCGATTGAGTTATTTGGACACACAATCGAATCCGTCCGGCAAAATTATCCGGCAACTTTTCAGCAAGTATTGACGCGGGTAAAACCAGAACGTGATTCCAACGCCCGCGCTTCTGTCCGTGAACGCTGGTGGATTTATGGCGAAGCTCGTAGCACTTTTCGTCCGGCACTGGCGGATTTGAAACGTGCGATTGTTGCTCCGCTCACATCGAAGCATCGCATTTTTGCTTTTTGCGAGAAAGGCACGATTGCCGACAGCACAACCGTTTTGTTCGCG
>JAYVPW010000077.1:0-27837 GCA_043777315.1 Spartobacteria bacterium | reverse complement strand
CGAACGTCGAAGTGCGGAAGGATCCGCGCGCGGAATCTGAACTTCGACGTTCGACGTTCGACGTTCGACGTTCAGCGTTCGACGTTTGCCCCCATCTTCTGCCGCCGCAATTGCCCGCACGCCGCCGCGATGTCGTGGCCCTTTTCGCGCCGAATCGTCGCCGCCGCCCCGGCGCGTTCCAGCACCGCCATGAACGCATCCTGGCGCGCCTCGCTCGGGCGTTTCCAATCGAGACCCTCGACGATGTTGTAGGGAATGCAGTTCACCTTCGCGTGGATTTTGCGCACTAGCTTCGCGAGCGCGGCGGCGTCTTCGGGGCGGTCGTTCACGCCGTCGATGAGGATGTATTCAAAGGTGAGGCGCTGGCTTTTTCGTTCGGTGTAAAAAGCGCAGGCTTCGAGGAGCGTCGCGAGCGGATATTTGCGGTTCACCGGCATGATCTGCTGGCGCACTTCATCGGTAGCGCCGTGGAGCGAAACGGCGAGTCGGACCTGCAGGGGTTGCTCGGCGAGTTCGCGAATCTGCGGCGCGAGTCCGCTGGTCGAAATCGTGATGTGCCGCGCGCCGAGCCCGATGCCCCACGGCGCGTTGATCACGCCGATCGCGCGCATGAGATTTGCGAAATTCGCGAGCGGCTCGCCCATGCCCATGAAGACGATGTTGTTGATATTCTCACCGCTGAGTTCTTCGACGCGGAGCACCTGACTGACGATCTCGCCGGCGTGCAAATTGCGGCTGAATCCGTCGAGCCCGCTCGCGCAGAATTTGCAGCCGTACGCGCAGCCGACCTGCGTCGAAATGCAGAGCGTCCGGCGGTCCGACGCCTCGCCGTAAAGTGCGGGTGAGGCGGGGATCAGCACCGTTTCGATCAGGCTGCCGTCACTCAATTTGAAGAGAAATTTGCGCGTCGTGTCCGCCGAGCCGAGCACGCGGACCGGCTCGAGATCGTCGAAAGAAAACGTCTCTTCGAGCTGCGTCCGCAGCGCCGCGGGGAGGTCGCTCATCGCCGCGAACGACTTCACGCGCTTGTCGTAAATCCACTGCATCACCTGCTTCGCGCGGTAGCCCGGCTGGCCGAGCGCGCTCAGCTTTTCGCCAAGCTCCTCGAGCGTGAGCGAGTGAACGGGAATGCGCGTGACAGCGAGTGGCATCGCGCAGCTTCGCCACACGCCACCCACGTCGCAAGCGCGGGAGGAGTGGCGATCGGCTTTCGTCCTAATACACCGCCGAGCGGCGGATTGTCTCAGCCCATGATCTTCCCGGGTGCGGACTGGAAATCCCGCCGGAAATCAACGACCTCTTCTCTTTCGCAAAACTCATGAAGATCGCCCCCGCTCCCACGCTCCTCATCTGCGCCGCAGGGCTGCTGTCGGTCGCGCCGCTCGCTCCCGCGAATGCCGCGGATGGCAAGCTCACCTTCAATCGCGACATCCGTCCGATCCTCTCGGACAAATGCTTCGCGTGCCACGGGACGGACGCGAAGCATCGCGATTCCGGGCGTCGGCTGGACACGCCGGAGGGGGCGTTCGCCGAGATCGAGGGCGTGATTGCGATCAAGCCGGGCGACTTGGAAAAGAGCGACGCGTGGGTGCGGATCACGAGCACGGACAAGGACGAAATGATGCCGCCGCCGAAGTCGCACAAGACGCTCTCGCCGACGGAAAAAGAGGTGCTCCGCCGCTGGATCGTGCAGGGCGCGCCGTACGAAAAGCATTGGGCCTTCGAGGCTCCGGTGAAGCTCGCGTCGCCCGCGGTGAAAGACGCGAGCCGGGTGCGCAATCCGATCGACGCGTTTGTCATTTCACGGCTGGAAAAAGAGGCGCTCGCCCTTTCGCCGGAGGCCGACAAGGCGACGCTCATCCGCCGCGTCACGCTCGCGATCACCGGGCTGCCGCCGACGCCGCAGGAAGTCGCCGCCTTCACCGCGGATGCTGCGCCAGACAGCTTCGGACGACTGGTCGATCGGCTGCTCGCCTCGCCGCGTTTCGGAGAACACATGGCGCACTGGTGGCTCGATCTCGCGCGCTACGGCGACACGCACGGGCTGCATTTTGACAACGAGCGCGAGATGTGGCTCTACCGCGATTGGGTCATCGGCGCGTTCAACCGCAACGAGCCGTTTGACCAGTTCACGATCGAGCAGCTCGCCGGCGACCAAATCCCGAACGCGACCGACGACCAAAAAACCGCGAGCGGCTTCAACCGATGCAACGTGACGACCAGCGAGGGAGGCGCGATCGACGCGGAGTTTCGCTTTCGCTACGCCATCGATCGCTCGACCACGACGGCGCAGACCTGGCTTGCGCTGACGACGCAATGCGCGGTCTGCCACGACCACAAATTCGACCCGATTTCGCAGAAGGAGGTCTATCAACTTTACGCGTTCTTCAACAGCAGCGCGGACCCCGCGATGGACGGCAACAAGGCCAACGTCGAGCCCGTCATCCAAGTCGCGACGACCGAGAAAAAACGGCAGCTCGCCGAGTTCGAGGCGAAGGCTGGCGCGGCCAAAAAGCAGCTCGCCGCCGCGGTCGCCGCCGCCGTGAAAAGTTACGTCGATCCCGCGGATGCGCCGCCCGCCGAGGTGGCGCAGAAGAAGGTCGAGGAGGTCTGGATGGAGGACGGTTTCCCGGCGGGCGCGGTCCCGCAAGTCAATGCCGGCGAGCCTCCGTTGATGTTGGTCGGTTCCGCCGAGATGCCGCCGGCGACCGGCAAGCTGGCGATCAAGCGCACCGCGAAAGGCGTGTCGCAGGACTTTTTCAGCGGCGGCGGCGCGAGCTTCATCGTCCCGAATGACGCGATCATTTCCGTGATGGCGCGCACCGATGCGGCGGACCAGCCGCGCGCGATCATGGTGCAATTTCACACGACCGACTGGAAGGCGCGCGCGGTCTGGGGCGAGGACACCGCCATCCCGTACGGCGCGCCCGGCACACCCGAGCATTACCTCGCCGGAGGTCTCCCGCCAAACGGCCAGTGGACTCAACTCGACGTGCCCGCCGAGAAGCTCGGACTGAAGCCCGGCGACCAGATCGACGGCTACGCTTTCACGCAATCCGGGGGCACCGTCTATTGGGACCACCTCGCCGTGCGCGGGACGAATGAGCCCGCTGCCGACCCTTCGCGATCGTTCGCAGTGTGGCTGAAAACGGGCGAGGGGAAGGACACGCCGAGCGTCCCGCCCGCGCTCAATGCGCTGCGCAAAAAACTCGCCGCCGAGCGCAAACCCGCGGACCTCGCGAAGCTGCGCGAGCACTTCATCCAGAACGTCTGCGTCGGCACGCGCACCGCATTTGACCCCGTGGAAAAGGAGCTCGCCGCGCTCGAGAAGCAGCGCACCGAAATGGAGAAGGCGATGCCGAGCACGTTCATCATGCACGACATGGAGCGGCCGCGGGATTCGTTCGTGATGGAGCGTGGGCAGTACGACAAGCCGGGCGCGAAAGTGCAGCCCGGCACACCCGCCATCCTGCCGCCGCTGAGCGTCGAAAATCCGAAGCGCCTCGACCTCGCGCGCTGGATCGTGGACGGGAAAAATCCGCTCACCGCGCGCGTCGCGGTGAACCGTTTCTGGCAGCAGTTCTTCGGCGTCGGGCTGGTGAAATCCTCCGCGGACTTCGGTTCGCAGGGCACCCCGCCGAGCCACCCCGAGCTGCTCGACTGGCTCGCCGTCAGCTTCCGCGAGAGCGGCTGGGACATGAAGCGGCTCGTGAAAACCATCGTCGCGAGCGAAGCCTGGCGGCAGAGCTCACGCGCCACGCCGGAGCTCCTCGCGCGTGACCCGGAAAATCGCCTGCTCGCCCGCGGACCGCGCGTCCGTCTCAACGCCGAGGCGATGCGCGACGACGCGCTCTTCGTCGCCGGTCTGCTCGTCGAAAAGCAAGGCGGGCACGGCGTCAAAGCCTACCAGCCGCCGAACATCTGGGAGCCCGTCGCCTTCAACAACAGCACCACGCGCTACTACAAACAGGACACCGGCGAGGGGCTTTACCGCCGCAGTATTTACTCCTTCATCAAGCGCACCGCACCGCCGCCATTCCTGACGAACTTCGACGCCCCCTCGCGCGAAGGCATCTGCACCCGGCGGGAGCGCAGCGACACGCCGCTGCAGGCGCTTCAACTTTTGAACGACGTGCAATACTTCGAAGCCGCGCGCGTCTTCGCCCAGCGCATCCTCGCCGAGGGCGGCGCGACCCCCGAGACGCGGATGAAGCACGCCTTTCAGCTCGCCCTCGCGCGTCCGCCGGAGCCGCGGGAAAGCGCGCGTGTCGGCAAGATGCTCGACACCTTCCTCGCCAAATATCGCGCCGACCGGGAAGCCGCCAATGCCGTCCTCGCCAACGGCGAATCCAAGCCGCCCGCCGCCCTCGACGCCGCCGAACTCGCCGCGTGGACGCAGGTCGGCAACCTCCTCCTCAACCTCGACGAAAACGTCACCATCAACTGACCCCGTGGGCGGCCGCACCTTCCCCGTCATCCTGAGCGAAGCGCAGCGAAGTCGAAGGACCTCTTGCATCTCCCCCGATACGCATCCCGACGGGGGAGAAGTAAGAGGTCCTTCGACTGCGTTCCGCTGGCGCTCCACTACGCTCAGGATGACGGGCTTTCGATGCCGGCCACGCTTCCGCTCGTTTCCCGCCTTCCCGCCCTCCAGATTAGCCTTTCTGCCCCTCCTCCTTCACGTCTGAAAACCCGATCCACCCGCCGCCATGCATCCCTTCATCGAGAACGAAATCAACGTCACCCGCCGGCAATTTTTCGGCCAGACCGGACTGCGTTTTGGCGGACTGGCGCTCGCGCACTTGCTCGGGAAAAAAGCGCTCGCGTCCACGCCGATGACAGGCACGTCGGCGGGCCAAGTCCACCCGGCGCTCGCGGGGTTTCCGAACTTTGCGCCGAAGGCCAAGCGCCTCATTTATCTCCACATGAGCGGCGCGCCGTCGCAGCTCGACCTCTTCGATTACAAGCCGGGGCTGGCCGAACATTTCGATCAGGATTTGCCGGACAGCGTGCGCGGCGGGCAGCGGCTGACCGGGATGTCGTCGGGGCAGAAACGGTTCCCGGTCGCGCCGTCGAAATTCAAATTCGCGCAGCACGGCAACTCCGGCCGCTGGGTCAGCGAACTCCTCCCGCACACCGCCGGCATCGTGGACGAGATCGCGCTGATCAAGACCGTCCACACCAATGCGATCAACCACGACCCGGCCTCGACTTTCCTTTTCACGGGCTCGGAAATTCCGGGCAAGCCGAGCCTCGGCTCGTGGCTTTCCTACGGCCTCGGCAGTGAATCCGACGACCTCCCGGCGTTCGTGGTGCTGACGCCGCATTATCCCGAAACGTCGGACGGGCAGGCGCTCTTCACCCGCATGTGGAGCAGCGGATTTCTGCCCGGCACGCACAACGGCGTCGCCTTCCGCAGCGGCGCGGACCCGGTCCTCTTTTTGCAAAATCCTAATGGCGTCCAGCGCGAAGATCGCCGCGCCGTCCTTGACGCTCTCGGCGACCTGAACCAGCGCAATTACGAGCGCTTCGCCGACCCGGAAACGCTGACTCGGATCGCCCAATACGAGATGGCTTTTCGGATGCAGGCGAGCGTCCCGGACCTCGCGGATTTCAAAAAAGAAGACCCCGCAACGCTCGCGATGTACGGCCCGGATGTGGAAAAGCCCGGCTCTTTCGCCCAGAGCTGCCTCCTCGCGCGACGCCTCGCCGAGCGCGGCGTCCGCTGCGTCCAGATCATGCACCGCGGCTGGGACTCGCATTCGAACCTTCCCGTCAACACCGGCAACCAATGCCGCGACACCGACCAAGGCACCGCGGCCCTGATCAAAGACCTCAAACAGCGCGGCCTGCTCGAGGACACGCTCGTCGTCTGGGGCGGCGAATTTGGCCGCACCGTTTACAGCCAGGGGACGCTGACCAAAGACAATTACGGCCGCGATCATCACCCGCGAAACTACTGCATGTGGCTTGCGGGCGGCGGCATCAAGCCGGGCATCAGCTACGGCGAGACCGACGATTTTTCGTACAACATCGTCGAGGCCCCGGTGCATCTGAACGACCTCAACGCCACGATCCTGCACTCGCTCGGCATCGACCACTCGCGCTTCACTTACAAATTCCAGGGCCTCGATCAGCGCCTCACCGGCGTGGAACCCGCGCAGGTGATCAAAGGCATCCTGGCGTAACGACGACGCGCTTCTGGCGCGCGAGATTTCGGTGGAAAAGCGTGACGGCTCGACTATAAAACCCGCCGCTTCGCGCGGTTAGCTCAGTGGTAGAGCGCTTGCTTCACACGCAAGAAGTCGCAGGTTCGAACCCTGCACCGCGCACCATTTTTTCTGCGAAAAAGCGACGGCCTGGGACATCGCGCCACCGGTTACGGAGGGGATCGGACTCAGTCTCCAGCACGGCGCGGTGCTGTTACCAGTTTGTCACCCGCGCTGCGCAATGAAGACTTTACACCCGACGGCATCCCGCGATGCCTTGGAGCATGAAAATGCGTCGCTCGACAAAGCTGGCTTTTACTTTGATCGAACTGCTCGTGGTCATCGCCATCATCGCCATCCTGGCGGGGATTGCCCTGCCGGTGATGAGCAAAGTGCGCGACAGCGCGGATGCAACGGCCTGCCTCGCGAATCTTCGGCAGATCGGGAAGTTACATCGCGGATAACGATGGCTTTCTGCCAGGGCCGCTCTCGCAGGGCCAATTCTCGACGTGGCAGAGCGGAGGGACCGGCGGTTCGCTCGGGGAGAAGCTGGAGAAATACCTCTCGACCGCGGAACTGAGGGGGACGCAAACGGCGAAAAACGCGACGAAGACCGTGATGCGCTGCCCGTCGTGGGCGCGCGCGGTGCCGAAGGAGGATGTGCCGGTGTTCGTGCTGAATTTCGATGAAGTGCTCGTGGATGAGGGCAATCAGCCGCCGTGGGGCGATGTGGCGAAGGGAACCGAGCCGGTGAAGATCAATGTGCTGGCGGGTCTGCCGCCGCGGCAGGTCGAGAAGAAAATCGTGGTTGGCCCGGTGGCGCTGTCGCGGCTGTGGGCGGTGAAGGATGCGGACCAGGCGGGATTTATCGGCGGCGGCGCGGTGCCGGCGTTTTCGCCGTCGCTGCCGAAGACGCCGGTGCACGGGGATTTCCGCAACGCGCTTTTTTACGACTTCCACGCCGGGCGGCTGGACCTGCTGGATAATCCGAAGCCTTAAAGCGGGAGCCCGCCGAGGGCAATCGCGTTGGCGACGGCGTAGTGCTCGGAGTGGCTGAGGCTGAGGAGGATTTCGCGGATCCCGAGACGCTCGGCGTAGGCGGCGGCGCCGCGGTGGAGCAGGAGGAAAGGCGCGCCGGAGGGACGGCGGCAGACCTCCAGATCGAGCCAGCCGAACTCGGCTCCGATGCCGGTGGCGAAGGCTTTGGACACGGCTTCCTTCGCGGCCCAGCGCGCGGCGTAGAAGGGCGCGGGCGCGCTCATTTTCGCACAGTATTCCCGCTCGGCGTCGGTGAAGACGCGGCGGAGAAAGGGCTCGCCGTGCCGCGCGATCGAGCTCTCGATCCGGGCGATTTCGACGATGTCCACGCCGAGGCCGAGGACGTTCACGGCTCAGGACTGCATCGCGGCGAGCATCTCGCCGACGGCGCGCTCGAGGCCCACGACGGTGGCGCGGGCGACGATCGAATGGCCGATGTTCAGCTCGGCGAGGTGCGGGACGGTGAGAATCTGCGCGATGTTCGCGTAGTTGATCCCGTGGCCGGCATTGACCTGCAAGCCGAGTTCGGTGGCGTGCCCGGCGGCCGCGCGGAGACGGGTGAGCTCGAGTTCGCGGGCCTCGCCGGCGGCGTTGGCGAAGGCACCGGTGTGCAGCTCGATGATGTCCGCGCCGAGTTTTTTCGCGGCGAGAATCTGCTCGGGCGCGGGCTCGATGAAGAGGCTCACGCGGATGCCGCACGACTGCAGCCGGGCGATGGTCGGCGCGAGCGTGAGGACGTGTGCCGCGGCGTCGAGCCCGCCCTCGGTCGTGATCTCGGCGCGATTCTCCGGCACGAGGCAGACCTCCTCGGGCAGAACGCGCAGCGCGATGTCCACGAGCTCCGGTGTGTTCCCCATCTCGAGATTCAGCTTCGTGATGATGCTCTCGCGGAGTCGGAAAACGTCGCGATCCTGGAGGTGCCGCCGATCCGCGCGGAGGTGGACGGTGATCCCATGCGCGCCCGCCCTTTCACACGCCGAAGCCGCCGCGATCAAGTCGGGCTCGGCATTCGGCGACTCCGGGTCGGCGGCGTAACGCGCCTGCCGCAGCGTGGCGATGTGGTCGATATTGACGCCGAGTTTCAAAGGAGTTTTTAACCGCGAAGGAGCGAAGGAGCGAAGGGCGGGGAGGGAGAATGTCTCGGAGGTGGAGGGAGGGTTTGGCAGGAAGCGAAATCGAATCGCGGATGTGATGGTTGCTACGGACGCGGCGCACGGAAAGCGGTGTGATCCGCGCCCTCCGCGGTGAAATTCCAACTCATCCGTTCGTGCTGTCGTGTGCCTTGGTCCGTCTTCGCTCCTTCGCTTCTTCGCGGTTCGATTTCAGTGCTTAAAGTGCCGGACGCCCGTGCAGATCATCGCCATTTGGCGCTCGTTCGCGGCGGCGATCACGTCGGGGTCTTTGATCGACCCGCCGGGCTGGATCGCACACGTCGCGCCGGCTTCCGCAGCGGCGATGAGGCCGTCGGGAAAGGGAAAAAACGCATCGCTCCCGACCGCGCTGCCTTTGAGCGACAGCCCGGCATCGGCCGCTTTCCAGATGGCGATCCGCGACGAATCGACCCGCGACATTTGCCCCGCTCCGATACCGAGCGTGCGGTCTTTGCCGGCATAAACGATCGCGTTGGATTTGACGTGCTTCACCACCCGCCACGCGAAAAGCATCGCGGCGATTTCCGCTGGACTCGGCTTGCGCTCGGTCACGACCTGGCTCGCGAAATCCACCGGCGGCTCGACATCCGCGCTCTGCACCAGCACCCCGCCGATCACCCGGCGGATGAGCATCTCCTCCTCGTCGCCCGGCTTCGCCGCAGGGCGCGCGAGCTTGCGCATGAGCCGCAGGTTTTTCTTTTTCTGCAAAAGAGCGCGCGCGTCCGGCTCGAAGTCCGGCGCGATGATCACCTCGCTGAAAATCTCGCTGATCGCCCGCGCCAGCGATTCCGTGAGCGGCCGATTGCAGATGATGATCCCGCCAAACGGCGCCTGCTTGTCCGTCGCGAACGCTTTATTCCAGGCCTCGCGCAAATCCGCATCGCTCCCGACCCCGCACGGATTCGTGTGCTTCAAGATCGCGACCGTCGGCTCCGAGAACTCCTCGATCAGCTCCGACGCCGCCGTGATGTCGAGGATGTTGTTGTACGAGAGTTCCTTCCCGTGCAGCTTCGCGAAGTGCTCGTCGAAATGCCCGTAAAGCGCCGCGGTCTGGTGCGGGTTTTCGCCGTAGCGCAGCCGCGAGACGATCGGCAGCGCGAGGTTGAACGAGCACGTCGTCTCCTGCTCGCGGTTGAGATAATTCGCGATCGCCTGATCGTATTTCGAGGTGGTGACGAAGACCTTGATCCCCAGCCGCTCGCGCAGCTTCAGCGTCGTCGCGCCGTCGTTGTCGCGCAGATTTTCCAGCACGTCGGCATAGTCCGCGGGATCGACGACGACCGTCACCGACCGGTAGTTCTTCGCCGCGCTCCGCAGCATCGAAGGCCCGCCGATATCGATCTGCTCGATCGCCTCCTCCAGCGTCGTCCCCTCCTTCGCGACCGTCTTTTCAAAAGGGTAAAGATTCACCACGACCAGATCGATCGGCTCGATCCCGTGCGCCGCCGCCTGCGCCACATGGTCGGGATTGTCCCGGACAAAAAGCAGCCCGCCGTGGACCTTCGGATGCAGCGTCTTCACCCGCCCATCGAGCATCTCGGGGAAGCCGGTGAATTCGGAAATCTCCATATTCGCCACGCCCTCCTTTTTCAGCAGCGCCGCCGTCCCGCCCGTGGAGATGAGCTGCACCCCCATTTTCACCAGCTCCCGGGCAAACTCCACCAGCCCTGACTTGTCGGAAACGGAGATCAACGCACGCTGTATTTTCATTCGGGCGCGAACGCTAGACGCCCCGGCGCGGGCCGGTCAATGGGCGCTTTGAGTTCGACCGGAGATGAGGCTGTGGCGCGATTGACGGCGCTTTCGACGCCCCTTTTTCATGAAGACTTTGCCCGCGTTGCTCCTCGTTTTGCTGTGCTGCCTTCGCCCGCTCACCTCGTCGGCTTTTACGACGACCGCCAGAGGGTCATCCACATCCATCCGAGCGATGCCGAACCGCAGCGCGCGACCGACCGCGGCGGCCCTGCGCTCACCTTCCGGCTCTACGCGCCGCGCTCCGGTTTCGTGCGCCTTTTTTGCCAGACTCAAGTCGCTGGCGCGGCGCAATTTCCGACGTTCGGGCTGAACGTCGCCGACTCGGTTTCGCCGCCACCGGGCAGCGCGCGCGGGCGGAGCCAACCAATGCTGCCCGCCGTAAAAAAATGAACCGCACGGCCACCCAAAGCCGTGCGGTTCTAACCCAACAACACAAACACCTGCCAATAGGTTACGAGCGCTTTCCGCGTCTGCAAATCGGGGAGCGATTTTTTCCGTGCGTGGCAAGGATTGTTTTTTTCGAGGGAAAGCGGTGCCGGGCGCGGAAGTCTTTCCGGTCATCCTGAGCGGAGCTTCGGCTTTGCGAAGCGCAGTCGAAGGACCTCTTACTTTTCCCCCCTCCGTGTTGCACGCGCGCACCGGGGGAGAAGTAAGAGGTCTTTCGACTCCGCTGCGCTGCGCTCGAGATGACCGGAAGAAGGAGGCTGCGCCTCTTCCGGACTCAGGAGGCTGCGCCTCTCCCATCCGCGTCATCCGCGAACTGCGCGGTCAAACCTCCGGTCCCGCCACGCGTCCGCCCTACGGCTCGCCGTCGCCGAGGTGGATGCCCATTTTCTCGAGGACGGTGCCGGTGACGAGCCAGAGCTGGGTGATCGATTTGTTCAACTCGGTGCGGGCGGCGAGCTCGCGGCTGCGGGCGTCGTAAAGTTTCCGCTGCTGCTCGATGATGTCGAAGCTGGAGATCTGCCCTTCATCGAGCCGACGGTAGGCGATGCGGACGGCTTCCTCGAAAAGCGCGCTGGTGTTGCGCGCGGTGGTGAGGCGCTGCTGGTTCGTCTCGATGCGGCTGATGACGGTGTCCACATCGACGCCGATGCCGAGCTCGGATTGCTTGATTTTGACGATGGCCTGCTCCTTCTGCGCCTTGACGAGGTCGAGCTGGGCGCGGGCCTGGATGTTGCCGAGCGGGACGCGGAAATTGATGCCGACGGTGAAAGACGGGGTGTGCCCCTCGAAGGCCTGGTTGAAGCTGTCGCCGGTGCCGCCCTGCGTGAGTCCGTTCAGCCCGTAAGTCGCGACGAGATCGAGCTGGGGGAGGAGTTGGTTGCGCGCGAAACGGAGCCGGATGTCCTGCGCATCGGCCTCGGCAAGCGCTTGCTGGAAGTCGCTGCGATTGGCAAAGGCCTGCTGGAGAAAGAGCGAACGATCGAGCTTCGGCGGGACGAGCGCGGGGGAGGGGATGGGCAGAAAGATGCGGGCGTCGTTGACGTGGAATTGGTCGATGATCAGGCGCTTGAGCGCGAACTGCCGCTCCATGAGCTGGTTCTTGGAAGTGAGGAGCTGCTCCTGGTCGAGCGAGACCTGCGCGCGCGCCTGCTGGACGTCGAAGGGCTGCATGAACCCGACGTCGAAGCGCCGCTGATTCTGCCGCACGAGCTTGTTGTCGGCGTCGATTTCATCCTGCCGGACGCCGACGTCGGCGATGCCGAAAAGCATCTCGTAATACGTGGACATCACCGACTGGACGCTGGTCTGCACGCGCTGTTTCCACGTCAGGACGGCGATCTTTTTGCTGAGCCGCGCGATGCGCAAATTGGAGAGATTGGCCGCGGGCCCGAAGTCTTTGAGCAGTGGCTGGACGACCTGCACTTGCGCGAGCGTCTGGAATTCCGGGAAGACCTGGCGCGTGTCGCCGCCGAAGGTGTTCCGCAGCCGGTTCGCCTCCACGAAGAATCCGTAGCGCATGCCCCACGGCGTGCGCTCGATGAGGTTGGCGGAAAAGCGGTCGTTCTGCTGGTCGAAGATCGTGGAGCTGAAGGTCGTGTTGCCGGTGCTGCCGGATTGGCGCGAGACGGCGGCGGCGCTGTTCAGAATCGCGGCGGCTTGCGCGAGATTGGCGTTGGCGGCCGCGAGGTTTTGGGCGGCGAGCTGCTGATTTCCGCCGGCGGCGGCGACCTGCGCGGCGGTGGCGTTGAAGGCTGCGGCGTTCTGCGCATTTTGCGCGGCGAGCGCGGCGGCGTTGTTGTTGAAGCCGATGGCCTGCGCGTTCGCGGCGTCGATTTGCCGCTGTTGCCGGACCTGCTCGACGCTGGTGAAATCGTTCGCATTCTCCGGCCGCCGCAGCGATTCGCGCGAGACGTTGATGCTGAAAGTGGGGTCGAACGCGCCGGCCTCGAAGCGCACTTTCGCCCGCTCGGAGCGGATGCCGAGGTTGTCGAATTTCGCATCGAGATTGTTGCGCAGCGCGAGGTTGATCGCCTCGTGGAGGCTGATCTTTTCAACGACCTTGCCCTCGAAGATTCCCGTGCCGGTCGCCGTTTTCGTCGGCGTGGAGGTGCCGGTCCGAAAGGTCGGCGTGTTCGCTGGCTCGGCCGCGTGAGCGGAGAGAAAGGCGGCGGCGAAAAGGGCGGGCGCGAACAAACGCGGGCGAAAGGTCAGCATCGAAAAAGCGGGTTTAAATTGTCGGGCGACCGCTTCGATTGCCCAGGCAGGCGGAGCGCCCGCCCTACAATTTTTGGCAGCCAAGGATGAAGGGCGCACCTTCCTCGGGACAGGCAGAAAGGGACGAAGCACAAGATTCAAAAACGGTAATCCAAGCTCACGAGGTCGCGAATCGACTGCAACACCAATTGGCCCCACAGGCGTTTGCCGGTGTGAATCTTGCCGCGGCTGGTCATGCCGGGCCGCAGGAGACCGTCGGAATTCTCGACTTCGACCACCGCCTCGTAGGTTCGTTCGAGCGGAATATCGTGACCCTTGGCATCGACATACACCGGCACATCGCCCGAGCGCCGCGCGGAGAACGCGGCGGGAATCGTCTCGCCATAAAAAATGATCGGGTCCTCGGCGATGACGCCGTGAAAGGTCTTTTCGGGATACGCGTTGGCCTTCATTTCGACCGGCTGGCCCTTCTTCACGTAGCGCACCTGCTTCTCGTTCAGCGCGACTTTGATGCGCATCGGATCGAGCGCCGCGACCTCGCAGAAGAGCTCGTTTCCCTTCAGCAAATGCCCGGCTTTTTTGTCGAGATCACGCGTGAGAATCGTGCCCGCGGTGTGCGCTTTCAGGATGAGATTTGCAGAGTCGCGCTGCGATTCGGCAAACTTCGCGGAATGCGCCGCGCGCATGTTTTCGGCCTGCTTTTGCTCGGCCGGCCGGTCCATGCCGAGCGCGCGGGCGACCATTGCGTCGGCGACCTGCAGGCGGTTTTCCACGGCGATGAGATTCTGCGAAAGCTCGCGGTTGCTGAGCCTTGCGAGCGCCTGCCCGGCGGTGACGTGGTCGCCTTCCCGGACGTAGATTTCTTCCACGAATCCCGGCACTTCCGGCCGCACCTGCTCGGGCTCGGCGAGCTCGACGGCGCCGACGCGTTTGATCTTCAGCTCGACGGGCATGAAGCACGCGGCACCGAAAATCCCGAGCGCGACGAGGCAGATGGCGGTGAGCCGGCGCAGGCGTCCGTGCGGCTTCCAGTCTTGAACGGTGAGTTGCATGGTTTTGAAAAATCCGACGATCGGCAGCAGAATCCACGAGACGAGCGCGAGCCCGGCGAACCAGTCCGACAAGCCTTCGAGCCCGAGCGGCTCGAGATGCGGCTTCATGAAAACGATGAGCTTGTAAATGACCCAGTATCCGTAAATCCACGAGAGGATCGCGTAGGTGTAAAAGAGCGCGAACCGGCGGCGCGGCAGCGGCATCCGGGAGAGGACGGCGTCCTTCGACGAGTGGCCGAAAAGGACTTGGTTGAACTGATGCTGGATGAGCGCGCGCGCCTTGCCCTGCAGGTTCGGGATCTCGATCAGGTCGGTGAGAATGTAGTAGCCGTCGAACCGCATGAGCGGGTTCGCGTTGAACATGATCGTCGAGACCGAGGTGATGATGATGATGTTGAAAAGGAAGTTGTGGAACCAGCCCGGCTGGATCATCGCCCACAGAAAAACGGAGAGCGCCGCGAAGATCAGCTCGACGTAAATCCCGGCGGCGGAAACGAGGATGCGATGCCGGCGATTCGGCATCGTCCAAGTGTCGGAGACGTTGACGAAAAAGTAGGGTGTGAAGACGAGCGACATGAAGCCGACCTCGTGGACTTCGCCGCCGAAATGTTTGCAGGTCAGGCCGTGGCCGAGCTCGTGGATCGACTTCACGACGATGGTCGTGACCCAGAGCAGCGCGATGTTTTCCCAGTGAAAAAGGTTCGCAAGCGCCTGATCGAGGCCCTGCGAGTTGCGGTAAAAAACGAGGGTCGCGGCGGCGATGAGCGCGATGGAAATCCACAGCACCGGCTTGGTCCAAACCCACCAAACCGGGCGCGCCATGCGGGCGAAAAGCTTGTCGGGATCGAAGAGCGAGAAACGAAAAAAGAAGACCTGATTCGCGAGGTTGTAGAGTCCGCCCTTCGACTTTTTGCGGTGCTTCGCGGCGTCGAGTCGGGCTTTCACGCGCATACCCTGGACGCTGAGAAATTGCATCAGCGCGAGGTCGTTCGCGAATCGCAGGACGCGTTCGTTGACCTCCTCCGGCGAGTATTCCAGCCGGACGTGCGGGTAACGCTGGAGGTAGATGTCGCGGATTTGGCCGAAGGTGCGGCGCCCGTCAAAGAGCGTGGCGAGGAAGTAATCCTCGGCCGTCATGCGGAAATATTGGAGCGAGATCGGGTCCTTGACGACGTAGTAGCTGCGGCCCTCGTAGATCTGTTTGTTGACGACGAGATCGCGGCGCAACGCGGGCAGGACGACGTTTTCCTGCTGCGGCGGAGGCGGCGGGGCGATCGGCTCCGGGGCGACGGCGGCGGCGCTCATAAATTCCTATTTAGCCACGGAAGCACACGGAAGGCACGGAATCGGGAATGTAGAATTCCTTCCGTCAGATTCGGTGTGGTTCCGTGGCTGAATTCCTCCCTCTCGATGCAAAGAAGGCTGAGGAGTGAACCGCGGCGTGCGCAGCGGGCGCGGCGTGAGGTAATGGAACCGAGACGCTCAAACCTTTGCCTTTCGCCGCGACCGTCGCGAGCGCCGCGGTTATTTTTGTCCGTGGCTAAAATCACGGCTGGTTATTTGTTGGCGGCCTTGCCGAAATCCGCGGTGCCGCGCATGCCGGCTTTGATTTTGTGATCGGCGTTTTCGATCAGGACTTTGATGCGAAAAAGTCCGCTGCCGGCGTCGATGCGCGGGTCGATGAATGAGATTTTCGAGGTGAATTCCGCGTTGCCGATTACGGGAAATTTCACGGGAACCACCTGATCGTTTTTGACCGAAGTCATCAGCTTCGGGTCGAGGTAAAACTGCACGTAAACCCGGTCGATGTTCACGATGTCGATGAGCTTTTCGACGCGATCCACGGACTCGCCGGCTTCCTTGTATTTCTTCACGACGGTGCCCGCGAGCGGCGCGCGGATCGTCTTCTCTTTCAACGACACCTCCGCCGCGCGATGGAGGATTCTTGCGAGCGCGAGTTGCGCCTGATCTTCGAGCGATTTTTCGCGGCTCCCCATCTTCTCTTTGAACAGCGTCTCGGACCCTTTCGATTTGAATTCGTAGAGCTCGATTTGCTTCTCGGTGCGCTCGACTTCGAGTTCCTCTTTTTCGGCGCGGAGCTGCACGATCGCCTGCCCTTCTTTCACCGTGTCGCCTTCCTCCACGAGCACGGAATTGATCACTTCCTGCAGCACCGGCGAGCTGACGCTGACGAGCTTGAACGGCAGGACGAGCCCCTGCGTTTCCTGACCGCGGATGGAGCCGAGAGCGAGGGCGGAGGCGACAAAAATGGCGGCGATGAATTTCATGAAAAAGAGGGTGCGAAATCAGCCGATCATCCGCATCTGGATCCAGTGCCAGATGTTCTGGCCGACGAGCCAAATGAGCGGCCGGCGGGCGAGGTCGATCTTCGCGCGGCCGGTGAGCCCAGGCCGCATGGCGGGCTGGAGTTCGGCGGGGATTTCGATGTTGGGGATCGTGATGATGAAGACGTTTTCTTTTTCGCGCGGATACGCGGCGGAGCTGATTTGCTCGTGGCGTTCGAGCTTCGCGTGGAGCTGGTGCGCGCTCTGGCTGTAGAGGATGAAGTTCACGTCTTTCGGCGCGCCCGAGCCGGCGCGCGGTAGGGCGGATTCGACGTGGCCGATTTCTTTTTCGTTCACGTCGATCTGGAGCTCCCACTGCGCGAGCGAGGCGATTTCCGCGAAGCCGCTGCCGGGCTGGATGAATTCGCCGGTGTGCTGCTCGATGTCTTTCGTCAGCACCACGCCGTCAATCGGCGCGCGGAGCGTGGCGGCTTCGATGTCGGCGCGGAGCTTTTTTTCGTTCTGCTCCATCACGCGCGCCTGCAGCATCGCGACCTGCGCGCTGGCCTCGTCGCCGAGCCCGCGGTAACGCTCGGCGTCGGCGAGAAGGCGCTGCTTTTCCTGCTCGTTCGTGGTGATTTCGGTGTCGATGCGCTTGGTGTCGAGCTGCGCGATCGGGTCGCCTTTTTTGACGTTGTCGCCTTCGCGCACGAACACCTTTTCGATGCGCCCGGCGATCTCGGGGACGATGGCATTCCGGTGCATCGGGACGAGCGAGCAGTTGCCGTCCACGCGGTCGAGTTTCGGATAAATGCAGACGCCGGCGATGATCGCGAGGGCGATGGCGAGCTTGAAGAAAAAGCGGTTGCGCTTGCGTCCGGTGACGAGCTGGCGCGTGTTCCGCATCCGGCGCGTGACGCCGAGAAATGGGAGCGACGAATATTCCTCCGCGCCCTTCAGCGCGCGGCCGGTGTGGGTCGAAAGCCAGTCGGCGACGCGGCTGCCGGCGGGCGCTTCTTTCGAGCCCGGCGGCGGCTCGAAAAAGCCTTCGCTGGTGCTTTCGGCGAAGAACGCGCCGACGACCTGCTTCTCGTCGTCGAGCATCGGCGCGACGACGGCGCTGACGACGTGGGAGAGATCGAAATACGCGAGATCGATTTCGTCGGTGCGCCGGATGGCGAGCGCTTTTTCGCCGCCCTCGACCGGCGCGGAATCGCCGTTTGAGTTCTGCAAAGCCTCGGCCCGCGCGAGCAGTTCCTTTTTGCTCAAAATGACGAACTCCGGGCGGGAATGCGCGCCGACGAAAGCGCTCATCGCCTTCACCATCGAGCTCTTTTTCTCGACGGTTTCCTGCCCGGAAATCGAGAGCACTTTCCAGCGGTCGCCTTCCAAAGTGAGCACCGAGCAGCGTTCGCAGCCGATGAGGTCGCGGCCGTAATTCGCGGCGAGACGCGCGACTTCCAGCGGGTCGAGCGAGCCGGCGAGGTCGCTCGTGAATTTCAGCAAATGCTGGAGCCGCTGCGTCTCGAGGACGAGCGTGCCGAGTCGGCGCGACTGGAGGTGCTGCTCGACGTAGGTCGCGAGCGAAGTGAGGAACGTGGCGAATTCCGCGTAGTTTTGCGGCGTGACATACGGCTGGAGCCAGACCTGCAAAACGCCGAGGACTTGCTCTTTCAAAAAGAGCGGGACGCTGACGAAAGGGTACGGCGTTTTGTTCCCCTCCGGCTGCGGTGCGGTGCCTTGAAGTTGCTGGAGCTGGCCTTGCAGCGAGCCTTCGTCGCCCTGCGAATGCGCGGGCGCGAAAACGAGCGGGCGCTTGGTCTGCACGACCTCCGAGAGGTTTTTGAGAAGGTTCGCGCGCTGCTGTTCATCCGTCTGAAAAAGCGTCGCATCGAACTCGACCTGCGCCGCGAGCTGGAACTCGCTTTTGCCCTCGCTGCTCGTCTTGCCGACCAGCCAGACCGCCCCGCCTTTCGCATCGCACGCCTGCACCACGCGCGTCAGGAATTGCTCGAAATATTCCTCGCTCCGAATCTCCTTTTTGCTGAGGGCCGCGATCTCTTCTACCAGCCGCTGGATACGTCCGCGCGCTTCTTCAATACTCGGTTCCTGGGCCATTGGTGGGCAGGGAAGCTAGGCGGTGACCGTTCAAAAGCAAGGCGCACAAAGCACCGATTTCCGCTCGCTGCGCACGAGCAAATGGCTGTCGGAAAAGGACTAGTTTTCCCGCACCGCCGCCGGGCTCACGAGCCGGTAGATCGCGATGAACAGCACCAGCCCGGCTGGCAATGCAATCGGCAGCCAGGTGAGGCTGGAGCTGAAAATCGTCATCGCGAACATCACGTAAATGACCACGCTCACCGCCGCCGCGACGAAGACCCTCGAGCGGCTCCAGCGCGGCGCAAACCACCCGGCGACCATCGCCAGCGCGATCATCGCGAACTCCGTCCAGACCGGCGCGCGGTGGAGAAATGAGCGATTCTGCAGCGTCGCGATTGCTGCCGCGAAAAGCTCGCCGGCCGAGCCGAGTCGCCCCGCTGCGAAGCGCAGGGTTTGCGCCGCCGGGTCGGTCCGCGCGAGGAGGAGCAGCTTGCCGTTGAGGTCGTCGAGCGGGACATTCGTCGGCGTGTGCGCGTCGGCTTGCGCGCTGGCGAGGACCAGGTCATCGAAGCCGCAGCGATGCCGCGGCACGCCGAAATCGATCCGCATTTCACCGCGGGAATCGATCGGGATTTCAAATCGATCGGCGACCCGGATCGCCGTGCCGCCCTCGATCTGCAAGTCATCCGGCGTCAGCTTTTCCCAGATCATCAAGCATTGCAGAACGAACGACGGCACGACCTGCCCGCGGTAGCGCAGCAGCAGTGGAACGGAGTGATGCGCGTGGCCGTTCTCGGTGAGATTTGCGAAGCCCGTGACGCTCGAAAGCCGGAAGTCCTCCTCCGCCTGCGATGTGATCGTCGTGAACTCCGGGATCCCGCTCACGTCGCCGCGCACATTGCGGACCAGCGGCACCTCCTCGAGCACCGGAATGAGTTCCGGGTCGTCGGGAAATCCGAGCTGCGCCCCGAGCAAAACCTTCCGCGCCCGCAGCAGATGCTCGCGCAGGATTTTTTTGTATTGAGGGAGCTTCGATTGCGCCTCGGGACGGCCATTTTTTTCGTCCCAGCGCAGCAACTCGTCGGTGGCGAGTGCCTCCGGTTGAAAGTTGTTCGCGGCTTGGAAAAAGAGCGCGAAATCGAGCGGCGTCCACGGCCAGGGATGACCCTTGAGGCTGTTCGCATTGATCTCGATGAGCGTGATGGGCGCGGGCTCCTCCGTGCGCCGGCTATTGCGCGCGAGAAAGTCGGCGAAGCTCTCATCGAGCTGCCGGATCGGCTCCTGCCGCGCCTCCCGCAGCAGGACGAGACCGATCACCAGCACGAGGATGGTAAAATGGGCGCCGCTGCGAAACATGGAGCGCGCAATTAACGGCTTCGCTCCACGCCGCCAATAGCAAACTGCTGCCGCCCGTCGCGGAATTTCGAACGCAAATTTCGCGGGGGAAAATGGACCGCAAAAGCGCTGTCCGACATTCGGAAGGCGTGTCTCCTTCCCCCCAAAAAAGCCGCCAGAGAGCTACGACAATGCCGGTCAGACTGCCGTTGCTACCTTCCGGTCCTGGCGGGGTTCGTCAGCCTGCAATCCATAGTCCCTGGCGGAGCCGCGGAATATGGGGGCGCTCGGCGGGAAGACAAATCTTTTGTCGCGCATTTCGGTGAAACCACTTGCATCACCGAAAATTCAACGCTTAAAAGTGCGCCCAACCCAGTCGCGACTAATCACCGCGATGGTTCCTCTCACTCCTGCTACCCTCAAACATGGCTAAATTTCTCCTCGGCTTTTCCCTTCTGCTCATCGCTGTGACGGGTTACCTCGGCTACGCGACGAAAGAAAAAGTCGTCGCACTGCAAGGGGACCTCTCGAAGACGAAACAGAATCTGAGGGACACCACGGCGAAGCTGGTGAAGACGGAAGGCATCCTCAAGACGACGGCGGACGAACTCGCCGCGACCAAGGCAACGCTCGAAGAGCGGGAGAAGGAGATCACCAAGCTCAAGGGCGAGGTTGATGACATCACCAAGAAACTGACGGACGCCACGAAGGCAGTGGAAGAGAAAACTGCGGCCCTTGAAGTCGCCATGAAAGAGAAGGCGATCCTCGAAGAGAGATTCGGAAAGTTCAATCCCGAGGAGCTGATCGCGAAGATGAACGATCTCACCGCGCAGGTCGCCAAATTGCAGACCGAGCTCGCCGAGGCCAAGCAGGTGGAGTCTTCGCTCCTCGCCCAGAAAAAAGACACCGAGGACAAGCTCGTCGGCTCGCAGCGCGTCGTGCAGGAATACAAGACGGGGTTCACGCGGCCGGGCCTGACTGGCACGGTGCTCGCTTACAATGCGGGCTGGAATTTTGTGGTCCTCAGCGTCGGCGACAAGAGCGGCATCAAGGCCAACGCGCAAATGCTCGTGATGCGGAACAGCCAGCCGATCGCGAAAGTCAAAGTCACCACCGTCGAGCCCGCGACCTCGATCGCGGACATCGTGCCCGGCACCATGCTGAAAGGCCAGTCCGTGCAGCCCGGCGACACCGTCGTGCTCGAGGCGAAGCGCTAAGTTTGCGCAGCACCGGCATGGCGCGGCTCCTCGCTCTATTTTTGCTCGGCGCGACGCTCGCCGCCTTCACCGGCTGCGCGAGCGATCAGCCGAAGGATCCCGATCGCGTGAGTACGATTCCGTGGAATCGACCGGAGAAGTGGGAAGGGCAGGGAGCGCTCGGCGGTTTCAATCCACAAAGCAACTAAGCGGTCCTCGGGGAGATCGTTACCGGGTAACGAGACCAGCATTCGCTCCCTCGGTTTTCCCTCCGACAACGTTCAGTGCGACCGCGTAGCGATCGGGTGAATTCTGACACTTCGTCGTCGCCATGCCTTCTCCCCCGCGCATTCTGGTCATCCGGGGCGGCGCGATCGGTGACTTCATCCTGACCCTTCCAGCGATTCGTTTGCTGCGGGAAAACTTCCCCGGCGCGCGTCTCGAAATTCTCGGCTACAAGCACATCATCGCGCTCGCGGAGGGCCGATTTTACGCCGACGCGACGCGTTCGATCGAGTACGCGCCGATGGCTGCGTTCTTCACGCCGGGCGCGGAACTCGCGCCGGAACTCGTCGAATATTTCAGCAGTTTCCAGCAGATCGTCAGCTACCTCTACGATCCAAACGGCTACTTCGAAGCGAACCTCCGACGGGCTGGCGCCCGCCATATTCTCCCCGCGTTCTCACGCATCAGTGATGCCGAACACGCCGCACTGCAGCTCGCGCGCCCGCTCCAGCAGCTCGCGCTTTATTTGGAAAACCACGCGGCGACGATCCACCCGAGCGCGGAAGACCGGGCGTTCGCGCGAGCCTTTCTCGCATCGTTTCGCATGCCTTTCATCGCGATCCATCCGGGGAGCGGAAGCGCGCGAAAAAATTGGCCCGCGGGCCGATGGGCTGCGGTCGCGAGGCAGATGCACGCGTTTTCCATCCAGCCGGAAATTCTGCTGATCGGCGGCGAGGCCGACGAAGCGCAACTCGCCGCCTTCCACTACACTTTCGGCGATCGAGTTCTCATTGCGCGCGATCTTCCGCTGCCGCAACTCGCTGCCGTCCTCGAGCAAACGCAGCTTTTCCTCGGGCACGACAGCGGCATCTCGCATCTCGCCGCCGCCGTCGGCGCGCCTTGCGTGCTGCTCTTCGGCGCGACCGACCCCGCCATTTGGGCACCCGCCAACCCGCTCGTGAAAATCATCGAGGCCCCCACCGGCGACTTCGCGCAAATCACCGTCGAGCGCGTGGTCGCCGAGGCTGAGGCGGTGCTCGCGCCACCGAGTCGTTTGGATTGAGACAAAAAAGGGCGGGCACCTTCCGATGCCCGCCCATGCTTGATTTTCGGCCGGTTACTTCGCCGCACCGTAGGCTCGCACGAAGTCGATGCAGAGCTTGGCGTCATCGACATTGTTGTCCCAGTTGTACTCGTATTCGACGGAGATCGGGCCGTCGAAACCCTGCGCCTTGTATTCGTCCAGCACGGCTTTCACGTCGCTGATTCCGGTGCCCCACGGCACGTCGTGCCCGCTCGGCAGCGGCGCGTGGAGATCCTTCATGTGGCTCGACATGATCCGGCCTTTCAAAATTTTCACGCAGTCGATCGGCTTCAGACCCGAGCGAACCCAGTGCCCGATGTCTGCGCACGAGCCCATCCGCGGGTCGCGATCCTTCGTCACCTCGAGCACGTAATTCGGATCCCACACCTTGTAGTTCGGATCGTTCGGACGCTTCGGATGATCGTGAATCCCGACCTTGATATCGAACTCCTTCACCAGCTTTTCCGCGACATCGAGCGCATCCACCGACTCCGTGTTGATCACGCGAATCCCCATCGCTTTCGCAAACTCGAACACCTTCCGCGCGCCCGCCTCGTCATTCGGAATTCCGACGACGCCGTACGCGATCGGCGTGACGCCCGCCTCTTTGCATTTCGCCTTCACTTTGTCCCACACCTCCGGCGGCGCGTCGTGGCTGAACTTCACGGTCGGCTCCTCGTTCGAGAGCTTCTGGCCGGGGAAAAATTCGATCACCTTGCTGCCGGTCGAGGCGGTCTTTTCGATCGCCTCGAAGACGCTGAAACGGTTGAAGGTGTAAGCTTGGCAGCCAACCGCAAAGCCGCCGGTTTTGAGTTCGTCCGGCAGTGGCGCGGCGTGCAAAAAAGAAGCTGCCGCGAGCAGCGCGAGGGAGGATGTGAGGAGGTGTTTCATGGGACGCGCATTGGCGCGAAAGGATCGCGGCAAGTCAAGGAATGGGCGTGAGGAAGGCGAATGGATTTCGTCATCCTGAGCGCAGCGCCAGCGGAGTCGAAGGACCTCTTACTTCTTCCCCGATGGACGCGCGCTCCGAAGGGGAAAAGTAAGAGGTCCTTCGACTGCGTTTCGCTGTCGCTTCACTTCGCTCAGGATGACCGGAGGATTTTTTCGCCGCCGCGCGCCAGACCGCTTCCGCAGATTCCCTTTGCCACACGCGCGGATCGTGGCGGAACTTGCGCGCCCAAACTCGTGAGCAAAGACCCCTCCAGCGAATCGCGCTTCACTCTTCTACCCGCCACGCGCGCAGCCCTCATCCTCGGAGGATTTTTCCTCGTGGGCATCTTGTTGACGACCTTTTGGGTCGGCAAGGAAGCGCTGCGGATCAAGCGCCAGCGGGACGCGACGGTCGCCGCGAGCAGTCCGCTCAGCGGCGACATGGTCTGGATCGCGCCGGGCAAATTCACGATGGGCGCGAACGACGGACAGGCGGACGAGAAGCCGCTGCACGATGTGAAAGTGGATGGTTTTTGGATGGATAAAACCGAGGTGACCAACGAGCAATTCGCCCGCTTCGTCGCTGCGACGAACTACGTCACCGTCGCCGAGCGCACGCCCGATCCGAAGGATTTCCCCGGCGTCCCGGTGGAGAATTTGCAGGCTGGCGCGATCACTTTCACGCCACCTCCGCGCGTCGAGTCGCTCGACGACGCGATGCAATGGTGGACCTACACGCCGGGCGCGAGCTGGCGGCATCCGAGCGGGCCGAAGTCCAGCCTCGATGGCCTCGAAAAATATCCCGTGATTCAAGTCTGCTGGGACGACGCGATGGCCTACTGCCGATGGGCCGGGAAGCGGCTGCCGACCGAGGCCGAGTGGGAGTTCGCAGCGCGCGGCGGACGCGTCCACGAGACCTATGTCTGGGGCCGCGAAAAAGTGCCGGCTGGCAAATGGATGGCGAACATCTGGCAGGGTGCTTTTCCAAACGAAAACACCGGCGATGACGGTTTCAAAAGCACCGCGCCGGTCGCGAGTTTTCCCGCGAATGGCTACGGGCTTTTCGATATGGCCGGCAATGTCTGGGAATGGTGCGCCGACTGGTACGAGCCGAATTATTACTCCAAAAGTCCGCACCAAAATCCCCGCGGCCCGGACACCAGCTCGGACCCCAACGAGCCCGGCGTGATGAAGCGCGTCACGCGCGGCGGCTCCTTCATGTGCAGTGACATGTATTGCAAAGGCTACCGCCCCAGCGCCCGCATGAAGACCTCCCCCGACACCGGGCTCGCCAACACGGGCTTCCGCTGCGCGCGGTGAGCCCGCTTACTTCTCGAGCACGAGCCGGTCGGGCTCGGCGTGGATGATTTTCAGCACGCGTTCCGCCTTTTTTTCCGCGCCGTGAAAAAAGGCCAGCTTGCCGCTGGCGGGCTCGCTCCAACTGCCGCGCGTCTCCGTCGCCGCGTCGCCCGCGCCGATGCCGTGATCGATCATCGAGCCGTCCGCTTTCAACTCGAATGAAGTGCGCCCGCGCGAGCGCGGAAAGGCGAACTCCGCGGGGCGAAAAACCATTTCCGCATCCGTGTCTTCTTCGTGGGAATGGACCCAATGGCGGGCGAGCGATGCGGCGGACATGCGCGCAGAATCGACCGGCCAAAGCCCGCGAACAAGCGGGACTTTGGCCGGTCGCTGGTTCTGAATTACACGCCGAGGGTGTGGCGCGGACCGACGAGCGTGGAGTGCATCCTCGCGACCTGACCGTGGGTGAACATGACCATCGCCGCGTCATCGACGTAGTCCATGTAGTTGACGAACATGTCGCCATTCGGGCCGTTCCTGCAGGTGATGTGCGGGAAGGTCGGCGTCCCGAAATTCGGCAGCTTCGCATGTGGCGTATCCGAGATGTGATCGGTGCCGGAGCAGTCGTTCGAGTCGCCCCAGATGTGATTGAGATTCAGCCAGTGGCCGACTTCGTGCACGGCGGTGCGCCCGAGATCGAACGGCGCGGCGGCCGTCCCGACGGTGCCGAACGCGGTGTTCAAAATGACCACGCCATCGGTCGCCACCGGTCCGCCGGGGAATTGCGCGTAGCCGAGCAAACCGCCGCCGAGCGAGCAGACCCACAGGTTGAGAAACTGGTCCGTCGGCCAGGCATTCGCCCCGCCGGTGGCCGTCGATTTTACCGTGTCGTTGCTGCCAAAGGTCGCGACTTTCGTCTTCGTGCGCGTGATGCCGGTCGTCGCCTTGCCGTTCGCATCCTTGGTCGCGAGGACGAAGCGCACGAGCGTATCGACGACGAGACTCTGCCACGGCGCGGGCGTGGTGGCCTTGTCGGGATTGGTCGCGCTGTAATCGCGGTTCAGCGCCTCGATCTGACTTCTGATCTGCGCGTCAGAAATGTTCTCCGCCGCCGTGCGATAGACGACGTGAACGACCACGGGAATGGTCCGGATTTTCCCCGCCTTCATGCTTTTGAAAGCGCGGCCGCTCTGGATGAAGCCGTCGCACTGGAGATGAATCTCGCTGCGGCGCTGCCGGAAACCCGGATCGCATTCGCAGAGACGTTGATGTGCTTCCGACGCCCCGCACATGCGGCGCCCAGGTGTGCTGCTGTTCTGTTTCTTAGCCATGATGTTTTGTGGTGTTTTGTTTTGCGAACTGTCGCGACGAGGTTTGCGCGGAAGGCGCGAACGTCGCAAGCAAAAGCGCTAATCGACCGCATTCGAATGGCAAGCGCGGCTAATGCAGTGGCGATCCCGTTGGTCCGGCTCTCGCGTTGCGGAGGCATCTGTAGGGCGGGCGCTTCGCCTGCCCGGGGGCAACCGAAGCGGTCGCCCTACAAGTTGAGCCACGACCGCGTTCGCAACGCGGAAAAGCACCCGAGGTCCGAGCGGGGAAACCCGGAGTCGGCCTCGGGGATAGATTCCGCGCACCGGGCGCGCGGTCGCATGGCGGGTGCTCTCGGGAACGGCACCGCTTTTTTCGCACTCCATGATCGACCACGACCTCCTCTCACTCTCCCGCACCATCGCCGCGCTCCACGGCGATCCGGGACGCCTCCGCCAGGTGCTCACGCATCTGCTGGGGAACGCGGTCAAATTCACCGAGCGGGGCGAAATCGCGCTGCGCGTCCTGCAGGAATCCGAGACGCCGACGCACATCCAGATGCGCTTCGAAATCCAGGACACCGGGATCGGCATCAGCCCCGAGGAACAGGCGCGTCTTTTCACCGCGTTCACGCAGGGCGACGGCTCCTCGACGCGGCGCTTCGGCGGGACCGGCCTCGGCCTCGCGATCTCGAAGCATCTCGTGCAAATCATGCAGGGCCGCATCAGCATCGAGAGCGCGCTGGGCCAGGGCTCGACCGTTTGGTTCACCGCGCGATTTGAAAAGCAGGCGAACCCCGCGCGGCGCAAACGCGACACCTCGAACGAACTCGCCGGCGTGCACGTCCTCATCGCCGAGGACAACGCCGTGAACCGCAAGGTCGCGCTCGGCCAGCTCCGCCAGCTCGGCTATCGCGCGGACCTCGCGGCCAATGGAGTCGAGGCGCTCGAGGCGCTCTCGCGCCTGCCGTACGACGTGATCCTGATGGATTGCCAGATGCCGGAGATGGACGGCTACGAGGCCACGTGCCGCATCCGCAGAATGGGCCTGCCGGTCCACATCATCGCGCTGACCGCAAACGCGATGGAAGGCGACCGCGAAGAGTGCCTCGCCGCCGGCATGAACGACTACATTTCCAAGCCCGTGCGCGCGTCCGACCTCGCGGAGAAACTCCGCGCGTGGCGATCCGGCGAGCCCGCGAAAGCGATGGTCGCCGACGCTGTTCCGACCGTGGAAGAGGACGCGATTGGAGCGGTGGAAATCGCGCAGCTTCGCAAAGAATTCGCGGGGGAGGGGATCGGCGAACTCCTCCAGATTTTCAAAGAAGAAGGCCCGCACGTCCATGGACGACATCACCCAAGAGTTCCTCATCGAGAGCCGGGAGAACCTCGACCAACTCGAGCGCGATCTCGTTGCTCTCGAAAAAGAGCCCGCGTGCGGCAAGACGCTCGCGAGTGTTTTCCGCACGGTCCACACGCTGAAAGGGACCTGCGGTTTCCTCTCGTTCGGGAAGCTCGAAGCCGTCGCGCACGCGGCGGAAAATCTCCTCGGTCTGCTGCGTGATGGAAAGCTGACGATGGGCGCGGAAATCGCGAGCGCGCTGCAGGTGAGCGCGCCGACGCTCCCGGCCGCGGCTCCCGTCGTCCCGCCCGCCGAGGTCGCGGAAGCGACGGTCGCCGAGTCCACCGTGCGCGTCAGCGTCGCGCTGCTCGACCAGTTGATGAACATGGTCGGCGAGCTCGTCCTCACGCGGAACCAAATCGTCCAATCGGCTGCGAGCCTTGAAAACACGGCCATCGCGGGCGCAGCGCAGCGGCTGAACCTCATCACCAGCGAGCTGCAGGAGCGCGTGATGAAGACGCGCATGGAGCCGATCGGCAACGTCTGGAACAAATTCCCGCGCCTCGTCCGCGACCTCGAGCAAACGTGCGGAAAAAAGGTCTGCCTGACGATCGAAGGCGCGACCACCGAGCTCGACCGCACCTTGCTCGAAGCCATCCGCGACCCGCTCACGCATCTCGTCCGCAACGCGATCGATCACGGCACCGAGACCCCCGAAGCCTGCCGCGCAGCGCGGCATGGATGCCTGCATGAAAGCCAAAGGCCAAACGAAAGAAAGGAACTCGGAAAGCCGTGTGCGGGAAAACCGCCTGCACGGTTTGATGAGGGGTCGGAGACGAAGGCGGACCGCGAAGTTTAATGCTTCCCT
>JAYVPW010000076.1:0-27995 GCA_043777315.1 Spartobacteria bacterium | reverse complement strand
GCCACCGGCTGTCCGAGCTGGAGAATGCGATGGACCAACTCGGCTCGACTTCGCGCCGTCAGCTTGGCCTTACTGTGGATGTTCATGCGGTGGTGGATCTTGGGTTGGTGTTGATTTCACAACCCCACCTTCCCAAATCCCCGCCGCATGAAACAACGTCCTAAAACTTCACAGCTAGGCGGGAAGCAGAGCCACCCAGCGGCGCTCTCCCTCCTTCCAGTCATCTTGAGCGGAGCGCCAGCGGAGTCGAAAGACCTCTTGCTATTTCCCCCTTCGGCGTTCGTGCCGAAAGAGCCTGCCCCCACTTGGCCCCAAGCCCTTCAACTCGAAGCGCGACTACAACCTCCTCTCCCAAGCCCGCAAGGTGGAGACCACCGCGCCGTCGGTGCCCCCGGCGGCGACAGCGCGCCGCCCTCCACCGGCTACAACCGTCGTTGCGGACGTGGCGAGGCGGGCGGTTTACGCCCGCCCCGCACCGTAGCCTTACGTTGTTTTAGCGTAGCAGGTGGAAGACTCCACTGGTGCCATCGGTGAAGGTGGCGTTAAAGCCGAGGTCGCCATCCAGCTCCCAACTCCGTCCTTGTGCGCCGACAGTCGGCAGGCACGGCAGGATGCAAAGTTTCTCGATAGTCTTATCGACGCAGCAGGCGCCCCCCATGGCTTCCACGGAAAACGTGTCGCCGGTGCGCACGAGCAGAGTCACGAGGCCCGCCGTGTTGGTCCCCCAGACCCCGAGATTATTGGCCGAGGTGACCGCTGGCGTACCGGTGCCGACCTTGAGCTGTGCCAGGAAGACGGTGCCGCCCGAGTCCGGCAGCACGATCTGCTGGAAGGCAAGGAACTGCGCCCCACCCGTGCCGGGCGCAATGCTCCCTTTTCGTGCCACGAGGCTCAGCGTGCCCGTCGAGTCCGACCAGATGCCGCAGTTGTTGGCGGACGTCGAGCCGGCACCGAGAGTCGCGACGAAGGCGACCTTGTCGATGTTGTTGATGATCGGGTCGAAGAACGTCAAGTAAGGGGCGGTCGTGCCCGCGGCGATACCGCCTTCGCGGGCGATCAGATTAAGGGGGATGCTGCCTTGGTCGGCGAAGATTCCCATGTCGTTCGCCACGGTCACCGGGACGGCGGCATCGAGGGCGAGTTGAGCCTTGAAAGCGAAGTGCTTGAGGCTGTTGATGGCCGTCTTGCCGAACGTCAAAAACTTCGCTCCGACGGGCGCAGTCGGGACGAGTTCGCTGCTGAGCGCGACGGTTTCGATGATGTTTCCGCGCAGCAATCCGCACTGCTTCGGCAGGATTGAAAACACCACTTTAGCGTAATTCCCCTTCGATAGATTGCTCGCCGCGACTTGAGTCGATCCGTCACCCCAGTCCAGCTTTCTCTGCGTCGAGCCAAAGCCTGTGTAACCACTGAGCGCCACCGCACCGTTGACATACAGCGTCGCCGAATTAGGGACGGAATAAGCGGTGGGTGAATAGATGAGTTCATAGATGTTGAAGCCTTTGCTTCCCGTCACGGTGTATTGTGCGCCTCCGGTGCCGCCACCCGTGCCGTCGGAGAGCAGAACCAGAGGATTTCCGTTGGCGTCGGAGCCGAAGTGCATCTGATAACTTCTTGCGCCATCGCGGTAAATAGCCAGCATCGAGCCTGCCGGCGTAAGCCCCGGATCCGTCACATGCAAAGTGACACAGTAGCTCCAGCCGAGCGACGCGTCTGTGACCTGTGGTATAGTAGGGATCACTTCGTAAGCGCCAGTATCTGCAGGTGAGTTATTAACAATAGACCAAGCGGGTGTTCCGCTATCGTTGACAGGCATGACTGTGCTGCCCGAACCAAGGGCCGTCCACGCTTCCGTTGTGGGGTTGATATCTCCAGTGTGGTGGTAAAGAACTACCGGCAAGGCGTGGCTGGTCACGGCGAGGGCGAGACTGGCGATGAGGAGATGCAGTGTTTTGTTCATGTGGAGTTTTTGTTGATGTGCTGTTTTGGGGTTCAAGACGCCTAAAGAGTTAGGCTTCACTTTCGCAGCCTATCCGGGAAATGTGGGGGACGAAGCGAAATCGGCCTATTTCCTTCGATTGTTCCGAAGCAGAGTTTTGGAAAGGATGGACTGGCGGGGAGCAAGTTCGCCTCTCCTTAAGCTAGTGTAGTGCGCCACAAATAACGCGGTATTCGATTGCTCTAAAAAAACGCGGTTCAAGCCTGTTGTTAATCTCCACTAATCGAAGGTCGCCTGCGGTCCGGCAAGCGCGACGCCCGAGATGAGGCCGCCGACGCTACCGCCGATTCCGTTCACCGAGGGTGAGCCGCCGGAGACGCTGCCCGCCACGTCGGTTTTGATGATCGCCCGGAAGCCGTCGCTCGCCGCGAGACCGGTCAATTCATCCGGCGAAAAGACGCCGTCGCCGTCGCGATCATTGAGGAAAACCATCGCTTTGCCGGCATTCACCTGCACGAGCAGGAGATCGCTCGCCTCGGATTTTCCGCTGTTGTTCGAATCGAAGAAAAGCTTGTCGCCCATGCTTTGCAGAAACGCCGCGTCCACATTGCGGACGGCTGCCGCCGCCTTGATTTCATTCGGCTGATCCATCGCATTCACCGGCGCGGCGGGATTGGTTGCGTCGAAGACTTTCGTATCTGCCGCGCTGACGAGAAACGTGGCGGGCGCGATACGAGCTTCGAGGATTTCGATGCACGGACGAGAGGCGTTGTTTTTAAGCGCCTGAACGTTTCCGGTCGATTCGCTCTACTGGCCGGCGGACGATTTCAGAAGCGGCAGGAGAGGTCGATTTTGAAGCCTTCGCCGGAGTAGTTGGTCTGGAAGCCGGGGATCTCGTAGCGGAGATATTGGAAGCCAAATTCGCAGCGGTCGGAGACGTTGAAACGGGGGCCGACGGCGAGGCCGGTGCCCCAGGATTTTTCGTCGAAAACGTAGATGAGTTCGCCGCGGAACTGCAGGCGCAGCCAGTCGGTCAGGCGCGGGGAGGCTTCGATCGCGGGGCGCAGCAGCGTGTAGTTTTCCGGCGACGAATACGCGGCCTCGTGGCGGTCGAAATCGAGCCACTCGTATTCGAGTTTCGCCGTCGTGGAGAACTTCTCGGAGACGAGATACGAGACGCTCGCGAGCGCGAAACGGCGGGTGTTGCCGTCGGAATATTCCGCGCTGCTCGCGGTGATGCTCGCGGCGGTGAGGCGCGTCGGGCGGAAGGTCGCGCCGCCCGCGACGATGTCCTGCGTGAAGCCTTCGCGAGCCGGGACGAAGGTGTCGCTGACGGGATCGTGGAAACGATACGAAGCCCACAAATCGAGCGAGCGGACCGGCGTGAAATAGACCGCGACGCTCGCGCCGCCGGTGCGCGACTGATCCTCTGTTTTAAATTCGCTCACGCCACCCGCCAGCGTCAGCCAGCGGCTCGGGCGATACTCGACGGAGAGGTCGTTTTCAAAGCGCTCGACCGTTTCGTCCGCGCCCTTTTTGAACCAGCGCTCGGCGGCGGAAAGTGAGACGCGAAGCGGGCCGGTCATGAGCACGCTGACGTTGGCGAAGATGCCGGATTGCCGAAAATCCTCGGTGTCCTCGAACGTGTAAAATGAGACGGACGCGCGCGGCGCCTGCGCTTTGTGCAGCTCGCTCAAGCCAAACTCCGCGCTGGCAAATTGCGGCTCGGCGGCGAGCGCGGCGGAGTATTCGGCGCGGGCGGAGGAGAAGTCCCAATCCGCGCGGAAAATGTCGCCGAGCAGCGCGTGTGCGTCGGCGTTGTGGGGCTCGGCGTGGAGCACGTCGCGCGTGAGCTCGGAGGCTTGGCGGGAGTAGCCGTTCGAGTTGGCAAGGCGCGCAATTTCGATGCGGACGAAATTGTTCCGCGGGTCGAGTGCGTGAGCTTCGTCGAAGGCGGCGCGCGCCTCGTGGGGGCGGTCGAGTTTCGCGAGCGTGCGGCCGAGATGGTAGCGCGCCCAGGCATCGCGTGGATCGCGTCGCGCGGCTTCGCGATAGCTGGCGGCGGCGGCCTGCCAATCGCCGGAATCGGCCTGCGCTTTCGCGAGCATTTGCAGCCACGCGGTGTCGCGCGGGAGCGCGGCGACGACGGCGCGGAGGTGCGGCAGGGCGGCGGGGAAATCGTGCAGTTTTTCGAGGTAGATGAAGGCGAGCGATTTGCGGTTCGCGAGATGGTGCGGCTCGCCGCGCAGCGCATCCTCGAGCAATTCCGCGGCGTGCCGGAACTGCGCGGCGTCGCCGGAGGCGTCGGCGTCGGCGACGGATTTTTCGAGCGGCGTCTGCGCTTTCGGCGCGGTCGCGGCGAGCGCTTCGAGCACGTAATGATTCGCCGGCTCGATCGCGCGCGCCTGCTCGAATGCGGTGCGCGCTTCGGCTTTTCGCCCGGCTTCGACGAGCGTCCAGCCGAGATGGTAGCGAGGCCAGACATCGCCCGGATTGCGCTCCGCGCTCTCGCGAAAAAGCGCGGCGGCGCGCTCGTAGCGATGCGCTTCTTTGCAAGCGCGGGCGAGGAGTTGCAGCCAGCCGGCATCGTCCGGCTGCGCGGCGCGGACCTGCTCGAGCTGCGGCACGGCCTTTGCCGGCTCGTGCAAATTTTCGAGGTAGAGGAAGCCGAGCTTTTTGCGCAGCTCGAGGTCGCCGGGCGCGGCCTCGACCGCATGCTCGAGAGCCTGCGCCGCGATTTGAAAAGAGGCGGTGTCGCCGGATCGATACGCGGCGGCGAGAGCTTGCGAAAGGTCGGGCGGCAGCGCTGGCGCAGTGTCGGCGGGATCCTGTGCGGCGGCGAAAGCGCACGGCGAAAGCAGCGCGGCGAGCCTCGCGAGATGGCGGCGAAATCGGGCGCGAGATTTTGGGATCATTCTTTTTCGTGCAGCGCGATCCGGCGCGGTTCGGACGCCTCGCGGGCCAGCGGCGGGCTCAGTGAACCGCCGCGGGCGACGGTAAGCGCGACGTTCGCTTCATCCGAGGCGCGGCCGTCGCTGGCGGTGAGGTAGAGGCGATAGGTGCCGGGCTTTTTCGGGACGGTGATTTGCGCGGTCATGCCGTCGCCGGAAGCGCGGACACGGCCGGCGTCCATCTCGAATTCCTCGGTGCCGAGCAGCCATTCGCAGCGTGCGCCGTTTTTCGATTTGACGTGAGCCCGGACTGCAAAAGTCGCGCCGGGAGCGAGCGTTTCGCGCGGGGCTTCGAGCGCGAGAATGCGCGGACCTTCCGGCACTGCGTGACCGGTCCAGAGTCGCTGCAGCGCGAAGTACGCGGGCTTTGGCCGATGCTGCCAATCGGTGAGGCCGAACCAGGTCGCGGTCGCCTCGAACCGGTCGCGCCAGCAGTAGGCGACGCCGCCGATATTTCTGCCGCGGTGAGCCAGCGTGCGGAGCGTCCAGCCGCGTTCGTAGCTCGACGCTTTCTCATCCGAGCTGGGCTCGACGAGTGCGCCCGCGGCATCATGCGGCGTGAGGCGCGCGTCCCAATACCCGTCGGAGCCGAACTCCGAAACGAGATAGGGCCGCGCGGGATCGAAGCGCGTGGCGATGGCGGCCAGCTCGGACATCCGCTCGTCGTAATACGAATTCACGCCGGTGAAATCGAGTGACGGCGCGCCGCGGGAAAAATCGGCAAGCGTGCCTGCGAGCTGTGGGCTGTGTTCGTGCGCGGCGAAGACGGGATGATGCGGATCGAGCGCGTGAATGCGCTGCGCGAGGTGCTCGACGTAATCGACGTGAGCGTGCCGGATCTCGGTGAGATACGGCTGGGCGTAGCGGTGCTTGAGCAGCCCCCAGACTTCGTTCCCGACCGACCAGGCGAGGATCGCCGGGTCGTCGCGGCGCGCGCGGACGGTGCTCTCGACGCGCGCTTCGTAGGCCGCGCGCTTGGCGGAATTCGAGAGGTAATCGACGTCCTGCTCCAGCCAGAAACCGTAGAGCACCTTCATCCCTTTTTCGTTCGCCGCGCGGAGGAGATTCCGGTCGTAAATGCCGCCGCCGTAACGGCGGATCGTGTTCGCGCCGAGCGCCTGGAGCTGGTCGAAATCGGCGTGCAATTCGCGGCGGGTCAGCGGCGTCGCGCCGTCGCGCCAATCGTGCCCCGGATTGTAGGCGACGCCGCGGATGTAGAACGGCGCGCCGTCGGCGGTGAGCTGGAAATTTCCCGCCTCGCCGGTGATGAACGGCGAGTGATAGGCGACGCGTTCCTTTTCGCGCCAGAGCCCGGTCGCGGGCTCGAGCGGCGGCGGCGGAATTTCACGGAGCGCCGGGCGCGCGAGACCGGCGGCGAGGGCATGCGTGGTCGCGGGCGTGTCGTCCGCGAACCAGCCTCCACGCTTGCCCGGAAGGACGAGGCCGCGGATTTCGGGGAAGTCGGTGGCGATGCTGGCGAACGCTTTTTCCAGCCAGGCGGCGCGGCTCCCGCCGCTCTCGGTCGTGCCGAATTCGGTGAGCATGACAGGCAGGTTCAGCCGCTCGATTTTTTCGCGGAAGGGGCGGTAAAGCTCGGCGAATTCGCGCCATTTCCCACCGCCGAGCGTGCCGCGATTCTGCGCGGGGAGGCCGATCCAATCGACATACGCGAGGCCGGGAAAATGGGTGTCGAGCGCGGCGGGCGTGGCGGGATTCCAGACCCAGCCGGCATTGGTCGTGCCGTGCTTGTTGAAGACCGAGACGACGTAGATCCACGCCTGCACGTATTGCGCGGGCGTGTTGCCGCCGGCCTCGCCCCACGGCGCGGTGCCGGTGTCGGCGAGCGGGGCGAAGCGGATGAGGACGGGGTCGCCGAACTCGCGGATTTTGCCGGCGTAGCTCGCGAGGTATTCGTCGAATTGTCCGCGCAGGATCGCGGCGCAAACTCCGCGGTCGGCGGAGAGCTCGCGGTCGGCGCGCAGCTCGGGGAAAGTGCTCGTCCACGGCGTCCAAGTGATGAGGGGGACGGCACCGCGGCGGCGGGCTTCGCGCATCGCGTTTTGCGGGAAGTCGGCGAGGCTTTTCGGTCCCCACTTTTGCTCGAAGGCGAAGAGCCGCGGACTCGTGCCCAAGTCGTGCCCGATGCGCGCGAGCGGCTCGGGATACACGCCGGAATTCGACTCGGGCAAATTGATGCCGACGTAAAATCCGCCGGTCTCTTTGAATGCCTCGCCGGGTGCCTCGCGCGGCATGCGCGGACGCGGCCAGAGGTTGATGAGCAAGGCGGTCGCGACGACAGGAACGGCGACCGCGAGCGAGCGTTCGCGCATGAGCCGGATGGCTGCGGCGTGGACGGAAAAGCGCGCTTTTTCCAGCAACCAAAACGCGCGCCCGGCCCAGTCCCGCTGCACGAAAAACCAGGCGACGCGGGCGAGGGTGCGCTGCTGGCCGAGGGCGGCGACGAAAAGGAGCTGCGCGGTGTTGAGCAGCGCGAACGCGGCCATGAATAAACTAAACGGCGTCCAATCGACCGTGAGCCCGTAGCCGATCGCGGCGAGGGAGAGGGCGGCAGCGGCGAGATTCGGGACGACGAGACGCCACGAGTCCACGATGTCATCGCCTTTCGGCGTCGGGTGGTAGGTGAGGTGCCGTCGCGTAATCGCGCAGACGAAGCCTTGCAAAAATACGAACCAGCAGCCGGCGCCGAGCAGCCCGCCGATGAGATGCGCGCCGCGCTCGCGCTCCTCGATCGTCCAGCACTGGGTGAGCTGCCGCACGACGGTCGCGACGATGGCGACGGGCGCATACATTCCGAAAAATCCCTGGAGATCGACGCGCATCGCGACCGCGCCGAAGAAGAGGCAAACGATGGGCACGGCGAGGTCGATCGCTGCGAAGAGGCCGCGCGTGAAATAGAGCGGGCCCATCAGGTATTGCAGCCGCTGCCAGCCGGTCATGCCGCGCCAGAGTTTCGGGTATTTTTGCAGGAGCAATTCGACCGAGCCGAAGGACCATTTGAGCTGCTGCTTGCAGTATGCGGAGAGGGTCGAGGGGACGAGGCCGCGGGTGAGGATTTCGGGGATGTAAACGGAGCGCCAGCCCTTGGAGTAAAGGCACATCGTGGTGTGCATGTCCTCGGCCAATCCAGTGGCGTGGCCTCCGATGGAATCGAGCGCGGCGCGGCGGAAAACGCAGTTCGCGCCGATGGCCTGCGTGGTGCCGTAGGCGTGCATGCCGATCATGATCGGGCCGTAGAAAAGGTAGGTCTGCTTCGCCGCGCCGTCGGCGACGAAGGAGTCTTTTTGATTCCGATACGCCTGCACCGATTGCACGAAGCCGACGCCCTCGTCTTCAAAATATCCGAGCACGCGATCGATCAAATCCGGCGACGGCTCGTGATCGGGATCGAGCACGACGGCGATCTCGCCGGTGCACTGGGCGAGGGCGTTGTTGATGTTGCCGGCCTTCGCGTCGGTCTTGATTTTGCGGGTGACGTGCGTGATCCCGAGCTGTCGGCAGGCTTCCCGCAGAAGCGGATCGTCGCCTTCGTCGCAAAGCACATCGCGATGCGGATAACGGATCGCTTTCATCGCGCGCAGCGTGCGCAGGATCATCCCGCGCGGCTCGCCGGGGCACGCGGTGGTGAGGACATCGACGGTCCATTTGCGCCGCGCCGCGGCGAACGGTTCGAACTTCGGGCGGCAATAATTTGCCCACTCAAAAAGGTAGCAGCAGCCGTGATAGACGAAGCCGAGCGCCAGCGGCCAAAAGAGCCACGCATCGCCGCGGCGCGCGGGCAGGAAAAGCCAGACGAAGAACGCGACGAGGCCGATGAAACCAACGAGTGAGAGCGCGCGCACCTGCCAGATGGCGCGGCGCGTCGGCGGCGCCGGGCGGATGGGCTCGGCGGGCCATTCGAGCGCCGGCCAGGCCTCCAGCTCTTTTTCCCAGTCGAGCTCTGCCGGTGGTGGCTCGGGAACGCGCGGCGTGCGCGATTTTGGGCAGTCGAAGTCGGCAATGCTCACTTCCGGCCAGACGGGCGGCGAGAGAGATGAATCAAGATGAACCATGTCGATTGTGAGGAGATGAAGCTGCGAGATTCGCCGTAATTTCGAGAACGCAGTTTCCGAGCCACGCGAGATCCATCCAACCGTGAACTACGCCGGGAACCGTCGCGAGAATCAACGAGCGGGCAAGATCAGCAAAGCCGAGCCCCCATCGACGAACTTTGCGGAGATGTGGAAGGCCGATTCGTCGTGGCCGCTCGCCGCGCCGATCGCGCCGGGCACGGGGGTGAATGCGGTGAAGCTTTTCACCACGCGCTCGCGTCCCTGCACGATGACGAGTTGCTCGGTGCGGAGGACGAGGTGGACGATTCCTGCGGCGTCGGCGGACCAGAGGCCGAAGTTATTTGCGGCTGAAATGCGCGCAGCGGCATCGATTCGCAGCGACGCGGTGAAGGCGGGGCCGTTCTCCGCGGCATCGGGCAGGACCAGCGAGGAAAAGGCCGCGAACCTCCCGCCGCCGGGCGCGTTTTCGCCGGCTTCGGCGATTCGCTTCGCAGCGGCACCGGCGGGAGAAAACCAGACGCTCGCGACTGGCGCGAGCAGACCCGCTCGCGTGAGTCCAGCGACGAATGCGCTGCCGCCGCTCGCCCCGGCGATCGGATCGGCGAGCGTCTTGAATGTGCCCGGCGGAAGTCCGGCGGCCGCGAAACTTTCGCGAGCGAGGCGCGAGATGCCGGCGGCGTTTGCGGCGAAGATTGCGCGGTCATTCGCGGTGGTCGCGGCACCGGCGGTGGTCTGCAAATTCGCCGCCGCCGCCAATCCCGCGGGGCCGAATCCAGGGAGGCCGAACGTCTGGATTTTTGCGCCGTCGATCGTCGAGCCCGCGGCTCCGGAAGACGCCGCGACGGTCCGACCCGAGGCATCGAGAGTGGCCGCCGGGATGCTGACGAGCGCGTGTGTCGAATCGGAAAAGGTGAGCCGCGCGCCGATGGTCGTGGCATCGGCGCGCCAACGTCCTTCGCCGAGGGTGCCCGCGCTCCCGAGCAGCGTGCCGATGATCGTCACCGGCTTGCCGCCGACGCTCTCGCCCTGCCGCACGAGGAGGCGCACGGAGCCGTCGGCGAGCGCGGCACAGAGGGCCGTCGGCGCGGCCGGCGTGAGGCCGACACCGCGCACTTTCGCGAGGAAAAAGATCGCGCCGCCGGGGCCGGCGTTGCCATCGATCGCGCCAAATGAGGTGAGGAAAATCGCGGGTGCATTCGCAAAATTCATCCCCTCGCGCGCGACGATGCGCAGGCTGCCGACCGTCAATCCCGCGACGAGCACGGCGTCGTTCCCCGCAGTCACGCGGCCCGGTCCGATCGCCAAAGTCCCGAGCGCTGCATCGCCGCTCGGGGCGTTGAGGGTGAGAAATTTCGCGCCGCCGAGGCCGGGCGCGAAGTCGCCCACTTTCACCCGCACCGAGCCGTCCGCCGCGAAGATCGCCGGGATCACCACCGCGCCTTTTTTGATCGCGCCGCCGAAGCCGCCCGCACTCGGCGCGGTGAGCCTCGCGTAGGTCGTTCCCTCCGCCTCGCCCGGCACCTGCTGGCCGAGGATCGCCCGCGCCCGCAGCGTGGGCGGCGCGGTGTCGGAGACGTTCATCGCCAGCACCGCGGCCGCGCTCGTGCCGCCGTCGCCGTCGTTCACGGATGCGGTGATCGTGCGGATTCCCGCGCTGGAAAAATCCCCCGCGACGCGGCGCAAAATCGCCCGCGCGGCGGCCGGCGTGGCGGCATCGTTGAAGCGCACGGTCAGCGTCCCCGGCGCGGTGCCGAGCGTCCCGACTTCGACCCCGCCGAAGCGCACTGCGGCACCCGCGACATTCACCTCGCCGAGCGCATCGCCGATCGGCGCGATCGTCAGCGCATCCGGCTGCGAGCAGTCGATCCGAAGCTCGCCGGATTCAATGCCAAGGCTGTCCGCGTCGGAAATCTGCGCGCCGACATCGAGGATCAGCGCGCCCGCGCCGGGCTGGCGGCGTTGCGACGGCAGGGACCAGGTGAGCTGCGGGGCGAGGTTCGCGGCATCGGGGAAAAGGCGGACTTCGCGCTCGACTGTCGCGCCGAGGTCGTCGGTCACGGTCAGGTGGATGCGGTAGCTGAAAATCTCGTCCGCGCTGAAGGCCGGCGAAAGTGTGGCGACCGCCTCATTCGTCGTCACCGCTGGCTCGCTGTGCTCGTGATTTTCGTGGCGCAGATAGACGTTCCAACGCGTCGTCGTCGGATGGTTCGCGACCTCGATCACGCGCCGCGTGAGGCGATATTCCGTGTTGCCGGCCAGCGGATATTTCGTGCCGCCGATGGGACTGAGAATGTCCACCCGCGGCAGCGAGTGATTGACGAACACCGGCGTCGTCGCCGTCGTGCTCCCGCCCTTTGCGTCCGTCACCGTCAGGCGCACGTCGAAACGCTGCGTCCCCGTGGCCGTGAAAACGTGCAGCGGATTCGCCGCCGTGCTCGTCGTCCCGTCGCCGAACTCCCACAAATATTTCAGCACGCTCTTCTCCGGGTCGCTCGAACCGGCGCTGCTGAATTGCACGCTCAGCGGTGATGCGCCGATGCTTTTGCTCACCTTCGCCGTCACGAGTGGCAGCCGATTTCCGCCGGGCGCGTAACTGATCTTCCGCACCGCGGGGATCGACATATCGACGTAATAAATCCCGCCCCGCGTCGGGTGCGTTCCGATGAAAACCGGGTGCCCGCCGGTCGCGAAATCGGTGACTTGCACCGGCCGGTGATTCGCGTCGAAGACGATATTTTTGATCCAACCCTGCCCGTAATCCGCGTGGAAATAGCTCCCCTGATACCCCGCCGGAAAATCGGCCGCCTCGTAGAAAACCCCGCCGGTGCTGGCGTTCGCGAGGAACTGCGGCCCCTCGATCGGGGAGCCGGGCGCGCCGATTTTCGTCTCCGTCGCCGTGTCGCCGTTGAACGTCGCCGCGCGCGCCGGGCCATTCGCCGCAAGGTCGCGCCCCACATCGATGACCGGCCGATGATGCATGAACTTCGGAAGGCCCGCGGGGATTTGCTGCGCTGGGTCTTTCGGATTCGGCCACGACGGCACGCCGCGCGTCTCCTGCACGAGCAGGTCTTTGAATTGGAAAAAGCCGCCGAGTGGATTCGGCGCGTCGAGATTTTCCGCCGTGGACGTGGCATAGGTCGGGTCCGGCACGAGCCCTTGGAAAAGCGGCCAGCCGCAGTTCTGCCCCGGCCCATCGATCACATTGATCTCTTCCAAATCCGACCAGCCGACATCGCCGAGCACGATCACGCCGGGATCGCCATCGGCGGGGAGATGACTGCCCGTGTCGGGTCGCAGCGTCATGCGATACGGGTTGCGCACCCCCAGCGCCCAGACGCGCGATTTGGCCGCGCGCGGACTTTGCGGATCGAAAAACGGATTGCTCGCGACGCCATCGCCGGTCGCCGGATCGAGCCGCAAAATTTTCCCGCTCAACGAGTCGATCAACTGCGCGCGAAACGCCCCGACGTCTTCTTTCGGCCGAATGATTCCGTCCACGAGACCCTGCGGGGCGCGGCTGTTGGCCTTGGCCCCGCCATCATCCAGCGCCTCCCAGCTCGCCGCATCGCCGCACGCCACGAGCAGCGTCCCATCTTCACCGAAGACCAGCGCGCCCGGACCGTGCGAGCCGTGCAAAATCGGGATGCCGGTGTCGATCGTTTCGCCGACGAGCACGCGCCGGCTCGCCGGATCGACTGTGCGAAAACCGTCGCTCGCCCGCGCCGTGTAGCGCGTCACGCGGCCGATCGTCGCGGCGAAATATTCGTTCTTCGCCGGGTCGTATTGCGGGGTCCCGGCGTGCAGCAAATGATGCCGGTCCACGACATACGAAACGTAGATGTAGCCGTTGTGCTGAAAGTCCGGATCGAGCGCAAAACCGAGCATCCCGTAGTCGTTCCACGAGCCCACCTCATCGCGGATGTCGAGCAGCGGCACGAACGAGTTCACCCCGTTCTCCAAAATCCAAACCCGCCCCGCGCGCTCCCAGGCATAGACCCGATTCGCCCCCCGCGGATCGCGGTCGAACGCCACGCCGACCGGCTCCGTCCACAAGCTTCCGACCTCTTCCTCGATGAAGCCTGGCGGCAAAGTCATCGCCTCGCCGCGCACGAGCAGCAGGCACCAAAGCGCGGCGAAAAAAAGCGCGCAGCTCGTGGTGAGCGCGACTTTCGCGGTGCTGCCGCCGCGTCCGCCGATGCCCGTGAGCCCGGTGATCGCGCCGCCGAGCGGTTCGATGGCGAGACGGGTGGATTGGGTTTTTATAAAATGGCGAGGGGGAAAAAGGGTCTGATTTAAGCAGGGCATATGCCTCCTGCCGAAGGCTGATAATGATGTGAGTTCCGCGGCGCGGACGGAGCCGCGCCCTCCAGCGCTGGAGCGCGCACATGCCCTCCTGCCGAAGACTGATGTGAGGTCCGCTTTGTCTTCTGAATTCTGTCCGGACTACCAGATGCACGGGTGGTTCCGCGCTGCTTGGCGGTTGTGTTAGGGTGCCCGCATGAAATTTACGGCTGTCTTTGTCCCGGCTGCTGAGGGCGGAATTACTGCGCTGGCGCGGGAAAATCTGGATGCGCTGCGGATGGTGCTGGAGTGCAATCGCGATCTGGCGCGCGCGTGATTTTGGAACCGCCGCCGGGCCCGACGGTGCCGGACAGCGGCGTGCTGCTGGGCCGGTTTCTCGAGACGGTGGCGGCGCGGGGGCTGGGGCTTTATGCGGCGCAGGAGGAGGCGATTTTGGAGCTCTTCGATGAGAAGAATGTGATCCTGAATACGCCGACGGGATCGGGGAAGTCACTGGTCGCGGAGGCGGTGCTTTTCAAAGCGCTCGGGGAGGGGAAGCGGGCGATCTATACGTGCCCGATCAAGGCGCTGGTGAATGAGAAGTGGGGGGCGTTGTGCCGGCAGTTCGGCGCGGAGAATGTGGGGCTGAGCACGGGGGACGCGACGGTGAACCGGGGCGCGCCGATCCTCTGCTGCACGGCGGAAATCCTGGCGAACATGGCGCTGCGCGAGGGCGCGGGGACGGACGTGCAGGAGGTGGTGATGGATGAGTTCCATTATTACGCCGACCGGGAGCGCGGGGTGGCGTGGCAGGTGCCGCTGCTGACGCTGGAGCGGTCGCGCTTTTTGCTGATGTCGGCGACGCTGGGGGAGACGAGCTTTTTTGAGGAAGTGCTGACGCGGTGCAATGGGCGGGCGACGGTGACGGTGGCGTCGGCGGTGCGGCCGGTGCCGCTGGAGTTTTCCTACGCGGAGACGGCGGTGTCGCGGACGCTGGAGGAGCTGGTGTCGGGGGGGAAGGCGCCGGTGTATGTCGTGCATTTCACACAGCGCGAGGCGGCGGAGAGCGCGCAGGATTTCATGAGCACGAATCTCTGCTCGCGGGCGGAGAAGGAGGCGATCGGGCACGCGCTGGAGGGGTTCAAATTCTCCTCGCCGTACGGGCCGGAGATGAAGAAGTGGCTGCGGCACGGGGTCGGGCTGCATCACGCGGGGCTGCTGCCGAAGTATCGGGTGCTGGTGGAGCAACTCGCGCAGCGGGGCTTGCTGAAGGTGATCTGCGGGACGGATACGCTGGGGGTCGGGATCAATGTGCCGATCCGCACGGTGCTGTTGACGCAACTGTGCAAGTTCGGCGGGGAGAAGACGGCGATTTTGAGCGCGCGGGATTTTCATCAGATCAGCGGGCGGGCGGGGCGGAAGGGCTTCGATGACGTGGGCTGGGTGGTGGCGCAGGCCCCGGCGCACGCGATCGAAAACGCGGCGCTGGAAATGAAGGGGAAGAAGTTCGTGAAGCGGAAGCCGCCGGAGCGGAATTTCGTGAACTGGGACAAGGCGACGTTCGCGCGGCTGATGGCGGCGGCACCGGAGCGGTTGGTGGGGCAATTCCAGGTGACGCACGGGATGCTGCTGAATGTGCTGAGCCGCCCGACGGACGGGTGCGCGGCGATGCGGGAGCTGATCGCGCGCTGCCACGAATTGCCGAAGGCGAAGAAGGCGCTGACGCGACGGGCGTGGCAGCTTTTCCGCGCGCTGGTGGAGCGCGGGATCGTGGAATTTCAACGCGGCGCGCAGGGCGCAAAAGTGCGCGTGAACCTCGCGCTGCAGGACGACTTTTCGATGAACCAGACGCTCTCGCTCTACGTCCACGACACGCTCCCGCTGATGGACCCGGCGGCGTCGGATCACGCGCTGGTGGTGCTGACGCTGGTGGAATCGATCCTCGAAGATCCGGCGGTGATCCTGCACCGCCAGCTCGACAAGGTGAAAGGCCAGGCCGTCGCGGAGATGAAGATGCAAGGCATCGAATACAACCAGCGCATGGAGGAGCTGGAGAAGCTCGAATACCCGAAGCCGAACCGGGATTTCATCTACTCGACCTTCAACGCCTTCGCCGCCAAACACCCGTGGGTCGGACAGGAAAATATCCGCCCGAAGTCGATTGCCCGCGAGATGTTCGAGGAGTTCCGCTCCTTCGCCGACTACATCAAAATCTACGAACTCCAGCGTGCCGAAGGAGTCCTGCTCCGCCACCTCTCCTCCGTTTACAAAGCGCTCACGCAGACCGTCCCCGATGCGGCGAAGAACGACACTCTCCGCGAGATGGAACTCTACCTCGCGACCATGCTCCGCCAGATCGACAGCAGCCTCCTCGAGGAGTGGGAAAAGATGCGCGACCCCGGCTACCAGCCCCGCGGCGACCAGCCCGAAGTCCGCCCGCCCGGCGCGGAGGAAGCCGCCCGTGACATCACCCGCGACGCGAAAGCCTTCACCGCCGCCATCCGCACGCGCATCTTCACTTTGCTCCGCGCGCTGGTGAGCGGGGACTTGGAAGCCGCGCTCGCGATGCTCTGCATTTCACCTGATCCGGACGCCGAACCGTGGACCGCCGCCCGCCTGCAACAAGCGCTCGACCTTTACCACCTCGACCACGAGCGCATCCGCCTCGACCCCACCGCGCGCAATCTCCAGCACACCTACATCACGCCGTCCGAGGACAAAACAGGCTGGCGCGTGCAGCAGATGCTCGTCGATCCCGCGGAGGCGAACGACTGGGTCGCGGAGTTCGACGTCGATCTCCCCGCCTCCCGCGCTGCGGGCGAACCCGTCCTCCAACTTCGCCGTCTCTCGCCCCTAGTTTGATCGAGCGAAGTGGGTTTCGATGCCTTGGATGAAAGCCCCCTTTTTCCTCATCGCGCTGACGGCGCTCAGCGCGCGGTTTTCCGCAGCGGAGGAGCCGTTGCCGGCGAAGATCGATTACAATCACGACGTCCGGCCGTTGCCGCCGTCAGTCATCGCCGGCCAGCGCTACGCCTTCATCCGGCCCGATGCCGCGGTGCTCGGCCCGCAATTCAAGTTCGCGAAGCACGGCCAGAGCGGCGCGGAGCTCTCCGAAATGCTCCCGCATTTGACGAAGATCGTGGACGACATCTGCCTCATCAAATCGGTCAGCACCGACCAGTTTAATCACGCGCCCGCGCAGATTTTCTTCAACACCGGCTTCCAGCAACCGGGCCGCCCATCGCTCGGCTCATGGGCGCTCTACGGCCTCGGCGCGGAGACACAGGAGCTGCCCGCCTTCGTCGTCATGAACACCGCCGGCGGCATCAGCGCGGGCTCGGCCGTCTTTTCCAGCGGCTTCATGCCGACGATTTACGACGGCACCCGCTTTCGCACCCAAGGCGAGCCGATCCTCAACGTCTCCAGCCCCGCCGGGATCGACGCCGCCCTCCAGCGCGACACCCTCGACCTCATCGCCAGCATGAACCAGCGCCGCATCGCCACCGACGGCGACCCGGAGATCGCCACCCGCGTGGCCAATTACGAAATGGCCTTCAAGCTCCAGACTTCCGCGCCGGAGCTGACCGACATCAAAAGCGAAACCAAGGAAACGCTCGAACTCTACGGCTGCGATCCGGCCAAGCCGTCCTTTGCCCGCGCCTGCCTCCTCGCGCGCCGGATGATCGAGCGCGGCGTCCGTTTCGTGAATATTTTCCACGAAGGCTGGGACGCGCATTCCGACGTGGTCGGGAACCTTCGCAATAACTGCGCCGCCACGGATCGGGCCAGCGCCGCACTCGTCCTCGACCTAAAACAACGCGGCCTGCTCGACGACACGCTCGTCATCTGGGGCGGCGAATTTGGTCGCACCCCGATGGTCGAAACCAACCCCGCGCTCGGCCGCGATCACCATCCGCAGGCCTTCACCATGTGGATGGCAGGTGGCGGAACAAAGCCCGGCACGACCTTCGGCGCGACCGACGAACTCGGCTTCCACGTCGTCGAAAACCCCGTCCACGTCCACGACATCCAGGCGACGATCCTGCACCTCCTCGGCTTCGACCACGAGAAGCTGACCTACCGTTTCCAAGGCCGCGACTTCCGCCTCACCGACGTGCATGGCAAAGTGGTGAAAGGCATCCTGTAGCGCGGGCGCTCCGCCTGCCCCGAAAACCGAAGCCGTCCACCTACAGAGCTGAAAACGTCTTTTCGCGAGACTCCTGCGTTTCGAGAGGCGGCTTGATCTCTGGCTCCGCGAGGACGCTGCGGGCCATCTCTTTTCGGGCGGAGCGCAGGAGAATGATGAGCCAGATCACGAACCGTGAGAAAATTCCGAGCTCACTCCGCCGGCATTGTTTATTGCCAAGTCGCGGCCCCACTTTCGGGTCTGCATTTTCCCGCCGAATGAAAAAGTTTTTTTGGATCATCATCTTCCTCGCACTCGCGGCCGCCGGCGGTTGGTTTGTCTGGCATCGAAAACCGGCGACCTCCGCGGAAGCGCCCGGCGCGGCACGCGGCGGCCGCGGCGGCGGGCCGATGGGACCGGTGCCAGTCGTTGCGGCGGAGGTCGGGCAAAAGGACGTGCCGATTTACCTCGATGGGCTCGGGACGGTGCAGGCGTTCAACTCCGTGATCATCCGGCCGCGCGTCGATGGGCAGTTGGAAAAGATCACGTTTGTCGAAGGCCAGGAGGTGAAGGTCGGCGATCTGCTGGCGACGATCGACCCGCGTCCTTTTCAATCTGCGCTGACGCAAGCCGAGGCGCGCAAAAGACAGGACGAAGCGCAGCTCGCGAACGCGCAGACGATCCTCGCGCGCAACGAGGATTTGCTGAAAAAGGGGGCGCTGGATCGGCAGACCTTTGACACGTCGAAGTCGCAGGCCGACCAGGCGCAGGCCGCCGTGCAGTCCGACCAGGCCGCGCTGGAAAACGCGCAGACACAACTGAGCTACACGCAGATCACTTCGCCGATCGCCGGTCGTGTCGGCGTGCGGCAGATCGATGCGGGCAACATCGTCCACGCGAACGACCCGGGCGGGCTCGTCGTGATCACGCAACTTCGGCCCATCTCCGTCGTCTTCACGCTGCCGCAACAGGAGCTGCAAACGGTGCTCGAAAAAAGCGCCGGAGGCACCGTGCTGCCCGTCCGCGTGGTCGATCGCAGCAACACGCAAACGCTCGGCGAAGGGACGCTCGCGGTCATCGACAACCAGATCGATCAAGGCACCGGGACGGTGAAATTGAAGGCGACTTTTGCGAACGAAGATCAGCGGCTCTGGCCGGGGCAATTCGTCAACGCGCGCCTCCTGCTCACGACCAAAAAAGGCGGCATCGTGATCCCCGCGAGCGCCGTGCAACGCGGGCCGAACGGGACTTATGCCTACATCGTCAAGCCCGACAAAACCGTCGAGATGCGGCCGATCAAAGTGACGCAGAACGAGGCGAACGAGGCCTTGATCGAGGAAGGTCTCACGCCCGGCGAACAGGTCGTCATCGACGGCCAGTACAAGCTCCAGCCCGGCTCGCAAGTCGAACTCACCGGCCCCGGCACGCCTGCGAATGAACCACGAAGGCACGAAGACACAAAGGGGAGGAAATGAACCGCGAAGGAGCGAAGGAGCGAAGGGTGAAGAGAGACGAATGCAAGCAGCCCGATTGTAGGGCGACCGCTTCGGTTGCCCGATCAGGCGAAGCAGTCGCCCTCCAAAATTTTCCGCTTCCACGCCTCCCCGCCCCTCGTTCCCAAACTCCGTTTGGGAACGCACTAGCGGGCGAAACTCCGTTTCGCGGTGGCCCGCAGCATGTGGCGACGAAACAGAGTTTCGGGAGCTACGGCATTCCCAAACGGAGTTTGGGAACGAGGCCTCTCTCCCTCGCCTTCGTGCCCCCGTGCCTTCGTGGTTCAAATCCGTCCCCCTTCGCTCCTTCGCTCCTTCGCGGTAAAAAATCCCCCGCATGAACATCTCCGAGCCGTTCATCCGGCGTCCGATCGCCACGTCGCTGCTGATGATCGGCGTGATCCTGCTCGGAATTCTCGGCTACCAATTGCTCCCGATTTCCGCGCTCCCCGCGGTCGATTTCCCGACCATCCAGGTCACCACGCAATACCCCGGCGCGAGCGCGGAAGTGATGACCTCCTCGATCACCACGCCGCTCGAAAGGCAGTTCGGACAAATCAGCGGCCTCGCCTCGATGAACTCCGTCAGCGCGTTCGGCGTCTCGACGATCACGCTCCAATTCAACCTCGATCGCGACATCGACGTCGCCGCGCAGGACGTGCAAGCCGCGATCAACGTCGCCGGCGGATTCCTCCCCCGCGAGCTGCCGAACCCGCCGCGCTACCACAAGGTCAACCCCGCCGACACGCCGATCCTCACCCTCTCGATCACGTCGGATTCGCTGCCGCTGGAAAAGGTGAACGACTACGCCGACACCCTCCTCGCGCAGAAGCTCAGCGAGGTCAGCGGCATCGGCCTCGTCACGATTCAGGGCAACCAAAAACCCGCCGTGCGCGTGCAGGTCAACCCCGCCGCGCTCGCCTCGCTCGGGCTCAGCCTCGAGGAAGTCCGCACCGTCCTCGGGCAGGCGAATGTCAACTCGCCGAAAGGCTCATTCGACGGCGCGCGGCAGAGCTTCACCATCGGCTCGAACGACCAGATTTTTTCCGCCGCCGCGTACGCGCCGATCATCGTCGCCTACAAAAACGGCGCGCCCATTCGCCTCGGCGACATCGCGAAAATCATCGACGGCGTGGAGAACGATCAGCTCGCCGCGTGGGTCGGCAGCAGCGGCGGCGGCGAACACGCGGCGGTGCTCCTCGACCTCCAGCGCCAGCCCGGCGCGAACATCATCCAGACCGTCGATCGGGTGAAAAAACTGCTCCCCGAACTCACGGCGAAACTCCCGCCAACCGTCAAAGTCGCCGTGCTCGCCGACCGCACCGAGACCATCCGCGCATCGATCGAAGACGTGCAATTCACGCTGCTCCTGACCGTCGCGCTCGTCGTGATGGTCATGTTCGTTTTTCTCCGAAAATTCTGGGCCACCGTGATCACCAGCGTCGCCCTGCCGCTCTCGCTGATCGGCACCTTCGGCATCATGTATCTCGCCGGTTTCAGCCTCGATAATTTGTCGCTGATGGCGCTCACCATTTCGACCGGCTTCGTCGTCGATGACGCGATCGTGATGATCGAAAACATCGTCCGCTACCTCGAGGCCGGCGACCCGCCGCTCGAGGCCGCGCTGAAAGGCGCGAAGCAGATCGGATTCACCATCGTCTCGCTCAGCATCTCGCTCATCGCGGTCTTCATCCCGCTGCTTTTCATGACCGGAATCGTCGGGCGTTTGTTCCGCGAATTCGCGATCACCCTGAGCGTCGCCGTCGCCGTCTCCGCCGTCGTTTCACTGACTCTCACGCCGATGATGTGCGCCCGGCTTCTGCGCACGGAAACCGCCGCGGAGAAGCAACAGCACGGCCGCATTTTCCAGACGAGCGAGAGATTTTTCGAGGGCTTCCTGCGCCTCTACGAAAGCGGGCTGAAGTGGGTTTTGCGGCACCAGTTTTTCACGCTGCTCACCGCGATCGTGACGCTCATCGCCACCATTTTTTTATACGTCATCATCCCGAAAGGCCTGCTCCCGCAGCAGGACACCGGCGTCATCCTCGCGACCGTCGATGCGGCGGAAGACATCTCGTTCAAGGCGATGGCGCAGCGCGTCCACGCGGTCACCGACATCGTCCGCCGCGACCCCGACATCGCGAGCGTCGCCGCCGCCGTCGGAGCCGGGCCGGTGAATGCGACCGTCAACACCGCGCGCGTCTCCATCGTCCTCAAACCGCGCCGCGATCGGAGCGCCAGCGCCACCGAAATCATCGCGCGCCTGCACGACGCGACCGCCGGAATTCAGGGCGTCTCACTCTTCATGCAGGCCGTGCAGGACCTGCAAATCGACACCCGCGTCAGCCGCACGCAATACCAATACATCCTCCAGGATTCCGACCCCGCGGAGCTCGCGGAATGGGCTCCGAAACTCGTCGCGAAATTCCGCTCGCTGCCCGAGCTCAGCGACGTCACGAGCGACCAGCAGGCGAACGGCTTGCAGCTCAACGTGGACGTGAATCGCGCCGAGGCCTCGCGGCTGAACGTGCTCACCGAAGCCATCGACAACACGCTCTACGATGCCTTCGGCCAGCGGCAGGTCTCGATCATTTTCACGCAGCTCAACCAGTTTCGCGTGATCCTCGAAGTTGAGCCCGGCTTCCGCAATTCGCCCGACGTGCTCGACAAAATTTACGTCAAATCCACGACCGGCCAGGCCGTGCCGTTGAGCGCGATTGCGACGATGCGCGTCAGCACCGCACCGCTCTCGATCCCGCATCAAGGCCAGTTCCCGGCGGTCGCGGTGAGCTTCAATCTGCGCCCCGGCAGCAGCCTCAGCCACGCCGTCCCCGCGATCGAAAAAGCGCAGAGCGAGATCGGCCTGCCCGACACGATCGCCACCGCCTTCACCGGCGCGGCGGCCGAGTTTAGCTCCTCCTTAAAAAGTGAGCCTTACCTAATTCTCGCCGCGCTCGTGGTCATCTACATCGTCCTCGGCGTGCTTTACGAAAGCTACATCCACCCGATCACGATCCTCTCGACGCTCCCCTCCGCCGGAGTCGGCGCGCTGCTTGCATTGCTCATTTGCCGGATCGATTTCTCGCTCGTCGCGCTCATCGGCATCGTCCTGCTCATCGGCATCGTGAAGAAGAACGCGATCATGATGATCGACTTCGCGCTCGAGGCGGAGCGCGAGCAGGGCTTGTCCCCCGAAGAGTCGATCTTCCAGGCCTGCCTGCTCCGCTTTCGCCCGATCATGATGACCACCGCCGCCGCGCTGCTCGGCGCGCTGCCGCTGGCTCTCGAAAACGGCACCGGCAGCGAACTGCGCCGCCCGCTCGGCGTCTCCATCGTCGGCGGTTTGCTGCTCTCGCAATTCCTCACGCTCTACACCACGCCCGTCATCTATCTCTACCTCGAGCGCTTCCGCCAGTGGCTCGCGCGCCCTCGCACGCCGGCGGCCGATGTCGTGCCGGACCTCACATGATTTCGGATGGGAAGAAGTGGGTCCACGAAAAGCACGAAAGGGACGAAAAGGGACGAAAAGGGATTCGGCTTTCGTGTCTTTCGTGCTTTTCGTGGACCAAGATTCGAATCGCTTCACCGTCTAGGATGAGCATCTCCGAGCCCTTCATCCGCCGTCCGATCGGCACCTCGCTGCTCGCCGCCGGCATCCTTTTGCTCGGCGCGGTCGCGTTCAATTTCCTGCCCGTCGCGCCGCTGCCGAAGGTCGATTTCCCGACGATCAACGTCGAGGTGAAGCAGCCCGGCATCGATCCCGGCACCGCCGCTTCGTCGCTTGCCGCGCCGCTGGAGCGCCGCCTTTCGCAGATCGCCGGAGTCTCGGAAATCACCAGCGTTTCCTCGCTCGGCGGCTCGTCGGTCACGATTCAGTTCGACCTCAACCGCGAGATCAACGGCGCGGCGCGCGATGTCCAGAGCGCGATCAACGCCGCCGCCGGCGAGCTGCCCAGCGGCCTGCCGCAGCCGCCTTCCTACAAAAAGGTCAACCCCGGCGACGCGCCGATCATGATCCTTTCCATGACCTCCGACACGCAGCCGCTGTCGGACGTTTACAACCTCGCCGACCAGACCATCGGCCAGCGCCTCAGCCAAATCGAAGGCGTCAGCCAGGTGATGATCGGCGGCGGCGCCAAGTCCGCCGTGCGCGTCCAGGTCGATCCCGTCGCCCTCGCCTCGATGGGTCTCAGCCTCGAAGACATCCGCGACACCCTCGCCCGCGTGAACGTCGATATGCCAAAAGGCGCGCTCGATGGCGACAGGCACCGCTACGTCATCGCCAGCAACGACCAACTCACGAAAGCCGAGGACTACCTGCCCGTCGTCATCGTCAACAAAAAGGGCCGCACCGTGCAGCTTCGCGATGTCGGCACCGCGATCGATAGCGTCGAGAATCGGCAACAAGCCGGCATCTTCAACGGCAAGCGCGCCGTCCTGCTCATCATCTTCAAACAGTCCAACGCCAACGTCGTCAGCACCGTCGATCAAATCCGCGCGGTGCTGCCCCAGCTCCAGCACTGGCTCCCGCCCGGTGTAAAAATCGCGGTCCAAGCCGACCGCACCACGACCATCCGCGCGTCCGTCGCCGACGTGGAATTCACCCTCCTCCTCACGATGTCGCTCGTCGTGATGGTCATGTTCCTCTTCCTTCGCCGTTTCTGGCCGACCTTCATCGCCAGCATCACGATGCCTCTGGCTCTGGCCGGAACCTTCGCCGTGATGTGGCTCTGCGGCTATAGCCTGGATAACCTTTCGCTGATGGCGCTGACTGTCTCCACCGGTTTCGTCGTCGATGATGCGATCGTGGTCATCGAGAACATTGTCCGCTTCATCGAGAAAGGTGAGACACCCATGAATGCCGCGCTCAAAGGGGCGAGACAGATCGGGTTCACGGTTGTGTCGATCAGTCTGTCTCTCATCGCAGTGTTCATCCCCATCCTTTTCATGGGCGGACTGATTGGCCGGCTGTTCCATGAGTTCGCCGTGACTCTCAGTGTCGCGATCCTCGTCTCCGGGATCGTCTCACTGACACTCACTCCCATGTTGTGTTCCCGATATTTGAAGGCAGACGATCCCTCGCAAAAAGCTGGCCTGTTTTATCGGACCAGCGAGCGCGGTTTTCAGTCAGTCCAGTCGATGTATGCCGGCAGCGTGAAGTGGGTCTTGAAGCATGATTACCTCATGCTCGTGGTGACGCTTCTGGTCATCGTCACGACGGTCTGGCTCTACACCGTCGTGCCGAAAGGGTTCTTCCCGCAACAAGACACGGGACAGATGATGGGCACGACTGAGGCGGCTCAGGATATTTCCTTCGCCGCGATGCAGGAGAAGCAGTCACAAGTCATCGACATCCTGACCAAAGACCCGGCCATCCTGACTGTCGGTTCGTTCTTCGGCGGGGGCTCGGGTTCAGCACTGAACAACGGACGCGTCTTCATCACTCTCAAGCCAAAAGGCAAAGGTGAGGGACAGCGTGACGACACACCGGATGTGATCATCGCGCGCATTCGCAAGAAATTGACGCAAGTGCCAGGGATCAACCTCTTCCTCCAACCATCGCAGGACATTCGCGTCGGCGGACGCGGCTCCAAAGCGATGTATCAATACACGCTGCAGGACCAGGACATCAAAGAGCTCAACTTGTGGGCACCCAAGCTCCTGCAAAAGTTGCGGGGCAACCCGCAAATCAAGGATGTGAACAGCGACCAGCAGTTCCGCGGGCTGCAACAAAACGTGGTCGTTGATCGCGACGCCGCGGCTCGGCTTGGCATTCAGCCGGACTCGATCGATAGCACACTTTACAGCGCGTTTGGCCAGCGGCAGGTCTCGAACATTTACACGCAGCAGAACCAGTATCACGTCGTGCTGGAGGTCGATCCGAAGTTCCAGCTCGACCCGACTTCGCTGGATAAGATTTACATCAAAGCGCCGTCGGGAAGTCAGGTGCCACTCAGCACGATTGCGCACTTTGAGTTGGTCAATACGGCCCTGTCGGTAAATCACCAGGGTCAGTTTCCGGCGGTGACTCTCTCCTTCAATCTCGCTCCCGGCCTGTCGTTGAGTGAGGCCACGGACATGGTGCAAAACGCCGTCAAAGAGTTGGGAATGCCGTCCGGAGTGCGCGGCAGTTTCGCGGGCACGGCAAAGGTGTTCCAAGCCTCGCTATCGACACAACCGCTGCTTTTGCTCACGGCTCTGATCGCGGTCTATATCGTTCTCGGAGTTCTTTACGAGAGTCTCATTCATCCGCTGACCATCCTTTCGACACTGCCGTCGGCAGGCTTGGGCGCGCTGCTCGCGATGCTGGTCGTGGGTGATGAACTTTCCCTCGTCTCGACCATCGGAATCATCCTCCTCATCGGCATCGTGAAGAAGAACGCGATCATGATGGTGGACTTCGCCATCGACGCCGAACGGCATGAAGGACTCAGCCCCGAGGCCGCGATTTACGAGGCGTGTCTCGTCCGTTTTCGCCCGATCATGATGACTACTGTGGCCGCTTTATTCGGCGCGATTCCGCTCGCGGTCGGGATGGGTGTGGGCAGTGAACTGCGCAAGCCACTCGGCATTGCCATTGTCGGCGGGCTCATCGTTTCACAGCTCCTCACGCTTTACACCACGCCGGTCATTTACCTGTTCCTCGATCGCTTTCGCAAAACTGAACCCGCCCGCGCCCTCGCTGCGCATCCGGCGGCGTCCATCGCCTGAGACTCCAGCGATTCCAAAAGATTCATTATGTGGATCGTCCGCCTGGCCTTGCGCCGGCCACTCACTTTCATCGTCGCGGCGCTCGGGTGGGCATCCTGCCCGCCGGTCGGGGCATCCTGCCCCGACGCACTTCCGTGATGTCGTTCATCTCCACACTTCGGAAAGATCGTTTGGGCAGGATGCCCAAACCGGCGGGCAGGATGCCCACCCTACCCGGGAGTCGAGTCGCGTCGTTTTTATGAATTCCACTGTCGCTCCGCCGACCGCGCCGAAGTCGAAACCGCCGCGCGTCGGGCTGCTCATTTTCGTCGTCCTGGTCCTGCTGATCGCGGGCGGCGTGATCGGGCTGCTGCCGCGTCTGCGCGCGCGGCATCGACGTCGGGCAGACCGCCGAACTGATCCTGCCCGAGCGCCCCGGCCAGAAGTTCGAGGACAAAATCATCCGCACCGCTGGCGCGCTCGTCGCCGCCACGCGCACGTTCCTCACCGAACTCGAAATTCGCGCGATCGTACGCTCTCATCCGTGCCCCATGCGTTTCAAATCCCTCATCCTGGACAAGGCCACCGGCGAGCCGCTCTGGCAGTCGAAGGAGATCAAAAAACAAGGCGCAATATTCCTCGCTCGTGCCGGCCACGATCGACGGCACGAAGCAGTACGTGCAGATGACGATGGAGTCGGTTTGCGGCGTCTCGGCGAAGGATGGGCGCTGCTCTGGCGCGCCGATTTTCCCGGAAAGACCGCGGTGATTCCGACGCCGGTGGTGAAGGACAATTTGGTTTTCGTCACCGCCGGATACGGCGTGGGCGACAAGCTCATCGAGATCAAACCCGGCAACGAAGTGGCCGAAGTTTATGCGAGCAGGACGATGAAGAATCATCACGGCGGCGTGCTCCTTTTCGGCGAAAATCTCTACGGCTACAGCGACGGGATCGGCTGGCTCTGCATGAATTTCAAAAGCGGCGAGCAGGTCTGAGCCGTGCGGAGCAAGCTCGGCAAAGGCGCGGTGGCCTGCGCCGGCGGGATGCTCTACTGCGTCGATGAGGGCAGCGGCACGATCGTGCTCGCGGAGGCGTCGGACAAAGGCTCGAGCGGATGCTGAACTCCGAAAAGGCGCGCGCGTTCGTGCAAAATTTCACCGGCCAATGGCTCGACTTGCGGAACATCGACGCGACTTCGTCGGACAAAAAGCTCCACCCTGAAGCCGACGAATTGCTCGTCGTCTCGATGGTGCAGGAAACGGAAAAGTTTTTCGCCGAGATGCTGGCCCGCAACCTCAGCGTCACGAATTTCATCCAGTCCGATTTCGCGATGCTGAACAGCCGTCTCGCCTCACTACGGCATCGACGCCGTGAGCGGCGAAGAATTCCGCAAAGTCCCGCTCCCGCCGGACAACCCGCGCGGCGGTCTCCTGACGCAGGCGAGCATCCTGAAAGTCACGGCCAATGGCACCACCACTTCGCCGGTTTTGCGCGGCGCGTGGGTCTTGAAAAAAGTGCTCGGCATGCGCACTCCGCGCAATCGCGGCGGTCGAGTCGGATAGGTCATCCCGCACTCCGGTTGCGCGGACAGTTGTTCAAACGTCGCCTCGACGGCATCGAGAACGCGGTCGGCGGCCGCGGGATTATCGCGCGCGATCACTTCGTAGATGGCCGGCAAATCTTCGGCCAGCACCGCCGCGTGCGATTCGGGATTGCTCATTAGGTATTGATTATTACTTTGTGAGCAAATAGAGGAGGATGCTGGCGGCGAGATTGGCGAGTTTTTTGGTGTGGCAATGAGTCCTGCGGCGAAGGCGGGCGAGATAGACCCGGAGCCGGTTGTGGGGACTCTCGATGGTGAAGGTGTGCGCCTTGCCTTGCAGATGCCGGTGCTGGGTGAAAATCACGCCGTAGGGGTGCCAGAAGTCCGTGTAGAAGGTGATGTGCCCGGCATGAGGAAGCTGCGCAGCCAGGCGGCGGGCCGTTTGGGTTCCACGATCTCCCAGCGTCCATCCACAGACTTTCTTGGTAGCACGATCAATAGCCCACCACAGCCAGCAGGCCGTTTTTTTTGGCCCACGCAGGTCCAAAGCTCATCCGCTTCGACCCACTCGACTTCCTCCGGCTTGGCCGCGGCCAGCGCCTTGCCCTCGACTTCTTCAAGCACCCAGTTCATCACCGCGTTGTGGCTGACCCCCACCAGCCGCTCCGTCGCCCGCAACCCGACTCCTTCAAGATAGTGTGCCAGGGCCGAGGCGCGCTGCTGCGGCTCCACGCGCCGATGATCCTTTTCCCCGCTGGTTTTCCCGCACCCGCGGCACAGCCAGCGCTGTCGGCCGTGTCGGCTGCTTCCATTCTTCACCACCGTTTCGCTCTGGCAATGGGTGCATTTCATCCCTGCTTTTCCTCGGTTCTCACTTCTTTGTCAATACCTATTGAGCAATC
>JAYVPW010000075.1:0-28290 GCA_043777315.1 Spartobacteria bacterium | reverse complement strand
TTGCCAGCGCCCTCCGGCGCTGCCCTGCGGGCTGCCTGCGGCAGGCTGTCTCGCTCCGCTCGGCTCACGCCCACCTCCAGTTCGTGGCTGAACCTGGTGGAGCGCTTCTTCGCCGAACTCACCGCGCAGGTGGTGCGCGAGGGCAGCTTTGGCAGCGTCAAGGAGCTGAGCACTGCCATCGAAAGCTTATCTGGCCGGGCGCAATCTCGCGCCCAAAGCCTACCGCTGGCGGGCCAAAGGCGCCGACATCCTCGCCAAAATCCAGCGCGCCAGAGCCGCCAAAACTTTCAGTCATTCCATATCGTGAACATGACACTAGTCGTCCGCGAGGCCGTGGCAGATGTGGAAGGGCATGCCGCTGCCGCAGTAGCAGGGCTTTTCGTGGAGCAACATGCGGCGATGCTCGACGATGTCGCCGTCCCATTTGCGCCTGGCGTCGGGGAGGAAGAGGACTTCGAGTTCGCCATTTTGCATCGGCACGATGCCGACCAACACTCCATCCGGGCGCTTCCAGACCGCGTGGAATTCGGCCTCGACGAAAACGCCCGCCTGCTCACGAATCAGCCACCCGTGCTGAAGGGCACCGCCTTCGCTCTTCACGAGTGCCGCGACTTTGCGAAAGCACGCCTCGGGAGTGAAAGACTCGATCGGCTCGACGAGCTCGATTTTCACGAAGACCGGAGTGCTGCTCTGCGAGAGCTGGCGGGCGAGTTTCACGACATGTTTGGTGATCGCGGCCGGGGTGACCGGAGTGCCGGTGGCGATCAGATTGCGAGAGACGACGTTGCCCATGCGGCTTTGTAAGCCACGGATGCGGTCATCACAAGGTTCGGCGTGTGCAAAGCGTGGTCATCCCGAGCGGAGCGAGGTCGAAGGACCTCTTTCTTTTCTCCCCTCCTTGCGCGCGCAACGGAAGGGAGAAGCAAGAGGTCCTTCGACTGCGCTTCGCAAAGCCGAAGCTTCGCCCAGGATGACCGGAAGGCACTCTGCCCGCCTTTTTGCGCATTCGCCGACTTCCGCTAAAATACGCGACATTTTTCGACCATGACGCGCCTCTACCTGTTCGCCTCGCTGCTCTTCGCCACGGCCGCGCTCGCCGAGGATTTCCAAGGTTCCTCGCACAAGCTCGAGTATGACGAGGAGCCGATCTCTTACAGCAAAAAGGAAGGGTCCAGCGCCATCGCGCGATTGCAAAAGGGGATCGATTCCGGCGAGGTGAAACTGAAGTGGGACAGCGAGCACGGCTACCTGCCCGCGGTGCTGAAGGCGCTCGACATCCCGCAGTCGTCGCAGCTCCTCGTTTTCTCGAAGACCTCGCTCCAGCGGAAGCTCATCACCCGGCGCGAGCCGCGCGCCATTTATTTCAACGACGACGTGTATATCGGCTACATCCCCGGCGCGCCGATGATCGAGATCAGCGCGGTGGATCCGGAGAATGGCGGGATGTTTTTCGACCTCGAACAGACGGCGGCCTTCCGGCCGAAATTCGAGCGCAACGCCGACTGTATGCAGTGCCACGGCGGCACCCGCTCGCTCGGAGTGCCGGGCCACATCGTCCGCTCGATCGGCACGGATGAGCTCGGCGAAATCGACGCGCAGTCCGAGGTCTCCGAGATCACCCACTGCACGCCGCTCGCCGACCGCTGGGCGGGCTGGTACGTCACCGGGAAACATGGCTGGCAGACGCATCGCGGGAATCTCGTCGGCCCGGAAGCCTTTGCCAGACAGCTTCGCGAGCCGAACTACGCCGGTAATCTCGCCGACCTGAACCCGCTCCTCTCGACCGCAAATTACCTCGAACCGACCAGCGACATCGTCGCGCATCTCGTGCTGGAGCATCAGACGCACATGCACAATTACGTCACGCGGCTGAGCTTCGAGACGCAGTCGATGATGGCGACCTACGGCCACATTCGCTACCTCGAGCGGCAGGTCGATGCGTTCCTGCGGCATCTCCTTTTCGTGGAAGAAACGCCGCTCTCCGAACCCGTCGTCGGCTCGGACAAATTCGTCCGCGACTTCACCGCCCGCGGTCCGCGCGACCCGCTCGGCCGCTCGCTGCGCGACTTCGATTTGCAGACTCGCCTCTTCAAATACCCGTGCAGCTTTCTGATCTACAGCGAGTCGTTCGACCGCATCCCCGCGGTCATGAAGGAGCGCATTTACCAGCGGCTCTGGGACATTCTGAACGGACGCGAGACGAGGCCGGAATTCGCCCGCCTCACCGCCGCCGACCGGCAGGCGATCCGGGAAATTCTCCTCGCGACGAAACCTGGCCTCCCCGCGTCCTGGCGCGAGCCGGCGGCAACAGCGCGTCTTCCTGAGCATAGCGCAGCGGAGTCGAAGACCCTCTCACGTTTCCCCGTTGCGCGCCCCGATCGCGGAGAGGGGAATTAAGATGTGCTTCGACTCACGACGCGCTCGATGTGGCCGCAATGTCTCACATCAAAATTCACGAAGCCCATTTCGCCCCGGAAATGGCCCTCGTGATTTTCGACGATGAGCTTTTCGTCTCCGAAATGGTCCTCGTGAACATTTAGGATGGGTATCGACACTTGATGTGAACTGTTCGCATCTCACGTCGGTCTTCCGCGGGCCGGATTTGAATCCCCTTGCGCACACCGTGCCGATTTTTCCGAGAGAGAAGGTTGCGGGAGAGTGAACGAGGATGTGCGTCTTGGCGATATTTGACTTTTCTCTCTCCTAAGACCGGCGCACTCCGCTAGATTGATTCACACACACCCATGAAACGCACTCTTCCCCTCCTTTTGCTCGCCCTTTTCTCCACTCTTGCCGCGCGGGGGGAGAATTGGGGGCAGTGGCGGGGGCCGGCTTTCAATGGCTCTTCGCCGGAAAAGGGGCTGCCGTCGAAATGGAGCATGACGGAGGGGGTGAAATGGTCGGTGCCATTGCCGGGGGTGAGTGGTGCCACGCCGGCGATTTGGGGAGACTCGATCTTTCTCTCGAGCACGGATGCGGGGAAAAATCTGCTGCTGCTGTGTCTGGAGCGAAAGGATGGAAAGGTGCGGTGGCAGAAAATGGTGGTGGAGGGAGGCAACATCGACAAGGGACGGGGAAATATGGCGTCGCCCTCGCCGGTGACGGATGGGAAGACGGTCTGGGCGCTCTATGGGACGGGGGACTTGGTGGCTTACGACTTTGCGGGGCAGGAGTTGTGGAAGCGGAATCTGGGGGCGGACTATGGGAAGTTCGCGATCATGTGGACGTATGGGTCGAGTCCGCTGCTCTATGGGGGAAAGCTTTATGTGCAAGTCTTGCAGCGGTCGCCGGCACCGGCGGACTATCCCGGGATGGCAGGGGCGGCGGGAGATCGCGAGAGTTATCTGCTCGCTCTGGAGCCGGGGACGGGGAAGACGCTGTGGAAGCATGTCCGGCAGACGGAGGCGCGCCTGGAGTCGGCGGAGAGCTATGCCTCACCGATCCCGCATGTGGGGGCGGATGGAAAGGCGCAGGTGCTTTTAGTGGGCGGGGATTGTCTGACGGGGCATGACGCCGAAACAGGAACGGAGCTGTGGCGCGGGTTTGGGATTAACCGCAAGCGGGGGGAATGGAACCGGGTGGTGCCGAGCCCGGTGAGCGCCGGGGGTTTGGCGATTGCATGTGGACCGAAGAAGGAGCAGGTGGTGGCTTTTAAGACAGACCTGAAGGGCGACGTGAGCGAGGCCGGGCTGGCGTGGTCCTTTGATGAGAAAAAGACGCCGGATGTCTGCACTCCGGCGGTGGTGGACGGCAAGCTTTTGGTGCTCGATGGGGATTCGCAGACGCTGACGTGTCTCGACGCGATCACGGGGGTGAAAAAGTGGCAGGGCAATCTGGGGGACCGGACGGTGATCCGCAGTTCGCCGACGGTGGCGGATGGGAAGCTGTATGCGATCAATGAAAAGGGGACGGTGTTCGTCTGCGGGACGGGGGATGCCTTTGAATTGCTGGCGACGATCCCGATGGGCGGGGCGGAGGGGACGCGTTCGTCGATCGCGGTGGCGGGGGGGCAGCTCTTCATCCGGACGACGGAGGCCCTGCATTGCGTCGGGAAGTGAGATAGTCCCGCGGTGCCTCAAGCGCCCGCGTGCGTCCTTCCCGTCATCCTGAGCGCAAGTGGACCGCCAGCGAAACGCAGTCGAAGGACCTCTTACTTCTCCCCCCTGCGCGTGCATCCGCGGAGAGAAGTAAGAGGTCCTTCGACTCCGCTGGCGCTGCGCTCAGGATGACCGGAAAGATGGGCGCTTCCCGACGGTCGGGTCTTGCCTCCGGCGATCGGCGCCGTTATCCCATTCCCATGCTTTCCCGAATCCTCCTTTTCACCTCCCTCGCCACCCTCACCGCCCACGCTGCCACGGGAAATAACCCCGCGCAGGAATACGAGCAGGTGAAGCGCATCGCTCTGCGGGATGCCCGGGTGCGCGACGCTTACGAGCAGGCGGATGCGCGGCTGGAGGCTAGGATTCTCGCGATCGACCCCTCCCTTGAACCCTACATCCACGGACGCAAGATGGGGCCCCCGACGACTTCCACCCACGCCCGCGAGGCCGCGCCGCACCGCGCGGTGACGGCTGCACCTTCACCCCGACCGCCCGCGCGGGCACACGGCGGAAAAACGTGCGTGGTCGCGAAAGGCGAAACGTTGGGGGTAATCGCGCACCGCTACGGGACGACGGTCGCGGAGCTGAAGACGCTGAATCACATCGCGGACGAGCGGAAGCTGCGGGCCGGGCAGATTCTCACGCTCCCCGCCCACGCCGCGCCGGGCCGGGCCGCGACCACGCACGCCGCGCCGAAGGCGAAAGGCTGGTGGGACCGCGCTTGGGCGGCGACGGCGCGGGAGTAGCTAATTGTAGGGCGACCGCTTCGGTTGCCCCTCGGGCAGGCTAAGCGCCCGCCCTACAATTGTCCGATCCGCCGCGCACGGCTACTTTTTGCTCGCCAGCGGAATCTCCACCGGTCCGACGAGGAGGCGGAGCCGCTCGCCGAGTTCGCTGAGCTTGCGCGCGGCGGTCTGAAGGTCTTGCGCGCTATCGAGGTTGTGCGCGCTGACTTGCTTGACGCTCTCCATCGCGGCGGCGACCTGGTCCATGCCGACGAGCTGCTGCTGGCTGGAAGTGGCGATCTGCCGGGAGGCCTGCGCGGCGAGGGTGACGCTTTCCGCGAGGGCGACGATGGACTTGCCGGCGTCGGTCGATTTTTTCACGCCGGCATCGACCGCTTTGCTCCCCTCTTCGCTCGCTTTCACGGCGTCGCTCGTGGCCTTCTGGATGTCGGTGAGGATCGCGCGGACCTGATTCGTCGCCTGCTTGGACTGATGCGCGAGGCTCTTGACCTCCTGCGCGACGACCGCGAAGCCGCGCCCTTGATCGCCGGCCTTCGCCGCCTCGATGCTGGCATTGACCGCGAGCAGGCTGGACTGCGCCGCGAGGTCATCGACCGCGGCGACGATTTGCGCGATGGCCTGGCTCTGCTCGCTGAGGCGCAACATGCTTTTGGCGATCGACTCCATTTGCTGGCGGATGAGGTTCATCCCTTCGAGGGTCTCTTCCGTCGCGGTCTTTCCGAGCTGCGAGCTTTGCGTGACCGTCTCGGCGCTGTGTGAAACCTGCCGCGCCTTTTCGCTGGAAAGGTGCGCGATCTGCCGGACCTCCTCGACGGTGGTCCTGGTCTCCGTCACCGCGGTCGCCGTCTGCGCCGCACTCGCGGAGACCTGCGCCGTGAAATCGAGAATCTCGCGCGCCGAGGAATTGAGCACTGCCACGCTCTCGGTAATCTGCCGGCTCTGAGACTGGAGTGACTCATTCGCGGTCACCAGCGCGCTGTTTCTTTCCCCGATGTCCGCGAGCATCTGATTGAAGGAGTCAGTCAAAAGACCGAGCTCGTCGTTGCTCAACTTCTTCGCGCGGACCGCATAGTCCTTGTTCCGCGAGATCAGCTCCGCCGTCTCCGCGAGACTCAGGATCGGTCGCGAGATGAGCCGCTGCAAACCCGCCGTGAGCACCGCCGCGAGCAACAACGACCCGACCAGCACCAGCCCCGAGATACCGGCATAAGAGCGAAGGCGGTCGTTCAAGCCGGAAAGACTGGCCTCGAGATGAATGGTCCCGACGCGCTTCCCATCCTCATTGTTGATGGCGCGAAAGAGCATCAGACGGTCGGGCTCAAAACGCGCGCCATCTGTCTCCGGGGTGTCGGGGAACTTAGACTTCTCCTGCTCCTGGGAATAACCCGCGAAAAACACTTTGTCCGCGGTGTAGATACACGCCACCATGATTTCAGGATCTGCCTTCAAACCGGCGAGAGTCTGCTCCGCATCGTCCGGTGCTTTGAACTGGAGCGCGGCTGTGCTGTTGTAACCAAGGATGTCCGCAAGCACAATTGCCTTGGATTCCAGCGACCCGCGGAAGGTCGAGAGCTCAAAGACAATGAAAGCGGAGCACGCGACGAGCAGTGCAACGGTGGTGGTGCCGAGGATCGCAATGAACAGCTTGCGACGAATGGGCAAATCTCGAAATCGAGTCATGTGTGTCGGGCGAAAGACCGGCTTAGTTCCCAGAGGCTTTGCTGAGCCTCAGAAGCTGTGAACCGAGTCGAAGCCCCCCTTTCTCCGCCGCATCGGAGTTAACTTCAAAGGAAACTTTGTTGTCCTTCAGATAGAACTCGACCACACCACCCTGCCGGGCAAAGCCGGCTGACTCACCCACGGTGAGAACACCCGGCCCTTGCACACTGCCGGGACCCCCGCCGGAACGACTGACAAAGACCATCTGACAGCCGCGCATGTCGCCACCGTGACGCACGACGATCTTCCTGCCCGCCACTGTCTCCCCTTGCACTGCCTTATCCAGCCCTCCTGCAAATGGGTCGCCGCCGACGATCCCGATCGTAAAGGGTGCCCCCGCCGGCAACGCGTTGGCCGGCCATTTCACGTATTGCGTGAAGTTCAGCAGGAACGCGGCCTTCAGCTCATATTCCCGGCTCTGGGCACGCGCCTGCGGGCTGGCGAAAAGCACCGTGCCAATCACTCCAAGCACGACGGCTGTTTTTTTTGTGAGATTGTGGATCAAAATTCCCATTTAATTATTCCATAGATGCTGCGTTCCACTTCGACCAACGGGCTTCTTATCAACAAGCTGGTTCCCAGTTCGGGATGATGATCGTCAAACAGATTCTGGCCGACGAGCGCCAACTCTAAATTCTTGCGCGCCTCCCAGGCCAGGCGCGCATCCATGCATTTGCCGTAAACCCGGTAATAGAGATTGTCTCCGACCGCCCCACCAAAGCGGAAGCTCGTAAAGGCGCGCTCCTCGGTGCCGCCGCCCGCTGTCCACGACACACCTTGTGTCTCTTTGGCAGACTTGGTGATGATGTTGATGATGCCATTGACCGCATTCGCGCCCCACACACTGCCGCCGGGACCGCGGATCACCTCGATGCGATCGATGTCGTCGAGCGGATAATCAACCGTGTCCCAATAAACGCCGCCATTGATCGGAGTATAAACCGTGCGGCCATCCACCTGAACGAGCAGTTGATTGGCAAAGCGAGTATTGAAGCCGCGCGCCGCGACTCCCCATTTGCTGGAATCGATGTGTCCCACCTCCAGCCCCGGCACCATCCGCAACAACTCCGGGAAGTTCGTCGCGCCAGATCGCCGGATCATCTCCGGCGTGACCACGAAGATCGCCGCCGGCGACTGTCCCACCGTGCTCTCCTGCCGCGAGACACTGGTCACTTCCATGCGCATCAAGTCTTCGAGGCTCAACTTCTTCAGCGACGTCTCCGTGCTCGTCGGCGTCGCCACATCATCCGTCCAGCCGTGGGTATTGTTGACGACAAACAAAGCCATTGCCATCCCGCACCACCGAATGCAGGGGAGTCTTCGGCCAACCCGAAAGGCATGGGATGGAGTGCGGATATTCACGGGGGAAGTCTGAGCATCGAGGTGTGTGAAGCGTTGGAGATTCCGCTCACGCTTCCAACAGAGGCTCTCACGAAGTCACAACATCAAAACGAAAGTCGCACCCCGAGCACGCCGTTGAATGTCTCTTGCGGTATGGCATCGCTCAAAAACCCGGTGAGGGCGTAGTGGTTGTCGGTGATGTTGCGAAGGTCGGCATAAAACTCCAGGTAGCTCATCGGAGCGTAGAGGATATGAAGGTTCGCCTGCCACGGATTCTCCAACTCATCCGACAAGTTTGCTGGATGGACATTCCGCGGTGTCGAACGCGCCACCAAACTTGGGGTGACAAATAGCTTCGGCGTGATGGCCCAAGTTGCTCCAAGCCGGAAGTTGTGCTGGGAAATTCCCCGCAGGCCAAAGGTCAGACCCGCCGTCGATTCTTCGTACGTGGTGTAGGAATAGGAAAACCAAGTGCTGAGGCTGCTCGTCAGCTTGGCCTTGCCATAAAAATCCAGGCCGACATTTTGGCTGGTGCCACTGTTGACGGAAGTTACCAGCTTCCGGGGCTGCGTTCCCGCTGCATCGACAAAGACCTGGCCTGCGACAATGTTCGGAGACAGCGCGTTGTCTGAAACTAGGATCAGACTGCTCTGATCGCCATAGTAGAGGCTCAATCCCAAATTATAGGCCTTTTTGTTGTAATTCAGATTCAGTTCGTGAGTCTTTGACGTCTCTGGTTGCAGGTTCGGATTGGATGTCGCGAGAATGTCGCCCCGGTCATAGGTCGCATCGAAATAGGGCGCCGGAGAAATGTAGGCCTCCGAATAGGTGTACTTCGCGGTGAGAGCGTCCGTGACATTGTAGATGAGCGCTGCCCGTGGCGTCACCGACGGTTCGGCGATCCGGGTATCCTTATCCACGCGCGTGCCCGCGATGGCCTTCAACTTTGGAGTGATTTGCCAGGAAAACTCGATATAGCCGCCGTAGCGATCGAATTCAGAATCGACGACGCGCGGAATCTCGACCCGGGAAGCTGCGCTCCCTTTGCCTGCGAAATAGACGAAGCTCCCGCCCTGCTGAAGAATGTCGCCGTGTCCTCCGGGACGCGCGCCGCCCGGGACGGTGGACTTCGGAATGATGTCGTAATTTGTGTAGGTCCCGCCGAGCAACACCGAGAGACCTTTTGTGAACTCCATGCGCAAGCTCTCCTCCACCGCAAGGCTGTGCCCATTGGCGTATTTGAAGTCATTGAGGAACCACTTCGTCTCGCTCTGCGGGAAAACATAGCGGGTCTGCGGCGCCACCTCATACCAGTTGTAGGTCACCGATGAATCCAGCGAGACCTTGTCGGAGAGGATCCAGTGGTGCTTGGCTTCAGTGACCCACGACCGATCCTCCCACCGGGATTCATCGAGAAAGGCCAGCACCGGGCCATAACCCTCTCCGCTACTCCGTTCGGACGTGCGATACCAGCTCTGCACCGAAAAGCCTCCAATCTCCATTCGCGCGAAGGCATTGAGCCCGAAGTCACCACGCTCCGGCACTGTGCCGCGACCTTTCGGCTCCGCTGTGTTCCGGTAGGGTTTCCACCAGTTGGGATAATCCCGATCGATCCTGCTCAGATCCGAGTCATGGTATTGGACATACCCGTTGAAGAGGATGTTTCTCGCCGTGTCGAAGACCTTGCCGAACGAACCCCACGCTTCGCGCTCGGAGTGCAAGCCGCCATCGGCACCGAGTTCCACCGTCGGATGCCCATCCGCTGGCGGAGTCTTTGTTTTCACGTTGATGACGGCACTGATCGCATCCTGTCCGTAAAGCGTGGAGCCCGGACCATAAATCACTTCGATCTGTTCGGCTTCACGCACGCTGAAGTCGTTGCGAAACGGAAAGTATTCGCCGCCCGGCGGATTGACGCGCATGCCATTGACCAGCACGACGATCTTGTTGTTTCCAGTAATGCCTCGGACGGCAACCTGAGTCCCCAGTTCCGTGAAGGTATTCTCGACCAGGTCCATCCCAGGAAGATCACGCAGCACGTCCTTCAAACTCGAGTAACCGCGCAACTTAATGTCCTGCGCGGTGATCACGACCACCGTTCCCGGCGCTTCCGTGGATTTTTCTTCCTTCTTCGAAGCGGTCGTGACCGTGGCGACCTGAATGCGCATCAAGTCTTCCAAGCTCATTTTCTTCAACTCGACCGGCGTCAGCGACGAACTCGCCGTCGCGGATTCCGCAGCCGGGCAGACGCATGCGCCACCGACCACGATCGCAGTCCAGGCGCGTGCCAGAATCACTTTTGGCCGACAGTGACGTTGCTTATTTTGAAAGAGGTAAGTCTGACGCGATAAAAGTGAGGATTTTTTATTCATTGTGGAGGACACGATTTAGAAACCGACTAACTGACACTGAGGATGTAAAAGTCTTTGTGCTAACTTCGGCGGAATCGCCGCTGTCAAAAACGCAGATCGACTGTGAGCACTCCTTCGATCCCACGCGGGCGATAAGTATCCGCCTGCTGCTGGGAAGCCACAGGGTCGCGGTTGTCGAGGAGGTTTCGGCCAGAGAGTCGAAGGTCGAGTTCTTTGCCAAAGACATGGTCCCAAGTCAGGGCAGCGTCGAGATAGAATCGGTTGCGAACTGGCTTGAAGACGGCGTTGGAAACCCCATTGACTGACGGATGGAAGTCCACCGCCGCCTGCTCGGTAAAGTAGCGCACCGCGGAGGTCAGCGTCACATGGTCGCACATCTTGTAGTCGAAGCCCAGGTTCGCGGTGTATTCCGGCGATCCGATGAGGCGTCCGGCTTGGTTCACATAGGAGTGAAAACTCTCCGTCCCATTCCCGCTCACCTGCGGCTGAGTTCCGAACAGGGAATTATTGAACAGATTCAGCTTCGTGTCGTTCCAGGAGCCGTTCGCCCAAACGGTGAAGTTCGGCGTGATTGGAGCCTGCAAGCTGAGCTCCACACCGTTCCCGCGGAAGTTTCCGCCGTTCGTGTGGGGTTCAAAGAAGCTGATGAATCCCGAAAGCTCCTCATGGTAGGCGGTGGCAGCGATCCGCACGGAGCCGAGATAGAAGATCTCCTGCAACTCGAACGTCGAAAGGATTTCAGGTTCCTGCGCGTTGGAAGACTGTCTGGCGAATGAGGGATCCCGTGGGTCATCCAGATGATCCGTGCCCCAGACCTTGTTGAGTGAAGCGAGCGGTGAAGGCATTCGCACCGACCGATTGTAAGTTAATTTCGTGATCCAGTTGGGAGTCGGCTCCAAAATGATGGCGGCTCGCGCGCCGGGATACCATTTCTCCCCATTGAGCCTGCCATTCTTATCGACCCGCAACCCCCCGATCAGTTTTAGCCATTTGGTGACTTGGTAGGTGTCGTCAAGATAGAATCCTACCGCGGCCGTGTCATGATCGACCAATGTCGTCCGGGGAGTGTGGACGCCGCCATCGGTGTTGAAGGTGAAAAATGTCCCGAAGTTATTGTCATACGACCCCTGCATGCCGGCCTGAATGACCTGATGTTCAAAACCTGAGTAAAGAAGCCCGAGTTCACCCGTATAAAGCCATTGTTTGACGGATTGCTCCACCGAATTTCGTGGCATCCCGTCGGCATTGAGCCGCGTTTGTTCTTTCAGTGTCGCATCCACTCTGACGATGCTTTTCAGGGTGTCTGTCCAGGAATGCTCGTCTTTGACAAAGAGCGAGTAGAACTGCTCCGTCATGTCCCCACCATTGTTCTGCGCGCCATTCTCAATGTGCAACTCGGGCCACATCGCCCGGTAAGCCACTGCTTGCGCCGTCACCTCGCCGAACTGGCCTTTCATCACGCCGAAGAAACTCGGCGAGTCGAGTTCTCCGGTAATCTTTCTCCCCGCCAGACCGGGCTGGAAATCGCGATCCCATGCGTCAAAACCGCGCTTGGCTTCGGTCGTAAACGCGAAGCTGAGATACTTATCCGGTGCCCAGCGATGTCCCATCATCAGGGTGGCCGAATAACGAAGGGCGTTTCCGACCGCGGCGATCGCCTCCACGCCTTCCACTTCTTTGGTAATGACGTTCACCGTCGCCGCGAGGGTATTCGCTTGCTGGAAGAAAGACGACGGGCCGACAACGACCTCGACTCGCTCTACGTTGTCCAGATTGATCGGACCGTTCATGCTGAAATCCTGCTCGTGGACACCGTTCAAATTTTGTCCGTTGATGAGCAAGGTAATCTTCTCGTTGTCGTTGGCGTTTAGCCCGCGGACACCGGCGACAAAATCGAGGTCGCGGTGAAAGACGGTGAATCCGGGAACGGCCTGTAACAGCTCTCCCAAGCTATGATAGCCGCGTGTCTTGATCGTCTCGCGGGAAAAAACATAAACGCTGCCCGGCGCTTCATCGATCTTTTCGTCCACGCGGGAGACCGTGGTTTGCGTGGTCACTTTGACCTGCATCAAATCCTCGAGACTGAGCTTCTTCAGTTCGAACGCACTGGCAGTGCGTGGAGGCGATTCGGCTCCGGTAGCTCGGAAGGAATGCACGTCTTCCGCGCGCGAAGGTTCAGCGAACGAGGCGAATAACGGCATGATAGCGCCGCACAAGATGGAACGACGGATGGAGGGGAGCCGCTTGTTCATGGGGGGAGTTTTCTTGGGTTAGGGCGTTCTACCGCTTTCACTAGGGGATGCCACGCCCCCACGTCCGAGGGACGCGCTCATGTTGCACCGGGCGAATGGGGGCCGCATGGGGGCGGACCATGCACGGCACCCCTTCGACTTGTCGATCATGTTTATTCAAACTCGCGAATGCGTGGCCGCCCGCCCTCGAATCGGCTGGCTCGCGTCTTCGCGCTGACTTACCTTCGGCGGATGCCCACACCTCTGACGAACCTGCAAAAAGACGAACTCAAAGCCCGAGCCCAACGGCTGGAGCCGTATGTGAAACTCGGCCACGCGGGGATGAGCGCGGCCTTCCTCAAGAGTCTGGATGAGGCGCTGACGCAGCACGGACTGGTGAAAATCAAGTTCACCGCGTTCAAGGAGCAGAAGAAGGCGCTCGCACCGCAAATCGCCGCGGAGACGCGCAGCGAACTCGTCATGCGCGTCGGCAATGTCGCCGTCTATTTTCGCGCAAAAGCGACCGCGGAGTGATTTGGAGGAGACCACGAAAGGCACGAAAACCACGAAAACGGAGCTGCCATCCGTGTCCTCCGCTTTCCATTTCGTGCAGCGCCTTTCTCCGGGTAGCGCACTCGTCCCGAGTGCTGGCGAAGGCGTCCCGCCTTCGCGGACTTTTAGAACCGGGCATTTTCTTCGGGTTGGCAGAGCGAAAGAAAGTTCGTTTCGGCGGGACGCCGAAACCAGCACTCGGGACGAGTGCGCTACCCGGAGCCAGAGCCGAGGGCGCGGCCCCGAGGCGATAATAGTGGCGCAGCCCGGACCGCCAAGTTACAAGCCGCGATGCAAAAGAAACTTTTCAGTGAGCTCGGCCTTTCGCCGGAATTGCTCAAGGCGATCGCGAAAGTCGGCTTCGAGGAAGCCTCGCCGATCCAGTCTGCGGCGATCCCCGTCATCATGGGCGGCGCGGATGTGGTGGGCCAATCGCAGACCGGCTCGGGCAAGACCGCGGCCTTCGCCGTCCCCGCGATCGAGCGTGTCGATGGCGATCTCAAAGCTGCGCAGGTTTTGATCCTCTGCCCCACACGCGAGCTCGCCGTCCAGGTCGCGGAGGAAGTCGCGAAACTCGCCATGTTCAAGCGCGGCGTCCGCGAGCTGCCGATCTACGGCGGCGCGTCGTACGAGCGGCAATTCCGCGGCCTCCACGCCGGCGCGCAGATCGTCATCGGCACGCCGGGGCGCATCATGGATCACCTCGAGCGCGGCACGCTCAAGCTGGATAAAATCCGGATGATCATCCTCGATGAAGCCGACCGGATGCTCGACATGGGCTTCGTCGAGGACATCAGAAAAATCCTCAGCCAGGCCCCTCCCGAGCGGCAGACCATCTTCTTTTCCGCGACCGTCCCCGCGCCGATCAAGAACCTCATCAAGACCTTCACCCGCGACCCCGTCAGCGTCCGCTGCGATGCGGAAGCGCTCACCGTTCCCGCGATCGAGCAGGTCTATTATGAAGTCGATCGCCGCTTCAAAGTCGAAGTGCTCTGCCGCTTGATCGACCTGAACGACATCAAGTTCGGCATCATCTTTTGCGCGACGAAAATGATGGTCGATGAACTCGTCGAGCATCTCGTGGCGCGCGGATATTCCGCCGACAAACTGCACGGCGACATCACGCAAAATGCGCGCGAACGAGTGATGGCGAAGTTCCGCAAACGCGGCTTCGAGTTCCTCGTCGCGACCGACGTCGCCGCGCGCGGGCTCGACGTGGACGACATCGAAGTCGTCTTCAACTACGACCTCCCGCACGACGGCGAAGACTACGTCCACCGCATCGGCCGCACCGGCCGCGCGGGCCGTGCCGGGCGGGCGATCACCTTCGTCGCCGGCCGCGAGATTTATAAGCTCGAGAACATCCAGCGCTTCACGAAAAGCCGCATCCGCCGGGAAAAAGTTCCGTCCGCCGATGAGGTCGAGGAAAAGCGCACGAACGCCTTTTTCGAGTCGCTCCGCGAGACGCTGGAAAAGGGTGAATTCAAACGCCACGAAGGCCTGATCGACCGCCTGCTCGAAGCCGGCCACTCGCCCACCGACATTGCTTCCGCGCTCATCCATCTCTCCGGCAACGACAAGCCCCGCAACCCCGAGCCGATCCGCGAAGAACCGCCTGCACAAACATTTCGCGAGCCGCGCGGATATTCCAACGAGCCCCGCGAGCAGCGGTCGTATCCCAAATACGAGCCGCGCCAGGGCGACCGCGAAGACCGGCCCGCCGCGAAGAATTTCACCGATCGCCCGCCCCGCGAAAACGCCCGCCCTGCACCCGCCGGAAAACGCGCGTCAACCGAGCCCGGACTCAAGTCGCACGAAGCCGGAATGGTCCGCCTCACCATGAATCTCGGACGCGAACACGACATCCAACCCGGCGACATCGTCGGCGTCATCGCCGGCGTCGCGAAGATCCCGAAAGAGTTCATCGGCGCGATCCATCTGCTCCCGAAACAGACCCTCGTCGATGTCGCGAAAGCGCAGATCCCGATCGTTTTGGAAAAGCTCAACGGCATCAAATTCAAGGGCCGCAAACTCTTGGTTTCCACGGCGACTTGACGCGGCGACGGCGAATCGCGCGGATGAAAAGATACGACTTTTGCGAGGGCGTGTCCTTCCGGTCATCCTGAGCGGAGTGGAGCGATAGCGGAACGCAGTCGAAGGACCTCTTACTTCTCCCCCGTTGCGTTCGCGTATCGCGGAGAGGGAAAAAGTAAGAGGTCCTTCGACTCCGCTTGCGCTCCGCTCAGGATGACATTTCGCGAGCCCGGTCCAACATCCCCGCCATGCCTCCACCGACACCCAAAACATTTTCCCCCGATGAACTCGTCGCCCTCGCTCGCGGAGTCATCGAAAACGCACGCTTCCCGCAACTCGCGACGGTCGATGGCGACCAGCCGCGCGTGCGTCCCGTGTCGCCGGTGCGCGTCGATGGATTCACGATCTACGTCGCGAATTTGCGCAGCTATCACAAGACCTCGGAGATCGCGGCGAACCCGAAAGTCGAACTCAACTACCTCGACGATGCGCACGATCAGGTCCGCATCACCGGCCTCGCCGAAGTGCTCACCGACGCGGCGATGCTCGACGTGATTTGGAACAGCAATCCCCTGCTCCGCCAGTATCTCCGCACGCCCGACAATCCCGAATTGATCATCTACCGCATCCGCCCGGAGCGCGTCCGTTTCATGCGCGAATGGGCGCTGGAATATCACGACGTCCCGCTGGGCGGCGCGGAAATCTGACGTCGGAGCGATCTCGAAAGCGGAGGGAGATTCAGCAGGAAAACAGAAAAACAGGAACGGAGTCCAAACCGGTTCCCGGAACTCCTCACCTTTCCTGTTCTCCTGTTTTCCTGCTAAAATCCGTTTCCTCGAACCCGGCTCCCAGCCCACAACTCTCAACTCTCAACTCTCCCAAAATGGAAGAAGCTCTCGACACCCACGCCAAGGCGCTCCGCATCAATCTCGATCACCGCTGGTACGGCACCTTCGCGGAGATCGGCGCGGGTCAGGAAGTGGTGCGCTGGTTCTTCCGCGTCGGCGGCGCGGCGGGGACGATCGCGAAAAGTATTTCGGCATACGACATGACGGTGAGCGACGCGATCTACGGCACCGCCGATCGCTACGTTTCCCGCACGCGGCTGCAGTCGATGCTCGATTGCGAGTTCAATCTCGACCTCGAGCGGCTCTCGGATAAGCGCGGCGACAGCACCTCGTTTTTCGCGTTTGCCGACACCGTCACCACGCGGAGCTTCACCGGCGGAAACGAGTGCCACGGCTGGATGGGCATCAAATTTCAGGCGCATCCGGGCGACCAGCCGAGCCAGATCATCATCCATGTGCGCATGGTCGATGCGGAGGCGTCGCTGCAGCAGGAGGCGCTCGGCATCGTCGGCGTGAACCTGCTTTACGGCGCGTTTTTCCATCATCACGAGCCCGAGATTCTCGTCGAAAAACTACTCGATCAACTCACGCCCGCGCGCATCGAAATCGACGTGATCGACTTCACCGGCATCGAGTTTCGCTCCGTCGATAACCGGCTCATCGCGCTCAAACTCGTGCAACTCGGGTTGAGCGGCGTCGCCATGTTTGGGCCGAATCGCGAGGTGCTCCAGCCGAGCGAAGTGCTCCACAAAAAAGCCGTGCTCGTCTCGCGCGGCAGCTTCCGCCCGGTCTCGAATGTGAACCGCGACATGGAGCGCAGCGCGCTCGAGAAATTCCAAAGCGATCCCGCCGTCGCCGGTAAAGAAGTGCTGCCGATCGCCGAGATCACGATGAGCAATCTGCTCGCCGGCGGGAAGGTCGTGGACCGCCGCGATTTCCTCGCCCGCGCCGACCTGCTCGCCGCCTGCGGCTCGACCGTGATGATCACGAACTACTTCGAATATTTCCGCCTCGCCGCCTACCTCGCCTGGCGGACGAAGGAGCGCATCGGCATCGTCATGGGCGCGCCGAGCCTCATCGAAATCTTCGACGAAAAATATTACGCGCAGCTCCCCGGCGGCATCCTCGAATCGTTTGGGCGGCTCTTCAAAAACGATCTCAAGCTCTACGTCTATCCGCTCCAGGATCCGAAAACGAAGGAGCTGACCAGCGTCGAAAATCTCCAGGTCGCGCCGGAATTACGCCCGCTCTATCAATACCTCGCGAGCCGCGGCAGCTTTGTGCATCTCGATAATTTCGATCCCGAATGCCTCAGCGTTTTCTCGCGCGACGTGCTCAAACGCATCGCCGACAAAGACGATTCATGGGAGCAAATGGTCCCGGAAAAAGTGGCCGAGATGATCAAGAAGCGCGGGTTCTTCGGCTACTCCCGCGTCCGCGAGTAGTGGCTGCATCCGTGGATCGGAAGGTGGTGTTTTTAGACACGGAAAGACACGGAAACCGGAGTTCGGAAAATTGCTGGCAGCCATCGAATGAGGCCGCTCGCGAGCAAAACAATCCCCCCCCCCCGATCCCAATTCCGCTCCATCACTCAATCTGCTTCCGTGTCCCTTCCGTGTTTTTCCGTGGCTAAAATCCGGCCACGCAGCTCCCACACCCGCAGAATTCCACGCGACATCGCATCCTCCAACCCGGTAATTTTCTTTCCCACATGAAACTCACCACCACCATCACCACGTTGTTCTCCCTCGTCGGTCTCGCGCTTTTTGCGCGCGCGGAATCGCTCGAAGTCGGTGCGCCCGCGCCGCAAATCAGCGCCGTTGATCAGGACGGCAAAAGCGTCGATTTCAAGGACGTTTACGCGAAGGGTCCAACGCTCGTTTACTTCTACCCGAAGGCCGACACGCCCGGCTGCACGAAGCAGGCGTGCAGCATCCGCGATGACTGGTCCGCTCTGACTGGCAAAGGAATCCAGGTCCTGGGCGTCAGCGGGGACAAGCCGGAAGGGCAGAAGAAATTCCAGGAGAAATACAAGCTCCCGTTCACCCTCATCGCCGACAGCGACAGCAAAGTCGCCGATGCCTTTGGCGTCGCCCACACCGGCGCGATCGCCAAGCGCCAGTCCTTCCTGATCCAAGGCGGCAAAGTCGTCTGGACGATGCCGAAAGCCTCGACCGACACGCACGCGAAAGACGTGCTCGAGGCCTACGAAAATCTGGCAAAAAAATAGGCGTCGCGACTGCACGCAGATCCAAAAGCGCGCGATCCCGAACGGGGCCGCGCGCTTCTTTTTTACCGCGACGACGCGACGAACGCGACGGGCGGAAAGGAGGGGCAACGTGCGCTCGCCTCGCTTTCCCCCGTCGCGTTCGTCGCGTCGTCGCGGTTAGTTTGCCGCGAAAATCGCGCCGAGGATTTCGATTCCGCGCACCAGCTCCTCCTCGCTCGCCTTCGCGCAATTCAGCCGCACACAACTCGTCTCCGGCTGGCTCGCGAAGAAGACATCGCCCGCGGCAAACACGACGTTCTGCTCGCGCGCCGTCGCCCGCGCTTTTCCAAAATCCACCACGCCCGGAAGCTCCGCCCAGAGCATGTATCCGCCGCGCGGAGGTGTGACGCGCGTGCCTGCCGGGAAGCTCCGCTCGATCGCGGCGAGCGCGAGTTCGCGGCGGCGGGCATTGCGCACGCGCAGCATTTTCAGATGCGGCTCCATCGCGCCGCTCGCGAGAAATTCCCGCAGCGCGACCTCCGTCGGCACGGCGCTGTGCAAGTCCTGCTGGCACTTCCGCGCCGTCGCTTCGTCGAACAGCGAACCCGGCGCGCAGACCCCGGCGCGCAGACCCGGCGAGATCGATTTTGAAAAGCTGGAGACGTACGAAACCGTCGAGCCGTCATCGAATGCCAGCATCGGTTTCGGTGCGCCGCCATCGACGAGGTCCGCGTAAATATCATCCTCGATGATCCGCACGCCGAGCCTCCGGCAGATTTCCACCAATCGCTCGCGAACCGGCTCTGGCACAGTCGCGCCGGACGGATTGGACAGCGACGAGCAGACCACGAGACAGCGTGGTTTCCAGCGCGTGAGCGCTTCCTCGGCGGCCACGAGATCGATCCCCTCCCCACCCGCCAGCGGCAGCGGCAAAACCTTCGCGCCCAGCGCACCGAGAATCTCCAGCATCCCGTAATACGCCGGCGCTTCGCATGCCACGACCTCGCCGGGCTTCACCAAAATCGAGAGCATCACCGAGAGCGCCTGCGTGCATCCGGTCGTCGTAAAAAGTTGCGCGCCGCGCACCGCCGCGCCGCGCGCCCGCAGTCGCCCGGCGAGCAGTTCGCGCAGACCGTGATCGCCCTCCGGATGATGATACGCGAAGAGCTTCGGGCCCTCATTCGCGAGCGCCCGCGCGATTGCCTCGCGCAATGCATCGGCCGGCAGCGCGTCCATTCCGGGGACGCCGGCGGCGAGATTGATCAGCCCCGGTTCATCCGCCTGCCGCATGAAATCGATGAGCCGCGCAGACGGTTGAAGGTGAAGAGTTGAGGGTTGAGGGCTCCGTGTCGGCATGGGTTGAAGTTGGGGGCGGAGGATCGGAGATTGAAAGCCGTGCGATCGGATTTCGCGCTGTGATTTTATGGAACGCGGCGCGATGAAACGTGCGGATCGCAGCGTGACTGGACGCGGCCCTCAACCCCTCAACTCTCAACCCTCGACATTCCCAAAATGCTCACCCTCGACCTGCCCGGAATCCCCAAAATCGCGAGTGGAAAAGTGCGGGAAATCTTCGATCTCGGAGATCGGCTGCTTCTCGTGGCGACGGATCGCATTTCGGCGTTCGACTGCATCCTGCCGAATGGCATTCCGCGGAAAGGCGAGGTGCTGACCCGCCTGTCCCGGTTCTGGTTTTCGCGTTTCGACTTCGTCGAAAATCATCTGCTTTCCGCCGATGCCGCCGATCTCCCGGATGCACTGCGAGGCTCATGGGATGAGCTTTCGCAGCGCTCGATGATCGTGAAAAAAGCAAAGCCGCTGCCGGTCGAGTGCGTGGTCCGCGGGTACCTCGCGGGCTCGGGGTGGAAGGAATATCAGGCGTCGCGGAGCATCTGCGGCATCGCGCTGCCGGCAGGTTTGGAGCAGGCGGAGCGGCTGCCGGAAACGCTCTTCACGCCCTCGACGAAGGCCGAAACCGGGCACGATGCGAACATCTCGTGGGACGAGTGCCGGCGACTCGTCGGCGACGATGTGGCGATGCAGGTCCGCGAGCTGAGCATCCGGATTTACGAGGAAGGGCGCGCGTTTGCCGCCGAGCGCGGGATCATCGTGGCGGACACAAAATTCGAGTTCGGGCTGCTCGATGGGCGCGTGATCCTGATCGACGAATGCCTCACGCCGGACTCCTCGCGTTTCTGGCCCGCGGACCAATACCGTCTCGGCATCAGCCCGCCGAGCTACGACAAACAATTCGTCCGCGACTACCTCGAAACGCTCGCGTGGGACAAGACGCCGCCAGCCCCACCGCTGCCCGAAGACGTCATCCGCAAGACCAGCGAAAAGTATCTCGAAGCGCTGGAGCGGCTGACGAAATAGCGCAGGGATGAGCCACGGACAGCCACTGACGGACGCGGATAGGGAAACCTCGAACGTCGAACGTCGAACGTCGAACGTCGAAGTCAGAGAAGACGCAAGCGCGCGCGTCGCGGCACTTTCCTTCCGACACTTCGACGTTCGACGTTCGACGTTCGACGTTCGACGTTCTTCCCCATTTTCCGCCCACTCCTAAATGCGCGAGGCGATCGAAGATTTCATCCTCTATCTCGCGACGGAGCGCGGGCTCTCGGACAATTATCAAATCTCCACGCGGCTTTCGCTGGAGGGATTCGCCGGCTGGCTCGAGCGAAAAAAACTCGTCCAAGAAATCGGTGACGCCGCGATCGCGCAGCTCACCGGTACCGGTGCGGAGTTGCCCGACGCGAAGATCGAGGTGCGGGAAATCACGCACGAGCAAATCTCCGACTACCTCGCGCATCGCAAGCGCACCGGCCTCTCGGCGGCGTCGATCAAGCTCGTGGTCGTCGCGATCAAAATCTTTTTTCGCTGGCTGCAGGCGCGCCAGCGCATCGCGCGCGATCCGGCGGAAGTGCTGCCGCTGCCGCGCACCGAGCGGTATCTGCCGGAGACGATGAACGAGCTCCAAGTCGAGCATCTCCTCGATGGCGTGCCGGAGAATGTGCCGCGCGGTTTGCGCGACCGCGCCATGCTGGAACTCCTGTATGCCAGCGGATTGCGCGTCTCCGAGCTCGTGAATGCGCGGTTGGAAAATCTCGATCTCGAGTCGCGGATCATCCGCGTCACAGGCAAGGGGAACAAAATGCGGCTCGTCCCGGTCGGGGCAAAAGCGTGCGCCGCGATCACGCTTTATCTGGCGAAAGAGCGGCCCGATTTCGTCTGCAAAAAAACCGGCAGCGAGGTCTTCCTCTCGTCCCGCGGCACGAAGCTCACGACCGTCCGCATCTGGCAAATCGTGAAGACCTGCGCGAAGAACGCGGGCCTTGATCTGAATGTCTATCCGCACCTGCTGCGGCACTCATTCGCCACGCACCTGCTCAGCAACGGCGCGGACCTGCGGATCATCCAGGAACTGCTCGGGCACGCCGACATTTCGACGACCCAAATCTACACGCACGTCGATCAGCAACGGCTGAAAGCGGTGCATCACAAATTTCACCCGCGAGCGTAACTCACGCGATCCGCACACCGCGCCGCACCAGCACCGGCGAGCCTTCCACGACGAAGGCGGATCGCGGCGCAGCGGCGAGCGGCGCGGCAAAAGCGAGGCCGTAAAACGCCCCGGCATCGCAGTCCGCATTTCAGCGTCCATTTAGCAGAATCTCTCGCGAATACATCTCCCTCTTCGCAAGGGCCGTCTTCCCAGCGAAACACCCGCTTTCGCTGCTCTCGAAATGCGGTAATTTTCGCGCGAGAAAAACATTGAACGCGGGCGGCGACACCCCTACCTTCCGCGCCTCCTTCGAGGAGTCTTAGCTCAATTGGTTAGAGCGCCGCCCTGTCACGGCGGAGGTTGCGGGTTCGAGTCCCGTAGACTCCGCCATTACTTTTTTGGCCGGGGTGCGTTTTTCCAGTGTAAGTGGGTGCAGGTCTGGTCGGTAAGGCAGAGCCCGCGGATGCACGAAATCCGCACATCTTCCCGCAAAAAGCGCGGCGCCACTTCCGCCTCATCGTCGATGACGATTCCGCTCGTTTCGGTTCTCCCGAAGCCCACCAAGTAAACCGCCCGATTCCCCCTTCAGCCCGCTCTCACCCGTCCGACCGAAACGGAAAGTCCGTGTAACCCTCCGCCGTCGGCGCGGACCATGCCTTCACATCCGCCGGCGGGTTCAGCTCCCAGCCGTTCGCGAAGCGCTCCACGAGATCGGGGTTGCTCAGGTAGGGGCGGCCGAACGCGATCAGGTCCGCGTGACCCGCGGCGATTGCCTCCTCCGCCGTAGCCTGCGTGTAGCCGCAATTTCCCATCAGTGGCCCGGTGAACACCGCGCGGAATTCCGCCAGCGTCATCGGCACGCCCTGCTCGTGGAAACCAGACGCCAGCCCGTCCACCACATGCAGGTAAGCCAGCCCATACGCATCGAGCTGCGCCGCCGCATACGTGAACGTCTCGCGGAAATCCGGCGCACCCATGTCGTTGAAATTGCCGTTCGGCGACAGCCGCACGCCGACCCGCGCCGCCGGCCACACGGATAGAATCGCCTCCACGATCTCCCGCAGGAAACGATACCGATTCTCCACGCTCCCGCCGTAGCAGTCCGTCCGGTGATTCGTCTTCGAGTCGAGGAACTGATGGATGAGATAGCCATTCGCCGCGTGAATCTCCACGCCATCGAACCCCGCGGCCTTCGCCCGCTCCGCCGCCCGCCGGTAATCCTCCACCACCGCCGCCACCTCCCCCGTCTCCAGCGCGCGCGGCACCTCGTAGGGCTGCTTGCCGATCGGCGTGTGGATGGTGTCGCCGACAATCTCGATCGCCGACGCCGACACCGCCGGCTGCCCGCCGTGGAAGCTGCTGTGCGACGCCCGCCCGCAGTGCCAGAGCTGGAGAAAGATCGGCGTCCCACGCGCCCGCAGCGCCGCCGTGATCTTCGCCCAACCAGCCACCTGCGCCTCATTGTAAATGCCCGGCGAATCCACCCAGCCAAACCCCTGCTCCGAGATCGTCGTCGCCTCCGCCACGATCAACCCCGCCGATGCGCGCTGCGTGTAATACTCCACCATCAACTCATTCGGCACCCGCTCCCGCCCCGCCCGCGCCCGCGTCAACGGCGCCATCACCACGCGATTGCGCAGCGGCAGCCCGCGGAGGTCGAAGGGGGAAAGCAAATGGGGAGACGGGATTGAAACGGACGGTGTGGTCATAGTCATCGTGAAAATAGGTTTGAGTTAGGCGGAGTTCGTTCGCCCGGAAAGTCTGGACGCCAAAGCTCGCTGATTCCGTTGAAAGAGGATGCCTACTTCCCCGGCGGCTCTTCCCGCAAGACGCATGATGCCGCTTCCCGTTCTCCATCAGCTCCCGGCGGGTGGCGCGGCCACCACATGACGCGCGTCGTGACCTACATGAGCGGCAGCGAGAGCAATGGACTCGCGATCCCCGAGATCGGAACCCCGCAAACGCGGCACGAACTTTCGCACCACGCGAGTGGAAAAGAGCATGGAAACGCATGGAGACAGATAAAACGGCCGGTGAGAGGCTCGCACGAACACTGGGAAACGCCGCCCAAACGCTGGATTGCCCTAAACCAGCGCTGGGCAGCAAGACCAACGCTGGGCGACGACGGCCAATGCCGGGCAGCGACGGCTTCAGCCACGCCCGGGGAGCCTAAGTCTGCTGCGCTTTCAGCGAGGCGAGGAGCTCGTCGATTTCGATGGTGACAATGGTGGCCGCAGTGTCGCTGAGGCCATAGGGGAGGATGAGGCGGCCGCGGTGAAGCAAGGCGCCGCAGGTATAGACCACGTTGGGCACATAGCCTTCGCGTTGGTTACCGACAGCGGTGAGGAGGGGCTCGTCGAGGTGGCTGAGGACTTGGGACGGGTCATGGAGATCAAGGAGCATCGCGCCGATGCAATACTTGCGCATCGGACCGACGCCATGCGTCAGGACGAGCCAGCCGGCGTCTGTCTCGATGGGTGAGCCGCAGTTGCCGATCTTCACCAACTCCCAAGGCTGGCCGGGGCGTTGGAGGACTTTCGGGTCACTCCAGAAATGCGGGTTGTCGGAGAACATGAGGAAGAGGTCTTCATCGTTCTGCCGGGAAAGCATGACGTAGCGTCCGTCGATGCGGCGCGGGAATAAGGCCATGCCTTTGTTCTGCACGGCGCGGCCGTTCAAAGTCAGCGCGCGGAAGTCGAGGAAGTTCGTCGTTTCGAGCAACTGCGGGAGGATGGCGCGGCCATTGTAGGCGGTGTAAGTCGCGTAGTAGATGACACTCCCGTCGTCCTCGACAAAGCGGACGAACCGCGCGTCTTCCATGCCGTTGCTTTCATTGGACGACACAGGAAAGACAATGCGCTCGGAGACCGCGACAGATGGGTCGAAGTGAATCTGGTAGTTGGACTCCGCGAGCCAGCGCACACACTCGGTCGTCCGCTGCATCTCGCGCGGGAGCGGCTGCTTGCCCTTTAACATGCGGCGCACGGACTTCTCCAGCTCTTGCAGCGTGAACACTTCGCCGAGTGCCTCCATGACGAGCGTGGACCAGTCGTTTTCAAAGCCCATCTCCATGAGCTTCGGGAGAAAGACACTCTTGCGGTAAGTCGGGTTTGGATTGAGCGCCGGCGCGGCGACAAAGCGCGACGGCTCGTCCACGGTGATCGCATGATCGGCGTGAATGACTCCGGTGCGGAACTCGATGGACGAGATGTGTCCTTCTCCCGTCGCGCGGAGACTCAGGATGAAGCGCAGCTCACCCTCCGCCAGGCCGCTCTGGTCCGGGTGCGCGACGATGGAGGGGTTGAACAACGCCGCGGATTCCAAGGCATACTCGCCGGAGAAAAGCGCGCCGAGGTAGAGCTGGCGGGCGACGGAGAGCGGGCGGCTGCTGAAGACGTGCGCTTTCACCTTCTCGAAATGCCGCTGCCAGATCGCGCGAATATCGATATGCCTGCTGCCAAAGTCCGCCGCGACTGCGGCAAGCTGTTCTTCTGTCTCAGCTTCGCTGAGCGCGAGCGCGCGGCCGATGATGTTGACGATGCGCGCCGGGTCGCCGGGGATGAAGGGGCGAATCAACACCCGCGAGTTATCGGGTCGAAAGGTGACGCCGGTGGGATGGATGGTCAGGCTGCGCATGATTGGACAAGGTTGATGCGCACGACGCCCTCGGCGCGAGTGAGTTCAGCAAAGGAGAGATAGAAAGCGAGGCTCGATTCCGCGCCTTGGTTTTGGTTGAGGTGATCCTGCAACAAAGCATCGCGGCAGCCGCCCGTGGTCGGATCGTAGAGCGGCTGACCGAGATCATTGCGTCCGAGAAACCACTCGAAGGAGCGACGTGCCGCCCTGCGCCAGAACTCATCGCGCGTCACCGCGAATGCTTCGAGACACGCGGAAATCATCGCGTGGGCCTCCAAGGGTTGTTGGTCAAAGCGCGCCTTCTCGCCGCCGCGCGCCCAGAAGCCGTGACAGCCAATCGGCGCGAAGTGTCCGCCTTCCGCCGTCTGCGCATCGAGCAGCCAGCGCAGTGAGGTCAGACCGATCTCGAGGATGTCCGGCTGCGAAGTCCAGTGACCGCTCAGGATCATCGCGTGCGAGAGCTTGGCATTGTCATAGGTCACGATCCTTTCAAACCAGAGCCAGTCCGGCGCCGAGTTGGCGCGAAACGAGTCCGCCAGCTTATTGGTCAACACATCGCGCGTCTGACTGACCACACGATCGCCGGAAAAGGTCCGCAGATACTCGTGAATGGCAATGATCGCAAAGGCCCACGCCCGGGGGGAACTGAAGCGTCCCACCGGCGCGAGCCCGCGTTGAAAGAGCAGCCCGCAAAGGTTGCGATGTCCTTCATTGTGCGAACGTCCGAGCGCGGTGCCGACCGCCCACATCGCGCGGGCGTGACTGTCTTCCGAACCGTGGAGCTCCAGCCACTTCCGCTCGTGGCTCATGAAGTTCCGAAAGCGGCAAGTGTTCGCGTCGAAGGCATACCACAAGAACGCGAGGTAAGTGCTGGCCAGCCGATCGAGTTCCGGTTGCGGACCGTCCTTCTCCTGCATCAGCACGGTGAAGATAAACGCGCGCGCATTGTCATCCGTGCAATAGGCCTCGTGGTAGTTCGGCACGTTGTAGATCGCGTGCTGAAAGATGCCCGTGTGATCACTCATCTTGAACAAGTGATCGAGCCGGAGTGGCGGCAGCGGGTAGTTCTCGTTCTCCTCCCGGCGAGCCGCCACCGTCTCGATCGATGGCTCGCTCAAGCTCGCGCGCGCCTTCTCGAAGCTCTCCATGTAGCGCCGCGCCACCACCGGCCAGATCATCTCCCGGCCCGCCTTCCACGCGCGCTTGCGCATCGCAGTCATGAGTGTCGGGTTCGAGAGGAAGTGATTCACGCCTTCCGCGATTGCCGTCGCGCTGGCAAAAGGGACAAGGATGCCACGCTCTTCCGCGAGTAACTCCTGCGCGTGCCAGTAAGGTGTCGAGATCAGCGCCTTCCCCGCTCCGAAGGTATAGGCCAGTGTGCCGGAAGTGATCTGGGCCTCGTTCAGGTATGGCGTGAGATAGATGTCCGCCGCGCCGATGAACTCCTTCAACTGCTCCAGCGTGACGAAGCGGTTGTCGAAGATCACCTTGTCCGCCACCCCCAGCTCCACCGCGAGCCGTTCCAGCTTGTCTCGATAAGCCTCCCCTTCCCTCGCGAGCAAATGCGGATGGGTCGCGCCGAGCACGATATAGACGATGTTCGGATGCAGCTCCAGGATCGCCGGCAAGGCCTCGATGACATACTCGATGCCTTTGTTCGGTGAGAGCAGGCCAAAGGTCAGAAGCACAGTCTTCCCTTCGACATGGAACAAGTCCTTGTAGAAGTTCGAGTCCATGAAAGGCATGTCGATCACCCCATGCGGGATCAGGTCGATCTTCTCCGGCGCGATGCCATAAACCGTCTCCAGAAAATCCCGCCCGCGCTCGGCCATCACGATAAAGCGCTCCGACAGCAGGTCGAGCTGCCTCATCACCTCGCGCTGCTCATCATTCGGGTCGCGCAGGACCGTGTGCAGCGTGGTCACCACCGGCATCCGCACTTCGCGCAGAAAGGCCAGCAGATGATCCCCGGCCGCCCCGCCGTAGATGCCAAACTCGTGCTGCACCGACACCACTTCGACGTTGTTGATGTTCAGGAATTCCGCCGCGCGCCGATAGGAGTCCAGCTCCTGCTCCGCGATCTCGAAGCGCACCCGCGACGGATAGTCATAGCCCTCCTCGCGATCGTTCACCGAGCCGACGATGCAATGCGCCTGCGGAAACTCCGCCGCGATCGCCTCACAAATATCCGCCGTGAACGTAGCGATGCCGCACCTCCGCGGCACATAGTCGCCGAGAAAGGCGATGTGTTTGGTGTTGAGCTTCGGTTCCATCGGAATCGAATCGTATTTCGAGCCCCTCACGATGGCAACCGGCCACGTTCACCGGCGCGTGGCGCTGGCCTTTTCCCTCACCCCGCGGACGCACACTCGCCACCGTGCCCCGCGCCCGCTAGTCCAGCGCCCTGCCCATGCCCCACCTCTCCTGGAACGAAGTCAAAGACCGCGCCATTCGCTTCTCGCGCATCTGGACCGGCGCCACCTCCGAGCGCTCCGACAAGCAGACCTTCTGGAACGAATTCTTCGACGTCTTCGGCCTCCGCCGCGCCTCCTTCGCCGCGTTCGAGGAAAATGTCCGCAACCTCCGGGGCCACACCTCCTCCATCGATCTCCTCTGGAAAGGCAAGCTCCTCGTCGAGCACAAGAGCTTCGGCGAAGACCTCTCCCTCGCCGCCACCCAAGCCTTCACCTGATGTGGAGGCTCAACAGGTTGTTCATGCGGTGGTGGATATTGGGTTGGTGTTGATTTCACAACCCCACCTTCCCAAATCACCGCCACATGAACAACGTCCTGAAACTTCACACTTAGATCGAAGAACTCACCCACGAAGACCGCTGGGACGAGCTCCCCCGCTTCGTTCTCGTCTCTGACGCGAAGAGGGGGATGTCGAGCTGGTCGGCGGCGCAAATGATTTTCTGTAAATTGAGTGTGGGTCAGACGGAGGGCGGGATGGAAGGGTTCATGTCGAGGTAGATTTTGGAGGCCAGCCAATCG
>JAYVPW010000074.1:0-7689 GCA_043777315.1 Spartobacteria bacterium | reverse complement strand
AACTCACGGGGTTCTTCGGCGGCGCGCTGCCCGCCACCTGCGCCCACCGGGCATCGCTCCGCCTCAGAATGACCGCCGTTTTGAGGCGATTGCCCTGGAACCGGACGCCGGAGGTGTGGTGCGTTGCCGATGGTCAATTTATGCTCCCGTTCGGAGGCGGGACTCTGCGTCTGAACGAGACGGCCATCGGTGACGAAGGCACAGGTAATACCATCTCTCAGAATTAATATGACGACGAAGGGCGCGAAGAACGCGAAGGGTTTCAAAGTCCACTGTGCTTCGCGCCCTTCGCGCCCTTCGTAGTCACCTTCAGCTGTCCGGTTAATTCAGAAAGATGGTATAATTCGACGGACACGGGATCCCTGCGGCCGTCGGTTTGGGGAATTTGGCGGGAAGCAGATGGCTGCTAAATGCGTGAGAAATACAAACGATATGAAAATTATCTCCCGGCATGACGGCTGCTACCTTTCGTGGCCACACCATGCACCGTCACTCCAGCGAACTCATAGCCCTCCCCCGGTCGCTCTTCATGGAGAGGGTTGAATGACGAACTGGTGCATTTTCCCACCCAATCCACCCCTAGGAACGAAGCCGCGCGAAGGCAGTCGCAAGCGCCGGACTTCGGGTGTGCTGTCGGGCCGAAGGCTGAAGGCCGCTTTCCGCGTGCTCGCCTCGTGGCTGTTTTTGCAAAGCCTGCCGCTGTGCGAGCGTGCGACGGCGGCGACGCTGACTTGGACCGGGGCGGCGGGGGACAATAGTATCGCGAACCGCCTGAACTGGAGCCCGGCGCAGGCTCCGTTGGCTGGCGACACCCTGATTTTCGCGGGAGCCACGGGGCTCGCGCCGCAGCTTGCGGCGAATCTCTCGATTGCGGGACTTTCGTTCGGCAGCACGGCGCAGGCGTTTGTGCTCGGAGGTGCGGGGATTTACACCGTGGGCAGCGGCGGCATCGCGAATGGCAGCACGACGGCGAAGACGATCAACAACGGCATCGTGCTCGGTGCGAGCCAGGCGTGGAATGCGGCGTCGGGCAGTCTTGCGTTTGGCGGCGCGGTGAATCTGCAGGCGTTCACGCTCACGGTTTCCGGCGCGCAGGGAACGACGATCACCGGAGTGATTTCCGGCAGTGGCGCGCTGGTGCAGAACGGCCCCGGCACGCTGGCGCTCGCGGGCGCGAACACTTTCACCGGCGGCATGACGATCACCGCGGGGACGCTGCAGCTCAATGCTTCCGCGGCATTCCCCACCTCGGGAAATCTCACGATGCTCGGCGGCACGTTCGACATCCACGGCACGAACCCCACGGTCGGTTTGATCACATTTGGCAACGGCACCGCGACCACCGCGACGAGCATCACGGATTCCGGGACAACGCCGGGAATGCTCACGCTCAGCGGCGGCATCGCGTACAATGGCACGAGCGGCTTCACTTTTCCGCCGGTGCTGATCACTGCGAAAATCCAGCTCACCCCGGGCATCCATTCGGTGACGAATCCGAACGGCATCTACAGCGCGGCGACGGCATACGACATCGTCTTCAGCAACACGATCAGCGGCAGCGGTGGCTTCTCGAAGGACGGCCCCAGCGCGAATTTCTGGATCGCGCTGAACGCGCAGAACACCTACTCGGGCGTCACGAACGTCACCGTCGGCAACCTCTACCTCGGGGCTGCGAATGCGGTGCCGCAGTTCAGCGCGCTCACGGTCAGTTCGGGCGCGACGCTGATCCTGAATCCGACGGTGACGCAGTTCGGCGTGACGGCGGGCAGCTATAATCAGAGCGTCGGCTCGCTCGCGGGCGCGGGCAGCGTGACGCTCGGCGCGGCGACGCTCACGACGGGCAATGACGGGACCTCGACGGCATTCTCCGGCGTCGTCTCCGGCACGGGTGGCTTTGTGAAAGTGGGCGCAGGCGTGCAGACGCTCAGCGGCACGAATACCTTCACCGGCCCGACGGTGATCTCGGGCGGAAAGGTGATCGTCACCGGCGCGCTCGGGGCCACGGCAGTGTCGGTGGCCGGCGGGACTTCGCTCGGCGGATCGGGCAACGGAACATCCACCGGAATCATCGGCCTCACGACGAGCGCAACCGGCGGCACGGTCACGGTTGCGGGCGGCACGAATGCGGCCACGCGCGGCGTGATCGATCTCACGGACGGCGCGATCGGCACGCTCACCATCCGGGGAAACAGCGCCGGCGCGGGGAGTGTCACGCTCACCATCGGCGGGAGCGCGGGCAACAGCTCGGCGCTGAATTTCGACATCGGCGCGAGCACCACGGACAGGCTCGCCGTGCTGCAAAAAATGCAGGTGAATGTCGGCGGTGCGATCATCAATCTGAACCCGCTCGCGGGCACCGTCCTCGTGCCCGGCACGTATCCGCTCATCACGTTTGCGGGCGACACGCTCACCGGCGGCTACACGCTCGGCAGCGTCACCGGCAATGGCGGCTACAGCTACGCGCTCTCGCACACCGCCACGGCGGAAAATCTGATCGTGCTGGCTGTCCCGACGCCTGCGACGGCGTATTGGAATGGCGCGCAGGGTCCGCAGTGGACCACCTTCGGCGCAGGCACGAGCCTCACGAACTGGTCCGTGACCGCCGCCGGAACCGCGAACACAAACCAGATCCCCGGCGCGGTGACGGATGTGTTTTTCACCATCGCCAGCGGCGCGGCGAATCTCACCAGCACGCTCGGTGCGAATTTTTCCGTGAAGAGCCTGAACTTCACCGCAGGCAGCGGCAGCGCGACGATCGGCGGCGCGAACACGCTCACCATCGGCGCGGGCGGCATCACGGGCGCAGCGGGCGCGGGCGCGCAGACCATCGCCACACCCGTCGTCCTCGGCGCGGCGCAGACGTGGACGAACAACGGCGGCACCCTCACGTTCAGCGGCGCGACCATCACCGGAGCGGGCCTGAATCTCACGACCGCGGGCGCGGGAAATTTTGCGATCAGCGCGGTGGTGCAGACCGGCGCGGGATCGTTCACGCAGACCGGCAGCGGTACGGTGACACTCAGCGGCACGAATAATTTCACCGGCGGCGTGATCATCAGGAACGGCACCGTCGTCCTCGACTCCACGACCGCCGCAGGCTCGGGCGCGATCACGCTCGGCGACATCACGGGCAGCGCACCCGCCAGCCTCATTTTCTCCACGACCGCCGGACGCACGGTGTCAAATGCGATCAGCGTCCCCGCGGGCAGCACCGGCACGCGCACGATCGGCGGATTGAACGTGGCTGGCGTGGACACTTTCAGCGGCGCGGTCGCCCTCGCCACCGGCGTGACTTTGACCGAGCCCGCGGGCGGCGAGGTGAATTTCACCGGCGTCGTCTCCGGCGCGGGCGGCCTCACGAAGACCGGCGCGGGCACCATCCGCCTCACGAATGCGAACACTTTCACCGGCGCGACGCTCATCACCGCAGGCACGCTCGCGTACGGCTCGAACAACGCGCTCGGCACCGGCAGTCTCACCGTGAACGGCGGCACGCTCGACATGGGCAACCGTACGGACAGCGTCGGCGCGGTCACTTTGCTGAACGGCTCCATCCTCGGCACCGGCGGCGCCACGCTCACGAGCACGTCCGGTTTCACGCTGAGCAATGGCACCGTCTCCGCCATCCTCGCGGGCGCGGTCGGCCTCACGAAGGACACCGCGGGCACCGTCACGCTTTCCGCCGCGAACACCTTCACCGGTGCGCTGAATGTGAATGCGGGCAGCGTGATTCTTTCCGGCGCGACGGGCACGATGGCGAATGTCGCGAGCGTCTCCATCCTCACCGGCGCGTCGCTCGTGCTGGACAACTCGGTGACGGAAAACGCCAACCGCATCAGCAACACCGCGGCGATCAACATCCAGGGCGGCAACCTGCAGCTCAACTCCGACGCGAACGGCACCGCGGAATCGGTCGGCCAGCTCAATTTCCTCCTCGGCCCGGCGAACGTCACCGTCGCGCACAACGGCACTGCGGCGCAGGGCAGCTCGCTGACATTCAGTTCGATCGGCAGCACGGTCACGGGCGTCACGCTGAATTTCGCGGGCACCGGCCTCGGCGGCGCGCTCGGCAGCGGCGCGACCGGCCCGCACATTTACATCACCGGCCAGGCGAACGGGCTCATCGGCGGCTGGGCGCGCGTCGGCTCGGATTTCGCGGACTACCAGCCGTTCGGCGTCGTGGCATTCAGCGCGTACTACACCGGTGTGCTCGGCGTGAATGTGAATGACCCGAGCACGATCGTGAAGCTCACCGGCACGTCGGCTGCCGCAGCTTACACGCTCACGAATGCGGGCACGACGACCGACGGCGGACTGCTCATCGCGGAACTCGCGCTCGTGGATCTCGGCCCGTCGGCCACGCGCACTTTGAACCTCAAGACCGGCGGCCTCATCAAAAAATCCGCGCCGGACAGCATCATCTCCGGCGCAGGCCGACTCACCGCCGGTGGCACGGTGGCGGGCGCGCTGCAGGTCGCCGTCGAGACCGGGCGCACGCTCACGATTTCCTCGGCCATCATTGATAACGCGGGCACCGACGGCGTGTATGGCAACGCGGGCGACGGCGTCGTGAGCATCGTGAAATCCGACCTCGGCACGCTCACGCTCAGTGGCGCGAATACGTTCAGCGGAAATGTGTATCTCAATGACGGCACGCTCGCGGTCGGCACGGATGTCGCGCTCGGTGCGGCGGCGAACGACGTGTTCATGAGCGGCGGCACACTCGCGATCACCGCGGGCTTCACGCCGAATACCGGACGCCGTTTCGTCGTCACCTCGGGACTCACGAGCGCGATGGATGTCGCCGCCGCGCAGAGCTTCACGATTACCGGCGCGAGCGACTTGCTCGCGACTGGCAACAGCGCGAGCACGCTCGTGAAAACCGGCGCGGGCGACATCGTGCTCGGCGCGGCAAACCCGAACTTCACCGGCACCGCGCGCATCGCCGCAGGCGCGGTGGAACTGCGCAACACCGGCGCGCTCGGCACCGGCGGTGTCACGCTCGCGGGCGGCACGCTGCGGCTGCGCTCCGATGTGTCCGCCACTTTTGGAAATGCGATCACCGTCGCTGCCGACAGCACCATCGCCGCTTCGCCGCTCACGGCTGGCACGCCGGTGATCACGACTGGCGCGGTCAGCATCGGCGCGCAGATTCTTTCGCTGACTCCGAGCGGCGGCGCATCGCTCGTCATTCCCGGCGTGAATCTCACCGGCAGCGCGACCTTCAACACGTCCGGCGGCACCACGACGATGGGCGCGATTTCCGGCGCGTATGGTTTTGCAAAGACGGGCGCTGGCACTCTGCTGCTCACCACGGCGGACACCTACTCGGGAGTCACCGACGTGCAGGCCGGCACGCTGCGGATCACGAACGTCTCGGCGATTCCGCTCGCCTCGAATCTGAACGTCGGCGCGGCGGGTATGGCGGATCTGAACGGCCTGAATGTGAACCTCGGATCCATCAGCGGCAGCGGCGCGATCACGCTCGGCAGCGGCACGCTCACCGTCGGCGGAAACGGGCTGGCGTCGGCTTTTGCGGGCAGCATCTCCGGCATCGGCGGACTCGTGAAGATCGCGGGCGAGACGCTCACGCTCTCCGGCGCGAACACGTACACCGGAGCGACGGGCATCCTCGTCGGCGACCTTCTCATCGGTGCGACGAATGCGCTGCCGACCGGCACCGCCGTGAACATCGCCGCGGCGGGCGGGCTGAACCTCACCACCTTTGCGCAGCAGGTCGCGAGCATCACCGGTTCCGGCACGCTCACGATCGGCACGGGCGCACTCACCGTCGGCGACAATACGAACACGGCATTTTCCGGCACCATCATCGGCACCGGCCCGCTGACAAAGGTCGGCTCCGGCACATGGAGCCTCTCGGGCAACAGCCCGTACACCGGCCTTGTGACCGTCGCGGGCGGCATCATCGAAGTCCTCGCGAACAACGCCATCGGCGACCCCATCGTCATGGCCGGCGCGCAGATCAATCTCGCACCGGGAGTCACCGTGAGCACGGAGCCGCTCACGCTCGCGGGCACCGGCAGCGATGGAAAAGGCGCGCTCCAAGTCATCACCGGCGCGGCGACATGGGCGGGCGCGATCAATTTCTCCGCGGATGCCAGCACCGGTGCCGGTGCGGGTGCCACGCTCACGCTGGGCGACACGATCGATCTTTCCGACCGGGTGTTCACGGTCAGCGGCGCGGGGAATACGGTCTCCACGGGTGTCATCTCCGGCGCGGGCACGCTCAGGAAGACCGATGCCGGCACGCTCACGCTCGGCGGCGCGAACACCTTCGCCGGCACGCTCGCGGTGAACGACGGCACCGTCCGGCTCGCGGCTTCGAACACGATCAACGGCAACCCCGCCGTGACGCTTTCCTCCACGGCCACGCTCGATCTGAATGGCTTCAGCGACAGCCTCGGGTCGCTCTCCGGCGCAGGCACGGTCACCTTCGGGGCGCTGTCCACGGGCGGCAATTCGCTCGGCGTCGGAAGCAATGGCGCGAACACCACCTTCACCGGCCTCATCACCGGCAGCGGCAGTCTGGCAAAGACCGGCACGGGGACGCTCGTCCTCGCCTCGGCGAATTCGTACACCGGCAGCACCACCATCAGCGCCGGGACGCTGGTCGCGGGGAACAACAGTGCGTTCGGCGCCGGGACGCAGCCGCTGATCCTGAATGGCGGCGCGCTCGCCTCCGACAGCGACACGCGCACGCTGGCCAACGCGATCACCGTGAACCCCGTGGCAGGAAATCAGATCACCGGTGCGAACAGCATGACGCTGACCGGCGGCGCGAGCGGATCGGGAACGCTTGCGGTGAATCTGGCCAGCAATGCAAAGACACTCACGGTGAATCCCGCCGCCGCGGATTCGTTCGCGCCCGGCATGGTGCGGCTGAACAGCGGCACGCTCCTCCTCGGCAGCTCGAACCGCATCGGCGACACCACGGACATCACATTTGCCGGCGGCCGGCTGGATACCGGCGGATACAGCGACCAGCTCGGCGCGTTGATCCTCGCCGCCGATTCGACGCTCGACTTTGGCACCAGCAACACCTCGCACCTGCAATTTTCCTCCGCCACGTGGACCGGCGGCACGCTGAGCATCGCGAACTGGACAGGCGTGACGGAAACCGCCGGCAACCCGGACCAGTTCCTCGTCACCAGCAGCGGCCCGGTGGACTCGGGCTTCCTGAGCCAAATCCGCTTTCAGGGATACCAGTCCGGAGCCATCGCGTTCGACCGGGGGGCCGGGCTTTACGAAATCGTCCCCGTCCCCGAGCCCGCGACCATTTTCGGTGCATCCGCGCTGGTCGCATTCGTCTTCTGGCGCGAACGCCGGAGGATCGGGAGGGTCTTCCGAAATGGCGGCAGCCGGGGGCAGGAGCGATGAATCCGAAACCGATGTCGGTCAGCGCGTCCGGCGAAATTGCGGCTGGATTGCTGGAACTGCTGGTGCTGATCGTCATCATCGTCGCAGTCGTCGCGTGAGGCTCGCGGGCCTCCGGACGGATCCGGGGCAGAGGCGGCAGCGCAAAAAGCAGCTTGGGCTTTAGAGCCTGTACGGAACTTGATTGCGCCATCAGGCCAACGGCCCGGAACAAGCCAGCCCAGGGCAGCGCCCTGGGTTTGCACGGAAACAGAGACCAAGCCCTGAAAGGGCGGCCCCATTCTTTGCCGCGCC
>JAYVPW010000073.1:0-28807 GCA_043777315.1 Spartobacteria bacterium | reverse complement strand
AAATTTCGACGTGCAAAAACTCAGACGGCGCGCCGTCGCCATCGCTTCCGAAGCTTTCGCCGCCTCTCGAATTCAGCATTGTTCCGTGATGTTGCGCCTCCTTTCGGTCTCCGCCGCGATTCTTGTCGCACTCATTTTACTTCCGCTGGACGCCGCGGAACCGGCCGCCGGACGCTTCGTCGCGGTTGGCTACGGCGGGCGGCGGATGATGTCGCGCGACGGGGAAAACTGGACCGCCGACCAGCGCTGGAGCGACGAGGCAAAGGACGACGACAACGTGCTTTTCAATGTCGCGTTTGGGATCGGACGCTTCATCGCCGTCGGCGGCGGCGCGAAGATCGGGCATCTTCTCAGCACGCGCGACGGCGAGAAATGGACAGAGCTCCCGCAAGTCAAAGGACGCGTCGCGACGATCGCTTTCGGCAACGGGCGCTTCGTCGCCGGACACGATGCGGAGCTGCTCTTTTCGACCGACGGCGAGACGTTCCAAGCAGGCGGAAAGATGAAGGTCAGCGGCTCAGTCCACGCGCGGCGTTCGGCCTTCGGCAGCGGCGAAGGCGGGGCGCGCTTCGTGATCATCGGCGACGTCGATCTTTACGCCGAAAAGACGCGCGTGAGCTGGCGTGCCGCGACCGAGGACGGCACGCGTTTTACCTCCGAGGAAATCGACACTCCCGCGGCCCGCGATGTGGCGTACGGCGCGGGGCATTTCGTCGTCGTCGGTCCCGATGGGCTGATCGAAAGTTCGCACGACGGACACGCGTGGGAGCGACACACCACCGAAGCCGGCGAGGATTTTTCGCGCGTCGTCTGGACCGGCCAGCGCTTCCTCGTGAGCGGCGGAAAAAAGGCATGGAGCTCGCCCGACGGACTGGCCTGGCGCAGCGAAACCCCGCGCATCCCGTGCAGCCTCGCATGGGCACGCGAGGGCTCGCTCGCGATCGGTTTTTCCTGGGGCGGAAACGTGCATGTCTCGCGCGATTTCGTGGCGTGGAAAAAGGCGGGCGTCCCGCCGGGACCCTCGCTCGAAGCCGTGGCGTTCGGCCGCGTGGAATGAAGCACGCGCGCCGGAAGCCCGCTCTTTTCAACACCCGGCGCGGCCACTAAAAACGCCGCGCCATGCGCACACTCCGACACAGCGACCCCAACTTTTCGCGCGCCCTCGCGGCGCTCCAGCGCAAGGCGATGCCCTCGCCGGACGTCGAGGCGACGGTGCGCGAAATCGTCGCTTCCGTGCGGATGCGCGGCGACGCGGCGCTGCTGGAATTCACCACGCGTTTCGGCGGGCCGACGCTCGCCGCGAAAGAACTGCGCGTCCGCGGAAAAGCCAAAGTCGATGCCGCGACGAAGCGCGCGATCGGCACCGCGCACGAAAATGTGCGCGACTTTGCGAAACGCAGTTTGCGGAAAAGCTGGAGCGCGAAAAATGCGCAGGGCGCGCGCGTTGGCGAGCGTTTCGATCCGTTTCAGCGCGTCGGCATTTACGTCCCTGGCGGCACCGCGCCGCTCGTCTCGACCGCGATCATGACGGTCACGCTCGCCGCCGCTGCGGGCGTGCCGGAGATCGTCGTCACCACGCCGTCCGATGCGGCCGGGAAGATCAACGACGCGCTGCTTTTCGCGCTCCACTTTGCCGGCGCGACCGAGGTCTTCCAAGTCGGCGGCGCGCAGGCGATTGCAGCCCTCGCGTTCGGCACGGAGACGATCGCGCCGGTGCAAAAAATCTTTGGGCCGGGCAACGCTTACGTGGTCGAGGCGAAGCGTCAGGTCTTCGGCCAGGTCGCGATCGATCTCCTCCCCGGTCCGAGCGAAATCCTCGTCCTCGCCGATGCCACCGCCAACCCCGCGTGGATCGCCGCCGACCTGCTCGCGCAAGCCGAGCACGGCAAGGGCAGCTCCATTCTTTTCGTCACGAATTCCGCGAAGCTGCTGACCGCCGTGGACACCGAGTTGAAGACGCAACTTGCCACGCTCACGCGGCAGGAGCACCTCGCTGGCGTGCTCGAAAAAGACTGCGTCCTCATCCTCGTGAAGTCGCTGAAAGACGCGGTCGAAATCGCGAATGATTTCGCCCCCGAGCACATCTCGATCGTCGCGAAAAATGAGGATCAGCTCGCCGCAAAAGTGCGCACGAGCGGCGCGATTTTTCTCGGCGGATACTCGCCCGTCGCGGCCGGGGATTTCGTCGCCGGGCCGAGCCACACGCTGCCGACCGGCGGCGCGGGAAAATCATTTCCCGGGCTCATGGCCGACATGTTCCAGCGCCGCACCAGCATCGTCCGCCTCGACCGCAAGGCGTTGAAAAAATCGGTCGAAACGATCGTGCAATTCAGCGCGCTCGAAGGCCTCGACGCCCACGGCCGCTCGGCGACGATCCGGCTCGAATAACCCCGGTTGCTCGCGTTCTCCCAAAAACCTGAACGGTGAGAATTGAGCCACGGATGAACACGGATGGAAGACACGGACAGGACACGGAGATCCTCATGACTGCGGAACCCTTCCGTGTTCATCCGTGTCTTTTCCCCATCCGTGTTGATCCGTGGCTAAATTCCAACCTTCCGATTTCGGGATGTCGGCCATCCGGGAAGCGCTACCCGAGCAGCATCTCGGCGGCTTGCGCGACGTCTTTGTCGCCGCGGCCGGAGAGGTTCACGATGACAAGTTCGGACGCCGCCATTTTCGGCGCGAGCTTCATCACATGCGCGACGGCGTGCGACGACTCGAGCGCCGGGATGATCCCCTCGACGCGCGAGAGTTTTTGGAAAGCGGCGAGCGCTTCGTCGTCGGTCGCGTAGTCGTATTCGATCCGGCCTGCGTCCCGCAGATACGCGTGCTCCGGCCCGATCGCCGCGTAATCGAGCCCCGCGGAAACGGAGTGCGTGAGCTGGATTTGCCCATCGGCATCCGCGAGCAGAAAGGTTTTCGTCCCCTGCAAAACGCCGAGCTTTCCGCCCTGAAAACGCGCCGCGTGATCGCCGTCGCGGATGCCGCGCCCTCCCGCTTCGACACCGATCATTTTCACGCCGTCGTCGTTCAAGAACGGCCAGAAAAGCCCGATCGCATTGCTCCCGCCGCCGACACAGGCGATGAGCAGATCCGGCAGGCGGCCTTCTTTTTCCTGAATCTGCACGCGCGCCTCGTCGCCGATGACGCGGTGAAAATCGCGCACCATCATCGGATACGGATGCGAGCCGAGCGCGGAGCCGAGGATGTAATGAGTCGTGCGGACATTCGTGACCCAGTCGCGCATCGCCTCGTTGATCGCCTCTTTCAACGTCGCCTGCCCGGCCGTCACAGCGACCACTTTCGCCCCGAGAAATTTCATCCGCGCGACGTTCAGCGCCTGCCGCTCCATATCGACCGCGCCCATGTAAATCACGCACTCCAGTCCCGCCCGCGCCGCCACCGTCGCGGTCGCTACCCCGTGCTGTCCCGCGCCCGTCTCGGCGATGATCCGCGTCTTGCCCATCCGCTGCGCGAGCAGGATTTGCCCGAGCGCGTTGTTAATTTTGTGCGCGCCCGTGTGGAGCATGTCTTCGCGCTTCAAATAAATCCTGGCCCCGCCTAGCTCTCGCGTCAGCCGCTCCGCAAAATAGAGCGGCGTCGGCCGGCCCGCGAAGTCCCGCAGGCTCGCGGCGAGCTGATCCTGAAACGTCTGATCGAGCCGCGCTTTTTGATACTCGGCGGTGAGTTCGTTCAGCGCAGTCATCAGCGTCTCCGGCACGAACATCCCGCCGTATTTACCGAAGTGCCCGTGCACGTCGGGCAGCGATTCCAAGTCGATCATAGGGCGCGGAAAATAGGGGCGCGGCGGGAGGGCTGCAAACGGTTTCCCCGACGGGCGGCTGTGGCCGGGAAAACGCTTGCCCGCTTGCGCCGCGAGCTTTCGACTCCAGCGCATGGCCTCGGCAAACACCCGCATTTTCCTCATCCGCCACGGCGCGACGGTACTCACCGCGGAGGATCGTTTCGCCGGCGCGACCGACGTGCCGCTCTCCGACGAAGGCCGCGAGCAGGTCCGCCGGCTCGCGCTGCGCCTGAGCGGAGAATCAATCGCGGCGGTCTATGCCTCGCCGCTCGGACGCACCGTCGAGACGGCCAGCATCCTCGCCGCACCGCATCCGCTCGAGGTGCAGACGCGCGATGGTCTGCGCGAGATTTCGCACGGTCACTGGGAACAAATGACCCGCCGCGAAGTCGAGGCGGCGTATCCCGACGAGGCAGCGGATTGGGAAAAAGATCCGTACACTTTCGCCCCGCTCGGCGGCGAAAGCGGCCTCGCCGTGACCGCGCGCGCGCTGCCCGTGCTGATCGAAATCGTGCGCGCACATCCCGGCGCAAACGTGATCGTCGCGTCGCACAAAGCGACCATCCGCCTGCTTCTCAGCTCCCTGCTCGGCTTTGATCCACGCCGGTATCGGGACAACCTCGACCAGAACCCCGCCGCCCTGAACATCGTCGATTTCAAAGACCCGGCCCGCGCCCGGCTCACCCTTTTCAACGACACATCGCACTACGCCGCCGCCGGCCTCGCGATCCCGGAAGTCCCGACCGCGCGCCTCTCGAAATGGTGGGAGAAAGCGTGCCTTCCGCAGAGCTGAACCGTTTGAAAATTCTCGCCCTCATCCTCGGCGTTGCCGCCGCCGCTGCTCTGCGCGCGCAGGCTGCACCCACTCCGCATTCAGCCGACCGACGGCAAATCGTCGCGATCGACATCGGCCACACCATCGCGCAGCCCGGCGCGATCAGCGCGACCGGCGTGCCGGAATTCCGCTTCAACAAGCGCATCGCCGAGCTCCTTTTTGCGCGACTCAGAAGCTCTCGGGTCATTGCGCCATATCTCATCAATCCCACCGGCAGCCCGATCTCCCTGACGGAGCGCGCCCGCCTCGCAGCCGCGCAGGGTGCCGCCGCCTTCATCGCGCCCCACCACGCCGAGCCGATCCCCGGCGAAAACCGGCCCATCATCGACAAATTCAACGGCGTTTATCGCTACGACGATCTCATCGTCCTGAAGTCCGCGCCCATGCCCGCAGCCCTGCTCGAATGTGGCGTGATCTCGAATCGCGCGGAGGAAAAACAGCTCGCCGATCCGGCCACGCAGGCGCGCATCGTCGGAGCAATCGTCCGCGCGCTCGAAGAATTCCTCGCGCCATCCGCCGCATCTGCGGTGCGGTAATATTCACCCCGCCGTGACGGCGCGGACGGCGGATATGTCCATCCCCGTCATCCTGAGCGGAGCGAAGCGGAGTCGAAGGACCTCTAACTATTTCCCCGACGAGGCGCGTCTCGAGCGGGGAAATAGTTAGAGGTTCTTCGACTGCGTTCCGCTGTCGCTCCACTTCGCTCAGAATGACCGGACCAACGCTCCTGCCCGCCCGATCGCCCTCCATTGCCAACCGCCGCCGAGCCGCTATCCTCCGCGCCTTTTCTCCAATGCTCACACCCCGCCTCGTCCCCTTTTGCGCCGCGATTCTTTTGATCGTCAGCGCGTTTTCTCCAGCAAAAGTCCGCGCTGAAACCGCAGCCTACGTCATCTCCGACAATACCACCGGCTTCACGCTCGAGAGCTCCGGCGCCGACAAAAAACTGCAGGTCGGCAGCCTCACCAAAATCGCCACCGCGATGGTCGTCCTCGATTGGGCCGATGCCAAAAATGGCGACATCGGACAGGCCGCCACCGTCCCGGATTCGGCTCAGGCACTGAATCCGCCGGGCATCGGGCTGCATCCCGGCGACCGCTGCTCGCTCCGCGATCTGCTCTACGCCGCGCTCATGCAGTCCGACAATCAGGCCGCGCAAACCCTCGCCGACCACGTCGGCCGCGCGCTCGGCGGCGGGACGCGCGAGCTTTCGGCGGTTGATAATTTCGTCGCGCAAATGAACGCCCTCGCCCGCCGCCTTGGTATGACCCGCACGCGTTTCCTGAATCCCCACGGGCTCGACAACATGGAAAATTCGCTCCCCTACTCCACCGCGCACGACATGGCGCTGCTCACCCGCTACGCGATGAGCACGTCCGGCTTTCGCTTCTACGTTTCGCAAAAAGAGCGCCGAATCACCATCCTCACCGCGACCGGCGAGCAGTCGCAATACATGCTCCGCACCACCAACGAACTCCTCGGCGTGAACGCAATCGACGGCGTGAAAACCGGCACCACCCGCAAGGCCGGGCCGTGCGTCATCGTCTCCGCCGCGCGCGCTCCCGAAAGCCGGCAGGAGGGCGAAAACCATGTCATCACGCCGCGCCGTTTGAACGTCGTCGTCCTCGGCTCGCCCGACCGTTTCAATGTCGCCTCCGGTCTGCTCGCGCGCGGGTGGCAGACTTACGAATCGTGGGCCGCAGCGGGCCGTCCTCTGAAAGGCTGGAAACCCGCGCGCTGATTTCGCCCGTCCGCGATCTTTTTTTCACATGAAAAAACGCATCGGCGTGCTGACCAGCGGGGGCGATTGCCCGGGACTGAACGCGGTCCTGCGCGGAGTCGTGCGCGCCGCGTCGAATCTCGATTGGGAGGTCATTGGCTTCCGCGACGGCTTCGAGGGGCTGCTCGGCGAGGGCGATTGGGAGCTGCTTACCCCGCACCGGACCGCGGGAATCATGCACCTGGGCGGGACGATTCTGGGCACGACCAACAAAGGCCATTTCATCGTAAAGACCGGCGCTGGATCGAGAGCCCAGGCTCCTCGCGAGGCGATTGACCAAGCGCGCGCGACGCTCGAGCGACTCAAAATCGCGGCGCTCGTCGTCATCGGCGGCGACGGCTCGCTCACCACCGCGCAACAGCTTTTCGAGGCCGGGCTCCCGACCATCGGCGTCCCGAAAACCATCGACAACGACCTCGAAGCCACCGCGACGAGCTTCGGCTTCGACTCCGCCGTCGCGTGCGTGGCCGATTCGCTCGACCGCCTGCACACCACCGCGACCAGCCACAAACGCGTCATGGTCGTCGAAGTCATGGGTCGCCACGCCGGCTGGATCGCGCTCTACGGCGGGCTCGCCGGCGGCGGCGACATCATCCTCATTCCCGAGATTCCGTTCGACTTGGAAAAGGTCGCGCGCGCCGTCCGCGCGCGCGAAGCCGAGGGCTGTCTCAGCACGCTCGTCGTGACTGCGGAAGGCGCACGCGCGCGGGACGGACAGGAATTTTTCCGCGAAAAAGGGAGCGGCGAATACAAGCTCGGCGGCATCGGCGAAATGGTCTCCGCCGAGCTCGCGCGCCGCACCGGAAAAGAAACCCGCACCTGCGTCCTCGGCCACCTCCAGCGCGGCGGCGCGCCGACCACACTCGACCGGATCCTCGGCCTGCGCTTCGGCGTAAAAGCCGTCGAGTTGGCCAGCGGGGGAAAATTCGGCCAGATGGTCAGCTACCACCACGACGAGATCCGCGCCGTCCCGATCGCCGATGCCGTGCATCGCCTCCGCCTCGTCTCGCCCCGCAGCCAGATGATCGAAACCGCCCGCGCGGTCGGCATCTCGTTCGGCGATTAGCGCACCCTCACGGCGGGAAGCCGAACGAGAGCTTCACCGCCGCATATTCGGGATGCACCCGGCCATCGCGCTGCCGGATGATCAACGCCGGCTCGACCCAAGTCTGCGAGCGCATCGCGGGCGGCAAATGGTCCGCGCGGACCATCGCGAAAAGCGTCAACAACGGCTCCTCACCTTCTCGCAAAACGACCGGTCGACGCCGCACGATCGTGAGCCCACTCGCGCTCGCGGCGGCCTCGACGCGGGCCAGTTGCTCGGTCGGAAAAACGCACGCAAACCAACCTCCCAACGCCAGATGCGCGGCGGCGGCGGCGCAGTAATCCGCGATGTTTCCGCGCAATTCGAACCGGCACGCCAGCCTCTGCGGATGCCCGCTCTCCACGCCGCTGCCGAGCGGAAAATACGGCGGACTCCCGAGCACCAGATCGAATTTCTCCTCCGACACCAGCAGCGCAGGATCTCGAAAATCCCCCTCCCGGATTTCGTAGCGATCCTCGAGACCGTTGTACCCGCGGGACTTCCGCGCCAGCCGCACACTTTCCGCCTGTGCCTCGATCGTCACGAAACGCGCGCCCGGCAAGCGCCACGCTGCGATCATTCCGACCGATCCGATCCCGCTGCCGAGATCGAGCACCGTGCGCGCAGTCGGGCACCACGACGTGCCGTACCACGCCGTGAGCACGTCGTCGGTCGAGAAGCGGTGACCGTCGCGAAGCTGAAACAAACGGAAGTGTCCGCTGATCGCGTCGAGCGTCTCGCCGGCGGCGCACAGTTCTTCGAGCGAACGATCCGCGCCCGGCGGGATCGGCCCCGGCTTCGCCCATTCCTTGAAAAACGCACGTCCGAGCGCGCCTGTTTTTTTGTCAGGAACATTCATTGCCCGGCATGTGCGAGGTTCCCGCTCGAAATCGTGATGAAAAGCCCGCTCCCGGTCAGACACCGAAATTTGGTCCGCGAAAAAACGCGAAAAAACGCGAAAGAGGACAGAACCCAGAATCCGGTTTCGCGTTTTTTCGCGTTTTTTCGCGGACCAATTCCGATCCGAGCCCTCAGCGCGACGCGTCGAATTTTGCGTGAACGAGTTCGCCGAGTTTTTCGGCGATGGCTAGGTTCCCGACCCGGTCGATCGCCTCCTGCAAAAACCCGTGGACAATCAGTTTCTGCGACTGCTTTTTCGAGATGCCACGCGACATCAAATAAAACAACTCCTCCTCCTCGACCTGCCCGCTCGTCGCACCGTGGGTACAGCGCACATCGTCGGCTTCGATCTCGAGTCCGGGCGCGCTGTTCGCCTCGGCGTCGTCGCTGAGCAGGAGGTTGCGGACCTTCTGATACGCATCGGTTTTGTGCGCGCCGGGGTTCACGCGGATGAGGCCGGAGAAGATCGTCCGGGACTCGTCGTCGAGGGAGTTTTTGTAGAGCAAATCGCTCGCGGTATTCGGCACCTCGTGGATTTGAAAAGTCCGCTGATCGAGCTCCTGCGTACCGTCCGCGACGGAGACGGAAAGCATGTCGCTGCGCCCGCCGGGCCCGCGCAAGTGGCTCACGCTCTCGGTCCGCGCGTGTGAGCTGCCGAGATTCACAGTCAACGCGACGGCGTGCGCATCGCGCCCGACAACCGTGGAGTTGATCTGAAAAGCGAGCGCCTTCCGGCTCCAGTCCTGCACACAGACGTAGGTCACTTTCGCGCCTGCGCCGAGCCAGAGATCGTTCACCCCGCATGCCAGTCCCGGCGCGCTCGCGTCGGCGGATTGGAAGTAATCGACGAACGTCACTTTGCTCATCTCCTCGGCGATGATCAGCGTGTGCGGAAAGCACGATCCGCCGCTGCCGTGCAGCCAATGAAACGCCTCGATCGGCATCGAAATTTCCACTCCGCGCGGGACGTAAAGAAACGTGCCGGCGCGCGTCTGCGACTGATGCAGCGCCGCATATTTCTGCGAGCCGAGCACCGCCTCCTCCCGCATGAAATGCTTGCGAAACAAGTCTGGGTGGGCTTTCGCCGCCTCATCGAGCGGCAGCCAAAGCACGCCCTTCTGCCGCAATGAATCTCCGACGAGGTCGCGCGCGACGAGTTGATCGTTCGCGAAAACCATCCGCCCTGCGACCTGTTCGAGCCCGCGGGAACGCGACAGCAACTCGTGACTCGCCGCGTCGCCGAGAGGCAGCGGTTGCGAGTAGCCCGCGAGGTCGAGATCCTTGAGATTCGCGAAACGCCACTGCTCCTGCTTGCGCTCCGGTGGCGGGGTTTGCTCGAAGCGAACCCACGCTTCCGCGCGAATTTCATCGAGCCCATCCGAAACCTCGCGCGCTCCCGCGGTGAGTAGGTTGCCGGGCGCGGCGGCGATCATCTGTTCCATCACGTCTGATTCGAAAATGGCGCTGCTCACCCGACCGAGCCTTCCATTTCCATGTCGATCAGCCGCTTCAGCTCGACGCTGTATTCCATCGGGAACTGCCGCACGAGATCGTTGACGAATCCATTCACCGACAGACTCATCGCCTGCGCTTCCGTGAGTCCGCGCTGTTGCATGTAGAAAATCTGCTCGGCCGAAATCTGCGAAACACTCGCCTCGTGCTGCACCGCGTTGCCGGTGCCCCGCACGGTGATCGCCGGATACGTGTCGGTCCGCGCCGTGGAGTTGATCATCAGCGCGTCGCACTCGGTGTTGTTCTTGCAGCCTTTGAGATGCTTCGGAACGTGGACGAGTCCGCGATAAGTCGCGCGCCCGGTGCCCACGGAGATCGATTTGGAGACGACGTTGGAGGTCGTGTTGTCGGCGGCGTGGACCATTTTCGCGCCGGTGTCCTGATGCTGTCCGTCGCTCGCGAGCGCGATGGAAATGACTTCGCCACGCGCGCCTTTGCCCTTCATCACGACGCCCGGATATTTCATCGTGAGCCGCGAGCCGATGTTGCAGTCGATCCATTTGATCTCGGCGTCCTCGTGCGCGAGGCCGCGCTTGGTCACGAGATTGAAGACATTCGCCGACCAGTTTTGCACGGTGATGTATTGGATCTTCGCGCCCTTCATCGCGACGAGTTCGACGACCGCTGAATGCAGCGTGGCGGTCTCGAATTTCGGCGCGGTGCAACCCTCCATGTAAACGACTTCGCTCCCCTCATCGGCGATGATCAGCGTCCGCTCGAACTGCCCGAAGTTCTCCGCGTTGATGCGAAAATACGCCTGGAGCGGGTGCTTTACCTTCACGCCGGGCGGCACGTAGATGAACGAGCCGCCGCTGAAAACGGCCGAGTTCAGCGCGCTGAATTTATTGTCTCCGGTCGGGATCACTTTTCCGAACCACTTCCGGAAAATCTCCGGGTGTTGGATGAGCCCGTCGGTCGAGCCCATGAAGATCACGCCCTGATCGCCGACCGCTTTCTTGATGTTCGAATAGACCGCCTCGCTGTCGAACTGCGCCTCGACTCCGGCGAGAAATTTGCGCTCCTGCTCCGGGATTCCGAGCCGCTCGAAAGTGCGCTTCACGTCGTCCGGCACCTCGTCCCACGACCGCGTCGCCTTCTGCCCGTTCGCGAGGTAGTAGCGGATTTTGTCGAAGTTGATCGCTTCCAAATCCTTCGATGCCCAATTCGTCGGCATCGGCTTTTTCTCGAAAATATCGAGGGCCTTCAGACGGAATTCGCGGATCCAATCCGGCTCGCCTTTCACGTCCGCGATGTAGTTGACGGTGTCGCGCGTGAGGCCGGTGCCGGCGTCAAACTTGTGCTGCTCCGGGTAGGAAAAATCGCCGATGCTGCGGTCGATATCGAGAGTTGCGGTGTCGTTCATGGTGCTCCTTTTTTGAATGCCTAGACTGAGGCGGTCGCGCGCTCCTCGATGCCTTCGCGGATGAAGTCGTAGCCGCGCTCTTCGAGTTCGAGCGCGAGCTCTTTTCCGCCGCTCTGGACGATGCGGCCGGCGACCATGACGTGTACGTAGTCGGGCACGATGTAGTCGAGCAGGCGCTGGTAATGTGTGATCAACAGGACGCCGAGGTTCGGCCCGCGGAGGGCGTTGACGCCGTTCGAGACGATCTTCAGCGCGTCGATGTCGAGGCCGGAATCGGTCTCGTCGAGGATCGCGTATTTCGGCTCGAGCATGGCCATTTGCAGGATCTCGTTGCGCTTCTTTTCGCCGCCGGAAAAGCCCTCGTTGACCGAGCGCGCGGTGAAGGCGCGCGGCATTTCGAGCGCGTCCATCTTCGCGTAAAGCTGCTCGTAGAAATCGACGGCCTCGAGCTCCTCACCGTCCGGCAAACGAGCCTGCAAGGCCGCGCGGAGGAAGTTCGCATTCGAGACGCCGGGGATTTCCATCGGATATTGGAAGGCGAGAAAGAGGCCGGTGCGCGCCCGCTCGTCGGGTCCGAGGCCGAGAATGCTCGCGCCATCGAGGAGCACTTCGCCGCTCGTGATCGTGTAGTCCGGGTGGCCGCCGATGGCCTTGCTCAGCGTGCTTTTGCCGGAGCCGTTCGGCCCCATGACGGCGTGGACTTCGCCTTTTGGAATGGTGAGCGAAAGCCCGCGGATGATCTCCTGGCCGCCGATGCTGACGTGAAGGTTTTTGATTTCGAGTGAACTCATTTTGAATGTTTTGTTTTTAGTTTTGCAGCCTTCGCGCTGCATTTCGGGCAGAGCCCGCGGAATGAGACTTCCTGATGCGAGATCACGACGTCGGATGGAACCTCCCAAACGTCGTGCGTCCGCCGCCGGGGGCGCAGGGGCAGGTCGATGACCGAGCCGCAGCCTTCGCAAAAAAGGTGCGCGTGTTCCGCGAGGTTCGGGCAGTAGCGCGACGGCTCGCGATGATGATGCACATGCTTGACGAGTCCGCATTCCGTCAGCGTTTCGAGGCAGTTGTAAACCGTGGCCAGCGAGATCGAGGGCATCTTCGTTTTCACCCGCATGAACACCTCGACCGCCGTCGGATGATCCCGCTTTCCCATCAGCGCGTCATAAACCTGACGGCGCTGCGGAGTGAAACGAAACCCGTTCTCGGAGATCGTCTCATCGTAGGACTTGGGTTCGGTTTTGCTGCTCATCCGCGCCAAAAACAAACCATAGGTCCGAGAGCCTATCAAGAATTATTCCAATTAAGCTCCGCCCGCTCTAGCTCTCCGCGCCCGCCCAACGGTCGTGCAGCTCCCGCAGCACCTCGCGCAAATTCCCGCGATGGCGCGTCATCACTGTGGCGGCTTCGCCTTTTGGAAGACGCGATTCGGCAAGGTCGTGGACCAATTCCTCCAGCAGGCCCGCACTCGTCTCGCACTCCAGCAGCGTGGGCAACCGGCCGACCCGGTAGAGCGTGACGATGAAGCCCGCCGCCTGACTTGCCGCCGCGCGCAGCGGCAGCCATTGCCGCGTCGTCAGGCGCTCGGCACCGTCGAGCAGGATGATCTCCGGAGCCCGGATTTCCCGCACGGCCTCGACGAGTTGTTCGCGGTCGGACATGCCGCTTTCCGGCGTCAGCTCGAAAAGGCGCGGCACGAACCCGCGCTCCGAGAGTCGCTCGGCGAGTTGGTGAAGCAGAGTCGTTTTCCCCGTGCCAGCCTGACCGACGATCGCGGCGCAGTGTTGGTTCGTCTCGAGTCGGGCGAGCAGATTCTCCCAAGTCCCAGCACCGGAAAAACGGAACGGGAGTCGCTGCAGGCGCTCGGGCGAGAAAGGATTTTCGTGGGTTGTCGTCATCGGAAAAAGGAGCGGCGCGCTACGACTCCGGGGGGCCGGATCGCACAAGCGAAACGGCGGGCGAGCAGGAAACCACGCGACGATATTCCCCAACCCGCCCGCTTTGTCCACTGCCGTGGCGAGGCCGGACAAATCCCTTTTCAGCCATCCGGGCGCTCCCTACTTTCCCGCCTCGCATCTCAAATCCCTGCAAAAAAAGAGCACAAATTATGGGCCTCATGGACTTCATCAAAAGCGAGCTGATCGACATCATCGAATGGACCGACGACTCGCGCGACACGCTGAGCTACCGCTGGCCGGACGAGGACAAGGAGATCAAAAACGGCGCGCAGCTCATCGTGCGAGAATCGCAGGTCGCGCAGTTCGTTTATGTCGGGCAATTCGGCGACACCTTCGAGCCGGGGCGGCACACGCTGACGACGGAAAACATCCCGATCCTCACGACGCTGAAGGGCTGGAAATACGGCTTCAACACTCCATTCAAGGCCGACGTTTATTACGTCAGCACGCGCCTTTTCACGGGAAATAAATGGGGCACGTCGAACCCGGTGATGATGCGCGACAACGACTTCGGAATCGTCCGCGCGCGGGCTTTCGGCACGTATGATTTCAAGATCGTCGATCCGAAATTGTTCCTGAAAGAAGTGGCCGGCAGCGACCAGCATTTCCGGCTCGATGAGTTCGCGGACACCATGCGTTCGCGGATCGTTTCGCTCTTCAGCGAGGCGCTGGCGCAGGCGAAAATCCCGGTGCTCGATGTGGCCGCGCGCTACTCCGAAGTCGGCGCGGCGCTGCTGCCGCTGATCAATCCGGTCGTGATCGCAAAGTACGGCCTCGAGATGACGAGTTTCATTTTGGAAAACGTCAGCCTGCCGCCGGAAGTCGAGGCGGCGATCGACAAACGCTCGTCGATGGCGGCGGTCGGAAATCTCAACGACTACGTGAAATTTCAGATGGCCGAGGGGATGGGACAGGGCGGCGGCGGCGCGGGCGGATTCGCCTCGGAAATGGCCGTCGGGATGGCGATGGCGCAGCAGATGATGCAGCAGCAGGGCGGCGTGCTCGGGCCTCAGGCGACGGCGGGAGCGGCCCCCGCAGCCTCGGCGATTCCCGCTGCCGGAGCCGCGCAGGGGCCGCCGGAAAAGCGTGATCTTCTCAGCCCCGGTGACGCCGCGAACCTGCTCGGCGTGAGCGAGGGAGACGTGATCGCCACGCTCGAGGCCGGCGAGCTGAAGGGCAAAAAAATCGGCTCCACGTGGCGCATCACCCGCGCCGCGCTCGACTTGTTTTTGCAAAGCTGAAAGTCCCATCCCGATGCGAATTGCCCATTTCACTCAGTCCCGCCGAGCCTTCAGTTTGCTCGAAATCATCGTCGTGCTTTTCATCATCGCGATGCTTCTTGCGGTCATCATTCCGCTGCTGCTGCACCGCGGGACATCGTCCAGCGAGACCATCGTTCTCCCTCCGCCCGGAGCCGTAGCGACGCCTGCGCCGCGCGCGCTTCCGACCACCCCGGTGCCCTGATTCGCGACCATGCCGGAGATCACCGCGCGTAGCAAATTCGCGTGCCCCGCGTGCGGCGCGGAGGCGCAGTGGGACGCCGCAAAACAGGCGCTGGTCTGCCCGTATTGCAACGCCGTTTCCCCGATGGCGCCGCCCGCTGCGGCGCCTGAAATCGCCGAGCGCGACCTCGAAACGGCGCTGCGGGATTTGCCCGACAGCCAGCGCGGATGGCAGGCGGAAAAGACTTCGGTCAAATGCCAGAGCTGCCAGGCGATCACGGTTTTCGATCCGGCGCGCGTGGCCCAGCGGTGCGACTTTTGCGGCTCATCCGCGCTCATCCCGGTCGAGGAAAACAAGGCTCCCGTCCGCCCCGAGAGTCTGCTGGAATTCAAGCTCCCCGAGCCGCAAATCCGCGACCTCGTCCGCGCGTGGTATCGCTCCCGCTGGTGGGCGCCGAACGCGCTCAAATCGCGCGCGCTCACTGATACCGTCCACGGACTTTACATTCCGTATTGGACGTTCGACGCGCTCGTCCACGCCGACTGGTTCGCCGAATCCGGCTACCATTATTACGAAACGGAGAGCTACACCGACGCGCAGGGGCGGCAGCAAACACGGCAGATTCAGCGCACGCGCTGGGTGCCGAGTTCCGGCTCGCTGGAGCACTTTTTCGACGATGAACTCGTCCCCGCATCGCGCGGCGCCGACGCGGATTTGCTGCGCAAAATCGAGCCGTTCCCGACCACGACCGACCTCAAGCCCTACGACCCCGCGTTCCTCTCCGGCTGGGTCGTCGAGCAATATCAAATCGACCTCGTCGCGGCGGCGCAGCACTCGCGCGAGGGGATGGAGCAAAAGACGCGCGGCCTTTGCGCCAGCGAGGTTCCCGGCGACACGCACCGTGGTCTGCAGGTCGAGGCCGACTTCTCTGCGCAGACCTTCAAGCACATCCTCGTGCCGATCTGGCTCGTCGCCTACACGTACGGCGCAAAGACCTTTCAAGTCGTCGTCAACGGCTACACCGGCACGATCGCCGGCAAGCATCCGCTGAGCTGGGTGAAGATCATGCTGGCCGTGCTCGCGGTCATCGCCGTGGTGCTGATCATCGCCTGGTCGCAGTCGAGTTGACGGCTCGCGCGCTTGCGAAAAAAGCGCGTCTGCCGCAGCTTCCGCGGCCCGAATGCACGAGCTCATTTCCTCACTCAACGCCGGGACCGATCTCTCCGTTCAACAGACCGCTGAGGCTGTTCGGCACTTGATCTCCGGCGATGTCGCCGACTTGGAAAAGGCGCGCTTTCTCCGCGCGCTGCGCGAAAAAGGTGAGACTCCGGCAGAGATCGCCGCCTTCGCAAAAGCCCTGCTCGCCCGCGCCGTCGATCCGGGTCTGGACGCCGCGAAACTCCCCGGCCCAATGCTCGATGTCTGCGGGACGGGTGGCGATCAGATGGGGCTCTTCAACGTCTCGACGACCAGCATGTTTGTCCTCGCCGCGGGCGGCGCGGTCGTGGTCAAGCACGGCAACCGCGCGATCACTTCGCAATGCGGCGGCGCAGACGTGCTCGAGGCGCTCGGCGTGAAAATCGAGCTTGCTCCGGCGGACCTCCGGCGCTGCGTCGGAGCGCACGGACTCGGGTTCGTTTTTGCGCCGGCGTATCACCCCGCGTTCAAGTCGATCGCGCCCGTCCGCAAGCTCCTCGCCGCGCAAGGCATCCCGACCATTTTCAATATGCTCGGCCCGCTGCTGAATCCCGCGCGCCCGCCCTTTCAGCTCGTCGGAATTTTTGCGAAATCGCTCCTCGATAAATACGCGCAGACCCTCGCCGCGCTCGGTCGCACGCGAGCCTGGGCGCTCCACGGCGACGGCACCGACGAGCTGGCGATCACCGGCCCGAGCGACGTGCGCGAGGTCACGCCCAGCGGCATCCGCGAGTTCACGATCGACCCCGAAGCGCTCGGCATCCCTCTTGCGAAAATCGACGATCTCCGCGGCGGCGACCGCGCCGAAAACGCACGCATTCTCCTCGCCATTTTGGACGGCAAGGAACGCGGCCCGAAGCGCGACATCGTCACGCTCAACGCCGCCGCCGGCTTCGTCGTCGCCGGCCTCGCGCCCGACCTTTCCGCCGGCTTGGATTTCGCTCGCGCCCAAATCGACACCGGCCGCGCGCTGGCGAAACTGCGTGAATTGCAAGCCTTCGCGGCGTAGCCGCAACCATCCCAACTCGTCATCCTGAGCGAAGTTTTCGGCTTTGCGAAAACGCAGTCGAAGGACCTCTTACTTTTCCCCCTCCGCGGTACGCCCGCGCAACAGGGGAAAAGTAAGAGGTCCTTCGACTCCGCTGGCGCTGCGCTCAGGATGACGAAATGCGGCCTCCCGCCGCGCGAAACCAAAACCGTTTGCCGCCCTCGCGCCCCCGCCCTATCAACGCCCGATGCGCACCATCGGCACTCTCGAGTCGGACGAAATCGCGACCCGATTCAGCGACTATCTTTATGTCAAAGGCATCGAGAATCAGACCGAACTCGAGGACGACGGACGCTTCTCCGTCTGGGTGCTCGACGACGATCAACTCGCCCCGGCAACCGCGCTGCTCCAGCACTTTCGCGCGGATTCCGGCGCGCCGGAATTCGACGGCGTCACCACCGTCGCCCGCAAAGTCCGTACCCGCGTGATGCGTGCCGACAACGCCCGCCGCTCGGCCGTCGCCGACACCGCGCGCATCGGCTACGAGCGGCATTTTCGCGGCGGCACGATCGTCACCTTTGCGCTCATCATCATCTGCGTCGCCGTGGCCGTCGCCTCGCGCCTCGGCGATGACACGCGCGCGGTGCGGCCGCTCTTCATCTCCGACTACTTTTACGACCGCACCACCGGCGACTCGCACCACATCCCGACGGTCCTCGCCGATGAAGAGGCGGGCGCGCCGCAAATACCGCGCGTCAGCCATCCGGGGCTATTCCCAGAAATCCGCGCCGGCCAGGTCTGGCGCCTCATCACGCCGATCTTTCTGCACTTCGGAGTGATCCATTTGGTCTTCAACATGATGATGCTCTACCAGCTCGGCAGCTTCACCGAAAACCGCTACGGCGGGCGGCATCTGCTCGTGCTCGTCCTCGTCATTGCCGCGCTCTCGAATGCCGGCCAGGCGCTTTGGGGCAGCCCCAATTTCGGCGGCATGTCCGGCGTCGATTACGGCCTCTTCGGCTTCCTCTGGATTCGCGGAAAGTGCGACCGCGCCGCCGGCTGGGAGCTCAACAAAAACATGGTCACGCAGCTCCTCGTCTGGTTCGTCGCATGCCTCATCGGATTCATCCCGCATGTCGCCAATACCGTCCACGCCATCGGCCTCGCGGCCGGCATGTCGTGGGGCTATCTCTCGGCGAAAATGCGGGCATCGTGACGGCCCACTTATTGCCCCGAGTCCGCTCGGAAATGTTTTCCCGCTAGACACCGAAAGTCGCGCCCCTACCCTCCCCAAATTGTGCCCGCAGAACCTTCGCTCAAACAGACGCCGCTGCACGCGGAGCACGTCGCGCTCGGCGCGAAGATGGTCGATTTCGGCGGCTGGTCGATGCCCGTGCAATACGTCGGAATTCTCGCCGAACATCAGGCGGTGCGGACCGGCTTGGGCGTCTTCGACATCTCGCACATGGGCCAGTTTTTCGCCTCCGGCGCGGGCGCGCTGGCGTGGCTGAACCGGATGTTGACGAACAACGTCGAGCGGCTCGGCGTCGGCGAATGTCAGTACACTTTTCTGCTGAATGAACGCGGCGGAGTCATCGACGACCTGATCGTTTACCGGCTCGGCGAAGAGCTGTTTTTGCTCGTCGTAAATGCCGGGAAAATCGACGAGGACTTCGCGTGGATGGAGGCGCACCGGCCTGCGGGTGTGGTCTTCAAAAACGAGAGCGACATGGTGGCCGGGCTGGCCGTCCAGGGACCGAATTCGGCGCAGCTTTTCGACGCGTTTTTCGGCGGAAGATATTCGCGCCCGGCACGCAACGAAATCCTCACCGTCGAGATCGACGGCGCGGTTTATTACGTCGCGCGGACGGGCTACACGGGCGAGGACGGGTTCGAGGTTTTCTGCCCCGCGGGCCGCGGCGTGAAGTCGTGGCGCGACATCCTGGAACGCGGCGTACCTTTCGGAATCCAGCCCTGCGGACTCGGCGCGCGCGACACGCTGCGCCTCGAGATGTGCTACCCGCTGAACGGCTCGGATTTGTCCGCGGAGACCACGCCGCTCGAAGCCGGGCTCTCCATTTTCATCGACCTGCAAAAGCCCGACTTCATCGGCCGCGAAAAGCTCGCGCAGCAGCGGCAGGACGGGGTGACCCGGCGGCTCGTCCCATTCAAAATGAAGGACAAATCGCCGCCGCCGCGCGCGCATTATCCGGTCTTCAAAAACGGCGCGCCGATCACCGAGACGACCAGCGGCACGCTCTCGCCATCGCTGAATATCGGGATCGGCATGGCCTACATCCCGACCGAATTCGCGCGCATCGGCGAAGAAATCGAGATCGAAATCCGGGGTAAACGATTTGCCGCGGTGATCGAAAAAAAGCCGCTGCTCCGCCACCACGACGGGGCCAAACCCACTTCCTAAAACACGCTGACATGAACGTCCCCGAAGATCTCAACTACGCCGAATCCCACGAATGGCTGCGCCTCGACGACGAGACCGGCACGGTCGGAATCACCGACCACGCGCAGGACGAATTGACCGACGTGGTCTATGTCGAACTTCCTGAAATCGGCGCGCAGGTGAAAGCAAAGCAGCAGGTCTGCGTGGTCGAGTCGGTCAAAGCCGCGAGCGACATTTACTCGCCGATTTCGGGCACGATCACCGCGATCAATGACGCGCTTTCGTCCAACCCCGCGCTGATCAACACCGACCCGTTCGGCGCGGGCTGGATCTTTAAAATCAAGATCGAAGCCGGCGAGGAAATCGAGAATCTGAAAACCGCCGCGCAATACCGCGAGCAAATCGGCGGAGCGGCGAACGGCGGCGGATTGTAGCGCGCGCAAGTCTGCCCAATTCCCCTCCGGATTTTTCGAGGCATCCTCCCGAAAAGCCTTTCACGATCTTTCTGTGCCAACCCACTCACGCCCATGATCACCCGCCGCCACGCTCTAAAAAACATCGCCCTCACTTCCGGCACTCTCGCATTTTCCGTCCCCGCGCTGCGCGCGCAAGCACCCGCCGCGGTCGCTGAGCCGGAGGGCGTTTTCAAGCTTCCGCCGCTCGGCTACGACTACGACGCGCTCGAGCCGTTCATCGATGCGGAGACGATGAAGATTCATCACGACAAGCATCACGCCGCCTACGTCAGCAAGCTGAACCTCGCCATCGCGAAAGCGCCGGGGCTCGAGAAAAAGACGATTGAAGAGCTGATCACGAATCTCGACGCGGTCCCGGAAGCGGTGCGGAAAGACGTGCGCAATCAAGGTGGCGGGCACGCGAATCACACGCTCTTCTGGCAGTTGCTGAAGAAGAACGAGACCGGAATGCCGGGCGGAGATTTGGCCAAGGCGATCGACAAAACTTTCGGCGGTTTCCCGAAATTTCAGGAGCAATTCAACGAGGCGGCGACCAAGGTTTTTGGCAGCGGCTGGGCCTGGCTCGCGTGGCGCAACAAATCACTCGTGATCGAATCGACGCCGAATCAGGACTCACCGCTGATGACCGGCGGCACGCCGCTGCTCGGCGTGGATGTCTGGGAGCACGCCTACTATTTGAAATATCAGAATCGCCGCGCGGATTACCTGAAGGCGTTTTGGAGCGTCATCAATTGGGACGTGGTCGCCGGGCGGTTTGCGAAAACCGCGTGATCCGCGCGGACGCTACGGCTTCGCGAGCTTGAGCTTCGCGAAGATCGGCTGGAGAGCGGCGGTCCATTTCGCGTAGCCCGTCGCGTTGGGGTGCAGCATGTCGGGGAACTCTTCCCTTTTGCAGGTGCCGGTGCCGTCGTCGAAAAGTGAAAACGTGTCGCAGAACGTGACCTTCGTGTCGGCCTGCAAATGCTGTTCGAGCAGCGCGTTGAGCTGCCGGATTTTCTCGGGGAATTTGCCGGGCTGCGGGCCGCGCGGCATCACTTTATTGATGATCACCGGCATCGCGGCGTCGGCCTGGTGGAGCGCGGCGACGATCTGCTGAATGTTGCCGGCGACGACTGCCGGCTCCGCGCCGAGCGACAGATCGTTGGTGCCGATGAGCAGGCTCACGGCCTTCGGATGCACGTCGAGCACATCGCCCCGAATCCGGCCGAGCAGGCCGCGCGTGGTGTCGCCGCTGATGCCGCGATTGGCGATTTTCAGCCCCGGGAAATCCGTCGCGAGCGAGCCCCAGCCTTGCGTGATCGAATCGCCGAAGAAGACCACTGCGCCTTGATCCGCGGGCGTCGCCTTCGCCCATTCGGTGCGGCGCTGGAGCCAGAGTCCGCGGAACCAGACACCCGGCTGGAGCGGCCCGTCGCCGGGGATCAAATTAAACGGCGGCTCGGCGAGTGGCGGCGCGATTTTCGAGAAGGCAACCACCGTCCCGCGCTTCTGCGCGAAGAGCCACGGCAGCAGCTCGGGCTCCTGGTACGCGTTCGTCCACGAGTCGTGGCCGATGCCGGGATACTCGGAATAAAGCGGCGCGCCTCCTGCCGCCTTGAGCGCCGCGACCATGTTGCGCGTCTGCACGACCGGCACCGTCGGGTCAGACCCGCCGTGGAAGGCCCACACCGCGAGGTCTTTCGCCCGCGCGGCTTTGGTCTGGTCGCCGCCGCCGCAGATGGGGATTCCAGCCGCCCAGCGCTCGGGATTTCGCGTGAGCAAATCCCAGGTTCCGTAGCCGCCCATCGATAGGCCCGTGACGTATTCCCGATCCCGATCAATGCTGAATTCCTTCTCCAGTCCATCGAGCGCGGCGAGCACGAGTTTCATCGGCGCACTCAGCTCCGGCGGCTGAACGACGACCTCCGCCTTCCAATCGGTGTCCGCCCATTTTTGCTCCACCGGACACTGCGGCGCGACGACGAAGCAGGCGTATTTTTCCCGCACATCCGGTTTCAAAAAGAGTCCCGCGCCGTGCTTCAACTGCACCTGATTATCCGCCCCGCGCTCCCCTGCCCCGTGCAGAAAAAGGACGACCGGATACTTCTTCGCCGGGTCGTAGTCCTGCGGCTTCAAAAGTCGAAACGGGATCGAGCCGCCGTCGGGCGAGGTGAAGGTGCGAGGCTCGTATTCATCGGCGCGGAGCGGGAGGACGAGAGCCATGGAAAGGGCGAGGAGAATGGTGAGGGTTTTCATTCGGGGCGGGGACTTTGCGGCGATGGCGGAGCGGTTGCCAATGGGAAAGCGCCGCCTTTCTTGCGGCGCTGAAACGCGGGTGCTAACGTCGCGCCCGCAATGTCCGATTCCACCGAGCCCCTCGTCCAAACCTGCCCGAGTTGCGGCGCACTCATCGACGTTTCCGACGAAGAACCGTTTGCCCTGATGCACTGCCCGAACTGCGGCACGGGGATGCGCGTGCGGCGTTCGTTCGATCATTTTGAGCTGCAGGAAGTGCTCGGTGCGGGCGGCATGGGCGCGGTTTATCGCGCGCTCGACACGAATCTGAACCGGATGGTCGCGCTGAAATTGCTGCGCAAACAATTCAGCGCGGACCCGGAATTCGTGCGGCAATTCGAGGCGGAAGCGGCGACGACGGCGTCGATCAATCACACGAACATCGTGAAGGTCTATTCGAGCGGCGTTGATCACGGGATGCTCTACATCGCGATGGAACTCGTGGACAAAGGCTCGCTGGACGACCTGATGCAAATGCAGAAACGGGTGCCGGAAATGCAGGTGCTCGAGGTCGGAATTCAGATCGCGAAAGGACTCAACGCGGCTCTCCAGCGCGGGCTGATCCATCGCGACATCAAGCCGGGCAACATCCTTTTCGCCAACGCGCACAGCGCGAAGATCGTCGATTTCGGCCTCGCGGCACTCGTCGCGGACGCCGGAAAAGTCGGCGGCGAAGTCTGGGGCACGCCGTATTACGTCGCGCCGGAGAAGCTCGACAACCAGCCCGAGGACGCCCGCAGCGACATGTATTCGCTGGGCGCGACGCTGTTCCACGCGCTCGCCGGCCGCCCGCCCTTCGAGGCGGAGACGGCGTCGATGGTCGCGCTGAAGCACGTCAAAAGTCAGATGGTCAGCCTCCAGGCTTTTGCGCCGGATGTCTCGAGCACGACGGCTTACGTCATCAATAAGGTGCTGAACAAAGACCCCGAGCAGCGCTACCAGACGTACGAGGAACTCATCGAGCACCTCGAGTTCGCGCGCAACGAACTCATCAGCAAAGCCGGTGCGGCGAAGCAGCAGGCCGTGCGCGTGGTGATGGAAAGCGAGAGCCAGGGGACGGCGATGACTTGGATCACGTTCGCGATCATTGCGGTCGTCGTCCTCGGCGGGGTGGCTGCATTCAAATGGCGGCCGAAGCCGCATCACGAGGAGGAAGGCGGGAGCGCGACGGTCGAGCAGATCATCGCGGCGACGGCGGAGGCCGAGCCGAAATTCAAGCAGGCGCGCGCCGACATCCTCAACGCCAAATACAAGGCAGCCGCCGAGGAGCTCGGCAAACTCGACGAGACGCCGAACCTCCCGCAGCCGCTGCGGAACTGGATCACGATGCACCAGGGCCTCGCCTATCTTTTCGCGGGCAAGAATCTCGATGCCCGGAAAACATTCGGCAAAATCGAGGAGCGCGGGCTTTTCTCCAACGATCCGAATGACGCCAGGATCGCGAAGTTTTTCGTGGAATCGGCGAAGCTCCTCCGCGGCGAAGACGTGATCGATCAGTCGGTCGCGAAAGATTACGACAAGACGAATTATCAGGCTTTCGCGCTGCTCCTCTTTGGGCTGAAAAACTGGAACATGGAGAAGCCCGACGAGGCCACTGCGCTCTTCCGGCAGTTCACCTCCTCGTGGCCGGAAGCGCCTCCGCTCTGGATCGGCGACGAGCGGCAAATCAGCCGCTACAAAGACATCGCGAAGAGTTTCGTGACGGATTCGACCGCCTTCAAAACGGCGAGCGAGGCGATCAAGTCCGCAAGTTCGATGGAGGAAAAAGTGGCCGCGCTGAAATCGGCGAAAGAGGCCCGCGCGGAGATGAAGCTCACGACGAAATTCTCCAAATCGCTCGACGAGAGCATCGCGGAATTCGAGCCGCAGGTCGCCACGCTGCTGGCGGAAAAGGCGAAGATGGACGCCGACAACGCCGCCGCGGACGCGAAAAATTTGCCGGAGGCGAAGAAGAAACGGGCCGACCTCGTCGCGCAGTACAAGTTCACCGAGGCGCGTTTCGCGATCACCTCGGCGAGCATCAACAGCGACGCCGGAAAGCAGGCGCAGGAGGTGCTCGGCAAAAAGACGAACTGGCTGGCGAACTTCAAATCGATCCTCATCGGCGACATCAACACCTTCGGATATCCGCAGCCAGTGGTGAAGAAAACCGGGCCGGCCGTGCCCGGCGGCATCGTGCGCGCGGATGAGGAAAAAGTTTACGTGAAGTCGCAGTATGGATTTCTGCCCGTGCCGTGGACGGACATCGCGCCGGAGCAGGTCGTGGTGATCGCGCAATATTTCATCCGCCCGACGCTGACGCCGGAGCTCTCCGCGCATCGCAAATGGCATCTCGGCGTCTTCGAGTGCGAATTCGGGAAAATGGCCGAGGGCCGCACCCTGCTCTCCGACGCGGCGAGGACCATGAGCGTTTACAACGACGAGATCCCGCTCTTTGCGGGGGACAAGTGATTCGCGCGTTAGCGCTGCTCGCCGCGGTCGTTTTGGCGATTGCTGCGCGAGGCGAAAACGTCGTCTTTCCGGCGGGCGCGGTGACCGACCTCACGCAGCCTCCGTATGGCGCGAAAGGCGACGGGATCACGGACGACACCACCGCGATTCAGAAGGCGCTCGATGCGCGGGTGAAGCTCCTCTATTTGCCGAATGGGACGTATCTCGTCTCCAGTCCGCTGCGCTGGGGCAAGGGCGAGAAGCGGCAGGTGCTGCAAGGCCAGAGCCTCGAAAAGACGATCGTGAAGCTGAAGGACGCGTGCTCCGGCTTCGACATTCCCGAGCGCCCGCTGCCGGTCGTGTGGACCGGGAAAGGGCCTGCACAAAGGTTTCGCAACGGGCTGCGCAATCTGACGATCGACACGGGGAAAGGAAATCCGGGCGCGATCGGCGCGCAGTTCATCGCGAACAATCAGGGGACGATCGACACCGTCCGCATCGTCTGCGGCGAGCGCGGGCCGATCGGGCTCGACCTCGGCTACACCGGCGAACAGGGGCCCTGCCTCATCACGCATTTGCAGGTCGTCGGCTTCGACACGGGCATCTGGACGAAGGGCGGCGTGGACAGCATCACGTTTGAGGACGTGTCGCTGGAGGGGCAAAAAGTGGCCGGTTTCAAAAACGAGGGAGAGCCCGTCTTCATCCGCGGACTGCACAGCCGCAACGCCGTCCCCGCCTTCCTGAACGCCTCGCGCGACAGCCTCGCGACGCTGCTCGATTCCACGCTCACCGGCACCGGCGCCGCCCAGGATTTCGCCGCCGTGAGCAACGCCGACAACGCCGCCATCTTCGTCCGCAACCTCACCACCACCGGCTACAAATCGGCCGTGCAGAATGGCGGCGGGCACCGCCAGAGCCCCGCCGGAGCGGAGGTCGCCGAGTGGCTTTCGCACCCGCTGGTTGCCGCTTGGGAAGGCTCGCCGCCACGCGCTCTCGGGCTGCCGATCCAGGAAACGCCGGACGTCCCGTGGGATGAGCCGGGCGACTGGATCAGCGTCGGGTCGTTCGCGCCGAAGAAATCCGAGGCGTGGGATGCGCGCGGGAAAAAGCGGCTCGTCGTCGATTGGACCGAGGCGATCCAGCAGGCGATCGACTCCGGCAAGACGACGATTTACTTCCCGAAAGACGGCGTGCAGTTCGTCGGCGACGTGCATGTGCGCGGGAAAGCGCGGCGTTTCATCGGGCTGGAAAATGCGTTCGGAAAACAGAACCAGGGGACCTGGATCATCGAGGACGGCGACTCGCCGGTCGTCGTGTTCGAGCGGTTCGACTGGACCTACTCGCCCGTGAAAATCCGCCACGCCGCGGCGCGCACGCTCGTCGTGAAAAACGTGATCGGCGGCGAGTGGGAGCTGAGCGGGAAAGGCGACGTTTTCTTCAGCGATGTCTGCACCGGCAAGATTCGCATCGCCGGGAATCACGTCTGGGCGCGGCAGCTCAACGTCGAAGGCAGCAACGAGGCGAAGATCATCAACGACGGCGGCACGCTCTGGATTCTCGGCCTGAAAACCGAAGGCGACTCGCCCCAAATCGACTCCCGCGGCGGCGCGAAAACCGAGGTTCTCGGCGCGTTCGTCTATGCCAACAGCGCCCGCCCGAAGCAGCCGTGTTTCATCGTCACCGACTCCTCATTTTCCGCCACGATGGGCGAAGCCGCCATCCGCCGCGGCCCCTTCCAGCAGCTCGTCGTCGAGACCCGCGCCGGCGTGACGAAAGAGCTCCTCCACGGCCAGACCCCCGCCCGCGGCGGCGGCTCGCTGATGACGCTCTACTCCGGCGTCGCCGGCAAGTAGGGAGGCGTCGCTCTCTCCTCGCCGACGCGCAGTCACGGATGCGCGAGGGCGGCGGCGGGGCTGGGGCGGTGGGCGGGGTCGAGCGCGAGGTCGGTGTGCGCGTATCCGCACGCGTGGACGGCGCGAGCTGCGCCAGTTTTTGACCGAGCGCCCGCTACGCCAGCCGATGCCCGAGCTCCTCGTCGATGATCTCCTGCACGATCAGCGCCACGATCGACTTCCCGCTGCGCGTAAAGAACCGGCTGAACTCCGAGCGCGCCCCATTCGCGTAAGTCGAACGCCACGAAGAACCGCTTCTCTTAGCCGTGTCCGTTTGTCTTCTTCTTGATCGCGTCCAAGAAGAATCGGGCGAGCCTCTGTGCCAGTTCGGTGATCTCATCCTTGCTCAGCGGATCCTGATAGAAGTGCTGGATTGCCAAGGGTGGCGTGAAGGACTGGAGACTCACGGCATACTTCAGCGGTTCAAACGCGATCACTAGAGCCGCCGCGAGGTCGAAGGTGTCGAAGCGCGCTTTCTTGAATCCTTTCAGCCCAAAGTTGAGCGTCAAATGCCAGATGAGATTTGTGTCTCTCCACCATGCTGGATCGCGGGGCACGTTTTGGGAGCCTGCGAGCTCGATCTCCCCAGTGAACCCGTATGCTTGTGCGGGAGTCGGTCCGGCTCCCCCGTCATACGCTACTCCGCTTTCACCAAACAACTCACACAACGGACTCACGAGCTTCGTGATCTCCAGAAAGAGCGGATCGAATGAATTTTCGAACAATCTCTTCTGCACCTCCTGCGTCAGCGGCAGCGGTTCTTCGATGTGATCGAGCTCGATCTTTAAGAGGGAGATTTCCTTTTCCAGATCGGTCGGCTCGTGAATCTCCTCTCCCTTCGCGGCCCGGATAGAGAGATGCAGCGACGAAACGACGTGCTCGGCAATGAAGCTGAGGAAGTCGTCGTCTTCACCACTGTCCGCTCTCCGCAATGCCGCGAGATACTGACCCTTCTCGCTGATCCGGATCACGGCTGGAGGGTATCCGTTCTGCATCAGCATCAGGTTCATCAGCAGACGTGACATTCGCCCGTTCCCATCGTCGAACGGGTGAATTTCAGTAAACCGGTGGTGAAAGTGGGCGGCGATCTCCACCGGGTGCGCGCCGGCCCGGACTGCCTCCTCGCGATACCACACCATCAAGTCGTGCATCTTCGCCGGCGTTTCCTGGGGGCTCGCATAGTAGTGCGTTTCGCCCGTGGGCGTGCGGACGTGGTTGGGCTGCGACTTGTATTCACCGAGCGCGACTATTTTCGACGTGGGCAGCCCATCGGGCGTGATCGCTTGGACCTGATAGGGTTCGACAAGCAGAATCTTGTGTAGCTCCCTTATTGCGGCCTCGGTCAGCACTTCCTTGTCCTGGATGAAGCCGAGCAAGTAGTTGATCGCGTTACTGTGTCCGCGGAGATCGAGGTGATCTTTGAGTGGCTTCCCTTTGGCCGTGAGTCCCTCCATGAGGAACATCTCAGCCTCACCCTGCGTGAGCGTATTTCCTTCGATGGCATTCGAGTGATAGGTCCACCAAAGGCGGAACTTCTGCATCACCCGGTCTTCCTGCTCACGAGCCAGTGGGCGCAAGCTGTCGAGCTCTGCCTTTGCGAAATCAACCTGCGCGAGGAGTTCCGTTACGATGGACATGGCGGCACCTTATCCTCTGAGGAACCCGGCTCAACCTCCATGCGCGCGCGCCAGCTCCACGCAGCGCGGGCGCATGGATTCGATGTCGGCCTTGGTCGCTTCGTGCCGGTCCGCAAACGCCCGCTTCTCCTTCGTCCCCCCCAAGACACCTCATCGTTCCGGTTCGAGTGAAACGGCGGATCGATGGAGATCAAATCCACCCACCCCGCCGGCAGATTCTTCAACTGCTCCCCGGAAATTGAGCGTCGGTTGGCACCTGCTGGGATCAGTGCGCCGCCGAGCGGGGTGACGATGCAGGATTTGCTCGCTGAACGCCTCCAGCACGCGCGGAACCCGTCTTCGATGTCGGGGCGGGGATCACGGTGAGCGATCCGCCGACGCAGGCGGAGTTGCAGGCGGTCGTCAGCAAGATGGATGAGCTGATCGCGGCGCTGCGGCGCGAACCGTAGGCGGTGAGTGGGTCGGACGACCTTTCGCTGGCCGGGGCAGCGGGAGCGTCGCGGCGCGGAGAGTGGAGACGCGCCGCGGGGCGTGTCAGAGGTATTCCCGCGCTACTTTCCAGCCGGCCCAGACGCCGACCATGCTGCCGAGGCCGCTGATGAGGAAGGCGGTCATGAACCCTTGGGATTCGGCGAGCCACCAGCCGACCGCGCCGCCGATATTCATGCCGATGAAAATGAGCAGTTTCATGCACTGGGGAAAAGCACAGCCCAGACCAGCGGCAGGTGGCACCTAGTGTCACGTTCACGATATGTCGCGACATAAACGCTCTGACGCTGCCAAGGCGAGCGCATGGCCAGACCCATTGCTCGTTTCACCATCGATCCACAAC
>JAYVPW010000072.1:0-28906 GCA_043777315.1 Spartobacteria bacterium | reverse complement strand
ACCGGTGGCTCACGCCACCGGCTAATTTCCACTGGCCCTGCCGGGCCGACACGGGAGCCGCCCGATGTCCGGTTATTTCCCAGAGATGGTATTACACGACTTTCCATCGCCCCGCCGGGGCGGATTCACGTTCACCCGTGGTCCGGTGGCTGACGCCACCGGCTACCGTCCGAAGGCCCACCGGGCCAAGGGAACCGGAACCGTTGATGGCAACCGCCCTGAAATTCTCCAGCCTTCCGGCTGTTCGAAGCAGGGCACTGTGGGTCACTTCAGGCTCGCGAGGTATTCCACGAGGTCGCGGATTTCGCGCGGGGTCAGCAGGTCGGGCATGTTTGGAGGCATGCCGGACGGAGCGTTGTCGCGGGATTTGATGTCGGCGGTTTTAACCGTGACGGGCGGGGTTCCGGGCACGGGCATCTGCAGCGTCAGCTCGCCGCCGGCTTCCTTTTTGACCACGCCGACCTGCATGTCGCCGTTTTTCATCGTCACGAGAAGCGACTGGAATCCGTCCGCGATTTGGGCGCTCGGATTGACGATCGATTCGAGGATGTAGCGGCGATCCTTGCGCGTGCCGAGGCCCGCGAGGTCCGGTCCGGCATCGCCGCCGACGCCGCCGACTTTGTGGCAGCGGAGGCACGCGGCGACGGGATGTTCCTGGAAAAGTTTTTCGCCCGCGGCGCGGTCGCCGCCGAGCAGCGAGGGCTGGAATTTAGCGACGAGGTCGCCCTGCGGCAGTTCCGCGGAATAGGCGGCGAGCTGTGTTTTCACGTCCGCGCCTTCGCGTTTCGCCGCGGCTTCGAGCAGTTCGAGTTGCGCTTCGCCGGGGACCTTTCCGGCGGCGAGATCGTCGAGCAAAGTCGCAATTTCCTGATCCACCGCCGCGCTCTTGATTTCGCCGAGCGCGACGAGAATCGCCTTTTTCTCCGCGACCGCGGCGCCTGCGTACGCGGCGGAAAGTTGTTTCGCGGCCTCGTTCGGATCGAGCTTCGCGAGCAGCGCGGTGGCTTGGACGCGGAGGGCGGCGTCCTTGTCGGTCAGCGCGATTTTCACGGCGTCGGAGAGCTTCGGATCGTCCAGCGCGGCGAGTGTTTCGAGCGCTTTGCCGCGGACTTTCACGGGAACTTTCGGCTGCGACATCAGCGCGCCAATTTCAGCAGTCGCGTCTTTCATCCAGAGCGAAGCCGCGGCGTCGAGTGCGGCGATGGCGACGTGCTCGTTTTGGTCCGCGAGAAGTTTGGCGAGCGCGGTTTTCAGCGCGAGCGCGGCGGGCTTGCCGTCGCGCTCCGGCAGCGGACGGAAGATGCCCGCGACGCGATCGCGCGCCGGCGGCTTGGCCCAGATTCCGAGCGCATGGAGCGCTTCGACCCGCAGCGTTTCGGAGCCGTCGGCGGCGGCGAAAGTGGCGAGCGCTGTCGCGGTCTCGGCGTTGCCGATGCGGTAGTTCGCGTTGATCACGCGGAGTGTCACCTGCTCGTCCGGACTCGCAGCGGCCAGCAGTTTTGCGAGCGCCGGCTGCGCGAGGAGGATGCCTTCGTCGTTGATCGCATGGGCCGCTTCTTTCACGAGCGCCGGGTCGGCGTCGGAAAGAAATTGCGCGACCTCCGCGCTCTGCGTCCGGCGCATCACGAGCAGCGCGGCGCGGCGCACGGCGACCGACTCGTCTTTTGCCGCAGCGGAGAGCGCTTTTGCGTTTCCGAGGCTCGCCAGCGCGACGACTCCGGCGTGGCGGAGAAATTCATCCTTGTCCGCATTCGCACGCAGCATCGCGATGATTTGCGGTGCGGCGTCGAGTCTCCCCAGCTTCCCGAGGCTCTGCGCCGCGAAGAATTTCACGCGCCCATTTTCGTCGCCCAGCGCATTCACGAGGCTCGAACAAGCAGCCGTGACCTTGCCGTCGCCGAGCACCTTCGCAGTCTGCGCGCGGACCTCCGCGTCGGCGTCTGCGAGCAGCGGGACGAGCGGCGAGAGAATCGCGTTTTCCGCCCCGGCGGTCTTGTAACCGGCGAGCCGCGCGACGTGTCCGAGCCCCCAAATCGCGTGCAGCCGCGCGAGCGGTTCAGCGCCTTTTACAGCAACCGCCGCGAACGTTTTCTGAGCGTCCCCTTTCTCCGCGAGCGCCCATTGCGCGTGCAGGCGGATGCGCTGGTCGGGGTGCCCGAGCAGCTTCGCGAGTTCCGCGCTCGGACGCTGCGCGAATCCCTCGCCGAGCAATTTCTTCACCTCCGCGACCTGCACCGCCTGCTCCGCGAGCGCGGCGGTATGGCCCATTTTGAAGATGCGGCCGCGTCCCGTGCCCTCCCAACCTTCGCCCCACTCGCTGAAATACATCTGCGAGTCCGGGCCGAAATCGAAGTCGGTCGCCTGAACGTGATCGATGAACGGCGTCGGCTCTTTCACCACCGCGAAGCCCGCGCCGTCCTCTTTCACCTGCAGCATCGCGATGGCACTGCGGGCGCTCGATCCTTTGAATCCGCAGACGAAGAAATGGTCCGCGAATTCAGCAGGGAGGCCGGTTCCCGGGTAATGCGCCACGCCGCTCGGGCCGTCCGGCAGCAGCACGATCGGCGAGAGAACGTACGCCGGGGTTGCGGTCGTGCGCGGCTCCCAGAGCTTTTCCGCGAGCCACGAATTGCCGGTCTTGCTGAGCGGATTGTGCTGCCAGCCGATGCGCCAGCCGTAGTCGCCGCCCTCGACGATGTATTCCCAGCGCTCGCGGTCACCCTGATCGGAATCGTTGTCGCCGGTGAAAAGATTGCCGTGATTGTCGAACGCCAGCTCCTGCGGATTGCGCAGCCCGCGCGCCACCGCTTCGAGGTGCGAGCCGTCCGGTTCGCAGCGGAAGACGCCGCCTTCATCGGAAAACGCGAGCGTCTTTCCCTCCTTCGTTTTCACGTACGCGCCGCGGTCGCCGAATGAAAAATAGAGCCGTCCGTCCGGCCCGAGTTGCAGCCCGTGCATGTCGTGTCCCGTGAACGAAAACCGGACGCCATAGCCGAAGCTCAACGACTCGCGTTTCTCCGCTTTGCCGTCCTTCGTCAGCCCGCTGAAGAGCCACAGATTTGGCATGTTCGTGCACCAGACTTTGCCGTCGTGCGCGAGGACGCCGGAGTTGATCCCGTCGAGGATCGTGCGCATGTCGGCGGCGTATTCGGTGGAAGAGTCGGCCTTCCCGTCGCCGTCGCGATCCTCGATCAGGCGGACGACTTCCGTCTCTTTTTCGAGCTGCTGCCACTCGCCGGGAAAGTTCTTTTTCGTCGTCGCGATCCGGTCGTCGGTCGTGCGATTCGCGAGGTCGTCCTCGAGCATGAACATGTAGTGCCGGATGTCCAAAGTGCTGGTCCGGTAGCGGTAGGTTTCGGCGGTGAAGAGGCGTCCTTTTTCGTCGATGGAGAACGCGACGGGGTTGCCGAGCAACGGCTCCGCGGCCCACAAATCGACTTTGAAACCGGGCAGCAGCGTGAATTTTTTCGCCTGCTTTTCGGGTTCGTCGGAAGCCGGCTGCAAGTGCGGCTCAACGACCCGCGCCGGGGGCTTGAGTCCGCTTTTTCCCTCCGCGACGGGAGCGATGTCCGCGGCGTGCGCGGCGAAAGGAAGTGCGAGGAAAGTCGCGGCGAGGACGTGGGAGAACGAGTGGGCGAGGGGGCGGTTCATGAATGTGATTTCAAGTAGTGCAGAGTGGTCGGGCGGACGCCGCCGGTCCCGAAAATGGCGGTGATGCAGCGGTGGAAGGGCAGCTACCGATCGGCGAGGCAAACGTCCACGATCATGACGATCCGAACCGGCGCATCCAGCCAGTAAGTGATCGCATAGTCGCCGATCATTTTGATTTGGCGGTCGCGCAGCGAAGCATCCCGATCCGTGAAGTCGCCGGGCGTCTCGGGTCGCTCACGCAGGCTGCAAATGAAATCCATGATCTGGCGGCGCTGGAACCCGCTTTTGGGCACGCTGTCCAGAAGATCCAGGTGCATGTAAACTTCATGCGCTCCCATGCCGCAGCTCTACCGCTGATCGAGCCGCCGCTCGAAGTTTTCCGGCGTAACCCAGTGCGCCTGATCGGAGTCCGCGAGACGCGCTGTGACACGCTGCTGATAACCCGCATCACCGGCGTGCCGGAGGTGGAAAAGGAACGCGGTCACCTCGTTCTGCGCCTGAGGAGAGAGGGAGGCAATGCCCTGTTTGATCTCTTCGAGGTTCATGCGGTGAAGCTACGTTCGGTTCAACTCGGGGCAAGCGCGCTGGCTCGGCGAATCTCCGCGGAGCGGCTCTACTTCGTTGGCAGGACGCGGATTTTCAGGCTGCGGAAAGTCACCTCATCGCCGTGATCCTGGAGCAAAACCGGCGATGCTTTCTTGTCCCCGAAGCCCGCGATGTTCTTGTATTTGCTCTTCGCGATCAGCGCCTTCAGCTCGCCGCTGCCCATCTCGAAGGTCACGGTTTTCACGCCATTCAGCCATTGCTCGACGTGGTTGCCATCGACCAGCAGACGGCTCTCGTTCCACTCGCCGACGGGGTTCACTTTTTTGTCCGCGGGCGGCTCGATGAGGTCGTAGAGCGCGCCGGTTTGGTGCATCCGCCCGCCGCGGATTCCGTCGGGATGCCGCGCGTCGTCGATGAGCTGATACTCGAAGCCGAGATCTTTCGCGGGATCGACGAGGTTGTATTTCACGCCGCTGTTCCCGACCTCGCCGATCTTCCATTCAAAGGTGAGGTCGTAGTTCTCAAATTTTTCGGAAGTGGTCACGTTTCCGCCGCCGCCGCTCTTCTCGTGATGGAGCGCGCCGTCCTTTACGGACCAGCCTTTTTCGGGGAATTCGCTCTTCCCGAGCGCGACCCAGCCAGCGGGCGTTTTGCCGTCAAAAAGCATCTTCCAGCCGGCCGCTTTTTCTTCCGCACTGAGCGTGTTCGGCTCGCCCGCGAAGACGGCGAGGGCGGCGGTGAGGGCGAGCGTGTGGAGGACGAGATGTTTGATCATCGGGTGGGTATGGATGCGGGTGGGAGGAGTCGGATTTTGATGTTTCGAAAGGAAATATCCTCGCCCTGATCGAGGAAAATGAGCGGCGTCTTGAACTTCGTGCCGAACCCGGGCGGCACATGCGCGCGGCTCGCCATCACGGCTTTTTGCAGCGCCTGCGAGCCGAGTTCGTACTCGAGGACTTTCTCGTCGTTGATCCAATGCTCGACGTGGTTTCCCTGAATGATCAGCCGCGCTTCGTTCCACGCGCCGTCGTTGAGTTGCTTGTTTTCGCCGGGTGGCAGGATGCCGTAGAGCCCGCCCGTGCGCTTGATCGGACCGCCTTTCAAGCCGTCGGGATTTCGCACGTCGTCGATGAGCTGAAATTCGTGCCCGACCGGCTTCTGCCCGAGCCCGCCGCGCGCCAGATACATCACGCCGCTGTCGCCGGAGACGCCCATTTTCCACGCGAAGCTCAGCTCGAAATCCGAGTAGGCCTCGGTCGTCATCAAATCCCCGCCGGTCTGCCTGCCGGACTGCTTGATCTCCTTCATCAGCGCCAGCGCGCCGTCCTCGATCTTCCAGCCAGCCTTGAGAAATTCCGGCTTTTCCAAGCCGCGCAAACCGGTGATCGCCTTGCCGTCGAACAGCGTTTTCCACGGCCCCGGCTGCGGCGCGGGAGTCGGCAGCGGCGTCGCGCGGGGGACGACCGGAGCAGGCGTCGCGGCCGGTGCGGGAGGAGCGGCGGGGCGCGTATTTTTCGGGAAAAGATCGGGCGGCGGCGGAGGCGGCGGCAGTCCGGGAGCGGGCGCGGCTTGAGCAAAAACCGCGACCGGGAAAAGTGCGGCGGCGAGGAAAAGATCGCGGAGAAAATTCACGGGGCGCGGACATTAGAAGAGGTGTCAGCGGCGCTCAACATCGGAGTTCGGATGCGCGGCAGCGTGCAAAAAGCCCGTCCTCCCGGGCGGGGCGCCTCCTCCCGCGCGAAGACTTGCCCGCCTTCGCCCGTCTCCCCAGTCTCCCCGCCCCATGTCGCTTCCGCCCGTCACGATTTACCGCGCCGCCGAGGGTCTCATCGCGCAGCGCGGTGACGATTTGTTTCAGCTTCCCGAGTCGAATCTCGATGCCCTGTTCCTCGCCGAAAACCCTGCGAGCTGGCTCCAGGATCAACTCGCCACCGCCGCGCCCGTGCTCGCTCCGGCGCAGTGGCTCGCACCGATTCAGAGCCAGGAAGTCTGGGCCGCGGGCGTGACGTATTTGCGCAGCCGCGACGCGCGGATCGACGAGGCGAACGTCGGCGGAAACAGCGGCAGTTTTTACGACAAAGTGTACGACGCCGCGCGGCCCGAGCTCTTTTTCAAGGCCACGCCGCACCGCGTCGTCGGCCACGGCGGCACCGTCCGCATTCGCTCCGATGCGACCTGGAATGTCCCCGAGCCGGAGCTCGCGCTCGCGCTGAATTCCCGCGGCGCGATCTTCGGCTACACGATCGGCAACGACATGAGCTCGCGCGACATCGAGGGCGAAAATCCGCTCTATTTGCCGCAGGCCAAAGTCTATCGCGCCTGCTGCGGCCTCGGTCCCGGCATCGTCGTCCGCGACCCGCTTCCGGCCGCGACTGAAATCCAAATTCACATCTGGCGCGGCGGCACTCCCGCCTTCTCCGGCCGCACCGCGCTCGACCAGATGAAACGCCAGCTTCCCGAGCTCGCCGAATACCTTTTCCGCGACAACGAATTCCCCCGCGGCGCCTTCCTCCTCACCGGCACCGGCATCATCCCACCGAACGAATTCACCCTCGCCAGCGGCGATGAAATCCGCATCCACATCGCTGGCATCGGCTCGCTGACGAACACCGTCGGTTGAAGGTTGTGCCGTTCGCGCCGAAGATTTTCGTCCTCAAATTTCACCTCGCATCATCGACCACCCATGCCCGCTCCCGCACCACTCGTCCTCCACGGAAAAAGCCTGCTCGCCGGCGCGCAGCTCAAAAAAGGGACGCGCACTTTTCACGCCGTCTCGCCGCTCGACTCCACGCGCCTCGAACCCGCATTCCACGAGTGCTCGCTCGCCGATGTCGATCGCGCGCTCATCGCGGCGGATGAAGCCTTCACGATTTATCGGCGCACCACCGCCGACCAGCGCGCCACATTTCTCGAGCGCATCGCCGACGAAATCGTTGCGCTCGGCGACAAGCTGCTCATCCGAGCGAACCTCGAAACCGGCCTCCCGACCGACCGGCTGAACGGCGAGCGCGGACGCACCTGCGGACAGCTCCGGCTCTTCGCCGACCTCATCGCCGAGGGCTCATGGATCGACGCGCGCATCGACACCGCGCTGCCCAATCGCAAGCCGCTGCCGAAGGTCGATCTCCGCCGAATGCTGCTGCCGCTTGGCCCCGTGATCGTCTTCGGTTCGAGCAATTTCCCGCTCGCCTTTTCCGTCGCTGGCGGGGACGTCGCGTCCGCGCTCGCGGCGGGAAATTCCGTGATCGTGAAAGCGCATCGCGCGCATCCCGGCACGTCGGAACTCGTCGCCGGCGCGGTCATCCGCGCGGCCGAGGCGTGCGGAATGCCGGCCGGAGTTTTTTCCATGCTGCACGGCAGCGGCGCGGAAATCGGCACTGCGCTCGTGCGTCATCCGCTCGCCCGCGCCGCTGGATTCACCGGCTCCCGTGTCGCCGGGCGCGCACTTTTCGACGCGGCAAATGCGCGTCCCGACCCAATCCCGGTCTTCGCCGAAATGGCCAGCTTGAATCCGATCTTCATCCTCCCCGGCGCGCTGCGTGAACGTGGCGTGCAGCTCGCCGAGGGGCTGAAAAATTCCGTCACCGGCGGCGTCGGACAGTTCTGCACGAAGCCCGGTCTCGTCTTCGGCCTCGGCGGCCCGGACTGGCAAAAGTTCGCGACCAAATTTGCCGACGGCATCGCTGCGACGAAGCCGGGGACCATGCTCCACGCTGGTATCTGCGAGGCATACCACGACGGCGTCGAGAAAATGGAGAACGTCAAAGGCGTCGTGAGTTTTGCGCTGAGCGACGACGAACCCGACGAGGCGCGCACGCACGGCGAGGCCGTGGTTTTCGCCACGGACGCGGAGAATTTCCTGAAGAAAAAGGCGCTGCACGAAGAGGTCTTCGGCCCGTCCACACTCATCGTCGATGCATCGGAAATGGCCGACCTGATCCGCATCGCGCAGGGGCTCGAAGGCCAGCTCACCGCCGCTATTCACGGCACGCCGGAAGACCTCGCCGCCGCCTCCGAACTCATCGCGATCCTCGAGCGGAAAGCCGGCCGCCTCGTCTTCAACGGCTTCCCCACCGGCGTCGAAGTCTGCCCGTCCATGCACCACGGCGGCCCGTATCCCGCGACCACCGATGAGCGTTTCACCAGCGTCGGCACCGCCGCGATCCACCGTTTCGTCCGGCCCGTTTGTTACCAAAATTTCCCCGGCGAAGCGCTCCCCACCGAGCTCCTCGACCGCAACCCGCGGAAGATCATGCGCACGGTCAACGGCACGCTGACACGCGACCCAATCTCGTAGTCATCCTGAGCGCAGCGCCAGCGGAGTCGAAGGACCTCTTACTTTTCCCCCGCTCTGCGCGCGTCGCGGAGGGGAGAAGTGAGAGGTATCAGTTGCGCCTCCCGCCTCCGCCCCGGCGCTGTCTCGCGGACTCGGCTCTTCGACTGCGTTCCGCTGGCGCTCCACTCCGCTCAGAATGACCGGAAAAAGGGAGCGCGCGCTTTTACACAAAGAACGAAACCGGCAGGCCCCGGTAACGAATCCATAACACGGCGGAGGGAGGCTTTCCCGTCATGCCGTCGCGCCAGCCATCACGTCCGCTGGTTTGAGCGGGAGAGGGAAGGGCTCGAGCGGCATGGGATCGTCGTGGTCGAGGAAGCTGGCGCACGTTTGGAAAAAGCCGGCGCGGGTGGTGGCGCGGCGGATTTCGTGGAGGAAACGGCCGGTTGGTTCGACGCCGAGGCCGATGAAGTTGAGATACTTTTTCATTTTCTGGACCTGCGCCGATTCGGTGACATCGGGTGTGCAGACCGCTTCAAAAAGTGCGTGGATGTAGGCCAGTAGATCGCGTCCGCGCGGGACGAAGATCGGCTCGCCGCGGCCGTGTTCGCGGATTTGGCGGAAGAGCCACGGGTTGCGAATCGCGCCGCGGCCGAGCATCAGCCCGCGCGCGCCGGTGAGCGCGAGCACGTCGGCGGCTTTCGCGGCGGAGTGGATGTTTCCATTTGCGAGGACCGGGCACGGGACCGCGGCGACGGCGCGTGCGATCGCGTCGTAATGCACCTCGCTGCGATATGCTTCGGCGACCGTGCGGCCGTGGACGGTGAGGAGGTCGAGCGCGTGTTTCGCGAAGATCGGGAGCAGCTCGTCGAAGACCGCGGGGTTGTCGAAACCGATCCGCGTTTTCACCGTGAAGCCGACCTGCACGGCGTCGCGGAGCGCGCCGAGAATCGAGTCGATGCGCGGCAGGTCGCGGAGCAAGCCGCCGCCCGCGCATTTGCGGTAAACGATCGGCGCGGGGCAGCCGAGATTGAGATCGACGGCGGCGATGTCGTGGCGCTGCAACTCGCGTGCGGTGCGGACGAGGGAGGGGATGTCGTTGCCGATCATCTGCGCGACGACGGGGCGTCCGGTCGGGTTGTGTGTGATCGATTCGAGGATCCACTTTTCCAAATGCGAGTCGGCGTGGACGCGGAAATATTCGGTGAAGTAAACGTCCGCGCCGCCGTAGCCGCGCATGAGTTTCCAAAATGGGCGGTCGGTCACGTCCTGCATCGGCGCGAGCGCGAGGAGCGGCGAGGGCTGGGCGAGGAGGGTGAGAAGGGACACGCGGAGCGAAGAACGTCGAACGCTGAGATCGCGCCCATCTCCAGTTTTGGCACGAGAAAAAACCAGCGCAGAAGGTTCCCTCCAAGCGGTCATTCTGAGCGAAGTGGAGCGTCCGCGAAACGCAGTCGAAGAACCTCTCACTATTTCCCCCGAGCACGCGCGCTATGGGGGGGGAAATAGTGAGAGGTCCTTCGACTTCGCTGGCGCTGCGCTCAGGATGACAAAAGGTGCGCGTCTCGGATGTCGCACGCCCTCCGCGCTTCTCATCAGTGCGATACCGTGCATTTTCGCGGGGATGAAAACCCTCGCCCTTTTCGCCGCGCTCATGCTCTCCACCACTGCCGCCGTTTTCGCCGCTGACAAAGACACGCGCGTCTTCGAGATGCGCACGTATTACTCGCCGGCGGGGAAGCTGGATGAGCTGCACGCGCGCTTTCGCAATCACACGATGGAGCTCTTCGTGAAGCACGGGATGACGAACATCGGCTACTGGGTTCCGATCGAAAACACGGACAACAAACTGATCTACGTGCTCGCGTATCCGAGCCGCGAGGCGCGCGAAAAATCGTGGAAGGAATTCATGGCGGACCCTGATTGGAAGAAGGCGCAGAGCGAATCGGAGGTGAACGGGAAGCTCGTGGCGAAGGTCGATCAGCTCTTCATGTCGGCGACGGATTTCTCGCCGGAGATCAAGCCTTCGACCGGCGCGGCGGAGCGCGTTTTCGAGCTACGGACATACACGACGACGCCGAATAATCTGCCGCTGCTGCACTCGCGTTTCCGGGATCACACGATCGCGCTGTTTGCGAAGCACGGGATGACGAATCTCTTCTACTGGCAGCTCACGCCGGATCAAAAAGGGGCGGAGAACACGCTCGTTTACCTCCTCGCCCACGCGAGCGTGGACGCGGCGAAAACCTCGTTCGATGCGTTCCGCGCGGACCCGGATTGGGTGGCGGCGAAAACCGCGTCGGAGGCAAAAGGCGGCGGCTCGCTGACGGTGCCGGACGGGGTGAAATCGGTCTTCCTCAAAGCCACCGACTACTCGCCGACGCGGTGAGCGGAGTCCCGGGTAGCGCACTCGTCCCGAGTGCTGGTTGCGGCGTCTCGCCGCGACGAACTTTTTAAAGGCATCGCGATGGAGGGGTGGGAGCGAATTTGCACGTGTTGGAAAGTTCGTTTCGGCGGGACGCCGAAACCAGCACTCGGGACGAGTGCGCTACCTGGATTCGACGAGCGCACGTCTCGTAATTCGGCTCTCAAATCTCCAGCGTCCGCACGCGGCGGATCGCGGTGGTGAGCGGGATCACGAGCACGCCGGCGCTGAGGAGTAGTGCGAGTGCGGTGGCGAGCGCGTCGGGGATCGGGAGCGGGATCGGCATGACGCGGCGGAGGTCGGGGAGCGCGGCCAGCGCGATGAAAAGCGTGATGTAAATGAAACTCACGACGAGGCAGAGCGTGCCGCCGAAGCCGCTGACGATCTTCGTCGGATTGTCTTCCTTGAAATTCGGAAACAACGCGCCCAGCCCGACGGCGAGGCCGCTGAGGGTCGCGCTCATCAAGGCGATCGAGCCGGCGAAAAACACGACTTTTGCGGGCGGCAAATGGAGCATCGTGCTGGAGGCGATCATCAGGCTCACGGTCACGACCATCGCCGTGAGGGCGCTCATCCAGAACTTTTGCAGGAGCACTTTTCGCAAGCCGATCGGGGCGAGGCCGATGATCCAGAGCCGGCGGCCTTCGAGCGAAAATTGCGGGAAAACGAAACGCGTCGTGAGGGTCGAAAGCGTGAGCGCGGAGGCCGCGAGATTGAGGTAGCTGATCGTGGTTTCCCAAAACGGACTTTGGAAATCGAAGGCCACGTTGCGCAGGTTCAGGACGTAGATGCAGAGCAGTCCGAAGAAGATCATGAACTGGATCCACTGCGCGGGATCGCGCCAAAACAGGCGCACATCTTTCAGCACGAGCGCGGCGGTCGGCTGGGAGAAAACGCGCAGCAATCCGGTCGCGCGGTCGAGCAGGGAGTGACGATTTCCGCGGAGTCGGCGGGCTTCCGCGCGCCGCTGGAATCGCTCGGCGCGCGAGCTGAGCGTGGCGGTCCAGCTTCGATAAAAAAAGCGGCCCATCACCTCGAAGCCGACGAGCATTCCCATCAGCGCATTGCTCAGGAGCAGGAGGAAATAGAACGCGCCTTGAGTCGTCAGTCCTTCGCCCCACGCGATGATCGATTTGGCCATCCACGCGCTCGGGAGGAACGGGTTGAGGCTCAACCGCGTGTGCCGCAGGAGCTGGTCGAGCGAGAGGACATCTTGCGCGTTCGCGGCTTCGGCATCGGTGACCGGTTTCACCCCGAAGACGAGCAGCAGCAGGATCGCGCCCGCGAGGAGGAGCGCGGCTTTTTTCACCCCGCGCCGGGCGAGGATGTGGACGAGGAAAAGGATGATCCACGAGCCGAAGAGCGCCGGGAGCACGACGAACGGTGCGAAGACGAGCGCGGCCTGCGCGTAGAAAACGAGCGGCACATCATGCACGCGGCCGTACGCGAGCATCATCGGCGCGCTGAGGAAAATGAGCGCCCAACTCGAGACGCTGAGGGCTTCGAGAAACTTCCAGCGATAGACGTTGCGATGCGGGATCGGGAGCGAGAGGAGCCACTGCGTCTCGCGATTTTTGAAGAGCGTCGAGTAGCCGATGATGATGTTCGAAAAGACGAGCATCACGAAAAAGAAGGCGAAGATCAGAAAGAGAATCCGCTGGGAAAGCAGGCTGCCGACGAGCGGGAAATGGTAGAGCAATCCGAGCCCCGCGCGCAGGAGCCAAAACCCGATGCCGACGTAGCCGACGACGAAGGCCGCGAGCACGAGCAGCATGAGTGGCGACTCGCGCCGGAGGCTGGACAGCCGTGCCGACCACGAGCGCCATTGCACCCACAGGAGGATGCGAAAAAGGCGGGGCGTGGAGATGGGCGAGTCGTTCACGGACGGGTCGAAGATGGGACCGAAAAGCGATTTTCGCCACGGAAAGGCGGGGATCGCGGACCGCCCGGCTTCGCCGTTGACGAACCGGCGGAGGCCCGTTACCTGATGCCCTCTCTTTTCTCCGGCGGGGTAGCCAAGTGGTAAGGCTCGGCTCTGCAAAAGCCGCATTCGGGGGTTCGATTCCCCCCCCCGCCTCTCGTCCCGCCGATTCCCCAGCGTGGAGGGGCTCGACTACAGCGGGCACTTGCGTGGCGGGCCGAGTCCCGGTGACGGTGCGACGGTCGTTCCCGGCACCCGGGCGCGTTTAGGATTTCGGCGGGCGGTCGAGGCGGCCGGCGGCGTAGGCAGTGAAGACGGCGCGGATTTCGTCGCGGACGCGGCGGAAGACGGCGAGCTGCACGGCCTCGGTGCCGGTGGCGTGCGCGGGGTCGTCGAAGCCCCAATGATGACGGTTCACTTGTCCCGGAAACATCGGGCACGCCTGGTCGGCATTGCCGCAGACGGTGATGACGGTCTCGACGGGTTGGTCGAGGAATTCGCTGAGGTGCTTGGAGCGATGCGCGGTGATGTCGATGCCGATCTCGCGCATGACTTGGATGGCGAGGGGATGCACGTAGCCGGCGGGCTTCGAACCGGCGCTGGCGACGCGGATGGAGTCGCCGACGGCGGCGCGGAGGATGCCTTCCGCGAGATGGCTGCGGCAGGAATTGCCGGTGCAGAGGATGAGGACGAGCGGTGCGTCAGACATGGCTCAAGCGGCTTTGGTAAAGGGTTCGTCGGTGGTCGGGCAGCAATCGGCGGGACGCACGAAGCAGACGACCGGCACGGCGAGCAGCGCGCCGAGCACGGGCGCGGTGAGGTAAATCCAAAGGTGATCGACATGCCCGCTGACCAGCGCGGGTGCGAGCGAGCGGGCGGGGTTCATTGACGCGCCACAGATGAGCCCGGCAAACATCGCCTCGAACGCAATCGTCCCGCCGACCGCGATGCCCGCGGTGATCCCTTTCTCTTTCGCGCCGGTGGAGACATTCAAGATGACCAGCATCAGGAAAAAAGTGAGCACCACCTCGAAGACGAAGCTTTGCCAATCCGGTCCCGCCGGCTGCGTCGCCCCGAGCCACGGCGCGCCCGCCTTGTCGGGAAAGAGCACTCGCAGCAGCCCGCTGGCGCTCAACGCTCCGAGCATTTGCGCGGCCGCGTATCCCGCGACCTGACTCCACGGAAACCGCCGCGCCACGGCAAAGGCGATCGTCACCGCGGGATTCAGATGCGCGCCTGAAACGTCGCCGAAGCAGTAAATCATCACCATCACGACGAGTCCGAAAGTGAGCGCCACGCCCGCGTGGCCGATGCCTCCGCTGCTCGCCGCGTTGACCACGATCGCGCCGGTGCCGGCGAAGACGAGGGCGAAGGTGCCGAGGAATTCGGCGACGAGGTTTTTCATGGGCGCAGGGAAGCAGACGCGCGGGATGACGCGAGCGGGAATTCCGCGTGCATCCGTCATCCTGAGCGGAGCGCCAGCGGAGTCGAAGGACCTCTTACTTTTCCCTCTCCCCGACGCACCGCGCGCAACGGGGGGAGAACTAAGAGGTCCTTCGACTCCGTTCCGCTGTCGCTGCACTGCGCTCAGGATGACCGGAAAGTTTGGGGTTCAATGTTGCGTGTCCTTTCCACAAGACTGCCGGCCATGAACCTCCTGCTTCCCCTCACGTCCCTGTCGCTGCTCGCGGCGGTCGCGCTGCCTTTTGCCCACGCGGGCGATCTCGATTTTTACGTCGGGACCTACACGAAGAAGAACGCGAGCCGCGGGATCTATCACTTTCGTCTCAACCCCGAAACCGGTGCGGTGACGGGCGGCGAACTGGCGGCGGAGACGGCGAGCCCGAGCTTTCTGGCGGTGCATCCGGGCGGGAAGTTTTTGTATTCGGTCGGGGAAAGCGGGGCCTTGCCGGCGGGGCAAAAAGGCGGGCCGGTGAGCGCATTCGCGATCGGCGCGGATGGCGGGCTGGCGCTGCTCGGGCAGCAGGCGTCGGGCGGCGGCGGACCGTGTCACGTGAGCGTGGATGCGGCGGGGAAAAATGCGTTCGTCGCGAACTACGGCGGCGGGAGCATCGAGTCGCTGCCGATCAAGGCGGATGGCAGCCTCGGCGAGCCCGCGACATTCCTCCAGCACACCGGCACCGGGCCGAACAAGGCGCGGCAGGAGAAGCCGCACGGGCACAGTATTTATGAGCACGGCGGGCGCGTTTATTCGTGCGATCTCGGGACGGATCACGTCGATATTTACCGGCTCGATGCCGCGAAAGGGACGCTCACTCCGAACGATCCTGCGTTTGTCGCGGTGACGCCTGGCTCCGGGCCGCGGCACCTCGCATTCCACGGCGCGCACGCCTACGTGATCGCCGAGATGATGAACATGATCACCGCGTTCGACCTCGACGCGACGACCGGCGCGCTCGTGCCGACGCAGAGCATTTCGACGCTGCCGGCGGGGTGGGAAGGCAAGAGCACGACGGCGGAAATCTTCGTCCATCCGAACGGGAAATTTCTCTACGGCTCGAACCGCGGTCACGACAGCATCGCGGTGTTTGCGATCGGCGCGGACGGGAAGCTGACGGCGGTGGAGCACGTGAGCACGCAGGGCAAATCGCCGCGGAATTTCGCGATCGATCCGACCGGTGGCTGGCTGCTCGCGGCGAATCAGGACACGAACAACATCGTCGTTTTCAAGATCGACCCCGCGACCGGAAAGCTCACGCCGACGGGCCAGCAACTGGAGGTCGGGTCGCCGGTGTGTGTGACCTTCGTGCAGGCGAAGTAGTTGCGCGGGCGCGGCTGAACTTTCACCTTCCAAACGATGAGAAGCATGACCGGCTACGGCCGCGGACAGAGCGGCGAAAACGGCAGCAAATTTAGCGTGGAGCTGAACTCCGTGAACCGGAAGCAGAGCGACGTCGTCGTCACGCTTCCGCGCGAATTGAGCGAACTCGAGCCGCGCGTGCGGGACGTGATCAACGCCGAGGTCTCGCGCGGGCGGCTGAACGTCGTGGTCGCCTTTCACCGCAGCGCGACCGCGGCGCCGAAGCTGGCGCTCGATGCCGACCTCGCGCGCATTTTTTACCAGTCGATGCTCGACCTCCAGCGCGAGCTCGGAGCGAGCGGAGAAGTGAGCATCGAGACCGTGCTGCGCGCGCCCGGCGTGCTGCGGATGCCGGAGGAAGAGGTCGCCATCGAGCACTCGTGGCCGCACGTCGAAGCGGCGTTAAAGGAGGCGCTCGGCGATCTGGTGAAGATGCGCGAGCAGGAGGGGAAACATCTCGCGAAGGATTTGATCAAGCGGCTCAAGCTCGTGCGCGAGTCGATCCGCAAGATCGCGAAGCTGCAGCCAAACGTGGTGAGGCGTTATCGCCAGTCGCTGCACGACCGGATCGCGCGCGCGGGAATCGACCTGCCACTCGACGACGAGCGGCTCACGAAAGAGGTCATTTTTTTCGCGGAGAAAAGTGACATCACCGAGGAACTCACGCGGCTCGAAAGCCACTTCGCGCAGTTCGCGCATCACCTCCGGAAGAACGAGCCGGTGGGCCGCACGCTGGAGTTCATGACGCAGGAAATCGGGCGTGAGTTCAACACGCTCGGGGCCAAGGCGAACGACGTGGAAATCTCGCAGCTCGTCGTCACGTGCAAGTCGGAGATGGAGAAGATCCGCGAGCAAATCCAGAACATCGAATGACGGTCGAGTTTCGCCGCACCGGGATCTTGTTCGTCGTCTCCGCGCCCTCCGGCGCGGGGAAAAGCACGCTGCTGAATGCGCTGCGGCCGGGTGCGGATTTCATTTATTCCGTCTCGTGCACGACTCGCACACCGCGTCTCGGCGAGGTGGACGGCGAGGACTACTTTTTCCTCCCCAAGGCGAGATTCGAGGAGCGGATCGCGGCGGGCGATTTCATCGAACACGCGGAGGTCCACGGGCAATATTATGGGACGCTGCGCGAGACGGTGATGCGCAGTTTGAGCGAGGGCGTCGATGTGCTCGTAGATGTCGATGTGCAAGGCGCACGCAGCATTCGCGGGGATTGCGCGGCGATCTGCGATGCGCTCGCGGACGTGTTCATCATGCCGCCGAGCCTCGAGGAATTGCACCGGCGTTTGCTGAAACGCGGGACCGAAACGGCGGAGCAAATCGACATCCGTCTGCGCGCGGCCTCCGGCGAAATGGAGGCGTGGCACGACTACAAATACACGATCATCACGGGCTCCGTGGAAGAGGATCTGGCGAAGTTCCGCGCGATCATGCGGGCCGAGCGTTACCTCAGCCGACGGCTGATTTTGAAATGAGCGGGCGGCCCGTCATCATCGTCGGCGTGACTGGCTCGATCGCGGCCTACAAATCCGCCGATCTCGTGAGCAAACTGGTGAAGCGCGAGTTCGACGTGCATGTCGTGATGACGCACGGCGCGCAGCAATTCGTGACTGCGCTCACCTTCCAGACATTGTCGCGAAACCCTGTGCTGATCAGCATCTTCGAGGATTCGGGCGATTGGAAACCGAGCCACATCGCGCTCGCCGATCGCGCCGCACTGCTGCTCATCGCGCCCGCCACGGCGAACATTCTCGCCGAACTCGCGCACGGCCTCGCGAGCAATCCGCTGACCGAAATCGTACTCGCCATTTCTGCTCCCGTCCTCATCGCGCCGGCGATGAATGGGAAGATGTGGCTGCACGCCGCGACGCAACAAAACGTCGCGCTGCTGAAGTCGCGCGGCGTCGAATTCATCGGACCGGAGGAGGGGATGCTCGCGTGTGGATACGAAGGGATCGGCCGGCTCTGGAATGTGGACGAGATCGTGGACCGCGCGGTGCAGCTTGCGTCGAAAAAGTAGCGCGCGGCGCGAGCCCATCGGCTGCGAAAGCTGATGAATACAGGGTTTGCGGGCGACGAGGTGCGCGCCGCGACACAAAACGGCCGCAAAAAATGATCGCTGGAGCCCGACTGCGCTCGCGGTGATTCAAGAGGCGCGTGCATTTCGAAAAAAAGTTTTCGCGGATCGAGTCGACGCACGACAGACCGCGCAAAAAGCCCGCATGCGCCGCAAACCCCGATGGGTACAAGCTTCGCGAGCGGTGCCTGTCGTCGACCCGTCCGCGAAAACCGCCCGCGGCGAGCCGTTGCGCGCGTGAGAGCGCAAAATAAATGCGCGATCAACGACAAAATTGTTGACCAATTTTCCGCGCAGAATTACTCAACAAACACCGAAGCGTGATACCACTGCTCACCACAATTTCCGTGAACCGCTCCTGCGGTTTGAAAGGGGGGATTATCTATGGCGATTAAGAAAACTCCTGCAAAAGCTCCCGCAAAAAAAGCAGCTCCAGCGAAGAAGGCTCCGGCCAAGAAATTGGCTGCGAAAAAGCCAGCGACGAAAGCTGCTGCCAAACCTGCGGCTAAAGCGAAAGCAAAGCCGGCCGCGAAGTCGGCGGCCAAGCCTGCTGCAAAAGCGAAGCCGGCCGCGAAAGCTGCTGCGAAGCCTGCTGCGAAGCCTGCTGCGAAGGCCAAGGGCAAAAAGTAACGTCCCCACCGAACTCAACGTTCGTAGTTTAAAATGGGAGGAGAAATTCGTTTCTCCTCCCATTTCTTTTCCCCAGAATCCGTGGGTTGAATTTAAAAGAATTTCAACCGCGGATGCCGCGGATTTTCGCGGATGAAGAGACAGATTCCGCGTCTCGAAAAATCGAATGGCGCGACACGGTTTTGGGGTTCTCTTCACCCGCGAAAATCCGCGGCATCCGCGGTGAGAAATCTTGAGCATTCATCACCGGTTCCGCACAGTCCGCCGCCTCCTCCACCCATCATGAATCTTCACCTTCAAGCCGCGCTCGATGCCGCCCGTGCCGCCGGCAAGTTGCTCCGGGAAAACTTCGGGACGCCGCTCGAGGTGAATGCGTTTGAGGCGCACGACATCAAGCTGGAGCTCGATGTGCGGTCGCAGGATTTGATCACGCAGATGCTGCTCGAGCGGTTCCCGGATCACGCGATTTACGGCGAGGAGGGGCTCGCGGGAAATCAGGCGAGCGAGTGGCATTGGATCGTCGATCCGATCGACGGGACGGTGAATTATTTTTACAGCATCCCGCACTTCTGCATCTCGATCGCGCTGCGGCATCGCGACGAAATCGTGGTCGGCGTGATCTACGATCCGATGCGCGACGAGATGTGGGAGGTGGCACGCGGCGGAGCGGCGCTGCTGAATGGAAAACCGATCGCGGTGAGTGAACGAACCCGGCTCTCGGATGCGGTGCTGTCGGTCGGATTTTCGAAGACAAAAACGACGATCGCGGCGGGGATGCCGCTGCTCGAAAAGTATGTGCAGCACGCGCGCAAATGCCGGCTGATGGGCAGCGCCGCGCTCGACCTCGCGTATGTCGCGTGCGGGCGACTCGACGCGTACATCGAGCAGTCCGTGAGCCTGTGGGACATCGCGGCGGGCAAGCTGCTCGTCGAAGCGGCGGGTGGCAAAATCGAGGTGACGCCGCGCGAGGATAATCCCGACAAAATTTCCGTGCGGGCGTGGAATGGCCGGATCGATCTCACCGTCTGATTTATGAATCTCGTCGGCATCGGTTATGACGTTCATCAATTCGTCGAGGGTCGTCCGCTGATCCTCGGCGGCGTCGAGATTCCGCACACGCATGGGCTCGACGGGCACTCGGATGCGGATGTGCTCGCGCATGCCATCGCGGATGCGGTGCTCGGTGCGATCGGCGAACTCGACATCGGGCATCACTTTCCGAACACGGACGAGTCGATCCGCGGAATCAGCAGTCTGGAGATTCTGCGAAAAGTGAGCGCGCTGCTCGCGGGTAAAGGCGCGCGGGTGATCAACATCGACGCGACGCTCGTGGCGGAATGGCCGAAGATCGGGCCGCACGTCGCGGTGATGCGCGAGAACCTCGCGGCGGCGCTGCGAATTCCGGTCGGCCGCGTCGGGGTGAAGGCGACGACGAATGAGCGCATGGGATTTCTCGGTCGCGGCGAAGGAATCGCGGCGATGGCGGTGGCGAGTGTGGAGCAGGCCGAGGCGGCGTAAATTGCCCGCGGGTCAGGCGGTTTTGCGCGGCTGGAAATCGTGCGCGATCACGTTGCCGGAAAGCGGCCCGGCGATCGCTTCGGCGACGGCGCGGCCGAGGGCGTGGATCTCGTACGGTTTCGCGAGCATCCCGCAGAAGCCGTACTCGCGGAAGTCGGCCATGACGGGATCGAGCGCGTATCCGCTGCAGACGATGGCCTTCACGGACGGGTCGATTTCCAGCAGCCGGCGGAGCGCCTCCTGGCCGCCCATGCCGCCGGGAATCGTGAGGTCGCTGATGACGAGATCGAAGCGGTGACCCTCCGCGATCCCGCGTTGATACGCGGCGACGGCGTCGGTGCCGTCGTGCGTCTGGATGACCTCGTAGCCGAGCGGTTCGAGCACGCAGCTCACGAGCTCGCAGAGCGCGGCTTCGTCATCGAGGACGAGCACGCGTCCGGGGAGATGGGCGGGCTCGTCGAGCGCAGACATGTGCGGGGCGACGGGCGCGGCGTCGCTGGCCGGGAGGAGGATTTGGAAGGTCGTGCCGGCTCCGGGGCGGGACTCGACTTCGATCACGCCGCCGTGATTTTTGATGATCGAATACGCCGTCGCGAGGCCGAGGCCGATGCCTTTCGGTTTGGTGGTAAAATACGGGTCGAAGATTTTTTCGATGTGCTCCTCGGGGATGCCGATGCCTTCATCCTGGAGGGTGATCTTCACGTAAGATCCTGCACTGAGGCCGATCCGCGCGTGATCGTCGGGGAGGAGAAAGTTCGCGCATTCGATGCGGAGGACGCCGCCGGCGGGCATGGCCTGCTGCGCGTTGACGGTGAGATTGGTGAGCACCTGGCAGATTTGGCCCGCGTCGATTTCGGCCAGCCAGAGCGCGTCGGGGATCGTGCAGTCGGCACGGACGGTGGTGCCTTCGAGCGAATAGCCGAGCGTCTCGCGGACGAGTTCGGCGATGGAGGTGAGCTGTTTGATGGGCGCGCCGCCTTTGGCAAACGTGAGGAGTTGCTGCGCGAGATCCTGGGCGCGGAGGGTTGCCGCTTTGGCGGAGCGCAGGCGCTCGGCGACGAGCTCGTCGAGGCCGCGGCTGTAGAGGGCGAGGGAGAGGTTGCCGAGGATGGCGGTGAGGAGGTTGTTGAAGTCGTGCGCGATGCCGCCGGCGGCGGTGCCGAGGGATTCGAGTTTGTCGGCGCGGCGGCGCTCTTCCCCGGCCTGTTCGCGTGCGGTGATGTCGCGGAAAACGAGGACCATGCCGCAGCGCGAATGAGGGGCATCGCCGAGTGGCGCGGCGGTGATTTCGATGAGACGCTCGGTGCGGTCGGCGGCGATGATGAGATGTGGCGTGGCGAGCTCCGTGGCTGTGCCAGCCTTGATCGCGCGCTCGAGCGCCGCGGTGCCGGGGCGGCCGGTGCGGGGCTCGACGAGGTGAAAAATATCGGTGAGGGGCTGGCCGAGTGCCTCCGCCTGGGTGCGCCCGGTGAGCTGTTCGGCGGCTTCGTTGATGAGGAGGATGCGGCCCGCGCGATCGATCGTGATGAAGCCTTCGCGGATCGAACGGAGGGTCACGGTGAGGCGATCTTTTTCCGTGGTGAGCTCATCCTCGGAATGCTGGCGCTCGATCTCGGAGGCGGCGCGGGTGGCGAAATGCTGAAGTGTCGATTCGACGAGCTGGGTCCGGCCGGCGCGCGCTTTTCCGAGCACGCCGATGAGGCCGACGAGCCGGCCGAGTTCGTCCTCCAATGTCAGGCCGATGAAGCTTTCGATGGCCAGGCCGGCGAGCAGGGCGTCGGACGGGAAGCGCTCGCGGGCGCCTTCGAGGATGGCGCGGAAGCCGGAGGCGCGGACTTCGGCGCAAGCGGTCTGCGCGATGTCGAACGCGCCGATGCTGTGGAGTGCGCCGCGCTCGGCGAGGGTGAGCGTCGCGAGCTGCGTGGCGGGAGCGCCGGGCTGGGTGAGCTCGACGATGAAGGCGAACTCGTAATCGAAGGATGTGGAAAGCTGGAGCGCGAGTGCTTTGACGAACTCATCGCCGGAGAGGCCGGAGACGCCTCGACCGATTTGGCGGAGCAGCGCTTCGCTGGCTTTTTTGAACGCGCCGCGGCGGCGGTGCGCGAGGAATGTGCAGCCGTTGGACGCCAGCAAGAACGCGATGGCGACGATGAGCGGGAGGGTGCCGGCGAAGAGTGAAATCACCGCGGCGGCGGCGAAAGCGGCGGCGAGGAGCTTTCCGAAAAGGCAGGTATCGCCGCGGAGCCAACGCCAGAGCTGGCGCAGGGAAGCAACGATGCGGGTGGAAAAAACGGACGGCATTCCCGCGTCCAATAAGCGAGTGCCGTGCCTCCCCGATGCGGGGTCGGGGCGCTAGAATTTCAGGAACGAGCGGACCGGGGTCGTGCCGAGGCGTTTCGCGCCGTCGAGAAAGCTGAGTTCGATCAAGAATTGCGCCTCCAGCAATTCCGCGCCCATCTGCCGGATCAGCAGACTCGCCGCTGCGGCGGTGCCGCCGGTCGCGAGCAGATCATCGACGAGGACGACGCGTTCGCCGGGCTGGAGCGCATCGGTGTGCATCTCGACGATCGCCTCGCCGTACTCGAGCTGGTAGGCGGCTGATTGGCACTGAAAGGGGAGCTTCCCTTTTTTGCGGACGGGCACGAAGCCGACGCCGAGTTCGTAGGCGACGGCGGCGCCGAAGACGAAGCCGCGGGCGTCGATGCCGACGATCTTATCCGGGGCGTGAAGGCGGGCGGCTTCGACAAAAATATCGATGGAAATCTGGAACAGCGCGGCGTCCGCAAGGATGGGCGTGATGTCTTTGAAGACGATGCCGGGCTTCGGAAAATCGGGGATGTCGCGAATCCCGGCGCGGAGTTTCTGCAGGTCGGCTTGGTCCATGACGGCGCGGGTTTTGGCAAAGGCGGCGGGCGCTGGCAAGGGGACGTTTTGCGCGCGGCTGCGGATATCTCCCTGATCACCTTTGACATCGCGGAGGCCGGTCCATAATTAAATCCCTCACGCGAAAAGCGGTGGCGCGGACGACCTGCGACCGCCGCGCCGCGTCTTCTTCAGCGCCCGCAAAACCCTCCTTCCGAAGTGGCTGCCAACGACGAATACATCCTCGAAATATTGCTCGAAAACGGGCTCGTCACGAACTCGCAACTGGACCGCGCCCGCTCCGAAGCGTGCGGCGACGAGACGCCGATCGAGGCGCTCATCCGGCACGGCGTCGTCGGGCAGGAGGACGTGACACGAGCACTCGCCTCGCACGCGGCGATGGATTTCGTGGACCTCGGGCAGATGGCGGTGAGCGAGGAGGTGATCGCGCAATTCCCGCGCGATCTCGCGAAGCGTTTCAAGTGCATGCCGATCGCGGAGTCGGAGAGCGGGCTGATGGTCGCGGTCGGCGATCCGCTAAATTTCGACACCTTCGACACGCTGCATCATCTCCTCCATCGCGACCTCGAATTCGTCTGCGCGACCCCGGAATCGATCCACACCGCGTATCGCAAATATTACGGCACCGCCGATGAAGCTGCGGATGATTTGGAGGCGCAGCTCGGCGGCAGCGTGGCTTTCGGCGATGTGGAGGGTGCCGGTGCTGAAGGAGACACGGCGGATGCGCCGATCATCAAGATGGTCACGATGATGTTGCTCGAGGCGTATCAGATGCGCGCCAGCGACATTCATCTCGAGCCGCTGGAAAAACGCTTCCGCGTGCGCTTCCGCGTGGACGGCGTGCTGATGGAAATGACCAACCCGCCGAAGAAGCTCCAGAGCGCGATCATCTCGCGGCTGAAGATCATGACCGGCTCGATGTCGATCGCGGAAAAGCGGCTCCCGCAGGACGGCCGCATCCAGGTGAAGATGGGTAAAAACAAGGCCATCGATCTGCGCGTCTCGACCATCCCGACGAATCACGGCGAGTCGATCGTCATGCGTATTCTCGACAAATCGTCGCTCTCGCTCGGCCTGCCGCAGCTCGGCTTTTTGTCGGACGACCAGGAGATCATCGAGCAACTCCTGAAGCTCCCCGACGGCATCATGCTCGTCACCGGCCCCACCGGCTCGGGCAAGACGACCACGCTTTACGGCTGCCTCCATTACATCAACAAGCCCGACAAAAAGCTCATCACCGTCGAGGACCCGGTCGAGTACGTCATGTCCGGCATCAACCAGGTCCAGGTGAATGCCGACATCGGCATGACCTTCCCCGCCGCGCTCCGCTCGATTCTGCGGCAGGCGCCGAACATCATCATGATCGGCGAGATTCGCGACGTGGAGACCGCGAACATCGCCATCAACGCCTCGCTCACCGGCCACCTCGTTTTCTCCACACTGCACACGAACGACGCCCCCAGCGCCGTCGCCCGCCTCGTCGATATCGGCGTCCAGCCGTTCCTCGTTTCCTCCGCCGTCCGCGCCATCATCGCCCAGCGGCTCGTCCGCAAGGTCTGCCCGAAATGCGCGCAACCGTACGAGCTCACCACTGCGGAACTCAGTGCCCTCGGGCTCGACGAATCGCAGCTCGAAGGCGCGACCGTCAAAAAGGGCGTCGGCTGCGACAACTGCAAACATCTCGGCTACAAAGGCCGGATGGGCATCTTCGAGATGTTCCTCATCGACGACGAAGTGCGCCACATGGTGAACAACAAGGCCTCCACCGTGGAGCTGCGCAAACGTGCCCGCGAAATGGGCATGCGCACCCTCCGCGAGGACGGCGTCCGCAAAGTCCTCGCCGGCATGACCACCGCCGAAGAAGTCATCGGCGTCACGATGTCCGATTCGGATTAAGCCCAGTTGCCGCCTTGCTTTCGTATGACCTTCGATGGCGGGCCGGTTGGAATTTAGCCACGGATGGACACGGATAAACACGGATGGAAGCCACGGATGGAAGCCACGGACAGAGCACGGACACCGACGGACACCGGAGTGAATTCGGCGGGAACGGCGCGGCTCGGATCAGGTCCGCAGCCCATTGCGATCCTCGGTCCCATCCGCTCCTTCTCCCTTCCGTGTCTTCCATCCGTGTCCATCCGTGGCTAAATTCTAACCGTCCCGCCTCCCCCCGCCTATGACCCCGATGGAAGACCTCCTGCGCCTCGCGATCGACGAAGGCGCGTCCGACCTCCACTTCTCCGTCGGCTCCCCGCCGGCCCTGCGGATGCGCGGCGAACTCATCAAGCTCGACCTCAAACCTCTCACCCCCGAGGACACCGAAGCCCTCGCGCGCTCGATCACCAGCGACACGAATTTGCAGCGCGTCAACGAAGACGGCAGCGTCGATTTCGGCTTCACCTTCCGCGAGCACAACCGCTTCCGCGTCAGCGTCTATCGGCAAAAGGGGCACATGGGCATCGCCCTCCGCCTCGTCCCGCGGAACCTCATGTCGCTCGAGGAAATCGGCTTCCCCCCCGCCGTCCGCGAGCTGCTGAGCCTCCCGCGCGGCCTCGTCCTCGTCACCGGCCCCACCGGCTCGGGCAAGACGACCACGCTCGCCTCGATGCTCGACGTGATCAATTCCACGACGCAGGGCCACATCATCACGATCGAAGACCCGATCGAATACTTCCACGACCACCGCCGCGGCATGGTCAACCAGCGCGAAGTCGGCGTCGATGTCCCCACCTTTGCCGAAGGCCTCCGCCGCGCCCTGCGCCAGGATCCCGACGTCATCCTCGTCGGAGAAATGCGCGACTTGGAGACCATGGAGACCGCCATCACCGCCGCCGAGACCGGCCACCTCGTCTTTTCCACCCTCCACACCACCGGCGCCTCTCGCACCGTCGATCGCATCGTCGATGCCTTCCCCGCGGATGCGAAAGAGATGATCCGCACCCAGCTCGCGGGCAATTTGAAGGCCGTCATCTCCCAGCTCCTGATCCCGCGGCTGAACGGCAACGGCCGCGTCGCCGCCTTTGAGATCATGATCAACACCCCCTCCATCGCCGCCCTCATCCGCGACAACAAAACCTTCCGCATCTCCAACGACATCCTGACCGGCAGCAAATACGGCATGGTTTCCCTCGAAGCCTCCCTCGTCAGCCACTACCTCGCGGGCTCCATCAGCTACGACCAGGTGGTCAGCAAAGCCGCGGACCCCGCCGCCGCCATCCAGCTGATCGGCGGTCAGCAGCCCCGCAAGGCGCGGTAGAGGAGAGAACATGGCAGCTCTCCGTCATTTTCTTCATCTCCCTCTTCATCCGCGCCCATCGCACGAGGGGATGCTCTGGATGAAGCAGGAAACCAGGAAGCCAGGAAAACAAAGGCGGACTCTGCTCCGTTCCTGACTTTCTGGTTTCCTGCTAAAACATCCGTGGGCGCTTTCGTCGCGTCCAGCAGACGGCTCGGCGGCAAAATCCGGTCCCCTTGCGGCGTGCAACAGACCGTCCGGCGGTAAAAGCTCCGGGTAGGGCGGGCCGTCCCGCCCGCCGGTTTGGGCATCCTGCCCGAACGGACTTTTTGCCCGCGGATGTTTGAGCAGGAAAACAGGAAGACAGGAACGGAGCAGCGTCCGCCTTTGTTTTCCTGGCTTCCTGGTTTCCTGCTTCAATTTCCTCGAAAGAACTCTTCCTTTTCCCCCGTTTCGCGCGCGGAAGCTTGCCTGCGGGGCGGGGATGTTGCACGACTTGCGGAATCCCATGCTCAAATTCCCCGCTCCTCTTGGCTGCGCGCTCGCTGCGCTTTTCGCGTCTGCTTTCACTCAAAATCCCGCGCGCGCGGTGGGGGCGGCGGCGGACCGGCCGCTGCATGTCTTGTATATTGGCGAGGCGAAGGCGGTGAGCGCGGGGAATGTGCCGGCGACTTACGCGTTCCTGCCGGGGCAGACGCTGGCGAAGGAGGCGATTTATTTCGACTACCTCGGCGAGGGGCTGGGGCTGACGGCGAAGTATCTGGCGCACTTCGATGCGGTGCTGATCGTCGGCGGCGGGGAGGTGCTGCCGGAGTCGAGGAAGGCGCTGGACGCGTTCGCGGCGGAGGGGCATGGCGTGAAGACGCTGGCCGCGGAGGCGCGGGCGGATGAGACGATGCTGCGGACGGCGGCGTTGGCGGCGGCGGGGGAGAAGGCGGGCGCGGAGTGGCAGGCGTTCGTCGCCGCGAGGGCGCCGCTCGTTTATGAAAAGAAAGGCGATGTCGCGAACTACGAGAAGCGCGCGGAACCGCTGCCGGTGCAGGCGGCGCTGCCGGCGCGGGAGTCGATGAAATACACGCAGGTGCCGGCGGACTTTGAGCTGAAGCTCTTCGCGAGCGACCCGGATATTTTCAAGCCGATCGCGATGGCGTGGGATGAACGCGGGCGGCTCTGGATCGCGGAGACGCGGGATTATCCGAATGAGGTGCGGCCGGGCGGGCAGGGGAATGACGACATCAAGATCTGCGAGGACACGGATGGCGATGGGGTCGCGGATAAGTTCACGGTGTTCGCGGATCATCTGAATATCCCGACGTCGCTCTGCTTTGTGAACGGCGGGGTGATGGTGGCGCAGGCGCCGCACTTTCTCTTTTTGAAGGACACGGATGGGGACGGGAAGGCGGACGTGCGGCAGGTGCTGTTCGAGAATGCGTGGGGCGTGAACGACACGCACGCGGGGCCGTCGAATCTGCATTACGGCTTCGATAACTGGCTCTACGGCTCGGTGGGATATGCGGGGTTCAAGGCGCCGAGCGGGCCGGAGAATAGTTTCCGGCAGGGCGTGTATCGCTTCCGGCCGGACGGCACGGCGATCGAGTTTCTCGCGCAGTTTTCCAACAACACATGGGGCTTCGGCACCAACGACGCGGGCGATATTTTCGGCAGCACGGCGAACAATGCGCCGAGCTTTTTCTGCGGGCTGCCGCAGACGCATTTCCCGGCGGGCGTGCGGCTGATGTCGGCGAAGCGGATCAATGTTTTCGACAAGGTGCATCCGAACACGGCGAACCTGCGGCAGGTCGATGTGATGGGCGGCTTCACGGCGGCGGCGGGGCACATGTTCATGAACAGCGGCGCGCTGCCCGAGCGGCTGCGCGGGAAGGCTCTGGTGGCGGAGCCGACGTGCAAGCTGCTGAGCGTTTTCGACGTGCGAAAGGATGGCGCGGGGTTCACGGCGCTGGACGGCGGGAACTTGGTCGCGAGCACAGACGAGTGCATGTCGCCAGTGGCCGCGGAGGTGGGGCCGGACGGCGCGGTGTGGGTCGCGGATTGGTACAATTTCATCATTCAACACAACCCGACGCCGAGCCCGGAGCGCGGCGGCTACAAGGCCGAGACGGGGAAGGGCGGGGCGCACATCAACCCGAACCGCGACACGGTGCACGGGCGCATTTATCGCGTGGTCTGGAAGGATGGCGCGGCGTCGGCGATCAAGAGCCTGAGCGGGGCGCCGGTCGGCGACGTGGTCGCGGCGCTGTCGAGCGACAACCAATTCTGGCGGCTCACGGCGCAGCGGATGTTGGTCGAAGGAAAGAAGAAGGAGGCGGTGCCGGCGCTCGCCGCTTTGGCAAAAAAGGGCGAAGGCGTCGCCGCGATCCATGCGCTCTGGACGCTCAGCGGTCTCGGCGCGCTCGACGCCGAAACGCACCGCGCCGCGCTGCTCGCGAAAGACCCGGAGGTGCGGCGAAATGCGGTGCGCGCGCTCGGCGTCGATGAGGCGGCGCGCGGGCTCTATTTCAGCACGAGCGTGCTGCACGATGCGGACCTGACGACGCGCCTCGCGGCGTTCGTGAAGCTCGCGGAATTTCCCACGAGCCCGGAGATTAAAACGCTGGTCAGTAAGCTCCGCACCGAGAAGACCAACACCGCCGACGAGTGGCTCGCCGAGGGCTTGCAGATGCTCGCGAAAAAGCACGGTGCCGAGCTCTTCAAGGAAGGCCCGAACCTTCTCCCCAACCCCGGCTTCGAGACCACCGCCGCGGACGGCCTGCCCGAAGGCTGGACCCGCCGCGACTACGGCAAGTCCGACGGCAACGCGAAAGCGAAATGGGAAACGCTGAGCGGTCCCGGCAACACGCACAGCGGCACGCACGGCGTGCGCTGCATCACGTCCTCCGAGGGCGACACCAGCCTCCACGCC
>JAYVPW010000071.1:0-28993 GCA_043777315.1 Spartobacteria bacterium | reverse complement strand
TAGTGGCTCAGTTTGAAAATGATTGTAGGGCGACCGCTCCGGTTGCCCAGGCAGGCGGAGCGCCCGCCCTACAATTCCCGCCAAACTGAGCCACTACCAAGTCACGTTGCGTTGCATGGAAAATATGGTCTTTATTCGGCCCGCTCAACTCTCCCGAATCATGCACGACTGGCCGTTCTCCAAATCCTGCAAAAAAGCTTCCGCTTTTGCGCGTTACATCGGTTCGTGGATCAAAGGCTTGCACGCCCCGCTGCCCAATCCGCCGGGGTGGCATCCGCCCGCCGAAGATCATTATGAATTGCAGGCGCTCGAGCCGCGGCTGCTGCTCTCCGCATCGCAGCCGGCGGCGGCGGGCGGGGCGGTGATTTTGATGTCGCAGGAAACGGCGCTGAGTTCGGCGGCGGTCTCGGCGATCAAGGTGGGGCTCGGCGGGGTCGCGGATTTTCTCACGCAGGCGAGCGCTGTCGATAAGCTCAACGTCAGGCTGCCGATCCTCGACCAGAGCATCGGCGCGGCGCTGAATCCGGGCGCGGCGCTGCGGTCGGCGCTCGTCGATTCGGTCACGAATTATCTCAACACGAGCGGCTCACCCTCGGTCGAAGGATTGCGCGGCGTGCTGGCGGGGCTCGGAAATGTCGCGGGTTTGCAGGTCGATGTTTCGGCGGTGACGGGGACGAGCAGCGCGTCGGAAGTTTTGTTCGGGCTGACGCTGAATGTGACGCGCGCGCTCGGCGCGGTGCCGATCCAGCTCGGGCAGGCGGCGCAGGATCTCGGCCTCACGCTCGGCGCGGATGCGACGGTGACGCCGCAAAGTCATCTCACATTCCGGTTCAGTTTCGGCTTCGACCAGACGGCGGGTATCGCGAGCGAGGACGCCTTTTTCATCCGCGTCGCGGAACTCGCGAACGATGTGGTGATCAGCACGGCGGGGCGGAGCTTCGGGCTGAATGTCGGACTCCTCGCGGGCACCACGCAAAACGCGGGGCTCGCGCTGACGGGCAAAGTCGCGCTGACGATCGCAAATCCGAACAACGACGCGGCGGGGAACATCACGTTGAAAGAGCTGCGCACGACGCCGCTCGCGACGCTCGTCGCGATGACCGCGCCGATCTCGACGCTGACGGGAAATCTGCCGGTCAACGCGAGTTTCATGAACTACACGGCGAGCGGCACGCCGACGCTGACGATCAGCGGCAATCCCCTCGCCGGCTCGCTGACGGTGACGCAGAACAGCGATTTTTCGGAGCTGCTGAATTTCTCATCGCTCACGGCTTCGAGCGTGAATCTCGTGCTCTCGCAGATCGCGACGAAGCTCTCGCAGATCAGCGCGTCGTCGCTGCTCGGGACGAGCGTGCCGTTCCTCGGCGGACGCACGATCGGCGACATCGTCGATCTCGGCGCGATGTTCCGCACGGCGGTCGTCGCGCCGCTCACGGACGCGAACGGCGCGCCGACTTTCACGAATCTCAGCGGCTTCACCGCCGCGCTCGCGAGCGCGCTGGGCGTGAATCAATCGGTGCTGAATGCGAGCTACAACGCGGCGACGAACGAGCTGTCGTTCCAGATCGCGTTTGGAAAAGCGCTCGCGCCGGCGAGCTTCGACGTCGATCTCGGCGCGGTGATCGACGGCAGCGCGGGGCTGCAAGGATTCGCGGTGCTCTCCGACGACAGCACGGCGACGGTGAATGCGCAGGGCGACGCGATCTTCAAGCTCGTGATGAATCTCACGCCGCCGGTGGCGACGGCGCCCGGCAGCACGGCGCTGCCGGCGAATGGACGGCTGACCGCGGCGCAGACGTTTTCTCTCGGGCTGAATGCGGGCGCGCCCATCGTGCTGACGATCAACCCCGACGCGACGAACAACAGCGCGGCGGACCTCGTCGCGGACATCAACACCGCGCTGAACGCGACCGCGCTGAAAGGCAAAGTCATAGCGACTTTGCAGGGCGGGAAACTCTCGCTCGCGACGACGATTTTCGGCGGGCAGGTCACGCTGCTCGTCGCCGCCGCAGCGAATAACGAACTCGGGCTGCCGACCGCGCGGACATTCACCGACAGCCTCGTGCGGCATTCGTCGCTCGAGTCGCCGGCGCTCTCGGCGGGCGTGGTGGCGAATGCGACCTCGCTCAACGGCACTGCGAGCATCGGCTATCTCGGGCTGCTCATCCGCGGCGGCACCGCGCAGTCGAGCGCGACGGCGAGCCTCGCGTTGAAGTCATCCGCCGGCACGCGGCTGGCGCTGCTCGATCCGAATCTTGCGGACGTGACGACGCTGTTCAACTCCACCGTCGGCGGCTCGGCGAGCGCCTCGATTCCGGTGAAAACGAACGGTCGCGGATTCTTCGAGACGCTCTCGGCGAACGCGGCGGCGAACATCACCTGGTCGAACATCACGAGTCCCGCGACGCTCGGCGCGACGTTCACCGCGGAGTTCACGCCGCTGCGGAAATTCGCGCCGCTGACCTTCACGCAAATCGACGCGGCGCTCACCGCCGTGCGCGATGAACTCGACGCGCTGCGCAATCTCGCGGAGTTGAACGCCGCGCTGCCGCTGACCGACGACACGCTGAACACGCTCGTCAATCTCACGCCCGCGTTCGACGCGATGCTCGCGAGCCTGCGCGCCGCGCATCCGCGGACGATTCAGGACGTGCAGCGGCTCATCGATGTGGCGATGACGCCCACGACTCCCGGCGGTGGGACCGCGCTGCTCGGCGCGTCTTCGGTGACGGTGAGCTACGACGCCGCGGCGGGCGTGGTTTTCGTGGACATCGGCCTCGTGCGGAACAGGCACGTCGATTCGACGCTCAGCGTGGACCTGCTCCCGCTCGGCGCGGCGAACGTTGGCGTGCTCTCGGATGCGCTGGGGACCGACAAGCTCGGCGTCGATGCGAGCGCGAAATTCCGCGCGAAACTCGGCATCGATCTCAACGGCGCGACGCCCGCGTTTTTCCTCTACGACGACTCGGCGCTCGAGTTCGGGACGAAGATTTCCAACCTCGATCTCGACCTGCCTTTTGTGCTCGGGCCGCTGAATTTCACGATCAAGGACGGCGTCGCGGGGCTCGACGACGGGACGCCGGCGAAGGGCCCGGCAAAGGTTTCCGTGACGATGACCGACCGCGGCGCGAACGGCCGTTACGCGCTGAGCGAGATCGACGACAACGGCGTCTTCAACGCGGCGACGAACGGCAAAGTCACGGCGCAGCTTCCCGTTTATGAGAACGGCGGCGCGAGTTACGTCGGCGACCTGACGATGAACGCGACGCCGAATTTCTTCGCGGCAAATCCGTTCGTCGGGGCGAGCGCGGCGACGGCGAACACGCTCTCGCAGCGGATCGCGAACAGCAATCCGGTGAACAACGTCACGACCTTCAATCAAGGCTGGCAGAACTTCATGGGCCAACTGATCGGGCTCGCGAATCAGTGGGTGAACGCGCCGCTCGCGATGGTCGGCCAAACGGTCCCGGGGCTGAATCAATTCCTGACGAGCGTCCGCGACACCGTCAGCGCGCAGCTCACTTCCGGCGCGCCGGCGACGACCACGGCGATCCGGCAGATTTTGTTCGGCGCGCTCGGGCCGGGAACCGTGCAAAATCCCGGGCTCAACTGGCTCGGCGACATTAATAACAGCGGTGGCCCGGCGACGATCGACGACGTGAATCTCACGCTCGGGGCGAGCGAGTTCTTCTTCCGGATGAAGCTCGCGCCGAGTCTGACGATCAACAATTTCGCGCTCGATTCGCTCATCCCGCTGATTCCCGGCGCGACGGCAGCGACGGCACCGCTCGATTTCGTCAATGCGCCGGTCAACATCAACTTCAGCGCGTCGTTCGACTTCGCCTTTGGCGTCAGTATCGCCGACGGCTTTTTCCTCGATACCGCGGTGCAGGACGAGCTGAAGATCGCGCTGGGCGTTGTCTTCCAGCCGGGCGCGGACCTCCAGGTGACGATGAATGGAGTGATCGGCAAAATGTCGCTGACGCAGGACATTTCGGGAGATCAGACGGCGGTCTCGTTCGGGCTCAAAGTCGATCTGCGCGACCCCATCGATCTCTCGGGCACGACCGACCATCGGCTGAGTTTCAACGATATGGTCCGTTACGCGAGCAAGCCGGACATCATCTCGCGCACCTTCAACCTGAAAGCGGACGCCGACGTGCATCTGCGACTGCAGTTTCAGGCCGGCTTCCAGGATCTCTTCACGAACCCTTCGATGCTCGTCGATTTCAACTTCGACTGGGCCTTTGCCAATGTGCCCGTCCTCCGCGGGACAAACCTGAACACGGTCGAGTCATTCCTCGCGGCGACGACGGTGCCAAATTTGCAGCTCAAGAATTTCCGCATCCGCGCGGGAAGCGTCTTCACCGATTTCGTCGATCCGATCCTCAAGCAGATGAACAGCGTGCTCCAGCCGCTGCGGCCGCTGCTCGATGCGCTGAACAAGAAAGTCGATGCGCTGAACGGCAACGACATCCTGCGCGGGCTCTTCGACATCAACCGCGATGGCACGGTGCGCGTGCTCGACCTGCTGCGGATCACGTCGTCGCTCGGCGACTCGACCACGACCTTCGACGAAGCGGCGTTCGCCTTCCTCGATGCGGTGATCAAGCTCGACGAGCTCGTCCGCTCGGTCCCGAACCTGTCGCAGGATTTGATGATCAATTTCGGCGATCTCTCGATCGGGACCGCCGACCTGCGGACGCAGACGCTGCGCGAAGTCCTGCCGACGCTGATCAATCGCCCCGGCCTCACGCCGATGCAGCAGCTCGACGCGATCAGTGGCTCGCGGACCTTTCTCCAGGCCTCGCTCGGGATCACCGCGCCGGGCGAGGGATTCAAGTATCTGCTGCTCGACGAACTCAACGCCGGGAAGATGCTTTTCGGCCAGACGATCGACATTTTCAGCTACGACATGCCAACGCTGACGGCGAAGATTCGCTTCGAGCAGGACGTGCAGATTTGGGCCCCGCCGCCGGTCTTCCTCGCCTTCGGCGCGGAGCTCTCGGCCTTTGCGCACGCCAAATTCGGCTTCGACACGAGCGGGTTGAACGGGGTCGGCAGTCCGACGGACGGTTTTTACATCGTCGCCGATCCGCTCAAGCCGGTTTTCGGCCTCAAAGGATCGATCTTCGCCGGCGTGGGCGTCGGCATTTCCGGGGCTGCGGAAGTGCGCGGCGAGATCTCGTTCAATGCGGAGGCGAATTTCACGCTGAACGACGTCCCCGACGCCAACGGCGTGGTGGACGGGAAGCTGCACCTGAACGAATTCGGCGGTGCGCCGACGCCGTTCACCATCTCGGGAAAGATTTACGCGGCGGCGGATGTTCGCGCGACTTTGCTCGGGACGCAGCCGTTCCGCTTCGACAGCCCGGAATACATTTTCTGGCAGGCGAGCCAGTCGATTCCAAAGGTCGCCACGTCGTCCACGCAGTTGCCCGACCGGCTCGAGGGCAATGACACGCGCGCCACCGCGGCACCCGTCGGCCTTGGCGGCGCGGTGCATCTGCGCGGCGCGAGCATCGGGAAATTCAAGGATGTCGATTGGTATTCCTTCGACGTGGTGAAAGGCATCGACGCCCTCGATGTGAAGGTCACCGGCGCGGGGACGAGCGCGGGCGACGTGGATGTCGAAGTTTATGATTCCGCCGGGCGCTCGCTCGGCTTCGCGCGCACGAACTCCGCGAGCGACGTCGTCGCGCTCGGGAATGTCGCGCCGGGAACGTACTACGCGCGTGTCTTCAGCAAGGGCGCGGTCGTCAGTTACGATCTCGATATTCAGCCGGCGAAGAGCAGCGCGGTGCAGGTTTATTTCGTCAGCTCGGCGAACGTCACCGACCCGAAAAAGGACTCATATTACACCACCGCGCCCGGCGACGACACGGACATCGACCCGACTCATTTCATCGGGAAAAATTACGACGTCCCGCTCGCGAGCGTGTCGCAGGTTTTCGCGCGTTACAACGTGAGCATCAACGACCTCATCGCCGTGGACAGCGGCACGTATCTCGATCCGGCGATCGTGAACGATGGCGACGACGAAGGCTTTGTCCTCGCGGGCGCGCCCGGCTTCCGCACGATCTTCGCGACGCCGACGGGCGTGGCGCTCGACATCACCGGCGTCGGCGATGGCACGACGACCGCGGGCGAAGGCGCGGTGTTCACCGACCTCCGTTTCACCGGCAACGAGACGGCGCTGCACCTCGACAATTCGCAGGCGAACAAGCTGCAGCGGCTCGACTTTGCCACCGCGACGACGGCGATCGATCTCAACAACTCGAGTCGGCAGACCTTCAGCGGCATCACGATCAAGAACGCGACGACCGGCGTGCAACTCAACCTCTCGAATGCGAATACCTTCACCGGCGTCCTCAGCGCGGTCGGCACGGGGCTCAAGCTCTCGGGCTCGGACAACAACGATTTCACCGGGACCACGATCGCCGCGAACGTGCTCGGCGCAGCGCTGCTGGACTCGGACAACACGACGCTCGCGCAGATGCGCGTCGAGAGCGCGGGCCGGGGCATCCGGCTGACGGGCTCTTCGACCAACACGATCGACCACACGACGATCATCGCGGCAGACACGGACTTGATCATCGAACCGGACGGCGGGACGGCCTCGACGAACAACATCGTCACGAACAACACGTTCACGACGGCGACGATCACCGCGGGCAATACGCTCGTGCAGTCGAACACGATCGCGGGACAGCTCACGCTCGCCGGCGGCGCGCTGAATCAGGTCCGCAACAACACGATCAACGGCGGCGTGATGCTGAACGCGACGGACACGGCGGTCGTGATGACGAACACGCTCACCGGCGGCATCTCGATCAAGCGCGGCAGTAGCAACATCATCGACGGCAACACGCTGACCGTCGCCGGCATCAGCATCAGCGGCGGCGATTTGCTCACCGTCCGCAACAACACGATCACGAATGTCTCGACCGCCATTTCTGTCGGTGCCGATGCCGCGACGGCGACGCTGCCGCTCGATCTCGCGGACGGCGTGATTCACAGCAACACGCTCACGACCGGACTGCGCGGCATCTCACTCGACACGAGCGACAACACCGGCATCGAGATTCGCAACAACACGATCGCGGGCTTCACGAACTACGGGGTTTATGCGCCGGCGAACGCGGCGTTGCACGACAACCAAATCTCGGGCGGCGGCACCGGCGTGTTTTACAACGGCACCTCGAACAAGGTTTTCGCGAACAACATTCATCACAACCAAATCGGGCTCTCCGGCGATGGCTTGATCGGGCAAGCGGACTGGACCGCGGTGCAGTCGAACGACATTCACGACAACGACATCGGCATCGATGCCAAGGCGGGCACGACCGTGCAGTTCAACCGCATCCGCAACAACACGATCGGCATCCGTGCGGCGAGCAATGCGATCATCCACAACAACGTCCTCTTCGGAAATACCGCGCAGTCTATCCTCGTCTCCGGTGGGCAGAATGTGTCGATCGTCAGCAACACGATCTACGCGCCCGCAGGCGACGGCGTGCGGATCATCGGCACGTCGAAAAACGTGTCGGTGCAAAACAACATCGTCTGGGCGCAGGGCGGCTACGATCTTTACGTCGCGACCGATTCGCAGACGGGATTCGCGAGCGATTACAACAATCTCTTCACGTCGGGCGCGGGCAAGGCGGTCTGGTATCAGAAGGACTTCCTCGACCTCTTCGACTGGCAGGTGGAAGCCGATTTCGACACGCACTCGATCGGCTTCACCACGATCGCGCCGACGCTCGACAACCCGCAATTCGTCAACGTCGCGACGGGGGATTTCCGGCTCACGAATCTTACTTCGACGAGCATCGATGCAGCCGATCCGCTCACCGCTTTTGCGCTCGAGCCGGGCAACAACGGCGCGCGCGAGGACCTCGGCGCTTACGGCAATACGAACCTCGCGGCGACCTCGCGGCCGGCGTATTTGCAGATGCTCTACCCGACGTACTACACCGATTGGGAAGTCGGCGAAGGGAACGCGATCCGGTGGCGCGATTATGATTCCGCGGGCGTCGGGAACCGGCTCACCGGCACGGTCGGCATCGAGTTGCACAAAGTCGGGACGGGCAAAATCCGCGACCTCGGCACGGCGCTGATCAGCGACGGCACGTTCTCGTTCACGCCCGATGCGCCGCTCGCGGACACGAATGCGCGCTACTTCATCAAGCTCGTGCCAGGGCTCGGAGTCGCGCCGGCGGAGACGCAACGCGAGACGTTCGCCGTGCCCATCGTCGGCAACGATTTCTATGTCGATGACGCGTCGAACACGAACGACGAATACACGCCCGGTGCGGTCGGCAACAACCGCAGCACCGGCAAGACCGCGGGCGATCCGAAGGCGAATCTGCTGCCGATCGTTCACAACTATCTGCTGACGGCGAACCAGACCGTTCGCGTCGATACCGGCTATTACATCAACGTGCGCGACGTGCGGTTCAGTGGCGATGTCGCGGGCGGCTTCGGCGACGACGAGGGCATGACGATCACCGGGCCGCTCAACCCGGCGAAAGTCGCGACGCTCGACCGCGCGAAAGCGTTCCAAGGCGCGCAAGTGATCGAATTGCGCGACGCCGATCTCGTGACGATTTCGCACCTCACGCTCATCGGCGCGGAGCGCGGCATTTGGGTTCACGCGGGCTCGGAAAATTTCGCGGGCAGCTATCTCACGGTCTCCGGCCATGTGCGCGAAGGCCTGCTCATCGGCGCGGGGCAGTATGGATACGAGCAAATCCCCTCGGCCGCGTCGTCGCTGAGTTATCTCACCGCATTCAACAATGGCTCGGACGGCATCCACGTCGGCAACACGACGGGCGCGCTGACTTACGACAACATCCTCGTTTACAACAACCAGGGCCACGGCTTCTACGCCGGCTCGCCGGTCGCTCTGCTCCGCAACAGTATCGCGCACGACAACCGCTACGACGGCTTCAACCTGAACGGCTATAACAACGGCGGCGGCGTCACGCCGCGGATCGAAAACAACGTCGCTTACAACAACCAGACGGGCATTTACGTCGGGTATGACTCGATCGTCGGCAACGAGGACCTGAGCCTCGGCCGCGGCAACATCGCCTATAATAATCGTTACGTCGGGATCTCGGGGAATCAGGTGCTGGGCAACACGGTCTATGGTCAGACGGGGAATTCCGGCATCGGCATTTCCGCGTTTTCCGCGCGGAACAACGTCGTCTTCGGCAACTTCGACGGAATCCGCGGAACCTACGCGAGCGCCAACCGCGTCTATGCCAACAGCGGCGTCGGAATCACGGTGGATACGGCGACGGGGAACGTGGTGTATTCGAATACTGGCGGCGTCAGCGCGACCCACGCGGAAGGGAACGTCGTCTATGCCAACTCGAGCTTCGGCATCCGGGTCATCGGAGCATACAGCCAGGCTTACCCGACGGTGCAAAACAACACGGTCTATCAAACGACCGGGGACGCCGTGGTGGTCGGAAGCTCGCGCAATGTCGCGGTGCGCAACAACATCCTGTGGGCGGAAAATGGCCTCGCGTTGAATCTCGATGCGGCCAGCCAGCTCGACTTCAAGAGCGACTTCAATCTCTTCTACGCGACCTCGGCCTCCGGCAAGATCGGCACCTGGCAGGGCGCCGCACGCACGACGTTGGCGCAGTGGAAAAATGCGACGTTCGGCGACAAGAATTCGCTCTTTGCCGATCCGCTTTTCGTGGATCGCGACGGCGCGGACAACAAGCTCGGCTACTTCTCCGCCGCGCAGGATGGGCGCGACGACGACTTCCATTTGCAGAGCACATTCGGCTCGATTCACGGCGGCACTTTTGCGCCGGTGCTCGGGGGAAATGGATTGCCGGCCGGGCAAAATGGGACGCTCACGACCGACGCGGCGCAATCGCCGGGGATCGATCGCGCGGACTTCACGCGGCCCTTCGCGAACGAGCCCGTCAACAACGGCGGCTATGCGGATCTCGGCGCTTTCGGCAACACGACGCAATCGTCACTCAGCCCCGCGCAATACGTCCTCGTGACGAGCCCGAATGGCGGCGACGTCTTCCCGCGCAACCAGACCTTCGCGATCAACTGGCGCTCGCACGACACGAAGCACAATCAATCCGATCCGCCTGCGGCGAATAACACGGTCACCATCGCGTTGCTCAAGAACGGGACGCTGGTGCAGACGCTCGCGTCTGCCGAGCCGAACGATGGGCAATTCCTGTGGACCGTGCCGGACAATCTCGCGACGGGCGCGGATTATTCGATCCGCGTGACGCATACGGTTTCGGGGAAGGTCGATACGAGCGACGCGGTGTTTGAAGTCACCCCGGCGATCTCCATCTATTATGTCAACGACGGCACGGCTGCCGCGGGCGACTGGACGACGGCGGCTGGCGACGACAGCAACGACGGGCTCACGCCCGCGACGCCGAAGGCGAACATCCGCGCGGTGCTCGAAGCCTACGACCTCGGGCCGAACGACATCATCCGCGTCGATGCGGGCACCTTCGACCTGACGCAAAACATCATCATCACGAACGAGGATTCGGGCGTGACCATCACCGGATTTCTCGACGCGGCGCAGCCGACGAAAAAGACGATCATCAATCGCAACCTCCCCTCGACCTACGGTGCCAACGCGTTCGAGCTGCAGAACGCGGACAACGTCACGCTCACGCAACTCGGCATCACCGGCAGCTACACCGGCATTTATGCGGCGCAGAGTTACGGCGACCAGGGCAGCACGGGCTTCACGCTGCGGGACAGCGAGATTTTCGCGAATTACAACGGGCTCGAACTTCAGAGCGGAAATGACGGTGCGACGCTGCTGAACAACGACTTTCACGGCGATGGCAGCAACGGATATGGCGCGCAATACACCGGCGCAACGGTCGGCGGTTCGGGCTCGCTCATCTCGTCGAATGTCTTCCATAGCCGCAGCCGCCTTGAAATCCGCGGCTTGAACGTCATCGCCGAGAGCAATGACTTCTACGATGGCGCCGGCATCACCACGTCGTCAGCCAGCTACGGCAGTCCGCTCGACGGGACAATCATCCGCAACAACACGGTGCGCGATGGCAACGGCAGCATCAACGTGAGCGCCGGCGTGCTCGTGGAAAACAACACGCTTTTCAACCTGACTGGCGGCACCGGCATTTCCGCCGCGGGTAACCAATACGCGCGGGTGCGAGTCTTGGGGAACACGATCCACAACATCTCCGGCCAGGGCATCGGCATTTACGCGGGCTACAACACGCTCGTCCGCGGCAACACAATTTACGATTCGGTCACCGGCATCCAGGGGAGCGGGCTCATCGAGAACAACCGCGTCTTTCACAACACCGGCACGGGCATCGACGGTGGCGGGCAGATTACCGGCAACGTCGTCTATTCCAATGCGATCGGCATTGAGTCGGCCGGCGGCACGGTGGCCAACAACCTCATTTACGCGAACGCGACGACCGGGCTCGAGCTCGGCAGCAGCGTGACTGCGAGCAACAACACGATCCATCAGCCGACGGGCTCGGCGGTGAAAGTCGCGGGCTACTCCAACAACGTCACGCTGCGCAATAACATCCTCTCGACGGGCGACGCCGCCGGCACGGCGATCTTCGTGGAGACGACAGACCCGGTGAATTTCGCGAGCGACTACAATATTTTCACCGGCCCCGGCGCGATCGCGAAGTGGCTCGGCGCGCCCGTCACGACGCAGACGCAGTGGTCGCTCGAGATCGGTTTCGACCGGCACAGCATTCTCGGGAATCCCGGATTCATCGACGTGGACGGCGCGGACAACGTGCTCGGCTACACGACGCTCGACGGCGGCGCGGACGACAACTTCCGCCTCATCGGCACGTCGGTCGCGATCGACGCAGCGGACCCCGATTCACCTTTCCTCGCGGAGCCCGCGCCGAATGGCGGACGCGCGGACATCGGCTACACCGGCAACAGCGCGCTCGCGAATCTATCGGCCGCGCAGACGGTGCAGATCCTCGGCCCGGCCGGACTCGACCGCCTCATCGCGGGCCGCGCGGTTTCGATCGACTGGCGCTCGAGCGGTCTCGCGCTGACGCAAAGTCTGCTGCGCACGCACCCGGGCAGCGACGTGATCGCTGGCTGGAGCGAGTCGAATTATCTCACGAGCTCGCCCTATCAAGCCGCGGTCACCGGTGCGGTCGATTTGAGCAACGTAACCAATCCTGCGCCGGCGGAGGTTTACGCGAGCTATTGGAGCGGCCGTTACGATTCGAGCAGCGGCGAGACCGGCCAGATTCAGTTCAGCGTGCCGGTGCCGGACGGCGTTTACACGCTGCGGCTGCACTTCGCGGAAGTCGGCGAGCAATATGCGGGAGGGCAGCGGAAGATGGACATCATCGCGAACGGCACGACGCTCGCGACGGGCTTCAACATCCAGAGCGAAGCGGGCGGTCGGTTGAAGGCGATCGCGAAGACCTACACCGTCACCGCGGCGAATGGCGGAGGCATCGACCTCAACCTCATCGGGACCAACAACTACGCGCTGCTCTCGGGACTCGAAGTCACAGGCGTGAATACGGGCGGCTCGGCGAATGCGACGGTGAATCTCGAAGTCTCGACGAACAGCGGCGCGAGCTGGTCGCCGATCGCGAGCAATCTGCCACTCGGCGCGGACGGCGTTGGTTCGTATGCGTGGACCCCGGACGCCTCGCTCGCGGGAGCGAACGCCCTGCTGCGGATCAAGGCGAATACAGGCGCGCAGCCGACCGGCTTGTCGGATCGCGCCTTCGCCATCGCGGCGGCGGGCAACGAGTTCTTCGTCAACAACGCCATCGACGCCGCGGACATCTACACCACGGCGGCGGGCAGCAACGAATTCAGCGGACGCGATCGCTCCCATCCGATGGCGAGCATCTCGGCGCTGCTCGAGGCTTACGATCTCCAGCCGGGTGACACGATCTACGTCGATGCGGGCACTTACACGCTCGCGACAAATATCGTGATCACCGCGGACGATGCCGGCATCCGCATCGTCGGCGCGCCGAATTTCGCAACTGTCCTCAATCGTAATGCCGGTCCGAGTGCTTCCACCGCTTACGCGATCGAGCTGCGCAATGCGGACAACGTCGAGCTCACCGGGTTGAAGATCACCGGCGCCAAAAAAGGCATCTTCGCCGCGGACAAATCGGACAGCGACGGGGTGAAGATCACGGGCAACCTCATTTTCGAGAACGACGGTGCAGGCATCGAATTGGGGCCGACGAACGACAACGCGCTGATCACCGGCAACACGCTTTTCGGCCGCGCCGACGACAACAACGTCGCCAACTCGAACTACGCCAACGACCAGAATTACGGCATCCAGACGGCGGGGCTGAATGCCACGATCCGCGGCAACACGATCTATCAAGTAGTCGCGGCGAACAGCTCCACGACTTACTCCGCCGGCATCGGCATCGACGTGAACGGCGGCTTCGCCCTCGTGGAAAACAACACGGTGCGCAACTACAGCACCGGCATCAGCTCATCGATTTACGGCACGGTCGCGGGCCAGACGGTCATTCGAGGGAACGACGTCTCGCTCAATAACAGCGGCATCACCGCGAGCTTAGGCCGGGTGCTCATCACCGAGAATACCGTCCACGACAACACGAGCAGCGGCATTTACAGCTACAATTCGCAGTTCGGCTCCGCGGGGGTGATCGTGGAAAACAACACGGTCTTCGGTCAGGACGGGCAGTATGGGCAGGGCATCGTGATCGGGAATGGCGTGATCGCGCGCGGCAACACGATTTTCGGAAACACCGTCGGCGTCTTTGCCTCCGGCGGCGAAGTGCGCGGCAATCGCGTCTTCGGCAACACGCTCTACGGCGTCCAGGCGATCAACGACGCGGCGGTGAACGCAAACGCGATTTACTCCAACGCGACTGGCGTCTTCGCGACGTATTACCTGAGCGGCAATTACCCGGCTCCGTATTTCGGCACGATCGCGAACAACGTCATCTACGACAGCAGCGTCGCAGGCATCGACTTAAAGGGAGCGGACGGCGCGAAGGTGCTGAACAACACGATCCACCAAGCCGGCGGCATCGGCGTGAAACTCTCGGGCGAGGCGTTCGACATCTACAGCCAAGGCTTCCCTTACACCTATCTCTACACGCGGGAAGTCCCGACGACGAACCTCGACCTGCGCAACAACATCTTCTCCATCGGCACCGGCGTGGCCATCGTCGCGGACAATTTTTCGCAGCGCGACATCCGCAGCGATTACAACCTCTTCTCTCTCGCCACCGGCGGTCGCATCGCGACGTGGCAGGGCGTGAACATCGCGACGAAGGCGCAGTGGTTTTACGAAGTCGGGCAGGACGAGCACAGCCTCGTCGGCGCTCCGGGCTTCGTGAATCCGGCCGGCCCCGACGGCTTGCTCGGCTTCCGCAATGGCAACGACTTCGGCGCGGACGACAACTTCCACGTCACCGCGGATTCGATCACGGTCGATGCTGGCGACCCGGCGAGCTACTATTCCGGCGAACCGACGCCGAATGGCGACCGCGTCAATCTCGGCCGTTACGGCAACACGCTCGAGACGCCCGCAAGCGACGACCAATCGATCGCGATCCTCAGCCCCGGAGGCTTTGCGAAGCTCGAAGCGGGCGTGCCGGCGACGATCCGTTTCGCGACGAGCGGGCTCATCGCAAGCAAGACTTTCCTGCGGATGAACGCCGGCGGCGGCGCGGTCGGCGTGTGGGGTTACAACGCTTTCCAGACTACGCCGGGCTACCCCGGCACCATCTACGACTACAACGCCAGCCAACTCGTGACGGTCAATACGAGCGGCGTCGTGAACCCGGCGCCGCAGGGCGTCTATCAGTCGTATGCGTCGAGCACTTACGGCGTGGGCAACGCGCTCTCCTATCACCTCGACCTGCCGAATGGCTCCTATTCGCTGCGGCTGCATTTCGTCGAGCCGGAGCAGGGCACGAGTTTGTACCACGAAGGAACGCGCGTGTTCGACATCGTCGGCAACGGCCAGACGATCGAGGAGGATTTCGACATTTTCGCGCGCGCGGGTGGCGGACAGAAGGCGCTCGCGGAGACATTCAACATCGTCGTCAACGGCGGCAACGGCTTCGACCTCTCGCTGGTCAACAAGACCCAATTCAGTGCGGTTCTCGCTGGTTTGGAAATCACGCGCGACAACCCGCTCGGCAGCGCAAACCCGACGGTCAACGCCGAATTCTCGAACAACAGCGGCAGCTCGTGGACGAGCATCGCGGCGAACATCACGCTCGATGCGGAGGGCAACGGCTCACTCCTGTGGACGCCGCCCGCCGCGCTCGACGGGCAGAACGTCCTCATCCGCGTGACGGCGAACAACGCCGCGTTCACCGACACGACTTCGATGCCGTTCGCGATCGTCAACAACGGCGCGAATTTCTACCTCAACGACGGCGCACTGACGGGCGACCTTTACACGACGGCGATCGGCCTCGACGCGAACAGCGGCAAGGACGCCGCGCACCCGATGCGCACGCTCGCCGCGCTCCTCGAGGCCTACGACCTCGGCGCGGGCGACAAGATTTTCGTCGATGCGGGCACTTATGCGCTGCTGCGCAATGTGACGATCGGCGCGGACGACAGCGGTGTGGAAATCGTCGGGCCGACCAGCGGCGTCGCGCTTTTCAGCCGCGGCAATACGGACGTCTCGACGGCGCGCGGATTTGAAATCGCGGGCGGAACGAACGTGACGATCGGCAGGGTCTCGGTCACCGGCGCGCATACGGGACTTTACGCCGGCAGCGGCAGCACTGGCTTGCTCGTGAAAAACAGCGCGATCTTCGGCAATTATCGCAACGGCGTGATCATCGACTCTGGCGCGACCGGCGCGACGATCCGCAACGCGACCATTTACGGCGTGCCGGGCGGCGCGGCGACGGACAACCAAGACATCGGCGTGCTCGTCCGCGCAGCGGATGCGACGATCGAAAACAGCACCATCCGCGACCACGCGAAATACGGCGTGAGCTTCGCCGGCAACAACACCGGCGACATGCTGCGCGGGCGCATCATCGGCAACACAGTCTCGGGGAATGCCGACCGCGGCATCAGCGTGAGTGGCTATGTGCCGAGTGTCGCGGATGGCGTGACGATCTCGGGCAACACCGTCTTCAACAACGCGAAGTTCGGCATTTACTCGGACACCTTCGTCTCGATTCGCGGGAACAACGTTCACGACCAACTGGCGAGCGATGGCATCGGCATCTCACTCTCGAGCGGAGAGGCGCGCGATAACGTCGTCACGCAAAACACCACCGGCATCAAAGTCACCGGGGGCTACTACACCGCGAATGCCGTCGTCGCGAACAACCGCGTTTTCGCCAACACCACAGTCGGCATCGATCTCAACGGCGGCACGCTCGTCGGCAACCAGATCTATTCCAATTCGATCGGTGTGCAGGCGCAAAGCGGGGCGCTGACGAACAACGTCATCTACGCGAACAGCAATCACGGCGTGGTCATTCCGAATGGCAGCGCGACGCTGACGAACAACACGATCAGGCAGGTCGTCGGCGATGCGGTGCGGACGTTCGGGACGAACACCAGCGGCAGCGCGACGCTGCGCAACAACATCCTCTGGGTCGATGCCGGCTACGCGATCAACCTCGGCACCGGCTCGGCGGTGATCAGCGATTACAACGTCTTCAATCTCTCCACCGCGGTGAATGCGCGGATCGGCTACAGCGGCAACGCCAATCGCGACACGCTCGCGGATTGGCGGACGGCGACGAGCCAGGATGCGCACAGCTTTTTCGGCGATCCGAAATTCATCGACGCCGACGGCGCGGACAACGTGCTCGGCTACACGATCATCAGCGGAAACCCCGTCGATGGTGGGTTCGACGACAACTTCCACCTCGGCAAGAACTCGCCCGCGATCGACCGCGGCGACGCGCTCCTCGGAACCGGAACCGACCGCGAAGGGATCACGCGCCGCGACGATCCGGGCGCGGTCAATACTGGATCCGCGGATTACGTCACGAGCACGCCGGCGAACAGCGCGTTCACGAAGACCGGCACGCAGCTCAACTTCTACAGCTACTCAAATCAGCCGCTTTCCGCGAGCAGCTCGCTGAACTTCTCCTTCCCGTTCTTCGGCCAAAGCTTTGGCGGCGTTGCCGTCTCGCTGAACGGCTTCATCAGCTTCGCCGGAACCGAGGGCTTCGATGACACGACGAACACTTCGGCGGAGCTTGCGCAGTTCAGCCGCATCGCGCCGTTGTGGGACGATCTTTCCACGGGCTTCTCCTCGCGGAAGGCGTTCGAGGATTCGTCCGTCACCGGCCAGCACACGATCCGCTGGGAAATGTCCCGCGTGTTGCCGAACTCGACAACGCAGGAACTCAATTTCTCCGTCACGCTCTTCGCGAGCGGCGACATCCGTTTCAACTACGGCGACGGCCTCACTGGGCTCACGCCGACGATCGGCATCTCGAATGGCAACGGCCTGCTCAAGCTCGCCGCGAACAACGGCGCCGCCTCGATCGCGACCGGCACGCGCACGCTCTTCGCGCTCACGCCGGGCGCTTCGGTCACCGACATCGGCGCGCATGAATTCGCGGGCTCGAGCAACGACGCGACTGTGCCAACGGTCACGAGCACCGTGCCGTCGGCGATCGCCAGCGGCGGTTTCCACGGCGTGCCGTTCGACCGGATCACGGTCAAGTTCAGCGAGATCGTCGATAACATCGACGCGCGCTCGGGGCTGAATTACGCGCTCGTCCGCGACTCCGACGCCAACGGAACATTCAACGGCACCGACGAAGTCTTCCCGCTCACGCCGCAGCACACGCCCGGCTCCGACACCGTCACGCTGGTGGCCGATGCGGGCATCCTGCCGGTCGGCGTCTATCGGCTGACCATCGCGGGCAGCACGATCCACGACACCGCTGGCAACCTGCTCGCGCAGTATCAAAAGACCTTCACCGTCAATCGCCACGGTGTCGAAGTTTCCACGACCGCGCTGAACGTGAATGAAAACGGCACCGCCCAATTCGGCGTGCGGCTGCGCGAGTTGCCTGCGGGAAATACGACGGTCACCGTAGCGCTCAGCGGCGACAGCAATCTCAGCATTACCGGCACGACGCAGTTCACGTTCACGACCGCTAATTGGAACGTCTTCCAAAACGTCACCGTCGCCGCCGCGAACGACATCGACGCCGACAACGGCACCGCGACGATCACCGCGTCGGCGACCGGCTGGACGACCGACACGCTCACCGCAAGCGAAGCCGACGACGACCGCATCCTGCAGCTCTCCGCGAACACGCTCAGCGTGAGCGAGCAGGGATACAGCACTCAGTCCGTCGGCGTGCGCCTCGCCGCGCAGCCGAGCAGCGAAGTGATCGTCACGGTGCGCCGCACCGGCGGCGACACGGACCTCGCCGTCTTTGGCAATGCGACGCTCGTCTTCACACCGCAGAATTGGGACACATTCCAGCAAGTCGCGATCACCGCGGCGAACGACATCGACGCGATCGACAGCACCGCGACCTTCGTGGCGACCGCCACCGGCTGGACCAGCGCGGGCTTCACCGCGACGGAAGCCGACAACGATCGCAGCATTCAGACCTCGGTCGGCTACTCGTCGCTCGATGTGACGAAGGGTTCGACCGCGACTTACGGCATCAGCCTCGCGGGCCAACCGGCGGGCAATGTGACCGTGAACACCGCGCGCATTTACGGCACCGCCGGGATCACGCTGACCGGCGGCGCGACGCTCACATTCACGCCGGAAAATTGGAACGTCGAACAGACCGTGACCGTGCAAGTCCCGGCTGGCGCGCAGTTCCGGCAGACCGAGACTTTCCAATCGACCGCGACCGACTGGGCGAACGCGACTGCGACGCTGCGCGTCTATCCGCCGGCGGGCACCATCGTCATCGATGCGAACCGCGCGATTTCGCTCTCGAAAGACGCGAGTGAATCCTACCTCGGCATCAGCGACCCCGAGCGGAGCGGCGGCGGGGCGTTGACGATCGTCATCGATCAAGTGCCCGCGCACGTGAAGATTCGCAACGGCTTCGGCGGCTCGATCGTCACGACAAGCTCGACCCTTTATTCTTACGAATTTTACAACCTCACTGCGCAGCCGGACGCCGGCTACCTCGGCGCGGGCGGTGATTTCAAATACACGGTGACCGACGCGAACAACCAAAGCGTCTCACAGACGATCACGTTCGACGTCACGCGCTACAACCGCGCGCCGATCGTGCCGGGGAGCTTCGGTCGCACCTTCGAGCAAAACAGCGGAGGCGGATCGCTGAATCTCTTCCAGCCGAACGATCCCGACAGCGATCCGTTCACGATCACCGTCACGCAAATTCCCGACGGCACGAAAGGCGACATCCGCGTCACCTTCAACGGAGCCCCGCTCGCGGTCGGCGCGACTTTGACGCCGCTGCAGGTCTCGCAGCTTTACTTCAACACGACGGCGAACGGCGGCTTCGGCGCGGCGGGCGCGGTCAGTTTCAAGGCGGTCGATTCGCTCGGCGCGGAAGCGACGACGACGATCACCTTCACGATCACGCAGCACATCAACAACCCGCCGTACGTGCAGGCCGACAAGACGCTGCGCGTCCCCGACACCGGAGACACGACGCTCGGGATTTTCGCGCCGTACGACTACGACAACGACGCGCTGACCGTGGCGATCACGGCCGTCCCATTGCCGACCGTCGGCGTGGTGAAACTCAACGGCGCGACGCTCACCACGCAGAGCGTGATCACCTCCGATCAGCTCGCGCAGCTAGTGTTCACGCCGGCTGCCGGGTCGGTCGCCTCGAGCGGAGCATTCACGTATTCGGTTTCCGACGCGTCATCGACGAGCTCGCAAACGCTCACGATTCAGGTCGCACAGGCGGTCACTTTCGACAAGACGCACCCGCTCGCTTTCACCGACAGCAACGGCGACAAACTCGTCCTCACCCTCGCCGGCAGCGGCAGCGGGCGCGTGCTTTTCTCCGGCACGAATGGCGCGTCCGACATCGACACCGTGCTGCTCGCGAACACGACGAGCGCGAGCGGATTGAAGCTCGTTTTCGCAAAAATCAGCCCCGGCGATTTGAAGAGCACGATCGGTCACATCCTCACGACCGGCGTCGAGCAGAGCCTCGGGAAAGTCGAGCTCGCGAAAGGCATCACGCTCGGCGACGGGACCATCGGCGGCACGTCCGCACTGTTCGTTTCCGGCGGCATCGGCACGCTGACGCTCGATGATGTCGCGGCCAACGCGGACATCCGTTTCGGCACCGACTTCACCGCAGGGATGCTCGACGACGCGAAGGATCTCGCAGGCCTGAAGCCGACGATCACGCTCGGCGACGTCGGCAATAATGCGTCGATCAGCTCCACCGGCGGCATCGGGAAAATGAAGATCGGCTCGTGGACGAACGGCTACATTTCCGCGCGGCTGAGCATCGGCACCGTCACGGTCGCTGGCGATTTCGGCGCCTCGATTTACGCGAACGACTACGTGCAAGGCGGCACGCTCGCGAGCGTCGGCGCGGTGAATGTCGCCGGGAATTTCAACGGCCGCATCTTCGTCGAGCAGTCGCTCACCTCGCTCACCGTGAAGGGCGCGATCACCAGCGGCGCGTATCTGAACGGCGTCGAAGTCGGCGCAGTCACCGCGGGCAATTTCGACGGCGGGACATTCAACGGCAGCAAAGTCGGCATCCTGACCGCGACGGCGGGCGGCATGAGGAATGTCTCCGTCACCGCGGGCTTCGCGAAAGGCCTCGTCGTGAAGCTCGCGAAGCAAACGTCGGCGACCATTTACGGCCTCAGCGGCGTCACCGTCCGCGCCGGCCAAATCGGCTCGATCAGCTCGACGATCAAAGGCATCGCCGGGATGACCGGCGCGACGGCGATCCGCAATTCGACCTTCACCGCGACCGGCGCGGGCGGCATCGGCGACGTCACTGCCACCGTCGATGGCCTCGCGCTCGACCTCGGCACCGGCATCGATGCGAGCACTTTCACCAGCGCCGGGAAGCTCGGGAAAATCACCGCGACCGCCAGCTCGGCCGCCGCGATCACGCACCTCACGGGCGTCCGCAACACAGGCTTCTCGATCACCGGCGACATCGCCGGATTTACCGCGGCCGCCACCGCTTCCAACGCGACGCCGAACGCCACGCAGAGCACCACGGCGGGGCTGACTTCCACGGGAAGTGCGACGCGGACCATCAGCGGCGGCGCGATTGGCAGCGTGATCATTTCCGCGCAAGGCGGCGGAACGACGAACGAAGCGATCTCGACCCAAGGCACCTCGCGCATCGCATTCAGCGCGGGCACTTCCATCACCGGCGTGACGATCACCGCCGCGAAAGGCAAGGCCACCGCCTCGAACACCTACGCGCTGAGCAACGTGAATCTCACCGCCGGCACGACGATCGGAAAGATCGTCATCGGCGGCGACGCGACCGCCACGCAAGCGACCGACCTGCGCGTCTGGGCAGGCGGCGCGATCACCAGCCTGGCCGTGAGTTCGAAGTCCAACACGACCTTTGGCTCGCTCGTGAACAGCACCGTCCTCGCGGGCCAAAACACCGCGATCGCACTGGCAAAGGACATCCCGAAAGCGAGCCTCGGCGCGATCACGATCGGCGGCTCGGTCACCGGTGTCGCCGGAGCCCCGACGATCATCGCGGCGAAAGGAAACCTGGGCGCGGTCATCATCGGCGGCGGTGTGCAAAACGCGCTCTTCATCGCAGGCGCTTCCGCCGGCTCCGACCGCATCCTCGGCACCGTCGGCGACAGCTACCATCGGCACGCGTCGATCTTGTCCGTGAAGGTCGCGGGCGCCTTCACCGCCAGCACGATCGCTGCCGGCATCGATCCCGGTGCGGACTTCAAATGGGGCGGCACCGACGACCTCGCCGCTGCGACGATCCCATTGCTCAAAGTCGGCAAGATTGGCGCGATCACCCTGGGCTCGAGCACCGTCGCCGCCGGAGTGAGCCAGCCGATTCGCTCTTCCACCCTCGGCGCGCACGATTTCGCGATCGAGTCACTCATTCTGACCAGCGTCCAAATCGGCAAGCTCCCGGCGACAAAGACCTTCTCCACCACCGCCTCTCTCTTCATCGACACAAACGGCGACGCCCAGGCTCAAGCCACGGAAACCCGCCTGCGGCTCTTCGTCTAAAAGTGTCAGCCCCGTCGGCAGTGCGGGCGCGGCGGTGACGCGGATCTCGGCGGGGAGGCGAATGTCCAAAGTGGCCTTGTCGGTGGCTTCGCGGCGCACCGCTTCGGCGACGATGTCGGCGAGCGCGACGCTTTCCAGCGGCCCGGCGGCGGCACCGAGTTCGGCTTTGGAAAAGGAGAGGAGTTTGCCGACGAGGCGCGGTGGGACGAAATGCTGCGGGCGAATTTGGGCGAGGATTTATCCACGTCGGAGATCGACGTGCAGGAGGCGCTGAGCCGATGGACGCACGACAGCGAATCGGAAACTTTCATTTTCGAGAGCGTCTGCGACGCTCCGCCGCGTGCTGGCCAAAATCTATTCCGCCGCGGTGTATGGCGTGGATGCCTATGAGGTGGAAATCGAGGTGAATGCGAGCGGCGGAAGTCCGGTGATCGTGGTCGTCGGGCTGCCAGATGTGGCGGTGAAAGAGAGCAAGGACCGCGTGACGACTGCGATTCAGAATAGCGGCTACCGCTGGGCGAAAGGGCGGACGACGATCAATCTCGCGCCGGCCGATGTGAAGAAGGAGGGGCCGAGTTTCGACCTCCCGATCGCGCTCGGAATGATCGCGGTGAGCGAAGAGGTGGAGCTGCCGAATGCCGATAAATACTGCTTCGTCGGCGAGTTGGCGCTGACCGGTCAGGTGCGGCCGGTGAAAGGCGTGCTGCCCATCGCGCTCGAAGCCCGGCGGCGCGGCAAGACCGCCGTCGTCGTGCCGGAAGCCAACGCGCGGGAGGCTGCAATGGTCGAGGGGATCGACGTTTTTGGCGTGCGCAATCTACGCGAGACCTTTGAGTTCTTGCTCGGGAAACAAGCGTTGAAGCCGACGCGCGAGGATTTGTCGGAGTTCTTTGCCCGGCACCAAAACTACGAAGTCGATTTCGCCGACGTGCGCGGCCAGCACCATGTGAAGCGCGCGATCGAAGTCGCCGTCGCCGGCGGTCACAACCTTTTGATGCTCGGCCCGCCCGGTTCCGGCAAGTCGATGATCGCCAAACGCATCCCGACCGTCATGCCGCCGATGACGTTGGAGGAGGCGATCGAGAGCACGAAAATTCACTCCATCTGCGGCCTGCTCACCGCCGAAAATGCGTTCGTCGCCGTGCGGCCATTCCGCGCGCCGCATCACACGATCTCCGATGTCGGACTGATCGGCGGCGGCGCGACTCCGAGCCCCGGCGAGATTTCCGTGGCGCACAACGGCGTCCTTTTTCTCGACGAGCTGCCGGAGTTTCGACGCTCGACTTTGGAGGTCTTGAGACAGCCCCTCGAAGACAACCGGGTCACGGTTTCCCGCTCGGCGGGCACGATGACTTTCCCGGCCGACTTTATCCTCGTCGGCGCTCTCAATCCTTGTCCGTGCGGCTATTTTGGCGATCCGAAACGCGAGTGCCGTTGCAGTCCGCAGCAGGTCGAACGTTATCGCCAGCGCATTTCCGGGCCGCTGCTCGATCGCATCGATATTCACCTGGAAGTGCCGGCGGTGCAGTTCCGCGAGCTCTCCAGCGCCGAGCCCGGTGAATCTTCCACCGCGATACGCGAGCGGGTGATGGCTGCCCGGACCGTTCAAGCCTCGCGTTTCGCGAAGACCAAAACGCGCTGCAATTCGCGGATGACGGCGAAGATGATCAAGGCCCACTGCGCGCTCGGCGAAGCCGCGGCAGGACTCATTCAAATGGCGATGACTGAACTGAACTTGAGCGCCCGCGCTTACGATCGCATCCTGAAAGTCGCGCGCACGATCGCAGACCTCGACGGCCAGGAATCGATTCGACCCGAGCATGTCGCCGAGGCGATCCAATACAGAACGCTCGACCGCAATCTTTGGGCTTAGAAACGCGGTGAACTTAATCGAGGAGAGGCAACGCCTCACAGCGGCGTGGCTACAACTCTTGCGCTCACGCTTTCGCCAGGAATCCCCCAGCAGAACGGATCGCGCTCGTCGAGCAGGAGCGTGGTCTCCGCGGTGATGTGCGCGGTTCCGGTGATGTGCGGAATGATCTTCCCCGCCGCCCGATCCAGCCAGTGATAGCGCCCGATGAAACGACTACCGATGACACTTTCCTGGATGAAGTTCTCGCCCTCCGCGAGCCGGCCATCGGCGGCGAGGCAGGCGAGCCGCGCGCTCGTGCCAGTGCCACACGGCGAGCGATCGTAAGCCTTGCCCGGACAGAGCACGAAATTCTGCGAGTGGGCATCGCGCGCGCGCGGCGGCCCGAGCAGGACGATGTGATCCACCTCGGGAAATCCCTGCGCATTCACGGCCTGGCGGATGCGCCACGCGACCTCGGTGAGCCGCTCGACGTTGGGAAGTCCGAGCGCCTCCCCGTGCTCCTCGATGAGGTAGAACCAATTGCCGCCCCACGCCACGTCGCCGGAAATTTTCCCCACGCCCGGCACCTCGATCATCGCGGCCTTCGCCTTGCGATAGGCGGGGATGTTCGTCAGCGAGACGGAGCCGTCGTCGTGCAATTTCGCCGTCACCACGCCCACGGCCGTCTCGATGCGATGCTCGCCCGGCGCGAGGCGGCCGAGATGCGCGAGCGTCACGACGAGCCCGATCGTGCCGTGGCCGCACATACCGAGGCAGGTGACATTGTCGAAATAGATGACGCCGGTGACGCACGACACGTCGCTCGGCTCCACGAGCAGGGCGCCGACGAGAACATCACTGCCGCGCGGCTCGGTGATCACCGCGCGGCGGAAGTCGTCGTGCCTTTCGCGAAAGACCTTCAGCTTGTCCGCCATGCTGCCACCGCCGAGATCCGGCCCGCCGCCGATCACCACGCGCGTCGGTTCGCCCCCGGTGTGGGAATCGATGACCTGGACTCGGATCACTGGCGCTTGGATTCTTTCGGCGCGGCAGCGATGGCGTCGCGGATGATCTTCAGCACGCGCTCGCGCTCCTCGCCTTCGATCAACTGACGCGGCGCGCGCACCCATTCCACGCCGAGGCCGGTCTCCTGCGCGCAGAGCTTGATGTATTGCACGAAGTGCGGGTGCGTATCGAGTTTCATCAGCGGCTGGAACCAGCGGTAAAATTTGCGCGCCTCATCCCATTGGCCCGCGCGCGTGAGTTCCCACAGGCGTTGGTTCTCGCGCGGGAAGGCGATGCCCGTGCCCGCGACCCAGCCGTCGATGCCGAGGATGCTCGACTCCAGGATGAGGTCGTCCACGCCGGTGAAGATCGCGTAACGCCCGCCGATGGCGTTGTGGATTTCCGTGATGCGCCGCGGATCGCCGGAGCTTTCCTTCAGTGCGACAAACGCCGGCTCGTCCGCCAACTCCGCGAGCATCGCTGGTGTGATGTCGTTCCCGTAGCTGAGCGGGTTGTTGTAAATCATCACTGGCAAACCGCCGCCCTTCGCGACCGCGCGGAAATACGCGAGCGTCTCACGCGGATCGCCTTTGAAACTCATCGGCGGCATGAGCATCACGCCGCTCGCGCCGAGCTTCTCCACGTCGCGCACGTATCGGATCGCGGCGGCGGTGCTCGATTCGGCCACGCCGCTGAGCACCGGCACGCGCCCGCGCGCGGTCTCGACGGCGCAACTGACCACGGCGCGCTTCTCGTCGGGCTCGAGGGTCTGGTTCTCGCCGAGCGAGCCGCACATCACGAGGCCGCTGACCCCGCTTTCGATGAGCGCTTCGAGATGCCGCGCGGTGGCGGGCAGGTCGAGCGATTGGTCGGGTTTGAGTTGAGTCGTGCAGGCAGGGAAGACGCCGGTCCAGTGTGGGTTCATGTTAGAAGTCGATTTCAGTGTTCAGTTGCTTTCAGTGCGGAGATTGGGAGCGGGAGGCATGAGTGGCGGTCGCGGCTTTCCAGCGCCATTCAGCATCCGTTGATCGAAGATGGTTGCGATCCGTTTCATCGGCGTGATTTTCTCCGAACGGCGGCCGGCCGCCGCTTCCCGCGTTGGTTCATCAGTTCCTCGATTTCCTCGGCCTCGATGGGAATGTCGGCCATCAGGTCCACGGGTTCCTTTCCGGTGACGAGCACGTCGTTTTCGAGCCGCACGGCGAAGCCTTCTTCGGGAATGTAGATCCCCGGCTCCACGGTGAGCACCCAGCCCGGAGCGAGCGGCTGTGTCACCAAGCCCACGTCATGCACGTCGAGCCCCATGGGATGGCCGATGCCGTGCATGAAATATTTCTTCACCGCCGGGTTGTCCGGGTCCTGTCGCTTGATGTCGCGCGGCTTCAGAAGGCCGAGGCGCAGCAGTTCCTCCTGCACGATGTCCTCGGACTCCTGCTGCCAGTCGATGCGCAGCTTGCCCGGCACCGCCGCCTTCGTCACCGCGCGCAACGCCCTCAGCACGGCGTCATACACCTGACGCTGACGTTTGGTGAACCGCCCGTTCACCGGAATCGTGCGCGTAAGGTCGGACTGGTAGTTCCCGTAGCTCGCCGCCACGTCGAGGAGCAACAGCTCGCCATCGCGGCACGGCTGGTCGTTTTCATTGTAGTGCAGCGTGCAGGCGTTCGCGCCGCTGGCGATGATGGGATTGTAGGCAAAGCGGGCGCGATTGCGGATGAACTCATGCGAAAACTCCGCCTCCACCTCGAATTCCATCACGCCCGGACGCACCATTTTCAGCACGCGGAGAAAGCTGCCGCGTGTGATCCCACAAGCCCGCCGGATGAGTGCCAATTCCGTCTCGGACTTCACCACGCGCAGTTCGTGCATCAAGCGCGCCAGCCGCCGGAAATCATGCGCGGGATACGTGTGCCGCAAATCCGCCACGAACCGCGCCTCGCGCGTCTCCACCTGGATGACGGCGCGGTTGTGCTCGTTGGTGTTCACATAGACGTGCTCCAGCTCGCACATCAGCTTGTGCAGGATCGTGGGAAACTCCGTCAGCCACTTGATCTCGCGGATGCCGGAGATGCCCCGCGCCTCATCCTTCGAGTGTTTGTGTCCTTCCCAGATTTTCAAGTGCTCGCTCGGCTCGCGCAGAAACAGCATCTCGCGCGTCTTCGGGTCCTGCGCATCCGGCGCCAGCACGAGAATGCTTTCCTCCTGCTCGATGCCGCTGAGATAGAACAGGTCCGCGTTCGGCACAGGAATGGTGCTGCCGTCCGCATTGGTCGGCGGAATGTCGTTCGCGTTCAGAATCGCGAGCGATGCGGGAAGCATCTTCTGTCCAAGTGCCTCCCGATTCTGGACGAAGAGCGAGGCAGGAATGGGTTCGTGTCGCATGGGTGATGAAGAGGCAGGCTTCTTGGCGTCCGCGGTTTTTAGCCAACGACGACAACAGGTTTTCCGAGCACGTCCATCTTCGGCTCGATGCCGAGGCCCGGTTGTTTCGATGCGGCCATGCGGCCGTTGACGCGGTGCGGGGCACCGTCGGCGGTGCTGACGGTGACGTAGCTGTTGAAGTCGGTGCTGGAGAAAAGAAATTCCGTGGGCGTGCTGTGCGCGAGGTGCGCGATGGCGGCGGTGGCGATGTCGCCACCCCACGAGTCTTCGAGCGTCATCCCGATGCCCATGCTCACGCAAAGGTCGCGGGCTTGCTTGATCTTGGTGAGGCCGCCGAGCTTGCTGATCTTCAAATTCACCACGTCCATCGCGAGGTCCGCTTTTGCGCGCAGCAGTATGCCGAGGTCGTCGATGTTTTCATCCAGCACAAAGGGATGCGGGCACTGACGCCGCACCGCGAGACACTCTTCATAAGTCAGGCACGGCTGCTCGATATACACATCCACATCGCGCACGGCTTTCGCGATGCGCACGGCTTCATGTTGCACCCAGCCGGTGTTCGCATCGGCCACCAGCCGGTCACCGGGTTGGAGCTCCGCGGCGACGGCGAAAATGCGCGCGATGTCGGTATCAGGATCGCCGCCGACCTTGAGTTGAAAGCGCCGATAACCTTCCGCGCGATAACCCGCGACCTTCGCCGCCATCTCCTCCGGCGACTCCTGCGAGATAGCGCGGTAAAGCGTGACATCCCCACCGTAGCGCCCGCCGAGCAACTCGCACACGGGCATGTTGCAGGCTTGGCCAAGGATGTCCCAACACGCGATGTCCACGCCGCTCTTCACATAAGGGTGGCCTTTGAGCGCGGCGTCCATCTTGCGATTCAGCTTCATCAACTCACGCGGGTCGTCACCGATGAGATGCGGGCCGAGTTCGCGCAAGCCGGCACGCACGCCATCGGCATACGCGGGCAGGTAGAATGGCCCGAGCGGACAGACTTCCCCGTGGCCGATGATCCCCGCGTCCGTCTCGACGCGCACGATGGTGCTGTCGAACACAGTCACGGATTTGCCACCGCTCCACTTGTAGGTGGTTTCGACGAGCGGGAGTTCGACGCGATAGGCGAGGATACGGGTGATTTTCATCGGAAAGAGACGGAGACAGGTTGCCTGATTGTGCGCAGACCTTACCTCCCGCATATCACCCGTCTTGATTCAAATCCGCGTACCAGGATGAAACTCAGCACAACCGCCGCCCTCCAGGCCGCCGCGTCCCGCACGGACACCGGTGTGGATGTGCGGCTGCTGGAAGTGATCATCGACCAGACGACATTGCCTTCTTCATCTAAGGCGTGTTAAGGTAAACCAAGACATCGAAGATCAGGGCGATGTGGATGAAGGCGGTGAACTGATCTTTCTTCGAAAACGAGGACAGGGGTTTGGTGTGTTTTTTGGTTAGTGGGTTGGGATGTTTTGGTGGCGGCGCAAATGATTTTCTGTAAATTGAGTGTGGGTCAGACGGAGGGCGGGATGGAAGGGTTCATGTCGAGGTAGATTTTGGAGGCCAGCCAATCG
>JAYVPW010000070.1:0-7960 GCA_043777315.1 Spartobacteria bacterium | reverse complement strand
ACGCGAAACACGGATTCCTTTCGCGTGGTTTCGCGCATTTTCGCGGACCAATTGCCTCCCTCATTCCGCGGCAGGAGACTTATTACACAGTCACTTATCGCCCTCCTGCCCTTCCCGGCAACGAGCCAGCGCATCCCTCGTCCTGGAGTCCTGCTGCTTTTCCAAGTGGCCTCAGCGGCCCAACTCCGTCCCCGCGAACAGCACCGCCCGCCGCTGCAGCTCCGCCCCATTGGGCAGATGCAGCTTGTCCTTGATGCGCTGCCGATGCGTCTCCACGGTCTTCACGCTCAGATACAGCTCACCCGCGACCTCGCGCGAACTCCGCCCAATGCCGATCAACCGGTAAACCTGCAGCTCCCGCTCCGAGAGCATCGCCTCATCCCCCGCACCCATCTCGATCCCCCCGAGCGCCAGCCGCTCCAGGAGCAGCATCTCCACATGCGGTCCCACATGACGCTCCGCGCGCAACGCCCCCGCGATCGCCCCGATCAGCGCACTCGCCGGATCCTTCCGCGTCACGTAGCCCAAAGCGCCTGCCTTTAGCGCCCGCTGCACCGACAGCGCATCCGCCACCGCCGTGAACATCACCGCCCGCGTCCCTGCCGACCACCGCGGGAGCTCCTTGAGCAAGATAAACCCATCCCCGGCATCCATCGCCGGATCGAGCACCAGCACCTCCGGCTGCAGCTTCTCACAGAGCGCCCGCGCCTCCCGCGAGCTCCCCGCCTCGCCGCACACGAGCAGCCGCGGATCATCATTGATAAAGTGGATCAAGCCGCGACGCGAAACCGGTTCCGCATCCGCGACCAACACGCTTGCTTTCCTTGGATTGCCCATAATTTTGCGCCTCCGACCGGAGGCGAGGTAAGGCATTCCCCCGACCTATTGCAAGCGCAATCTCCGGGCATCGCCCCGACACCCGCCTCGCTTCGCCCCTCAGGCATTTCCCGCATCAAGTGAAGAGTGCCACCCGATACCGCGCCCGCCGCGCCTCTGCTTACATCGCTGCCGTGCTGCTCCTCCCTTCCGCAGCACCGATCCCCGCGCCCGGGGCGTCCCCGTCGCTAGATAAAAGCACAACCCCAATCCCCTCCCATGAGCCTTCAATACGAGCTAAACGTCAATAAACTCACCACACCGAACAGCTACGCCGCCCGCGTCCGCCCTCGCGCGACCATCGGCACCGATGCACTCGCCGCAGCCATCGGCGGCGCCACCACCTTCAGCGCACCCGACGTGAAAGCCGTCCTCCTGGCCCTCGCCGTGCAAGTCCAGAGCGAACTCCTCGCCGGCAACTGGGTCCAGATCGACGGCCTCGGCATCATCACCACCTCACTCAAAGCGCGAGTCCCCGCCATCACCGATCCACTTCCCGCCGACGCCACCGCCGAGATCGGCTTCCGGGCCGACGCCCAGCTCCGCGCCCAAGTCCAGACCCAGGCGCAATACGAGCGCATCGAAGCCAGCGACCAGTCCCCCCTCCTCCTCACCTGCGCCGCCCAGACCGGCGGCGGCATCAACGCCCTCGCCCCCAGCGACGTCGTCCAGATCATCGGCGACCGCCTCAAGTGCAAGGTGAGCCTCCTCGACGAAGGCGTCTTCTTCGTCGATCCCACCGGCCCCGCCACCCGCGTCACGAACTACCTCTACAACGCCGACAAGCAGCTCCAATTCGCCACCCCGCCCGGCCTCAGCGCCGGCATCAACTACCGCCTCGAAGTCCGCAACCGCCGCAAAAGCAGCATCGCCCTCCGCACCGCCTCCTGGCCAAGCCCGGTCAATGCCACCTGAGCCCCTGCGACATCCTTTCTGCCGCCGACTCCGCAGACGCGTGTGCGCGACGCACCCGCATGGAGTGCAGGACAACTTAATCAGGAGTCCCGGACAACCGGACGCGTTGTCCTGCACAACCCGCTCTCTCGTCCTGCACAACTCGCCCGCTTCTCCATCGAGAGGAAAAAAGCCGACGCGGGCAAACACCCACAAAGCCACCCAGTCCAGCCCAAATATCCGCCCAGGCATCACCAACCTCCCACCCAGTCCGAGCCAAAGACCCGCCCAGTCATTCGCTCCTGTCCGTCCCGCCAGCGACTCGTGCTCCACGGGAGACTGATCGCCGCCCAGCCACTTTTTCTTCTTCAGCGCAGACTTCACCACATCAAACCCAACACAAAAATCTATGCCTCAGTCCTTTCTCAACATCGTTATCGACCTTTCTCATCACAACTCCCCAGTGGACTTCGTTCGAGTCCGGCAGGGGGGAGTCATCGGAGTCATCCACAAATCCACCCATGGTATGACGGGACATGACGAAACGCACGACGAGCGCCGGATCGAAGCCGACGCCGCGGGAATTCTGTGGGGGTCGTACCACTTCGGCACCGGAGTGCAGACCGGTGCGGCTCAAGCCCAGCGATTCCTTAGCCGGACCCAGCCCCGCGCGGGTGACCTACTGGCGCTGGATTTTGAGAGGAATGAGGACGGAAATGGCAACCCGATGGGGCCGAGCATGACGCTGGAGCAGGCGCGGGAGTTCGTCCAAGTGGTCGCTCATGCCACCGGGGCGTATCCGCTGCTGTACGGCGGCTCATATTTAAAGGAGCTCCTGGGGGGACATCACGATGCCGTGCTGGGTCAATGCCCCCTTTGGCTGGCGCAATACACCGCCAACGGCGCACTCCCCACCTGGCCCGCGACGTGGCTCTCCTGGACGCTCTGGCAGTACACCGGCGACGGTGTGGGTGGGCAGCCTCACACCGCGGCGGGTGTGGGTGGCGTCTGCGAGCGGGATTACTTCATCGGTAGCGAAGAGCAGCTCACCGAAAACTGGAAGCACAGCCTCAATCATCCCGACATCGGTGTCGCCGCCCCGGCTGCGGAACGCGTCATCTCCGCCGACGCGCCCCATTTGAACGCGCTGAAGGAGGTCGCTCAAGGGTGGTCGGCCAGCTTCCGCATGCACCTCCAGCACAGCAATCATCTCCTGCATGGAGTGCTGATCCTCGATGGGCCAAAGGACGGCCAGCACTACGAATGGGTCGCGACCAGCGGGCGCAACCCCTGGCAATCCGCTGACGATCTCTGGAACAAAGGGCGCGGCCCGGTCCCGCCGAACCCGGACACAGGGCTCGGCAACCACATCGAGACCGTCGGCTACCACGGCTCCGTCGTCCCGTATTCCCACCGCATCCTTCCCGAAGCCGTGACGGACCCCGTCAGCAAGGTGTCCAGGAGCGCCTTTCGCGTCCACTTTGACAATGGAGACGATGGGAGCGCCGGCTGTATCGCCCTGCGCGAACTACAGGACTTCGAGGAGTTCGACGGCCTCATGCTGGGACTGCGCGCCGATGGCATCCCGACGATCCCCCTTACTCTCGAGTATGCCTAAGCCAACAGTGGGACCTCCCGACTTCCATGAAACGCCCCTTGATCCTCCTCCTCACCCTCGCACTCCCTTTCTGTGCCGTGTCCGCCGACGGTCCCTTCCCGGCCCCGGAACGCTCTCCCAAGATCACCGATGATCCGGCGGGGGCGAAGAGTTACACTATTTATAAGCTCGCGGATGACGCAGTGCGGAAGAAGCAGGCGGCGATCGTGCAGCGGATCACGGGCAATGGCTCCTTTGCGTCGCGCGTGCTGACGGTGATCTCGGATCACGGCCACTCGAAGGAGTTCACGACGATCACGGGGGAGGATGGTCTGACCTTTGGGATCAAGGACTTCACGAGCGGCGGGGTCCATCCGCTGCTCGCCTTGATTGAGGAGCGGTTCCCCGGTGCCGTGGCGCTGGAGTTCGGCGCCTTCGCGCCACAGGCCGCGCATAAAGCATGGCTGGACCAGCACACCAGCGCGGCCGATGACCACGGGCTCGTGGCCGAGACGGGGCTGCGGGTCGGTCTCGACCGCGTGCTCTGTAATCCCCGCTACCGCGGGGCGCAGCTCGCGCGATTCCGGGCGGAAACGCTCGACCCGGCGCTGGCCGAGTGGAAGAAGCGTGGGTGGAAGCTGGAGTTCTCGCTCGCGGCAATGTGCGGCGTCATCAACAGCACCGGCCCCGGCGGGCTGAAAGGGCTCGATGCCGCCGCCACAGCCGTCGGGAGCGACGCGGAGGATAAGGTGATCCGGCAGTTCCTTCTTCATTATGTCGGCACCGATGCGAAGCAATTTCCCACTCAGGACAAGGCGGCCATTGCGGCTGGGTTCGATGGATCGCCAGCGATGCCGGATGGGGATCATCTCGACCACCATGCCCGCCGCGCGCGGCTCCTCTTCGCCGCCTTTCCTTGGAAAGATCAAAAGCCCTTCGACGGCGACCTCGGTGACTTCGCACTGGAAGCAGGCGAGCAACTGCCCCCCAAGCCGTAATCCCCAATCATCCCCAACCCTACCAACCGACATGAAACCGACTCCGTCGAAAATCCTCGCCGCTTCCATCGCGGCCCTACTCTTCCTTCCTGCAGCCCTCCAGGCCGCACCTCCCACGCTGGCGAGCCAGCAGGCGGAGATCGAGGAGCTCAAGAAGGCGAACGCCATGCTCGCGGCACAGCTCAAAACGACCCAAAGCGACGTGGCCGCCATGAAGAAGGCCGTCGCGAGCGCCCCCGCCGCCAAGCCTGCGGCAGCCCCGAGCACGCCCGGAGTGGCCAAGGCAAGTGCGGGGAAGGGGAAGAAAGAAACGGCGCTGGAGAAGGAGGTGAGCCAGGACAATGACATTGAGCGGGACTCGCTCACGAGCGACGGCCCCTCACTGCGAGAGCGCAGCCAGTTCTTTGCGACGCCCGAGAGCCCTGCGGCAACGGTGCTCGGCGTGGCCCCGAAGCAGATCATCCACGCCGATACCGCGAAGCAGCTCATCGGCTCTGCCCTCAGTGGGATGGATGAGCGGGGGCATTTCCAGAGCGGACTGGCGATCGATTTCGTGCCGGCCCAGCTTTTCAAGACCAAGCGAATCGGGATCAACCGCCCGGTCGAGGAGCGCGCTGGCCTGATGAGATTCGGTGACGCGGAGGCTGCGCTCACCTACGCGCGCACCGTCTTGGACCGCACGCAAATCTCCTTTGCCACCGTCCGTGGGACGGAGAAGGAGGATAAGTCGCTGAAATTGGCCTTGGGCATCCATGCGGTCCTGCTGGATGCCGACGACCCGACTCTGCGCCTGGCCTCGGAGAAAGCGGGCGATGGGCTGGCGCACCCGGCCATCTCCCCACCCGGCATCAAAGCTCGCGAGTCGATGACGACAGGGTGGCTGAAGGACCTCAATCGGCGTTTCGAGGATGATCGAAAGGACGTGTTCCCGGGGGATGGTTGGTTCCCCGGGGTCGAGCGGTTCTTTTATGAGCACGCAAGCTGGTCGGTCGGGGCGGCTCCGGTCTGGATTTCGCAGGACGGGACGGGCTCGAACTACGAGTACAATGGGACGACCGCGTGGAGCACTTTCACGCTTTCGGGCGACCCGCAGCGGAAGATGCCCGTGCGTTACCTCCTGCACCTGCGCTACCGCGACAGCGAGCAAGTGCCGGGAGAGGAGTCGCTCCTGCCTCTGCCAGTCGTTGCCGGGGTGGATGCGCCGAAGTTTGTGAAGCAGGACTCCCTTCTCGCCATCCTGGGACTGCGCGTCGGCACGAGTGATCTGAACGCCACCGTGAGCGCAGCCTATCTCAAAGCATGGCAGGGGAGCGTGACTGACGACGCTTTCCGCTACTCGGTGCAGGGTGAGGTGCGGGTCTCCGAGAACTCATTCCTGACTCTCTCCGTAGGCCGCGAGATGGGCCATTCCGACCGTAAAGACGAGACGCTCGTCCTTGGAGGCGTCCGCCTCGGTCTCGGCGGCACGGACTTCACCCGCAAGGACCGCGGGATCAAAGCCAAGGAAATCCGCGGCTCCAGCGCGGAATAACCCTTTCACCTACTTCCCATGCGTCCCTTTTCACGATTGGCTCTCCGCTTCTGTTGCGTGGCGACATTTTCCGTCACGCTGCTGCTGGCGGCTGGAGCAGCGCCTGTGGCGGTCCTTCCGCGGGCGGCGATGAGCCGGGAGGAGCACGATGCGCGGCAGTGGTTGAATGAGCATGTGATCGCGGTGAGCAATGACGGACGGGCGATCGAGCCTTATGGGCAGTTCGCCGGGCCCACGCCGATCAATCTTGGGGTCATCCGGTATCACAAGGGAGTCGAGACGCCCCTACAGGTCTCTGGCGTGCCGGGGCAGAAGCTGTGGGATGCGGCGGCACGGGCGACCGGGCTGGAGGCGGTGGCTCCGGCGCGGCCTTTGGGCGGAGACCCACGGCAATTCTTCTATCGGGACGTGGTGGTGCCGAATATGTTGAAGCGGGCGCGCGAGAGCGGGAAGCCGATTGTCATCTTCGCGCACGGCGGTCTGAACTACCGCGATACGGCGATCGGGCATGCGTGGACGTTTGGCCACGGGATGGAGCAGGAAGTCTATCCGATCTTCATCTGCTGGGACTCGAGCTTTTCGTCCTCCTACTGGCAGCATCTCTGGGGTGTGCGCAATGGCGTCAATATCGCGAATGACAACTCGACCTGGGCGCGGGTGACCGGGCCGGTTTACTTCGCGACGGATATCGCAACGTCATTGACGCGCCTGCCGCGCACGGCTCTGGATTTGATGCATAGCGGGATTCGCTCGATGAATTGGGCGAAATTCGGCGATGTGCAGGATGCCACCGGGCGCTACTACGCGGTGCGGCACGCCCGGGGTGAGGATGGCAATGGCTGGGAGCCGTGGGAGGACGCTGAGCGGGAGGCGCTGGATGCGGCGATCACTAGGGGGAACGGCGGGCGGAAGCTCGGCCAGATGGATCAAATCTATGCCGCGACGTGGGATGCCTTGCGCCGGCGTCCGGTCGCGAAGAGCTGGGAACCGCTGCACTTGAGCAAGGGCGAACTGCGCCCGACAGGGTCTGATACGGCCAAGCGGGTCGCCGGTTACTTTGGCCTCCTGCCGGTGAAGCTGGCCGGCGCAGGTTTCCTCGGTGGCGCGGGCAACGAGATGTGGGGAGTGATGACGCGGCGGACGCGACTGATGTTCCACCACGAGGCGAGCGTGCGGCCGTTCATCGGCTCGCAGGCTTACGGCTCGGCGTCGGGGCATTTCTCAGAGGCGGATGCCGATGTGGCGACCAGCGAGAGCACGGGGATTGGCGCGATGGCGGTTTTTCTTCGGCGACTGGAGGATGAGCAGAAGCGGGGGCGCTGCCTCAATGTTACGCCGGTCGGGCACAGTATGGGCGCAATGGTGTTCAATGAGGCGCTGAAAGAATTCCCTTCGGTGCATTATCGCCGGATCGTCTATATGGCCGATGCCGGGTCAGTGCGGGATACCACGCTGGCGGTGATTCCTTACCTCGCGCGCCCGGATCATGCGAAGACGGAGTTTTTCTCGATGTCTCTGCATCCGCGAGCCGAGGATCGCGAGCGGCCGCCGGGCGGGGAACTGCTGCCGCGGGGCAGCTTGTTGATCTGGATCGACGAGTTCCTCGGGCGTCCGCAAGGGTTTACGGATCGCACGTTCGGACACTTCGAGAATGCGGTGCTGGCGTCGCGCATCTTTCCTCCAAGTTTGCAAAAGCGCGTGCATCTGACAGCCTTGTCTGCCGGTCCCGCACTGCCCGCGCTGCAACATCACGGGGACTTCTCCAGTTACGCGTTCTGGAGGAAGGGATTCGTCGAGGACCGGGGGGAAATTTCGCGGGATGACTTCGATCTGCAGAGGGCGCGCGCGGGCCAGACGCGGCCGGAGTCCGCGGTCTGGGCCAGCCGATGGGGCACTCCGACCAAACCGGCGAAGAACCCCTGAGCCGTGCGCCTCGCTCTTCTTTCCGCGGTGACTTCGACGTATTCGTCGGGGGCGATGTATTCGATCGAACGCTCGAGGGTCATGGTGAGCGGCGGGGCGAGGGAGATGCCTTTGCCGTCGCCGGTGGAGCGCATGTTGGAG
>JAYVPW010000069.1:0-29220 GCA_043777315.1 Spartobacteria bacterium | reverse complement strand
GATTTAGGATTTAGGAAGTGAGGGATCGGAAAACTGTAGGGCGACCGCTTCGGTTGCCCCGGGCAGGCGAAGCGCCCGCCCTACAAATCGATTGGCTCGGGCATACCAGCTCTCGATGAGCGGCTTGAGATTGTTCCCGGCGATCTTTGCCCCATTTGCCCCGCGCTCCGAAAACTCGGAGCGCGGCCGGAAACCGCCGGTCAGAACCCGAACGAAAAGCTCACCCGCGGCCGCGACTCGTAGTAGCGCACCCGCGGCGCGCAACTCTCGTAGCCATACGACCGGGAAGGCCGGTCGTAATCGCGATCGCAATCGCGGTGACGCGGGTAATCATCGACATGCACGTAGCCGTAAACCGGCCGCCCGCAGTGATCGTAATAGCGGACATAGGACTCGGTGTGCCCCGCTCGCGCCGTCGAAACGAGCGGGCTGAGAGCCGTGAAAAGCAGCGCGGAAAGAAGGAGCTTTTTCATAAATGTGGATGCTCATTCCGACGCGGCGGCGCGCCCGCTATTCAAAGAAAGTGACGTTCAATATCGCAGCACTTTCGCCAGAAACGCGACGGTGGCCGGGCTCTGCGGGGCGTCGAAGAACGCGGCGGCGGGACCGGTTTCCACGAGCTGCCCGTCGGCGAGAAAAGCGACGCGGTCGGCAACGCGGCGCGCAAAGCCCATGTGGTGCGTGGCGACGATGAGATCGCGGCCTTCACCGCGAAGTTCTTCGATGACCTCGAGAACCTCCGCGGTCATCTCGGGGTCGAGCGCGGAGGTCGGCTCGTCGAAAAGGAGGAGCTGCGGCGAGATGGAGAGGGCGCGGGCGATGGCGACGCGCTGGCGCTGGCCACCGGAGAGCTCGGCGGGCGCCTTGCCGGCGTGCGGCTGGAGGCGGAAGCGGGCGAGCTGCGCGTGGGCGGCGGCGAGCGCGTCGGCGCGGCTGAGGCGATGCACTTTTTCCAGCGGGAGGGTGATGTTTTCCAGCGCGGTCAGGTGTGGGAAAAGGTTAAACGCCTGGAAGACGGTGCCGATGGTGCGGCGATAGTGGCGGAGCTTTTCCTCGGTGAAATCGACGGGCGTGCCGTTGAGGACCACGCGGCCGGTGTCGGGCGTCTCGAGGCCGCCGAGGATGCGGAGCAGGGTCGATTTTCCACCGCCGGACGGGCCGATGAGCGCGAGGCTGCGCGTGGCTTCGATGCGCAGCGAGACAGCGTCGAGCGCGCGGTGCGGGCCGAAGCTTTTGCTCACGCCGTCGAGCTCGAGTCTCATGGCAGGAATTGTCGGGCGACCGCTTCGGTTGCCCCGGCAGGCGGAGCGCCCGCTCTACAAACTGCGGCGCGCTCAAGTTTCATATTTTGTGCGGCTCTCCAGCCAGCGCGTGGCGAGGGAAATGGGGAGCGTGAGCGCGAGGTAGCCGAGCGCGAGCGGGAGGTAACTTTCGAGCGGGCGATAGGTGAACGAATTCACCTCCTGCGCATTCAGCGTGAACTCGCTGATCGCGATGACGGAGAGAAGCGACGAGTCTTTGACCAGCGACGCAAACTGCCCGGCGAGCGGCGGCAGCGCCTGCCGCAGCGCTTGCGGCGCGATGACGTGGCGGTAGGTCTGCGCGCGCGTGAAGCCAACCGCGCGCGCGGCATCGAGCTGCGATTTCCCGACGCTCTCGATCCCGGCGCGGATGATCTCGCTGATGTAAGCGCCGCTGAAAATCGAGAGCGTGATGACCCCGACGACGTAGCGATCCGTCACGCGGAAGGCCTCCGCGATCACATAAAAAAAGATCAGGATTTGCACGAGCAGCGGCGTCCCGCGGATCAGCTCGACGTAGATTTTCGCCGCATAGCTCACCGCCAGAATCCGCGACCGCCGCGCCAGCGCGAAAAGCACCCCGAGCGCGGTGCTGACCGCCAGCGAGGCGAGCGAAAGCAGGACCGTGACGCTCCACCCGCGGAGGAATTTCTCGCGATATTTGAAGACGGCGGACCAGTGCCAATCGTAGGCGAGCTGGTGAAACGCGAACGCGAACACCGCCGCGAGCAATCCGAGCGCGAGCGCGAAATGCAGCGCGCGCACGGCGAGGCTGGGCGGGCGCGCCTTCAAAACACGAACGGAATCCCGCGCTCCTGAAACGCCGCCTTTTGCTCGCGCAGCCACTTGTCCCCCAGCGCGTCGAAGCCCCGCCGACCTCGGAACTCGCGCAGAAAAGCGTTCACCTGCGCCAGCAGCGCGTCGTCGCCTTTCCGCACGCCGATCGCCCACTGCTCCGTGCGAAAAGCGCCCAGCAACGGCCGCGTCGTGCCGCGATTTTGCTCCCAGTTTTTCAGCACCGACATCTGGTCGTAGATGAACGCGTCCGCCTTCCCCTGCGCCACCTCCAGCACGCACGCGCCCTCCTTGTCCAGCACCAGCACCCGCGCCTCCGGCAAATGCTCGGTCGCAAAAACATGCCCGGTCGTCCCCTTCTTCACCGCCACCGTCCGCTTCGAGCGCTGCAGATCGGCGAAGTCCGCGACATCCGACTTCGCCCCCGCCAGCAGCGCGAGTCCCGTCGTCAGATACGGCTCCGAAAAGGCGATCGATTCCGCGCGCTCCGGCGTCGCCGTCATCGACGAAATGATCAGGTCGATCTTCCCCGTCTTCAGCGAAGGGATCAGCCCATCGAACGCCGAATTCTGGATCTTCACCGGCCGATGCAAGCCCTCCCCCAGCGCCCGCGCCAGATCGACCGACACCCCCGCCGGCTCCCCCTTTTCATCCGTCATCTCAAACGGCGGATAAGCCAGCTCCATCCCGACGACCAACTCCTCCTTCCCCCGCCGCGCGCAACCCGCGCCGAGCAGCGCCAACGCGAAAACGAGAGTGAGTGAAATGCGAGCCATCGGCGCCAAAGCTAGTGGCCATCTGCCTCGCGGGCGAGACTCGCGTGCTCGCCGCGGTCCCGCTTTCAAACGCCAACGACGGATACCACGATCGATCGGCGATGCGCGGCGCGCCGATGCTCGAAGACGAAAATCCCCTGCCACGTCCCGAGTTGCATCGCCCCGCCAGCGATCGGAATCACTTCGCTCGTCCGCGTGAGGACCATCCGCAGATGGCTCGGCATGTCGTCCGGCCCCTCGTCGGTGTGCGCAAAATAATCCGAGCTCTCCGGCACGAGCCGTTCGAAGTATTCGTGCAGATCCGTGCGCGCCGATGGATCGGCATTTTCGTAAAGGATGAGGCTCGCGCTGGTGTGCTGGATGAAGACCGTGACGGTCCCCGTGCGCACGCCGCTTTCCCGCACGACCCGCGCGACTTCGTCGGTGATCTCGTACGTTCCTTTGCCGCGGGTCGCGACGGTGAAGCTGGCGCTGTGAGCGTTCATGGTTCGTTCTTTTCCCCGCCCGATTCAGGCGTAGAGCGCTTCGATGAGGCGCAGCGATTTCTGATTCGGCAGGACGCCGGGCTCCATCTGATTCATCACGTAGGCGAAGCCGAGGCGGCGGTCCGGGTCGGCAAAACCGACGCTCCCGCCCGCGCCGGGATGGCCGAAGGCGCGCGGCGACGGGCCGAAATTCGCGCGCGTCTTCCGCCCATCCGCGCCGGCCGGATCGCGCATGTAGCCGGCGGAGAAAGCGGTCTCGATCTGCAGCACGCGGTCGTGTCCCTCCACGAGCGTCGTGGTCATGGCGGCGAGCGTCTGCTCGTGGAAAAAGCGGTGTCCCTCGAGCGCGCCGCCTTCCGCGAGCATCGCGTAAAATTTCGCCAGCGACCTCGCCGTGCCGATGCCGCCAAAGGCCGGGAGCGCCGCGGCCCGCACGTCCGAGGCGTTCATCGCGACGACGCTGTGCAGCCCGCGCGGTGAGCCGAACGCGCGCGCGGTGAACGACCCCGCGGTGAGGAACGCGGTGTAAAAAACGTCGCCTTTCGGAGGCACGGTGCGGGCGGGGAAAATGGGCGCGACTTCATCGACCCGCTCGCGCTCGACGCCGATCCAGAGATCGAGCGCGAGCGGCTCGGCAAAGGTCGCGCGCCAGTATTCGCGCAGGGTCGTGCCGCCGGTGATGCGGCGGACGAGCTCGTCGAGCAGGAAGCCAAAGGTGCGCGGATGATAGCCGTGCCCCGACCCGCGGGGCCAGTGTGGAGGCTCATTCGCGAGCGCCTCGACCACCGCGGCGTACTCGAGCACCGAGACGGCGCGCGAGAGCGCGGGCAGGCCGGCCTGGTGCGACATCAGCTCCGCGATCGTGACCTCGCTCTTCCCCGCGGCGGCGAATTCCGGCCAGAACTTCGCGACCGATTCATCGAGCGAAATGCCGTGCGTCTCGCACGCGTGCAGCACGCACGCGGCCGCGAGCCCTTTCGTCGCGGACCAGAACAAAACCGGCGTCGCCGCCGTCCACGGCTGCGTCTTTTCGCGGTCGCGAAAACCACCGGCGAGACTGAGGATCTCGCGCCCTTCCCGCCACACGGAGACCGACGCGCCGAGCTCGCCGAACGCGGCGAAGTTCTCCTCAAAAAGTTCCGCGACCCGGTCGAGTTGCATCGTTCCACTCCGCGCGGCGCTTCACGCCCGCAGCGCTTCGAGATCGGGATCGAGCCTGGCGTGGTGGCGAAATTTTCTGTCGATCGCGAAGCTCTTTTCGAGATGCGCGCGGGCGAGGTCGAGCTGCCCGAGGCGGCATTCGTAGCACGCGAGATTGTAGTGATACGTGGGCTCCGTGTGCAGCGTGTCCGGCCCGCCGAGCAAGAGCTCGCGGGCCTCGGCGGTCCGTCCCATTTCGTGCAGGCAGAACGAGGCGTGGATGAAACCCATCGGGTGAGCGGGTAGCTGGGCGCAGAGTTCGTGGCTCTCCTCGAGCGCGAGCTGCCAGCGCTTCGCGCGCATGAAAATGTGGACGCGCATCTCGATGGACTTGGGATTCCGCTGCGCGTCGGGTGGCATCGTCCCGATCTCGCCGAGCGCGTCGTCGAACATACCGAGCTCGCAGTAGCCCTGCGCGGCGAGCAGCGTGCGGTCGTCGGGCTCGGACATCAGCTCAGCAATTCTTCCAGCTCGTCCACGCGCCGCGCGAAGAGCCGCAGCGTGGCGTCGATCGGCGCGGGGCTCGACATATCGACGCCCGCTTTCTGCAAAGTCGGGATCGGGAATTCCACGCCGCCACTTTCCAAAAATCCGAGGTAGCGCCGCACGTCGCCGCCCGCCAGCACCTGCTCCGAAAGGCTCACCGCGGCGCTGATGCCGGTCGCGTATTTGTAAACGTAGAACGCGCTGTAGAAATGCGGGATGCGCAGCGGCTCGAGTTCGATCTGCGAGTCGAGCGTGAACTCGGGGCCGAAATACGCCTCGCTCAAACCGCGATAGGTTTGCCGAAAAGTCTCCACGGTCAGCGGCTCGCCCGCCTCCTCCATCGCGTGCGTGAGCTTCTCGTATTCGGCGAACATCGTCTGCCGATAGACCGTGCCGCGGATGTCATCGATCTGCCGGTTGATGAGATACGCGCGCATCTGCCGGTCGGTCGTTTCTTCGAGCAAGTGATGCGTGAGCAGCTCTTCGTTGAAGGTGCTCGCGACCTCCGCGAGGAAGATCGGGTAGTTGTAATCCTGGTAGCTCTGCGCGCGCTGCGCATACCATGTGTGCATCGAGTGACCGGCTTCGTGCGCGAGCGTGTAAACGTCGGCGAACACGTCGGGCTTGTAGTTCATCAGGATGAACGGCGGATTGCCGTAGCTCGACGAACTGAACGCGCCGCTCCGCTTGCCCTTGCTTTCAAACCGGTCGCACCACCGCTGCGAGCGCATCCCGTCCGCGAGCACGCGGCAATATTCGTCCCCGAGCGGCGCGAGCGCGGCGACGACTGTCTCGATCGCTTCGTCGAAAGAAACGTGCGTCTCGATGTCGGCGACGATCGGGACGTACGTGTCGTAGGAATGGATTTCGTCGAGCTTCAGCACGCGCTTGCGGAGTGCGTAGTAGCGAAAGAGCGGGTCGAGATTGGCCCGCACGCTGGAGATCAAATTGTCGTAAACCGCGACCGGCACATCGTCCTGAAAAAGCGCGGCTTCGCGGGCGCTCGCGTAGTTCCGCGCGCGGGCGCTGAAAACGTCGCCCTTGATCGAGTTCGCGAGGCTCGACGCGAGCGAAAACTGGTGGTCGGAAAACTCGGCGTAGAACTGCTCGAACACGCGCTTCCGCAGACCCGGATCGCGCTTCACGAGGAACGACGACCAACTGCTCTGCGTCAGCGCGCGCTCCCCGCCTTTCTCATCGACGATCGTGCCGAATTTCATGTCCACATTCGTGAGCTGCGAGAAGGTCTCGCCGTGCCCGCGCAGTGCGCTGGAACCGAGCGCGAGGAGCCGCTCTTCGTTCGCGCTGAGGGTGTGCGGTTTCAGCCGGCGGAGCTTCGTCAATGAGACGCGCCACGGCTCCAGCAAAGGATCCGCGAGGTATCCCGCGAAATCCGCGTCGTCGATCGCCATGATCTCCGGCGCGATGAAAGCGGCGGCTTCGCCGATGCGCGTCATTAGGTTTTCGAACTGCGCTTCGCGCGAAAGATTCGCCGCGTCCGAGCTGTCCTCGGAGCTTTTCAGCGAGGCGTAATGCCCGAGCCGTTCGATTCGCAATCCGAGCTCCTTTTCAAACTCCAAACAGTCGCGCAGAGCCGTCGCCGACTCGGCGACCCGGCCTTTGAATTTCGCGAGATCGACGTAGCTCCGCTGCAAGTCCGCGAGCCCGTCCGCCCACGTCTCCGGCGTCGGAAAAAGCATGGTTAAATCCCACGTGTCTGCGGTCGGAATTTGGTCGCGCGTGGGAGTGGCGGCGCCCCCCCCGGCGGCCTCGTCTTTGTCGAAATGCGGGCTCATGGACGCGCAAAGTCGCGAACCCGAAAACACGCCGCAAGCGAATACATTTTTGAACCGCGAAGGAGCGAAGGAGCGAAGGGACGAGCGGAGAAAGAGCGGCGGAGCGGATCAAGCTCGTCATCCTGAGCGGAGCCCGGCTTGGCGGGCACAGTCGAAGGACCTCTTACTTTTTCCCCATGCCCGCGCGCTACGGGGAGAAGTAAGAGGTCCTTCGACTCCGCTGCGCTGCGCTCAGGATGACGGAGCTGGGCGCGCTTTCGCCGTTGATTCACGACCATCGAGCCACTGAACCAGCCATGTGCAGAGATTCGTTTTGGACGCGAGCGGCACGACTTCGCTGTCCCACTCGCACCAGCCGAAGCCGTCGCCGAACGCCGCGCCGTTCACGACGCAGGCGTCGGTGCGCGACTCGGCAATTTGCTGCCGCGCTCGCGAAATCGCTTCCTCGCGGGAGCCGTCGAGTTCGTATTTCCAGCCGACGATTTTGCTCCTCGGAAAAAGCGTCCGCAGCTCGGAGATCAGCTTCGCAGCAGGCTCCAGCGTGAGCGTCAGCTCACCGGCGCGGCTGGAAATCTTCGCTGCCGAGAGCGGTGTGCAGTCGGCGAACGCCGCACCTTTCACGCGAAAATCCGCGAGCGCGGCGGCGTGGAAAAAGGCGGTGATCGATCCCGGTTCGGCGACCGAGTGGAGGCGCGTGCGGAGGTCGTCGTTCGTGGTGAAGGTCACGAGTTCGGCGCGTTCCAGCGGGAGGTGGCAGGTCGCGGCGGCACCTTTGCAACAGAGGACCTCGTGGCCCGCGGCGGTGAGCGCGTTCGCGAGCAGGAGGCCGAGTTCGCCGGTCGAGAAATTCGTGATCCGGCGGACCTGATCGATCGGCTCGTAGCTCGGCCCGCAGGTGACGATGACGCGCGACATGGATGTGGAGGTAGGCGGTGTGGGAGCAACTGCGCGATGTGATTTTTTGGGCTTTCGTAAGGTGGCGAAAAGGCGAAGCAGGAAAACAGGAAAACAGGAACGGCGGATGGTAGTGGCTCAGTTTGCCAGGAATTGTAGGGCGGGCGCTCCGCCTGCCCAGGCAACCGAAGCGGTCGCCCTACAATCATTTTCAAACTGAGCCACTACCCGGCGGACCCCGAATTTCTGTTTTCCTGTTTTCCTGCTGATCCGATTCCGCATCTGCTGGCTCCCGTTCCACTCTTCCGAAAACTGCCCATGCCTTCCACCCGCCCGCACGCCGCTCAACAAATCCGCGAGGCCGCGCATCAAATCGCAGTCGCGGTGACGAGCATCCATCCCCACGTCCCGGCGCTCGCGGACAAGGAGACGCAGGACGAAATTTACAAAGCTCTTTTCGCGCTGACGAAAGACGTGGAGGTCGTGAAAAAGCAGCTCCTCAAACTCGAGCGCAAAGACGCGAGCCCCGAGCTCTGACGCGCCGCTGGGAAACGGAATTTGGGTCCGCGAAAGCACGCGAAAAGGCGCGAAAGGTGGAATTCCTTTTTCGCGTATTTTCGCGTGCTTTCGCGGACCTCCTCGCCTGCCGCTCGGCGCTTTAGCGGGGCGGGAAAACGCGTCGTGCCGAGGGCGACTGCGGGGCGGGGAGCGGCGCTTCGGCGGGCAGCGCGTCGGGCGGGGTTTCGGTGATTTCGGCGGTGGCGGTCTGCTCTTTTCCGGCGCGGAAAAACGTGAGCTCCAGCTTCGCGCCGACGCCGGCGGCGGCGATGCGGTCGCGGAGGGCGGCGCTGCTTTTCACGGCGTGGCCGCCGACTTTTCGGATAATGTCGCCGGGCTTGATCCCCGCTTTTTCAGCCGGCGAATTTGGGAGCACGTCGTGGATGAGCGCGCCCTGCGGGTCGGGCGCGGCGAATTGCTCGGCGAGGTCGGGCGAGAGGTCGCTCATCAGCACGCCAAGATACGGACGGACGACGCGGCCTATTTTCAAAATGCTTTCGAGCGCGCGCTTCGCGGTGTTCGACGGGATGGCGAAACTGATGCCGAGCCAGCCGCCGGTTTCGGAATAAATGGCGCTGTTGATGCCGATGATTTCGCCGCGCAAATTCAGCAGCGGGCCGCCGGAGTTGCCCTGGTTTACGGCTGCGTCGGTCTGCAGAAATTCGACGCCGTTGTCGCTGATTGCCCGGCCTTTCGCGCTGATGATTCCCTGCGTCACGGTCTCCTGCAGGCCGAACGGATTCCCGATCGCGAAGACCATTTGCCCGACGTGCATCTCATCGCTGTCGCCGAGCGGGAGCGCCTCGATCCGCGGCGCGTCGATGCGCAAAACGGCGATGTCGGCCTGCTTGTCGCCGCCGATGAGCTGCGCCGGGACGGTGCGCCCGTCGGGGAGTTGCACGACGATTTCGCTCATGCCTGCGACGACGTGAAAGTTCGTCAGGATGTGCCCTTCTTTCGAGACGATGACGCCGGAGCCGAGCGACCTTTTCTCGCTGCTCCCTCCGCCCGAGCGTCGGCGAAAAAACATCTCGACCGGATCGGCGGGCGCGACTCCGCGGGAGCGGATGCAGACGACGGCGGGCACGACGCTGTCGATGAGCTTGCTGTATTCCGCGTCGAGCGCGGCGAGCACTTTCACGTCTTTCAAATCGATCTTCGAATGCGCGAGCGGGGTGAATTTTTCCGAGGTGCGCCGCCCGCCGATGCTTTGCTGCCGGGCATCCCAGCGGTGATAGCCGAGCCAGATCAGGGCGACGAGGATGAGGAGAAAAAGAAGGCGGCGCATTGGAAATTCAGGAGGCGAACGCTGAGTTCAAGTCACTTAAACTTCAGCGTTCGCGATGTGTGGAGTCACCAGATCCGTGAGGTTGTTTTTTCCTCTCGCAAAGGCGCAAAGCCGCAAAGGCAGAATTTCTTCTTCGCGTCTTTGCGTCTTTGCGAGAGCCCTCCGCCATTTCTTGCGCGCGAGGTTCCATGCCTAGCTCACCTGCGAGAGCGTCGACTTTCGACCTTCCGCGATGAGTTGGGAAAACCGCGCATTCTCCGGCTGCGCGAGGTGTGGGTCGGTGGCGAAAATGGCGCGCGCGTGCTGGCGGGCGAGTTGCATGAGATCGGCGTCGGCGAGGAGATTGCCGAGTTTGAGCGGCGGCAGCCCGCTCTGCGCGGTGCCGAGGATGTCACCGGGACCGCGGAGTCGGAGGTCGGCTTCAGCGATCTCGAAGCCGTTCGAGGTCTCGCAGAGGATGCGCAATTTTTCCTGCGCCGCGGGCTCGTCGGATTTGCCGGTGAGCAGGATGCAGTAGCTTTTGTGCGTGCCGCGCCCGATGCGCCCGCGGAGCTGGTGGAGCTGCGCGAGCCCGAAGCGTTCGGCGTTTTCGATGAGCATGACGTTGGCGTTCGGCACATCGACGCCGACTTCGATGACGGTCGTGGCGATGAGGGCCTTCGTCTCGCCGCGGCGGAAGCGTTCCATGATCGCCTCCTTTTCCTCCGGCAAAATCCGCCCGTGCAGGAGCTCGCATTTCATCGGCGCGAGCAGCGTTTTCCACTTCTCGAATTCTGCCGCCGCCGCTTTCGCCTCGAGCTTTTCCGACTCGTCGATGAGCGGATAAACGACGTAGGCCTGCCGCCCGGCTTCGAGGTGTTCGCGGATGAATTTCGCGGCGTCCGGCAGCTTCGCGGCGTCCCGCGCGGCGGTGATGATCTTGCCGCGGTTCGCCGGCATTTCGTCGAGCGTGCTCACGTCGAGATCGCCGTAAACGGTCATGGTGAGCGTGCGCGGGATCGGTGTCGCGGTCATCACCAGCACATCCGGCGCGACGCCCTGGTCGCGCAGCCGCGCGCGCTGCGCGACGCCGAATTTGTGCTGCTCGTCGATCACCGCGAGGCCGAGATTCGTGATCCCCGCGCCTTCGTACAAGAGGGCGTGCGTGCCGATGAAAAGGTGGGGGACGGCCTCCTCGCCCGGCGAATTCTGAGCGAAGAGAGGCAGCGCGCCGGTCTCCTCTTTTCGCGCGCCGGTGCGGAGGGCGATGCCGATGCCGAGCGGCTCGAGGAGGCGCTTGAAAGTGAGGTAATGCTGCTCGGCGAGGATTTGCGTCGGGGCCATGAGCGCGGCTTGGAAACCGGCTTCCACGGCGAGGAGCATCGCGCTCAAGGCGACGAGTGTTTTGCCTGAGCCGACATCGCCGTGGAGCAGGCGATTCATCGGGCGCGGGGCGGCGAGATCGGTTTGGATTTCGCGGATCGTCCGCTGCTGCGCGCCGGTGAGCGGGAAGGGCAGCGAGGCATGGAGCCGGCGCATCAGCTCGCCGGAGCCGGCGTGCGACTCGCCGGGGAGCGCGATTTGCTCGGCGCGTTTCGCGGCGACGCAGAGTTGCATCGCGAAAAATTCCGTGAGCACGAGATGCCGCCGCGCCTGCTCTTTTCGCTCCCAGGAATCCGGGAAATGGATCTGCCGCAGCGCATCGGCGCGCAGCATCGGGTCGAGCGTTTCGGGCAAAAGCGCGGGCACTTCCTCAGCCTCGAGCCGCTCCAGCACGTCCCAAATGATCCGCCGCAAGACCCGCGTCGAGAGCCCCTCGGTCGCGCGATGGATCGGCGCGATGCGCTGCAAATGGATCGAGCTTTCCGCGTCCTCCTCCACGACCTCGAACTCGGGATGCGAGATCACCACGCTCGATCCCGAGCGTTTCGGTTTGCCGTAAACGACGAGCCGCTGGCCGGTCGCGATCACCTTTTCGACCCAGTGCGAATTGAACCACCGGCAGACCAGCGGCTCGCTCAGCGCGTGCGCATTCTCCTCCTCCAGCACGGCATCGAACATCTTCTGCCCGCTCCGCAGACGCCGCGCGCCCGCCCGCTTCACGAGCCCGCAGACGCAGACCGGACGCTCGTCGTCGCCGCTCGGGAAGCGGTCGAACTTCGTCCGGTCCTCGTACCGATTCGGGAAGTGCGTGAGCAGAGCGCCGACCGTCGCGAGGCCGAACCGCTCGAGCTGGCGCTGGCGCTGCGGCGGAATCCAATCCAGCTCCGGCAGCGGTGTTTCGAGATTCACGGGCGGGAATCTAGCCGCTCCCGCGAGCGGGGGAAGATTTTCGCCAACCGAGTCGTTGCGGCTCGGAAAGTGCGTTTACGAGGAAACCGATCCGAGGGGTTTAGCCGTTGACCCTCCCGGCTCGCTCCCTAGCCTCCGCGCCAATCCGAACCATGCACACCAAATCGCTCTTCCTCCTCGTGCTCCTGTTCGCCCTCGCGCCGCTGTGCAGCCGCGCCAACGACTCGCTCTACGACCCCTCCACCGCCCAAAAACTCGACCTCAGCAAGCAGGCCATCTTCGGCCCGCAGTCCGGCAATTACCGCTACGACAAACGCATGGTCCACGCCGCGGAAATCGCGCAGGCGCGCGCCCGCGGCCACTCGATCAGCCGCTGCTGGCGCTTCGTAAAAACAGCGCTGCTCGACTCGAAAACGATCGATTCCTACCCCAAAACGGCCAACGCCAAAGAGGCCGGCGGCGAGCTCCAAAAGAGCTACGGCTTCAAAAAACTCAGCGTGAAAGACCCGTACCAAGCGCCCCTCGGCTCGGTCCTCGTTTACGGCGGCAAAGGTGCCGGGCACGTGGAAATCCGCACCCAGTTCGGCTTCGTGAGCGACTTCCAATCCGCCAAGCCGTCGCCCCGCCCGCTCATCGGAATCTACGTCAAGCCGCGCGCGTAACGGCGCTCCCGGACGAGGCTTCGCCGGGGCTACAACGTCCCGCGCGTGACGCCGAGCTGCGACTGCGCCCGCAGCGTCCGCCACAGATTTTCGCCGTCCTCCGCTCCGCTCAGGAGCGCCTGGTAAGCCGCGATCGTCACGGCTGATTGCGCCGCCGATTCTTCCAGCAGTTCCACGCGGAAATGCCGCAATCCCGCCCTCGTGAGCTGGTCGAAAAACCGCGCGCCCGTCTGCGGCACCGCGTTGAAAAGCGTGTTGCGACACCCCACATCCGCGCGCAGCGGATGCTCCATCCCGACCCGGTCGCGCAGCTTCACCCGGTGCGTATCGCACGGTCGGCCGCAGTCGAGATGGCTCGTCCCTTTCGACAAAAAGGCCGCGAAAACGCAGTGCTCCATGTGAAACATCGGCATGTGCTGATGCAGCGTCAGCTCGAACCAATTCGGCGGCGCGGCGGCGAGCAGTTCGACCACTTGTTCGAGGTTCAAATCGTAGCTCACCGTCACCCGCTCCAGCCCTTTCCCGATGAAATATTGCGCCGTCAGCGGGTTCGCGATGTTCAGCGAAAAGTCGCCAATGCGCCGCAGTTCAGTCCGCTCCCGGAAATGGTCGATCGCCCCGAGATTGCGGATCAGCACCCCGTCCGGCGCGGCGTTTTCGATCAGCTTGAAAAAGCCCTGCTCGCCCGCTTTTTGGATGCGCGGCGTGGCGAGAAAAATCGCGCCGCCCAGGCCGCGCGCGCGCACCAGCGCCACCGCATCCTTGTAACGCCGCAAGTCTTCGAAATCCGCGTAAATCGTCGCCACCCCGCAGCCCAGCGCGGCGTCGAGTTGCTCCATCGTCCGGCACAGAACGCTGAGGGACGAAGGCCTCTCCGCCGTTTCTGTCAACGATGCGCCGCCATTTCTGTCGAAGACTTCGCGCCACGAATTCGAGCATTCCGCCCGCTGAAATTCCCGCGCCGCATCGAGCTGGAAAACGAGTTCGCGCCGAAGCCGGTTCATCTCACCGATCGGCAAAATCACGTCGCCTTCGAGCGCATTCGTCAGCTCACCGAGTTCGTAAATCGAGTCGCCAAATCGTCCGAGATGTTCGCGCAATTTCTCCGTCGTCAGCGGCGCGGTGCGCGCGGCCTGGAGCAGCACGCTCGAGCGAACGCTCCGGGTAGCGCACTCGTCCCGAGTGCTGGTTTCGGCGTCCCGCCGAAACGAACTTTCAAGGCCGCGCAAATTCGCGGACGCGATCAGCCCTTCACTGGCGGCTGCAAACCTTCGCGAAGGCGGGACGCCTTCGCCCGCACTCGGGACGAGCGCGCTCCCCGGAGACGGAACGCGCGCCTCCACCGTCATCGCCTCCCCCGCGTGCCCGCTCACCCGCAGGTCCACGCGCACCCGCCGCCGCGGCTCGATGCGCCCGGAGAACGACTGCTGGAGCCGCTTCGCGAGCGCCGGGTCATCCGTTTTCCAAACGCGGTTGCCGGGCTTCAGCTTCGTGAAATCGATGTGCTCGCGCTGGAAAAAATAGCGCGTCCCCTGGATTTGAAAAATCCGCCCGCCCTGTTCGCGATCCGTGTCGCCGCCGGTGTCGAAGACGATCCCGTCGCCCGGCGCGAGCGGCACTTCCGGCGTCAGTTCGATGAAGTCGCGACCGACCCGCGTGACCCGCCCGGCGAGCGGCCCGCGCTTTTTTCCGAACCGCGCCGGGACGAGTTCCTGATGATTCACCCCGTGCATCCAGCCGGAATAAAGCCCGCGCGAAAACGTCATCTCGAGCTGATACCGATCCTCCGCGCTCGCCGCGAATTCCCGCTCCGCGAGCGCGGCATCGATCGCCTTCCGATAAACCTGACACACGCCTGCCACGTATTCTGGCGACTTCAGCCGGCCCTCGATTTTGAAGCTCACGACCCCCCGTTCCAGCAACGCCGGAATCTCATTCACCGCCGCGAGATCCTGCGGCGAAAGAAGGTAGCGCCGGTCGCCGAGATCGCGCAGCGCGCCATCGACGACGAGCTCGTACGGCATCCGGCAAGCCTGCGCGCACTCACCGCGATTCGCGCTCCGCTGCCCGAGCGATTCACTCGTCAGGCACTGCCCGGAATACGCGACGCACAGCGCGCCGTGGACGAAGACTTCCAGCGGCAACGCCGATGGCTGATTGCTGATTGCTGATTGCTGATGGGGCTGCTCCTGCGCGCTGAATTTCTCGAGGTCGCGGAGCGAAAGTTCGCGGGCGAGCACGGCGCGTTCGACACCGAGCTCGCGCGCGAATTCCGCGCCCTCGGGCGAGGTGATCGTCATCTGCGTCGAAGCGTGAATCGGGAGCTCCGACGTGATCTCGCGCGCGAGCCGGACGAGCCCGACATCCTGCACGATCAGCGCATCGACTCCCGCCCGATTCAGCAGCCGCAAATAGTCGGCGGCGTCATCGAGTTCGCCGGTAAAAACGAGCGTGTTGAAAGCGACATACGCCTTCACCCCGTGCCGATGACAGAACGCCACGACATCCGGCAACTCCGCCTCCGAAAAGTTGTCCGCCCGCAGCCGCGCATTGAACCGCGGGAGGCCGAAGTAAACCGCATCCGCGCCATTCGCCACCGCCGCCCGCACGCACGCCCAATCTCCCGCGGGAGCGAGGAGTTCGGGAGGCGGGGCGGTGTTCTGCGGCGCGGACATGAAGGGTCAGGCAGCCGCCCGGTTCACCGCGCTGAGGACGGCTTTGATCGAGGCGAGTTCGATGTTCGTGTCCACTCCGGCGCCCCATTTCGTCCGGCCGTCGGCGAGCTTGATTTGGATGTAAGAAATCGCGCTGGCATCCGTGCCGGAGCCGAGCGCGTGCTGCCAGAAGGCGCTCACTTCAAACGGCCCGATGCCGCCGCCTTTTGCGTGCAGCGCGTGGACAAAAGCGGCGATCGGTCCGTTGCCTTCGCCGGTGAGGTCGAGGCGTTCGCCGTCGTGCAAAACCGTCGATCGGCAGCGGAACACGCCGTCCGAGCCGTCCGCGTGAAAATGCTGGAGCGCCATCGGCTCAATGCGCTCGACGTATTCGCGCCAGAAAATCGTCCGAAGCTCGCTGGCGCTGACTTCGCGGCCGAGGCGATCGACTTCGTCGTTCGCCAGCGGGCCGAATTCGCGCTGCATTTCTTTCGGCAATTCGATGCCGAATTCGCTCTCGAGCAGGTACGCGACGCCGCCTTTTCCCGACTGCGAATTCACGCGGATGACCTCGCGATATTCCCGCCCGATGTCGGCGGGATCGATCGCGAGATACGGCACGTCCCACGGATGCTGGCCGGCGCGCTGCGGCCACTCGCTGAGCCCTTTTTTGATCGCGTCCTGATGCGAGCCGCTGAATGCGGTGAAGACGAGTTCGCCCGCGTACGGCTGGCGCTGCGGGACGGACATCCCGGTGCAGCGCTCGTAGATTTCGCGCACCGCATTCAGGTCGGAAAAATCGAGCCCGGACGCGATGCCGTGCATGTGCAAATTCATCGCGACGATGACGACGTCGAGGTTGCCGGTGCGCTCGCCATTGCCAAAAAGGGTGCCCTCGACCCGGTCCGCGCCGGCGAGCAAACCGAGCTCCGTCGCGGCGACGCCGGTGCCGCGATCATTGTGCGTGTGGAGGCTGATGATCGCGGTGTCGCGGCGGCGCAAATTCCGGCAAAACCACTCGATCTGGTCGGCGTAAACATTCGGCATCGCGACCTCCACAGTGTCCGGCAAATTCAGGATGATCGGGCGCGCGACGGTCGGCTGCCAGACGTCGATCACGGCCTCGCAGACTTCGAGCGCGAACTCCACTTCGGTCGCGGAAAAGCTCTCGGGCGAATACTCGAATCGCACGTCGGTCCCGGCGAGCCGCGGCACCCGATCCTTCACCCACTGCGTGCCGCGCTGCGCGATTTTGACGATGTCACTTTTCTCCAATCCGAAGACCACGCGGCGCTGCGCGGGCGACGTGGAATTGTAGAGATGAATGATCGCGCGCTTCGCTCCGGCGAGCGATTCGACGGTGCGCTCGATCAAGTCCTCGCGCGCCTGCACGAGCACTTGGATCGTCACGTCATCCGGGATGCGCCCGCCGTCGATGAGGCGGCGCATGAACTCGAATTCGGTGTTCGAAGCGGCGGGAAAACCGACTTCGATTTCCTTGAACCCGCAGCGGACGAGCGCGTCGAAGAGCTCGAGTTTTTGCGAGACGTTCATCGGCACGGCAAGCGCCTGATTGCCATCGCGGAGATCGACGCTGCACCAGATCGGCGCGGCGGTGAGGGTGCGGCCCGGCCACTGCCGATCGGGCAAATGGACCGGCGGAAACGGGCGATATTTATTGCTGGAAATGGAGGTCATTGCGAAAAGCGGAAACGGGTGGAGAGGCTTGATTTTGCACGGCCCGGCCGCCGCTTCCACCCCGCGCGACGCCAGACGAAACTTACGTGAGAACTGCTCCGCGGGCGGCGCGCGCAAAGGCGCACCCGGAAAGCCCGTGGAGCAACGCAAGTCGGCTGGTCAGCAAATGACGCATGAGTCGCGGACGGTAGCAGTGTGACGCGGCGGCGCAACTCTGCGCGGAGGGGTGCGCCTTTTTAAGTCATCCTGAGCGAAGTGGAGCGACAGAGGAACGCAGTCGAAGGACCTCTAACTATTTCCCCCGTTGCGCGGGTGCTCAGGGGAAATAGTTAGAGGTCCTTCGACTCCGCTGGCGCTGCGCTCAGGATGACGAAGAGGAGGGCCTCCGCCAGCGACCGGGGCGGAGTCGAAAATCTTGTCCCTTCTCAACTCAAACTCATACCGTCGCGCGCATGTCCGCTCCCCCCACGCCCGAGCATCTGCGTCTCGAGGAGGACGCGCGCCGCGAGAAGAATTGGAAGCGGTGGGGGCCGTATCTTTCCGAGAGGCAGTGGGGGACCGTGCGCGAGGATTACTCGGCGAACGGCGACGCGTGGAATCACTTCCCGCACGACCACGCGCGCAGCCGCGCGTATCGCTGGGGTGAGGATGGGCTCCTCGGTTTTTGCGATCGAGAAGGCCGGCTCTGCTTCGCGCTCGCGCTCTGGAATGGCCACGATCCTTTTTTGAAAGAGCGCCTTTTCGGGCTCACCAATCCGCAGGGAAATCACGGCGAGGACGCGAAGGAAGTCTGGTATTATCTCGACTCGACGCCGACCCATTCCTACTGCCGCGCGCTCTACAAATATCCGCAGGCCGAGTTCCCGTATCAGCGGCTGATCGACGCGAATGGGGCGCGGGGAAAGTGGGATCGCGAGTTCGAGATCCACGACACGAAGATCTTCGACGACCAGCGCTACTTCGACGTGACGGTCGAATATGCGAAGGCCGCTCCGGACGACTTGCTGATTCAGATCACGATCGAAAATCGTGCTGACGAAGCGGCGGCGCTGCACGTTTTGCCGACGCTCTGGTTTCGAAATACGTGGAGCTGGGGCGCGTGCCAGACCGCTTCCGCCAAGCCGACGATGCGCAAAGTCGATGCGCAGACGGTGCTCGCGACGCATCCGACGTTGGGCGCGTTTCGGTTCGAGATCGAAAGCGAGGCGCCGCTGCTTTTCACCGAAAACGAGACGAACAACGCGCGGCTTTACGGCGGCAAGAATGTCTCCGGCGTCGCGAAAGACGGGATCAATGACTGTGTCGTCAACGGCGTAAAAACCGCCGTGCAATCCGACGAGGGGACGAAGGTCGCGCCGCATTTTAAGCTCACGATTCCGGCGCACGGGCGGGCGGAATTGCGCCTGCGGCTGCGGCCCGCGGATCAAGCAGGGAAGCCCTTCGGCGAGGAGTTCGCGCGCCTTTTCGCCGAGCGAAAAGATGAGGCCGGCGAGTTCTACGAACGCAAGATTTCGCGATCGCTCGACGCGGATCAGCAGCGCGTCGTGCGGCAGGCGTATGCCGGGCTGCTGTGGTCGAAACAGTTCTATCATTACGTCGTCAAAGAGTGGCTCGCTGGCGATCCGGCGATGCCCGCGCCGCCGCCCGGACACGCGCTGATGCGCAATTCCGACTGGCAGCATTTTTACGCAAACGACGTCCTCTCGATGCCGGACAAATGGGAATACCCGTGGTTCGCGGCGTGGGATCTCGCCTTCCACATGATCCCGATGGCGAAGGTCGATCCGACCTTCGCGAAGGATCAGCTCCAGCTCCTGCTGCGCGAATGGTACATGCACCCGAACGGCCAGGTGCCGGCCTACGAGTGGAATTTTCGCGACGTGAATCCGCCGGTCCACGCGTGGGCCTGCTGGCGCGTTTACAAGATCGGCGCGCCGGGCGGGCAGCGCGATCCGCTCTTCCTCGAGCGCTGTTTTCAGAAGCTGCTGCTGAACTTTACGTGGTGGGTGAATCGCAAGGACGTGCAGGGCAAGCACGTCTTCGCCGGCGGCTTTCTCGGGCTCGATAACATCGGCCTTTTCGACCGCTCGAAACCGCTCCCGAGCGGCCAATCGCTCGCGCAGGCGGACGGCACGGCGTGGATGGCTTTTTACTGCGGCACGATGCTCGCGATGGCCATGGAACTCGCGCTCACCCGGCCCGCGTACGAGGACATCGCGTCGAAGTTTTTCGAGCATTTCGTCGAGATCGTCGATGCGATGAACGCGGTCGGCGGCGGCGGTTTGTGGGACGAAGAGGACGGCTTTTATTACGACCAACTTTTGATCGAAGGGCGGCAGACGGTCCCGCTCCGCGTGCGTTCGCTGGTCGGGTTGATCCCGCTGCTCGCGTGCGAGGTGCTCGATCAGCGGACGGTCGAGAAGCTCCCCGGCTTCCGCAAACGGATGCGCTGGTTCGTCGATAATCGGCCGGACCTCGCGCGCCACATTTCCTGCATGGACCGGCGCGAGCGCGAGGGTTTGCACACACTCCGGTTGCTCGCGATTCCGTCGCGCGAGCGGCTCGAGCGCGTGCTGAAATACGTGCTCGATGAGAAGGAATTTCTATCGCCGTTCGGCATCCGTTCGCTCTCGCGACACTACGAAGAGCACCCATACAAACTGCAGCTCGACGGCGAGGAATACGGGATCAATTACGAGCCTGCGGAGTCGCGCTCGAACATGTTTGGCGGCAACTCGAACTGGCGCGGACCGATCTGGTTTCCGATCAATTATCTGCTGATCGAGGCATTCGAGCGGTATCACCATTTCTACGGCGATGACTTGCAGGTCGAGTTCCCGACCGGCTCGGGAAATCTGCTCACGCTCGACAAAGTGGCGCAGCAAATCGCGCTGCGGCTCTCGAAAATTTTCACGTTGAATGAGGAGGGCCGCCGCCCCTGTTTCGGCGACAATTTTCGCTACGCCACGGACCCGCACTGGCGCGATCATTTGCTCTTCCACGAATACTTTCACGCGGACATCGGCTGCGGGCTCGGGGCGAATCATCAGACCGGTTGGACCGCGCTGATCACGCGCTGCCTCGGCATCGTCGGGCGTGTCTCGAAGAACACGTCGCCGACCTGATTTCCCCGATGCAGCCCCGCTGGATTTTTCCCGAATCGAACGTCGAAAACGCGCGTCCGCTCGCGTCCCGGCTCGACCTCGCGCCGTTCGTCGCGGAGTTGCTGTGGTGCCGTGGATTCCGCTCGGAGGCCGATGCGACGCTCTTTCTCGACCCGAAGCTGAAGTCGCTCGGCGACCCGTTTTCGCTGCCGAACATGGCGGCAGCCGTGGACCGGATCATCGCCGCGCTCGAGAGGTCCGAGCGCATTGTGCTCTTCGGAGATTACGACGTGGACGGCGTCACTTCGCTCGCGCTGCTCGCGCGCGTGCTGCGGGCGTGCGGAGGTCTGGTCGAATGCTTTCTCCCCTCGCGAATGGACGAAGGCTACGGGCTCAGCGCGGACGGTGTGGCGCGCTGCGTGAGCGAGTTTGCGCCGCAGCTTTTGATCGCGGTGGATTGCGGCACTTCATCGGTCCGGGAGATCGCGGGGCTGAGAGAAGACGGCGTCGATGTGATCGTGCTCGATCATCACGAGTGCGCTGGCGCACTGCCGGATTGCGTCGCGCTCGTGAACCCGAAACTCGGCGCGGAACATCCGTTTTTTTGCAGCGTCGGGATCGTTTTCAAAGTCGCGCACGCGCTGCTGAAACGCCGCCCGGTGGCTGGTCTCGATCTCCGCGAATACCTCGATCTCGTCGCGCTCGGGACCGTCGCCGACCTGGTCCCGATCACCGGCGAAAATCGGATTCTTGTGAAGCGCGGGCTCGTTCAACTCGAGCAATCGAAGTGGGTCGGAGTCCGCGCGCTGATCGAAGTCGCGGCGCTGCGGCCGCCGTTCAGCCCGGCCAACATCGGCTTCGGGCTCGGTCCGCGGCTCAACGCGGCGGGGCGTCTCGGCACGGCGCAGGATGCGCTGGAACTCCTGCTCACCGAGGACGCGGCGCGGGCGCGGACGATCGCGCAGGAGCTCGAGATTCGGAATCGCGAGCGGCGCGCGGTCGAGGAATCGGTCCTGCAACAAGCCGAGGCGCAGCTCGCGGAATGGTTCGACGCGACGCGCGACGCGGCGATCGTCGTCGGCGCGCTCGGCTGGCATCCGGGAGTTGTCGGCATCGTCGCGTCGCGGCTCATGCGGCGGCATCACCGCCCCGCGCTGGTGATCGGATTCGACGAGCAGGGAGTCGGACGCGGGAGCGGTCGCAGCATCGACGGGCTGTCGCTGGTTCACGCGCTGAATGAATGCGGCGCGATGCTGGAGAAGTTTGGCGGTCACGAAATGGCAGCGGGCCTCACGCTCCAGCACGCGCGTTTCCCGGAATTCCGCGAAGCCTTCCGCGCCTGTGCCGGCGGGCTTCTCAGCGCGGAGCAGCTCCAGCCGCGGCTCCGCCTCGACGTGCAAATCGCGCTCCGCGAGATCAATCTCGAACTGCTCCTGCAGCACGAGGCGTTGCAGCCGTTCGGCATGGGAAATCCGCAGCCGCTCTTCGTCTCGCGCGGTGTGACGCTGGCGGGCGAGCCGCGCGTGATGAAGGAAAAGCACCTCTCATTCACCTTCCGCCAAAACGGTTGCGAACAGCGCGCGGTTTGGTTTGGCAGCGCGGGCGAGGAGCTGCCGCCGCTTCCGTGGGACATCGCGTTTCAAATCGAACGCAACGAATATCAGGGCCGCGTGAGCCCGCAGCTCCACGTCAAAGCGGTGCGCGCCAGTGCGTGATTAGAGCCGTTGCCGGAAGTCCTCTCCGCGTGGAGCGCGGCGCTCCGTCGCCGCAAGCAACGGGCGATGACGGAGCATCGCGCTCCAGCCGGCAACCACGTTTGCCAATCGCTCTATTTTCCGGGCACCGAGGCCGAAGCGACGAATTTTCCGGGGTTCAAAATGCCGCGCGGATCGAGCGCGGATTTCAGCGCGGTGTGGACTTCGCGGCTGACGGGCGAGGTGGCTTGCGGCCACCAGCGCTGCTTCGCGAGGCCAATGCCGTGTTCGCCGGTGATCACGCCGCCCCACGCAAGGACTTGGGCGAAAAGTTCGTCGAGCGCCTCGCCGACTTTCGCGTGGACGGCGGCGTCCTCGTGATAGTTCGCGGCCATGATGTTGACGTGGATATTTCCGTCCCCGGCGTGGCCGAAGCACGCGACGGGGTGGCCGTATTTTTTGCGCAGATGCGCGGCAAAGTTTGCCAGGTCCACGAGCCGTCCGCGCGGCACGACGATGTCCTCGTTGAGTTTCGTGAGGCCGGTGGCTTTCAGCGATTCGGAGAACTTCCGGCGCAGCTCCCACAGCCGCTCGCAGGCGGTTTCGCCGACGGCAGTTTCGAGGTGCAACGCGCCGAGATTTTTCAGCAGCGCGGCGAGCGATTTGGCTTCGGATTTCACCGATGCGGGCTGGCCGTCGAGGTCGATGAGAAGGTGTCCGTCGCCCGCGGGGACGATCGCTTTTCCGAGATGCTCGCGGGCAGATTTGAGCGTGAAGCTGTCCGCGATTTCGAGAGCGGCGGGCAGGAAGCCGGCGCGGAAAACGGCCTGCACCGCGTCTGCCGCCTGGCGGAAAGTTTTGAAGCTCGCGGAGAGGCTCGCACGCGCGGGCGGGAGCGGCAGGAGGCGCAGCGTGGCCTCGGTCACGACGCCGAGCAGGCCCTCACTTCCGACGAACAAGCCGAGCAAATCGAAGCCCGTTTTATTTTTGTGGGTGCGCCCGCCGGTGCGGAGTATTTCGCCGCTGGCGAGCACGACTTCGAGCCCGAGAATGTATTGGCGCGTGACGCCATATTTGAGGCAGCGCGGCCCGCCGGCATTCGTGGCGATGTTCCCGCCGATGCTGCAATCCTTCAGGCTCGCGGGGTCGGGCGGATAAAAAAGGCCGCGTTTCCGCGCCTCGGCGGCGAGTTCGCCGGTGATGACTCCGGGCTCCACGACAGCGACCCCGTCCGCGAAATTGATCTCCTTGATCCGCCGCATCCGCGCGAGGGAAAGCGCGATGCCGCCGTGCGACGGGACGCACCCGCCGACGTAGCCGAAACCCGCGCCGCGCGGGGTGACCGGCAGCCCGCGCTTGCTCGCAAATTTCAGCAGTTTTGCGACCTGCTCCGTCGTCTCCGCGAAGACCACGACATCCGGCGGATGGCTCGCAAACCAGCGGTCCGTGCTGTGCGTGGCAAGCGTCTGCGGCTCGGTGCTCACGGCTTCCGCGCCGAGCAAACGAACGAGTTGGCGCGCGAGCGAGGTCATCGGCGAAACCTTGTCTTCTCCGTGTCCAATCCGTGTCTATCCGTGGCTAAATTCAAAACGCTCAACCTCGCGGAGCATCCGCGCGCCTCGGGCGTCATCTGGATTTGAACGGGTGAAATTTTAGCCACGGACAAACACGGATGGAAGACACGGACAGGACCCGGAGATTCGAGCAGGCGATTTTTTACCGGCCCAAAAAGAAATGCTGGAGCGTGCCGCCGACGCGCTCGACGACGTTGGGTCCGCGGCGGCGGTTGCGGTCCTCCGCGACAGGAGCGGGCGGCGGCAGCGGCTCGGTCGTGTGGTCCACATAAACGCCGGGCAGCGGCCTGAACGCATCTTTTTTCGCCTGCACCTGCGCGGGCTCGGCGGGGAATCCTTCGTGCGAAATGACGTTTCCTTTCCCCGCCGTGAGCACGAGCGAACCGACCTCTTTCCCCGCCTCATCGACCGCGCTGATGCGCCACAGCGGGGCGGCGGCGTGGCCCTCGCGCTTGAGGCTGAAGTTGAGTGCGGTGACGGTGGCCCCGTTGGCGAGCGCGTATTGCTGGAGCAGTTTCGCGGCGCGGTCGGAGTCGAATTTCAGCGCGTCGCTGCCGAGCAACTCGTCGGGCGTGAGCGACTCGGCGAATTGCGAGAGGCTCCGCGAGGCGACGATCTCGCCGGCGGCGATGACGTATTCGTGGAGGCCGTTTTCCGATGTCTTGTCGAAGACGAGGATGTGCCAGCGCTCGGGCGCCGGCGTGCCGTCGCGCGCTTCGATGCGGGCAACGTTTTTCGCCTCACCGCGCGGGAGCAGTTTGAGCGCGCCGAGCGCGGTGCCGGAGTTCGCCGCGACCGCAGTGGACGCGGCGAGGAGGAGGGAGAGAAAGATCGGAAACGTGCGCATTTTCGGCGGGCGCAAGTTAGCGACGCGCGCCCTTTTTCCAAACGGAATGCGCGTCCCCGGCGCGGGCAAAAAATCTCGACGGTCCGCGATGGGCGCGCACATTCGGCGGATGATCATCAAGCCCAAAGTCCGCGGTTTCGTCTGCGTCACCGCCCACCCGGAAGGCTGCGCGGCGCACGTGCGGCAGCAGATCGATTTCGTGCGCGAAAAGGGGCCGCTCTCGGACATGCCGAAGCGCGTTCTGGTGATCGGCGCCTCGACGGGCTACGGGCTGGCGAGCCGCATCGTGCCTGCGTTCGCGGGCGGCGCGGCCACGCTCGGCGTGTTCTTCGAGAAGCCCGGCGAGGAGGGCCGCACGGCGAGCGCGGGCTGGTATAATTCGGTCGCTTTCGAGAAGGCGGCGCACACCGCGGGGCTCTACGCGAAGAGCATCAACGGCGACGCGTTTTCCGATCCGATCAAGGAGCAGGTGATCGCGACGATCAAAGCGGATTTGGGCCAGGTCGATGCGGTGATTTACAGCCTCGCATCGCCGCGGCGGACGCATCCGAAAACTGCCGTCACGGCGAAGTCCACGCTCAAGCCGGTCGGCCCGCCTTTCACCGCGAAGACCGTGGACACGGACCGGCAGGTGGTCAGCGACATCACGATCGAACCCGCAAACGAGCAGGAAATCGCCGACACCGTCGCGGTGATGGGCGGCGAGGATTGGGAGATGTGGATCGACGCGCTCGCGGACGCCGGCGTGCTCGCGCCCGGCGCGCTGACCGTGGCCTACAGCTACATCGGCCCGGACCTGACGAATGCGATCTACCGCGCCGGCACGATCGGCGCGGCGAAGGAACATCTCGAAGCCACGTCGCATCGCCTCGCCGGCAAGCTCGCCGCGACTGGCGGGCGCGCGTTCGTCTCGATCAACAAAGCGCTCGTGACCCAGGCCAGTTCAGCGATCCCGGTCGTGCCGCTCTACATTTCGCTGCTTTATAAAGTGATGAAAGCGCACGGCACACACGAGGGTTGCATCGAGCAAATCGAGCGGCTCTTCGCCGGAAATCTCGCGAACGGCGCGACCCCCCATCTCGACGAAGCCGGCCGCGTGCGCATCGACGACTTGGAGATGCGGCCCGAAATTCAAAAAGAAGTCGCGGAAATCTGGCCGCGCGCGACGACAGAAAATCTCGCGGAGATCAGCGACATCGCCGGCTATCGCGCCGAGTTCCTGCGGCTCTTCGGCTTCGGCTTGGCGGGCGTGAATTACGATGCCGAAACCGACCCGGTCGCGCCGATGCCGTCGGCGGGGAACGCGTAAATTCTCACCCCGCCATCGGGCGATACGGCTTCGTCGTGCCGCTCACCGGATCGACCTGCAGGGTGAAAAAGTTGATCTTCTTTTTGTCCGTGCCGGTTTCGGGTTTCGCCAGTTTCGCCGGCAGTTCGATCCCCGTCAGCGTGAGGAACCAGTTCTTCGGCGTCGAACCGGAGGCCGACGGATCCACGAGACTCAGGTCCGTCGAACCGTCCTGCAGGTAGCGGAACGAGACATAGACGTAGTTTTTTTCCACGCCGGGAATCTCGGGGGCGGTGATGGAATCGGGGTTTTTGGTGGCGGGATCAGTCGGCTTTTTCGCATTCGTGCCGTCCGTGCCAGCCTTGCTCGCGTCGCTGATCAGCGAGGAAAGTTCGCCTTCATTGATCGCGACCGACGATGGCAGGCGCTGCACTTTGTTCAGGGGGACCGTCGCGCCGGATTCGAGCACCTCGAACGCTTGGAAGGCGCGATAGCGGCCGGTTTCGGGCTTGGTTTTGTCTTCGCCCGGGGATTCGGGATCGGCGAATTTGTAGAAGCGAATCTCGACCGCGCGGTTTTTGCTCAGCGCCTGCTGCCGCGCGAGGGCGAGCTGATCGACGAGCAACTGCGAGCCCTGCGTGAGCTGCGAGCCGCGGATGATCGTGGTCGCCGCCGGGATCGTGAAGCCGACGATCAGCGCGATGATCGCGCAGACGACGAGCAGTTCGACGAGCGAAAATCCGGCGGGACGTTTGGGTGAGTTCGATGTGGTCATGGGGCGAAACCTTTCGCGCCCAACTTATCTCGGACCTCTCCTGCCGCCATTCGATTTTTCGGGATGCGACTTCCCGCTCGACATCGTTTCCCACGATCGCACCTGCTACTCGGCCGATGGACTTGCACACGATTTCCAGCCTCAAACGCGCCGCCCAGATTGACCGCGTCGAAGCGCGCCTCCACGCGCAAATCGACGCGCTCAACCGCAAGGAAACGCGCGACGGAAAGCCGTTCTTTGAGATCACCCTCGCCGACTCCGAGGCTCGCCTGACGCTGCGCGCGTGGAGCGACGCACCCGCGTTTGCTCTGTGCGAGGGACTCGCGCCCGGCGCGTTTCTCGAGGTCAACGGCGAGTTCACACACGGCGCGGCTTTCGGGCTCGAAGCGAAACGCTGGACCTGCCGCGATCTCACGCCAGAGGAACGCGAGGCGCTGCTCGGCGGCACCCCGGCTTTGCGCGAAAAGCAAGCCGCCGATTTCACGACGATCACCGACGCGGTGGCGACGATCACCGACCCGCGGTTGCGCGGGCTCGCGGAGCTTTTCCTGCACGATTTCGGCGACCGTTTTCGGCGCGCGGCAGCGGCGCGGGGAAATCATCACGCGCGCCGCGGCGGGCTCGTCGAGCACACCGCGCAGATGATGCGCAGCGCACTCGCCATCGCCGCCGCGTACCCGGCGCTGAACCGCGACCTGCTCATCGCCGGCGTCCTTTTCCACGACTCCGGCAAGCTCTGGGAAAACGCGCTGCCCGCCGACGGATTTCAGATGCCGTTCGACGAGCGCGGCGAGCTGCTCGGCCATATCACGATCGGCATCGAGCTGCTCAACACGCTCTGGCGGAAGCTCCTCGCGACCGATGCCGCGGCCGCCTGGCCACAGCTTTTGCCGGCAAACGAAGACGCGCGCCTGCATCTGCTCCACCTCGTCGCCGCGCACCACGGCGAACTGCAGTTCGGCTCGCCGGTGCAGCCGAAAACGCCCGAGGCGTGGGCGCTGCATTACGTCGATAATCTCGACGCGAAAATGGAAATGCTCGCGATGGGTTACGCCGGCTCCAAATTCCTCGCGCCTCGCATTCAGGAACGCGCCTGGCCGTTGCCGGGCAACCTCGTCACGCCGCTGCGGGTCTTCACGCCAACGCCGGACGAACCCGTGCCCGCGCTACCGGAAGTCGGGCTTCCAGCCTGACTCGGCCCACGGGCTCACAGCCTGTCGAAAAAAACCTCTGCGAACCGCCCCGCCGGCTGGGAGCCCGCATGCCGAGTCAGGCTGGAGGCCCGACTTCCGCAAACGGAAAAAAAGATGCAGCCGGCGAGATCGTGGCAATCGTTTCTCCTCGCCGCGATTATGAGAGCTGTCCGGATCATTGTGGGAGTCGGTTTCGCGCTCGGCTGGAGCAGCGCGCCGTTGCTTTTTGGAAATGACGACCTCATCCGCGCTTCGATCACGATCGACTCGGCGCGCCACTGCCGAGAAGCAGCCGCCCGGCTCGAGACGCTCGGCTTCGCGGTCGATGGTCCGAATTTCGTCCGCGCGATTTCCACCGCGCATCGTCCGCTGATCGATCTCTTTCTCTCCGCGGGGGTCTCCGTGAATGAACCCGATGCCGACGGATGCACCGCCCTTTTCGCCGCCGCCGCCTCGCAGCAATGGGAGCTCGCGACCACGCTTTTGAAAGCCGGCGCCGACCCGCGGCCCGCCGACGAGCGTGGCCGGACGCCTCTGATGGCGGCCGTGATTCACGGGAATGAATCGTTTGCCAAAACGCTGCTCGACGCCGGAGCCAGCCCGCTGGCCGCGGATGAAGGCGGTCACACGGCCTTGCATTTTGCAGTCATCGCGCGGCACCACGGACTGATCGCGCACCTGCTTCGGCTGACGCCAAATCTCACGGGTGCCTGCTGCGAGGAAGGTGGTCTTTTCAGCCACGCGCTCGAGACGCACGACTGGAAAATCATCGAGCCGATCCTGGCGAAAATGCCGCCGACGTTGCGCTGGAACAGCGACACCCGCGCACTCCTCACCGAGTCAATGCGCGCCCGCGATCCAGCGCGCGTGCGGCTGCTTCTCAGCAAACATGCGGACGCCCCGACGCCCGAGGGCCGCCGGCAACCGCTTCTCGCGTACGCCCTCGCCGACGACAATCACACGGCCTTCCAGCTCCTCCTCGCCGCCGGCGCCGATCCAAATACGCCGCTGAATTCGCCCGCCGAAAAGGAGTTCCGCGACCTCCTCCCGAAAGGCATCGTGCGCGACTACCTCGAGTCCGAACCCGGCATGAATCTGCTCATGCTCGCCGCCGGCCTCGGCCGGGCCGAATACGTGAAACTGCTGATTGATCGCGGGGCCGAGCGCTTCATCGCGACGACGGGCAAATCGAGACTCGTCCCGCTTTATTTCGCCGCGTGGGCGCAGAGTTCCGAGTCGCAGCAGCTCCTGCTCGGCAACGCTCCGAGCCCCGATGAAGCGCGCGTCGAAATCTCGCTCGGCTCGCAACGTGCGACGTTTCTAAAAAATGGCGTGCCTGTGGTCAGCACTCACATTTCGACCGGGCGGCCCGGCTTCCGCACGCCCGAGGGCACCTTCGTCGTGACCGACAAACACCCGACGCACAGCTCGACGATCTACAAAGTGCCGATGCCCTTTTTCATGCGCCTGAGCTGCCGCGAATTTGGCATGCACGAGGGAAACACGAGCAGCTCATTCGCCTCCCACGGCTGCATCCGCGTGCCCGCCGACGCCATCCAAAAACTCTACCGCGATGTGCCGATCGGCACCCTGGTGACGATCACGCAGTGAGGTCGTGAGTTGCTGGGCGACGGTGTGCTGGAAGCCGGCGGCTTCGCGGAGACGTCTCGCTCGAGATGGAAGGAAAAGAGGATGCCGAGACCGCCGTGCCGAAGAGCATCGCAATGCTGCGGGCGGCGTTTGCGTGAGCGGCGCGCTGCTTTCTTCGTCATCCTGAGCGACGTGAAGCGCAGCGAAACGCAGTCGAAGGACCTCTTACTTTTCTGCCATGCGCGCGCAATCGGGGGAGAAGTAAGAGGTCCTTCGGCTCCGCTGGCGCTG
>JAYVPW010000068.1:0-7980 GCA_043777315.1 Spartobacteria bacterium | reverse complement strand
TCTAACTATTTCCCGTGACGCTCGCGCATCGCGGAGGGGGAAATAGTTAGAGGTCCTTCGACTCCGCCCGCAAAGCCGGGCTTCGCTCAGGATGACGGGAGGCTGCGTCCGCTCCGCGATCCGCGCGCCGCCTTGCTTCGCCACGAAAACTCGCCTTTCGTCCTCCGCTCCCAATGCCCAAAAAGAAGCCCACCAAATCGACCCGCCCCGGCCTCACCCTGCTCGGCCGCGCCGGCGCGGAATTCCCGTCGCAGCCCGACGCCAAAGTCCTCGAGACCTTCGAGAATCTTTTCCCGCAACGCGACTATCGCGTGCAGTTCGACTGCTCCGATTTCACCTCGCTCTGCCCGATCACCGGCCAGCCCGACTTCGCGAAAATTCGCATCGAGTACATCCCCGACACACGCTGCATCGAGACCAAGTCGCTCAAGTTTTACCTCGCCGCTTTTCGCAACACGCGGAGCTTCAACGAAGAAGTCGTGAACCGAATCCTCGACGACCTCGTCACCGCCTGCGCCCCGCGCCAACTCACTGTCCACGGCGAATTCGCGGCCCGCGGCGGCATCACCGTCACGGTCGATGCGACCTTTCCAAAATGAGCGCGCGCCAGCGCGTCGTCGTGCTCCTCAGCGGCGGAATGGACTCCGTCACCGCGCTCTACGACGCGCACGCGCAGCATGAAATCGCCGCTTGCCTGAGCTTCGATTACGGCGCGAAACACCACGCGCGCGAGCTGCCATTTGCGCGCCACCACGCCGCGCATCTCGGCGTCCCGCACCTCACGATCCCGCTCGATTTCATCGCGCGATATTTCGCCTCCGACCTTCTCGCCACCGGCGGCGAAATCCCGCGCGGACATTACGAGGAAGCGTCGATGAAAAGCACCGTCGTCCCTTTCCGCAATGGCATCATGCTCGCCATCGCCGCCGGCTTCGCCGAGAGCCACGGAGCCGCCGCGCTCGTCATCGCCGCGCACGCCGGCGACCACGCGATCTATCCGGATTGCCGCGAGGAATTCATGCGCGCGATGGGCGACGCCGTCCGTCTCGGCACGTACGCGCAGATCGAAATCCTGCGCCCCTTCATCGCGAAGACGAAAGCCGGCATCGCGCGCCGCGGCCACGAGTTCGGCGTCGATTTCGCCCAAACCTGGTCCTGCTACGTCGGCGCAGAAATCCACTGCGGCGAATGCGGCACCTGCGTCGAGCGCCGCGAAGCCTTTGTGCTGGCTGATCTCCGCGACCCGACCATTTACGCGAGCACGTCTCCGCTGCCCGCGCGGCCATGCTGATCTCGGAAATCTTTTACTCGATTCAGGGCGAAGGCGAACTGACCGGAGTGCCGTCTGTTTTCGTCCGCACGTCGGGCTGCAATCTGCGCTGCACTTGGTGCGACACGAAATACGCGTCGTGGAATCCGGAGGGCGACGAGCTGTCGGTCGATGAAATTGTCGCGCGCGTCACGAGCTTTCCCGCGCGGCATGTCGTGCTCACCGGCGGCGAGCCGATGGTCGCGAAAGGGATGCGCGAACTCGCGGGGCGGCTGCGCGAAAACGGGCTGCACATCACGATCGAGACGGCCGGGACCGTCGCGCCGGACGGCATCGCGTGCGACCTCGCCTCGCTCAGTCCGAAGCTCCGCAACTCCACGCCAGAGACGCTCGGCGATGGCTGGCGCGAACGGCACGAACGGCTGCGGCTCCAGCCGGAGGTGCTCCGCGAGTGGATCGAGGAATATCCGTTTCAGCTCAAGTTCGTCGTCGAGTCCGCGCAGGACATCGCCGAGATCGAGCAGCTCATCCGCGAGCTCGGCAGCGGGATTTCGCCGAGCAAAATCCTGCTCATGCCGCAAGGAACCGACCTCGGCACGATCCGCGGGCGCGAGGAGACATTGGTCGAACTTTGCAAACGTCACGGCTACCGATATTGCCAGCGGCTCCACATCGCCCTTTTCGGAAACACGAAAGGCACCTGAATTTTCATGCCGTACCGCATCTGCAAAATCTTTGAAATCGAGAGCGGCCACATGCTCTCGAAGCACCCGGACAAATGCCGTTTCCCGCACGGCCACACGCGCAAAGTGGAGTTCGTTTTGGAAGCCGACGAGCTCGATGGGAACGACATGGTTTGCGATTTCAAAGTCGTAAAAGAGGCGATGGAGGAGTTCCTCGAGAAGCTCGATCACGCGATGTGCGTGAACACCGACGACCCCGCCTTTGCCAGCCTGCAAGCCGCGCACGGCGAGCGCGTGATCGCTTTCGAAAAGATCGACCCGACGACCGAGGTGATGGCCCGCACGATCCACGACTTTTTCAAAAGGCGGCTCACAGAATCCGCCGCAGAATCCGGCACGCGCTATCCCGTGCGGCCGTCGCTGCGGATCGTGAAAGTGCGGCTGTGGGAGACGAGCAGCTCGTGGGCGGAATATGCGGAGGAGGTTGAAAAATGAGGGCGCGCGCAAAGCCCCGTCATCCTGAGCGCAGCGAAGCGGAGTCGAAGGACCTCTAACTATTTTCCCCAGCACGCGCGCAATGGGGGAAATAGTTAGAGGTTCTTCGACTCCGTTCCGCTGTCGCTCCACTCCGCTCAGAATGACGGCTTTTTAAACTGCCGCGCTCCACATCAACCTCCCCGAAATGCTGCCCGACATCCAGAAAACGCCCGACACGCGCGGCATCGAAATCGATCAGGTCGGCGTCTGCGACCTCGCGTATCCGATCGTCGTCCTCGACCGCGAGAATCAGCGCCAGCCAGCCGCGGCGACCATTTCGATGTCGGTGAATCTGCCGCATCATTTCAAGGGGACGCACATGAGCCGCTTCCTCCAGGTGCTCGCGAGACATCAGGGCGAGATGACGATGCGCACGCTGCCGCCGCTGCTCCACGAGCTAAAACAGCGGCTCGATGCCGAGGCCGCGCACATCGAAATCGAGTTCACTTATTTCCTCCAGCGCACCGCGCCGGTAAGCGGATTGAAGGCGCCGATGGATTACCGGTGCGCCTTCATCGGCGAATCGAGCGGCGCGGAGGACGACTTCGTTTTGCGCGTCGCCGTGCCGGTCAGCACGCTCTGCCCGTGCTCGAAAATGATCAGCGACTACGGCGCGCACAATCAGCGCGGCTACGTCACGATTTCCGTCCGCATGAACCGCGATGAAGCCGGCGGCTGGCAGATGATCTGGATCGAGGAGCTCATCGACGTCGCAGAAAAGTCCGCGTCCGCGCCGATCTATCCGCTGCTCAAACGCACCGACGAGCGCTTCGTCACGATGCAGGCGTACGACAATCCGGTCTTCGTCGAGGACGTGGTCCGCAACGTCGCCGCGCGGCTCCGCGACGACGCGCGCATCGCCTGGTTCGAGGTCCGCGCGGTGAATCACGAGAGCATTCACAACCACTCCGCCTTCGCGGTCGTGAAGATGGATCGCCGCGGCTGACCGGACGCCGAGAGCGTTGCTTTTTCCCCGAATGAACTCACTCGCACTCCTCGCCTGCGGGATGGCGATCGTCGTCGGCGGCATCCTGTGGCTGCGCGGCGAAATTCATCGAGAGACCTGCCGCCGCGCGGGTCGCGGAGGAGTTCGGGAAAACGTGCGCGAACCTCGGCATCCTCATCGCAATGGCCTCGCGGGCGGGCGTGCATCGGCCCTTGGAAATGTTCGACGCGATCTCCCGCCAAACCCCGCGCCTCGCCGACCTCCGGCCCACCGGGCGTTTTCTGATGGAGGACTTCTACTTCGCCGGCGGCCTCCGCGCCCTGCTTGCGCAGCTCGCGGGTAGGGTGGGCGTCCCGCCCGCCGGTGTGGGCCATCCTGCCCGCACGGACTTCCGGCAAACCGGAGGTTCCAAGATCGCGCACTTTCCGCAGAACCAGAAGTGCGTCGCGGCGGGACGCCCACCCTACCCGGGAAGGCCCGGCTGCACGCTGCCGAGCAACGCGGCGAGAGTCTCGAAATCGACCGGCTTCGCGAAGTGATGATCGAACCCCGCCACGCGCGAACGGATGCGATCATGCTCCTGCGCGTAGCCGGAAATCGCGACCATCAATGCGCCCGCGAAACCCTCCGCGCGGAGCCGCTCCGCGAGCGTGTAGCCGTCCATGCCGGGCAGTCCGAGATCGAGGAGAAAGACGTCGGGCTTGAATTCGCGCGCCAATTCGAGCGCGACGAGACCGTCGTAGGCCACGGCGATTTCGTGCCCGCGCCGGACGAGCAGCCGCGAGAGCAGGCGGACCGTTTCGACGTTGTCATCGACCAGCAGAATCCGCAGCCGCGCCGGTCCGGGTGTCGGCGGCGGCGGCGGCGGCGGCGCGGCCACCTCCGGCGCGGCGACGATCGGCAGCCGCAGCGTGAATTCCGAGCCGCGGTCGTGCCCGTCGCTGCGCGCGGAAATGCTGCCGCCGTGCAATTCGACGAGGTGGCGGCAAAGATTCAGGCCGATCCCGAGCCCGCCCGTCGTGCGCTCCAGCGAGCGGTCGCCCTGCGTGAAAAGCTCGAAAATTTTCGGCAGCATCTCGGGTGCGATGCCGCTCCCGTTGTCGCTCACGATCACCACGGCCTCATCGTTTTCGCATTTCTCGACGACCGAAATGCGGCCGCCGTCGGGCGTATATTTCGCCGCATTCGTCAGCAGGTTTGCGACGATCTGCTCGAGCCGCATCGGGTCGGCATTCACGAGCAGCCTCCCGCCTTCCCAGAGCGCGAGATCAAATGTGTGACGCTTCGCCGCCAGCAACGGGCGCACCGTTTCGAGAGCGCGCGCAATGACTTTCCCGACCTCCACCGCACGTTTTCTCAGCTCGATCTTTCCTTTCGTAATCCGCGCGACGTCGAGCAGATCGTCCACCAACCGACTCAGCGTCTCGGTCTGTTGCCCGATGACTTCATGCGCCACCGCCGCGGTATCGGGGTCGTTCGCGGATTCTTTCCAGAGCCGCACCGCGTGCGCGATCGCCGAGAGCGGGTTGCGCAATTCGTGCCCGAGCATCGCGAGAAATTCGTCCTTCCGCTGGTCCGCATCGCGCAGCGCCGCTTCCGCGTCGTCGCGTTCCGCGCCGCGGGCGCGGATCGCGCACGTCATCTCGTTGAAGCTTTGCGAGAGCGTCCCGAGCTCATCCGCGGAAGTCACCGGCACCGGCGAATCGTAGTCGCCACCGGCCACCCGCGCCGCGCCTTGCGTGAGTTTGCGCAGCGGTGCGGTGAGCCCGCGAGCCAGCAGGTAAGCGGCTCCGAGGCCCGCGAGCGCCACGCCTCCGCCCCACAAAATCCCGCGCCGCATCGACCGCGCGATCGGCGCATACGCCTCGCTTTCGTCCATCTTCGCCACCAAGCCCCAGCCGTCGAAACCGACTGGGCGCGACACCGCGAGCACCTTCACTCCGCGATAATCGATGGGCTTCATGAACGTCTCGCGTCCATCCACCGCCGCCGCCAGCGCGGGCGCGCGCTCGATCGGCACCGCATCCAGCGCGCTATTCCTCGACGGAAAAAGGAAGCGGATCTGTTCGCCATCACGGACACCGAGGATCACTTCGCCGGTCTCGCCGAGTCCCGTGGTCTCGCGCACCGTGGCCGCCAGCGACGAGGCATCGACCTTCAACAAAAGAATGCCGGTGATGCGCACCGGGTCGTCCCAATTCACGACCGGCGCGGAAAGTTCAGTGACAAACCGGTCACCCGAGTGGATCGGCCGGCCGACGTACGGTTTCAGCAGACCACGTTGGAAAGCCTCGCTGTCCACCAGTTCGCGATCCACGTCATCGGGGTCGCTCGCGAGGAGCACGCGTCCCTGCGGGTTCACGAGGCAGGCGGAAAGCACTGGCTTTTTCGCGGCGAGCTCTTTCAGGACTGCCTGCGAATAGGTGCGGTTCAAAGTCTCGCGAGACCTATCTTCGCCTTCGTCGAGAAAGCCGCGGAACTCGCCGCGCTCGATATTCGACACGATCCGCTGGCGCAGCAGCTCCACCTCCGCGTTGATCAAATCGCGCCGTCCGCTGGCCACCGCACTGAGATGCGCGTCGATCTGCGCGCGCAAAGTTTCCCGCCAAAACGGGTAGCTCGCGGCGAGCAACACCGAGAGCAAAACCGAGAGCATGACGCCCACTGCGAGCGTCAGCTTCGCCACCACGCTCCAGCTCGCACGCGAGGGCGGAGAACACTTTTGGGAGGAGTCGTTCATCAAAATGGGGGACCGAAGCAAAATCACTTGCCGCTGCGGATGGGAGAAGGTCGAACCAAAGCCGCCGTGAAAACTGCCTTCACCACCGCCGACCTCCAAGCCTCGATCATCGCCGTCCCCCCGCTCTGCCGCGATGGCGCGCTGCGGGTCGATGCCGCGGAAAATACGCGCCTCATCCGCCACATCGAGGCGGGCGGCGTCTCGACTTTGCTCTACGGCGGCAACGCGAATTTCTACAACATCGCGCTCACCGAATTCGGCGAAGTGCTCGACGTGCTCGAAGCCGCCGCTGCGCCCGAGACGTGGATCGTCCCGTCCGTCGGCCCGTATTTCGGGACGATGATGGATCAAGCGACGAGCCTCTCGCGCCGGAAATATCCGACCGCGATGGTGCTGCCGACGATCGCCGTCAGCTCGCCGGAAGGCGTGCGCGTCGCGGTCATGAAGTTCGTGGAAAAGGCCGGCATTCCCGCGGTGCTTTACATCAAGGACGCGAACTACGTGACGCTCGAAGTCGTAAAGTCGCTCGTCGCCGCCGGCGTGATCTCGTGGATCAAATATGCGGTCGTCCGCCCCGACCCGGCGGATGATCCCCTGCTCCGCTCGATCGTCGAAAATGTCGATCCCGCGCTCGTCGTCAGCGGCATCGGCGAACAGCCCGCGATCCAGCACTGGCGCGGCTTCGGCATCCGCGCCTTCACCAGCGGCTGCGTCTGCGTCGCCCCCCGCCGCTCGCAGGAAATGCTGCGCGCGCTGCAAGCCGGCGACTTCGATAAAGCCGAAGCGATCCGCGCCCGTTTCGACTCCCTCGAATCACTCCGCAACGCCCACGGCCCCATCCCCGTCCTCCACCACGCCGTCGCCGCCGCCGGCATTGCCGAGACCGGTCCAGCGCTGCCGCTGCTCACTTTTCTCGACGAGAAAAAGAACGCCGCCATCGCCGAAGCCGCGCGCGAGACGCTCGCCTGGAACGAGTAAGAGCGCGCCGATGAGGCTGAAAGGGACGCTCAGGAAATGGGACGATGACAAGGGTTTCGGCTTCATCGCGCCCGAGGCGGAAACGGCCGACGTTTTCCTCCACATCAAAAGTCTGCCGCGCGGATCGCGCCGCCCGGTCAACGGCGACGTGGTGAGTTACGAACTCGGACGCGACGACCGGCAACGAGCCCGGGCGCTGTCCGCGCGACTTGAAACCACCGCCTTTTCCTGCTCGGGAAAAACGATCGCGACCGGCATTGCGGTGCTCTTTCTCGCCGCCATCTCGCTCGCAGCCTGGCTCGGGAAATTGCCGCAGTGGGTCGCGGTGGGCTACGTGGTGATGAGCGCGCTGACGTTTGCCGCCTATGCCAGCGACAAGTGGCGCGCCAAGGCAAATGCGGGGCGCACCCCGGAGGTCACGCTTCATTTGCTGGAGCTGTGCGGCGGCTGGCCCGGAGCACTCGCGGCGCAGCATTCCTTCCGGCACAAGACGCGAAAAATTTCCTTTCAGGTCGTCTTCTGGCTCATCGCCGCCGCTCATGTCGGCGGCTGGATTTGGTTCTTCGGCAACGCCGAGGCGCTATCGACTCAACTCCGGCACTTCGACCCACGCGCGTTTCTCCCAGCTTTGCAGCCCTAGCTCCGCGAGCTGCACGCCTTTCGCGCCCTCGAGCAGACCCCAGGGAAAAGGCTCGTCGAGCACGACGTGCCGGAGAAAAAGCTCCCACTGGATTTTGAATGCGTTGTCGAAAAGCTGGTAATCCGGGACGCGATTCCAGCCGTCGGCGAAGTCGATCGGACTGTCGATGTCCGGGTTCCAGGTGCA
>JAYVPW010000067.1:0-8016 GCA_043777315.1 Spartobacteria bacterium | reverse complement strand
CGGTGCGATTCAGGACACGGGTTCAGAAACCGAAAGGCCGCTGCGCGGGGCTCAACGCTCAACATTCAACGTCAAACTTCAAACTAGGACATTGCCCGAAAAACCCTCCCTCATCGCGGAGCCGATGCCGGTCCCGCGTCTATCGTCCGAGATCGAAGCCCTGCGCGAACATTCGGCCGGAAAATCGCTCACGTTGGGCGAGCTGGAAAAAGCGCTCAAAGGCCGCGGCTTTGCCATGCTCCTGCTGTTGCTGGCGCTGCCGTTTTGCTTCATCCCGATCCCCGGCTTATCCACGCCGTTCGGCATCGCGGTCTTTCTCATCGGCATCCGCATCGCCGCGGGGCAAAAGCCGTGGCTCCCGGCCTTCGTGCTGCGCAAAAGCATCTCTCCCGAGCGGCTGAGGAAGGTGCTCGATGGCGGCATTCGCTTCGCCCTTGCGATGGAAAAATGCGTCAAGCCGCGGATGCACTTTCTCCAGCGCTGGCCGGGGATGATGAACCTCATCGGCCTCGGCATCGCCTCGGGCGGCCTGCTGCTGCTGCTGCCATTGCCTATTCCTTTCACCAACACGATCCCGGCGTGGGCGGTGGTGTTTTTGACTGCGGGGATGATGCAGCGCGACGGCCTGCTCGTCCTGCTCGGCCACCTCATGACGCTCGCCTCGTGGGCGTTCATCGGGCTGTGCTGGCTGCTCGGCGCGAAGGGCGTCGAGAAACTTTTCGGAGGATCTTGAATCATGTCACCACTCTTGCTCACAGCCATCGCCACCGCGCCCGCCACGGAATGGGAGACGCCCGGGATCATCGCGCTCAAGCTGCTCACCGTCCTGTTTCTCGTGTTGCTGAACGGCTTCTTCGTCGCCTCGGAGTTTGCGATCGTAAAAGTGCGCGGATCGCAGCTCGATGCGCTGGAAGCGCGCGGCAGCAAGCGCGTGAAGTTCGCCCGCCACGTGGTCACGCACCTTGATGCGTATCTTTCCGCCACCCAGCTCGGCATCACGCTCGCGAGCCTCGGCCTGGGCTGGCTCGGCGAGCCGTTTCTCTCGCGGATGATCGAGCCGTTCTTCGCGCTCGCCGGTGTGACTTCATCGGCGGTCATCCACGGTGTTTAGTCCTCCGGCTCGACGACGAGCACGATCATCGGGAATTGCGGGTGATCGGTGACGCGCGTAATGCGGTAGGTCGCGCCCTGGAACGCCAGCGTTTCGCCAAGCTTGGGCCGATCCGCGCCAAGCTCCGAGCGCAGCACCTTCATCGTGCAATCGCCCGTCGCCCCGAATCCACCAAGGCCGAGGTCTTGGCTCAACGGGTTGTCCGAGACGAGCGCATGAAGCGTTCGTCCTTTCCAAACAATCTGCTCGCCCGTGGCAGCGAGAACCTCGGCGAGCGCAGCGGCTTTTTCATCGTGGAGCGACATGCTCCACGGACCCTGTCAAACCTCGAATGCCTGCTCCGCTCAGCTTGGTTCGGCCACATCGCGCGGCATGATCAGCATCTCTTGCTCCAATGCCTTGCGAACGCGCTTGATCGCACTGGCAACTACTTGCACTTCAGGATCTGCAGGCAGCGAGTCGAGCATGCTTTCCTGCCGTAGAAAGAGTTCACGATTTCCGTTTTTCAGAAGCTCGTCGAGGTCGTTCGGGATCAACAACTGCACATCGGGGCGGCAGGAGAGAATCTGGCTGGAGAAAATAACCAGCCCAGCGGGGTCATAGTCGGGAAACCAGATCAATTTCCCGGCGCGTTCACGAAGCCATGCCTGCCATTTGCCGCCCCAGCTCCACCGCCAAACGATTGCGGCATGGCGAAAATTGAATTCGGGAAAATGTCGTCGGCAACTTTCGAATCGCAGGAAAGACTCCGCATTCTCCACGCCGATCCAAAAAGGCGTCGGGGCGGAAAGGTGCGGCAGCTCGGGAGCCGCGATGAAGTGGGCGCATCCTTCCGGCGTAGGGTTCAGTGGCTTTCCGTGCAGCTCTGCGGCACCGCTGAGGCGGAGGAAGATTCCATCGAGCGGATTTATAGTGAGCGCTTTCGTATCGCCAGCGAGGCGCGCTAGGTCCGCCCGCGTGCGGGTCTCGGGATCGAGCGCGGCAAAACCAGGGAGATCGCGGATGCCGCACTCGTGCCCGGCGAACGCGGCGACTCGTCCCGGAATGCCACGGACGACATAACTCGATCCAGAGCGTTCCAGTCGCACCGCATTCGAAGCCTGAAGGACGCGGAGAAGCGCCCGCGAGAGAGCGCTCCGAGCGATGGATTCACCCCCATCCAGTCGCACGAGCACCGATGCCTGCTGCGAAGTCAGTCGCATTTCAAAACCTTCCGCAGCACTTCCTGCGCGTTGAACCGCGGCCCGTGTTTGCGCACATGCACCCAGTGGTTAAAGCCGGTATTCCCCTGGGTATGCCCGGCCGTGATGAGCACGATGCCGCGCTCGGCGGCGTATTGCAGAACCTTCCGCAAGTAACGCGGCGCGAGCACGCCGGTCTCATCCATCACGCAATGCACCGTGGCACCGCCCTCAATCGCGCGCGCCCGATAGATTTCGATGAGGGCGAGATAGATCAGCATTTTCAAAAGGTAATCCGTCCCAGTCGAGCCGATGTCGTTGAGTGATTTCTTCCATCCCATGTCGTGCCCGTTCTCGCGGACGCGGATGAGGAAATCGAACTGGTCGGTGAGCGTGAGCGCGGTGCGCTTGCAGGCGTCGATTTCCTTCAGGAGCCGGTCGAAGCTCGAAATCGCGCGCTCGATAGCTGCCTTGTCAGCGCGCTTGCCAAACAAATCCCCGCCGCTGCTGAAGGAGATGTCCGCGAACTCTTCCAGCCCGCGCAGCGTGCGGGTGAGACTATCGTCCACGTCGTCGATCTTCAGTTCGATGGAGTCGAGCACATCGACGAAGTTGTTCTCGCTCAAGTGCTGCTGCACCAACGCAGCGGTCTGTTTCACTTGGCGGATGCCTACGTGGAAGTCGGCGTTGGTGTGGCAAATCTTGCGCACCAATTCCTCGAACTCCTGCGTCTGCACCTTCGTCATCGCGTGAATCCGCTGCTGGGTGACGAACGGCTTCAACTCACTGCCGACGAAAATGAACCAGTCAAAGTGCTCATGGATCGGCGAAAATCCGAGCACTTTGCGGTCGAGGATTTCGGAGTCGAAGCGATTGAGAAATCTGCGCGCCTTCGTGTTTCCCTCGGCACCGGTGCGCTCGCGCTCCTGATGTGCCGATTCCGCTTCCTGCAAATACTGCTTCACCGTGCCGGGACGCCGGATGGCCGCGGGCGGAAGGTCTTCGCGTTCCGGGAAGCCGAACTCCTGCACGAATCGCAGGTCTTTTAGAAAACGCGCGAGCGCATCCTGATCGGTTTTCAAAATGGCTTCGCGTTCTCCGAGCGCGTCCCGGCGCTGCTTGAAATCGTCGAGCGTGTTCAGGTGGCGAGCTTCCACGTCGTCGCGCGCCTTTTCGCGTTCATCGAGCGCAGCCCGCACGGTTTCACACTGCCGCCGCCATTCCGGCAGCGGATCGATCCACTCTCGTTTCTTTGCGGTGAACTCCGCGACTTCATCCCTAAAACCTTCCACTCCCTTCTGCCGCTTCTCCGCCGCATCCAGCCGAACTTTTACCGCTGCGATGCGCGCCGTATCCGCGCCCTTGCCGCCCAGCGCCTGCTGAAATTCGGCTTCGATCCGCGCCGTCTCCGAGTCCTTCTTCCGAGCCGCATCGTGCAATGCCGCGTCGCTTTCCGTCGTCTGGCTTTTTCGCGCTGCATTGAGTTCCTCGCGTCGTTTTTTGAAATGCGCAGCCACGGACCGGCCCCGTTCCTCATCCTTTTGCGCCAGCGCTTTCGTGTCCCGGTCGAGCGCCGCACGCTCGGCGCGCCAGGCCGTATCCTGTTCGTCGAGTTCCGTCCGGCGTTTCGTTTTCACCGCGTCGAATTGGCTTCGCAAAGTCGCCGCCTGATTTTCCAGATGCACGCACTCATCGCCAAGTTTGCCACGCTTCTCGATACTCGCCTGGAGTTCCTCGCCGAGCTTCGCGAGCACGCCGTGGCTACGTTTTTCCTCCTGGTCTGCCGCGGCGAGATACCGTTCTCCCGCCGCGCGCAGTTGATCCTTCGCGCTCCGAAATTCGCTTCGCAGCGCCGCAGTTTTCGCCGCCAGAGCCTCGCGGTCGTAGCTCTCCGCAGGGTCCGGCAGATGTCCGGTCTGCAACTCCGCGCCCCAAGCCGCGTCCTTTTCCGCTCCCGCCTTGGCGTGCATTTCCGAGGCATCTCGAAAAAGCGTGTCCCGGTTCAGCGTCTTCGCCGCCGCGGGCCAAGTCTCCGGGAGCTTGGTTTGGTAAAATCGCGCAAGCGAAGCATCGAAGGCCGCCACTTCGCGATCCGCTTGGGTGCGCTGCGTTTCGAGTCCGGCAATGGTCTTTTCGAGTCCCTCCTTTTCGTCCTTCGCATCGCGATCCAGCGTCTTTCGTGTGTTCGCGGCACTTTGTTTTTCGTGCGCAATGTCGGCGCGAAGCTTCGACTCACGCGTTCCTTCCGCGCTCGCCTCTCGATCCGTCCGCACAAGTTTCGCCTCCAGTTCACGAAGCTCGGGCGGCGGCTCCAGATTCCCCAATTCCTTGTAAGCTTGATCCAGCGCCGCGCGCATTTTCTCCGCGGCCTTTCGCCGGGGCAAGAGAAGTTCCTCCTCGCTTTTGCTCTCCCGTTCCGCCGCGACGTGAGCTTCGTCCTTCTCCGCGTTCAAGCGTTCGAGATTCCCACGCGCCTCTTCCTCCCACGCGCGGCGTTGTTCCTGAAGCTGGTTGCGCGTCTCCGTGAATGCCCGCTGCACGGTTTCGACGAGCGCGGTTTTTTTGACGTTCTCGTCGTCATACCGCGCGGTCAGGATTTCGTATTCATCCTCCGCGGCCTTCGCCTCCGACTCGATCTCCGGCAGCTTGCTCAAGTCCCCACTCTTCCGCGCGATCTGCTTCTGCTCGTATTCCGTGGCGGCTTTTTCTCCCTGTCCGATTTTCGTTTCGAGTTCTGTCTTCCGATTCTGCTTTTCCAAAATTTCCGCCGCCAGCCGCGCCACGGCTTCCATGTGCCGCGAATTGGCTTCGGTCGCCTCGCGTTCGATCGCGTTCCCGGCTTCATCGATCTGCCGCGCTTCCTCCGGCAGCAGTTTCGCCTCGCGGACGAGACTCTCGATGGCCTTCTGCCGCTCCTGTTTGATCCGCTCGTGTTCTGCCGCCGCATCCACCAAGTCGTGCGCCTCCTGCTCGTGCCGCAAGTAATCCTTCACCGCGCGATGCACCCGGCGAAACCCTTCGAGCTGATTCTTCAGCCGCACCAGATCGAGTTCGGTCGCCAGCGCATCATCGCGCACGCCGCAGATGAGAGCCGACTTCAGCTTGTCGGCGTCGAGCTGGCTCACGGTGAAGATTCCGCTGATGATCCTCGGCAGCACGGCGACGTGGCTTTGGCCGCGCGAAGCAGGGCGAAAGACTGAGTATGGCGACGGGATCAACCCGTAGATGCGGTCCAGAAAATGGTCGTAGGAGCCAAAGGTCTGAAACGGCATCTGCGCGTCTCGCAGATTCTCCTCCAACCGCCCAACGGGCAGCACGAACTTGCCATCAAGGAAGCACGCCCGCTGAAACGGTGCGTCGATGAAATAGAACTGAATCCGCCCGGCGGGCCGCGTTACTGCGATGTGGAAATCCGGTTGCCCGTCGCCTCGACTCACTTCGTAGATGAGATACGACGGCGGCGCGCCGAGATAGTGACTGACGAAATCCGCCTTCGTCTCGTGCAGCGCGTAGGGCGCTTTGTCGTTCGTGCCGAGATAGAAGAAAAGCAGCGTCCGCAGCAGCGTCGATTTACCGTGGCCATTCACGCCAAATACCTGGCAGTGCCCGCCGACGGGAAATTCCACGTCGTCGAAGCCCGCCGCATTGATCAGCCGGATACGCTCAAGCCTCGGCATGATTTCCCCCCTGTTTTTCGTCCGCGCTTTCTTCCTCCCGCAAGTCGATGCGGTCGGCGAGGTCGAACAGATAGTTGATTGCCGAAAGCACGCGATACTCCTGCCGCTGAGGATCGGCGACCGAGAGATAGCCCTGCCTTTGCAAACGCATCAGCAAACTTTCCACCTGCTCCGCGCGATTACTGCCGGTGCCATTTTCATGGAGGAACCGCTCCGCCCGCGAATCGCCCTGGCAGCGGGAAGTCAATGTCGCCGCCGAAAAGACGACGCCTTCGCCGAAGCTCTCGACGTTCGCCGAAAGAAAATCGAGCAGCCTTACCATGCGGATCATGCGGACAATCTTTTCCTCCACAGTCGCCTGCGGCTCATCCTCCAGCGAAAAGAAGTAAAAACCATCGCCTGGTTCGAGCCGGTATCCCAATGGCATGAAATAGTCGCGGCAGGGGTCTTCGGCGGCTTCGACCTGACGGAAAAGATCGGCGTCTTCCGTCGGTCCATTCCGGGAAAGGATCAGGTTATCTCCCCGGCACAGGCGTGCGAAAAGCGCGCGTGAAAATGGCGGCGCGTCGCTGCTCATGCCGCTCGCTCCGGGGACGGCACCACCGCGTAACGCCAGTTCTCATCTCCCGCCATTTCAAATGCAACGCCGCTCCACGCATCGCTCCACTCCTCGTTGGCGAGGATCGCGCAGAATCCATCCAGCCACTCCTCGTCTTCGAGTGGCCGCCCCTCCACCCGCACGCTGCGCAGGAAGGAATACAGATCCGCCTCCTGCCGCGTGAACGCGGCGAAGACATCGTGCCAGTCGATGACTGGCGGCAGTTCCTCCGGCGGATAATCGCGCAACTCGACGGGCCGCACCGCGCCTTTGCGTTTCGCCACACCCGCGCGCACCAAGGCCCGCTCCAGTAACTCGGGACGCTCGTCCAAGATCGACGGCGCGAGCAGCGTTCGCACCCGCGCCTCGTAGAACCACGGCCCGTTCGCATCCGCTGCGATCTCCCCGAGATTCGTCGCCGCTAGATGTTCGTGCCGGTCCAGCAATGCGCGCAGCCGGATCAGCTTCCGCGCCCGTGCGTAGTCGCGCTGGATGCGGTTCAAATACTCCTCGATTTGCTGATAAATCGTGATGAGCGCGTCACACACCAGCCGACACCGGCGGAGCAGCCGGGTCCGCAATTTCAGGAGACTCAGATCTTGCTGGACCTGAAAAAACGCATGATCCCGCAACAGCACATCGAGCCGCGCGATCCCATCGCCGTAGCCTCGCGCGCGTTCCAGATGCCACTGAAGATTGCGCAGCTTCACCTCAAAATCCGAGCCCGCCCGATAATCGAAATCTACCGCCGAGCGGATCAGTTCCAGATGCCGCTGTGCCCGGCTGTCGGCGCTGCGCAGCAGCCGGACGATCCGCTTGAGGAACGTCTCACTTTTCCGCCGATCGCCGAGGTTCTGGCAGGCTTCGATCAGTCGCCTCAGTTCTTCGAGCAGACTGCCCAGCCAATCCGCCTGCGCCACCTCCGCCGTGCCGAGGATTTCCTCGAAGAAGCTCTCCAACCGTCCATCGAGCCGATATTCTCCTTCGCCCGGATCGTATTCCAAAAGCTCCAGCGCCACCAACCGATCCAGCGTCGCTTGTTCCGCGAAGTTCGAAGCGAAATGCGCCGTTATCCGCTCATGCCGATTCTCATAAAAACGCCGCAGTGTCTCCCGAACATCGTGGGTGAAGATTCTGAAGAAGCTGTCAGATGGCGCCGGCATTGCCCTCCATTTTCTAGGAGGTAAACTCGTTAGTGCAAGCTGAACGAATGCCTTCCATTTTTCTGTCAGCGCCTCGGGCTACATCATGTCATTAAGAAAACCCCGCTGCCGTTTCCAGCAGCGAGGCTCGCAACCACCGAATGATGTTCGCCGCGATTACGGCTTCACGATGCGCTTGATGCCGCCGGCGACGGACTGCTCGTGCTGCTCGGCCACCTCATGACGCTCGCCTCGTGGGCGTTCATCGGGCTGTGCTGGCTGCTCGGAGCGAAGGGCGTCGAGAAAC
>JAYVPW010000066.1:0-72271 GCA_043777315.1 Spartobacteria bacterium | reverse complement strand
GGTTCCGGTGGCTCACGCCACCGGCTAATTTCCGATCGTCCCTCCGGGACGGGCGCTCCGCAACCCGTCTGCTTATTTTGGCAAGATGGTATAAGAGGATCGCTTAGAAACCTTCGGAGCAAATTTCTTCATGGCATCCGTCCAACGCTGAACGATCTCCGCGCTCTGCCGCTGCCTCTCCTCTTCGATTTTTCCGAACTCCCACGGAAGGAGTTCCCCCAAGTAGCGGGTCGCCCTCGCTTTCGCCTGCGCAAAAGCCGAATCTCCTTCGCTGTAGAGAGGCGATTGATTCAACGGCACCTTTTTGGTTTGCCCCACCCGGTGATCGTGAAAAGCGAGCGGTCGTCCTGCCTTATCCGCTTTCCGATTTTCCACAGCGAAACTAAGCGCCGCCTCACAGCCTAGCGCCCTGTAAAGCCTCCACGAAGCCAAGTCTTTCAACCTGTCCCTCAAAGCGCCCACTCCGAGCTCCAGTTCCTGGCTCAACCTGATCGAACGCTTCTTTGCCGACCTGACCGCCGACGTGGTGCGCGAAGGCAGTTTTGGCAGCGCCCCCGCGCTGGTCGCGGCCATCGAAGGCTACCTTGCCGAACGCAACCTCGCGCCCAAACCCTACCGCTGGCGGGCCAAGGGCGCCGACATCCTGGCAAAACTCCAGCGCGCCAGAAAGGCTCTCCAAACCGTTACATCACGAACTTCAGGGGCAGGACACTAGTGTGGTGCGCCGCAATTAGTGGAGATTAACAACAGGCTTGAACCGCGTTTTTTTAGAGTAATCGAATACCGCGTTATTTGCGGCGCACTACACTAGCGGATGCTCATTATGCCGCTATGGTCAGCACTGCGCGGAGGGCGGTGATCTTGATGAACCTTCTCAATTCGCGGGAATTCCAGACAGATTCCATGCAAAACGTCCGGTGAACCAACGAAATCTTGCGCTATCGGCAAAACTCAGGTAGCGAGTTCTCTCCTATGAAATCGCAGACTTACGCAAGTTCTGCGGATACCAAACAGGATGCAGCGCATGGTTAGCCGTTTCCGGGTCTATTGGAGAAAGACGCGCGCAAACGCATCGGAGCAAGACGCGCAAACCGAAATGGTCGCTCATCTCAGTGCCGTTCGCGTCGTGGTGACTGAGGAAATCGGTCTGCACATGTTCAAGTGGGCCACTGACTGCCAAATGGTCAATGCTGAGGTCGGCAGCGTGAGCGATAGCGCCTGCGGTGACGAACCGAAAGTCTGGAGACAGCGCACCGGTCAGTGCGGAAAAGACGTGCTCCGGCTGGCGTGCGCGCGGGATGCGTTGGTTGAAGTCGCCGAGCAGCACAGTCGGCATCGAACGGTCGGACTGGAGCAATGGCGAAAGATGCTGCAAGTAAGTCAAATGGTCGTCCCACGGTTGGCGGTTGCGCTGGCCGGTGCGGACATGAGCATCGCGCCACGGGATACAAACGCCGATGAAACGAACTGGGCCGCACTGTGTATCCGTGGTGCCAGCAATGAAGCGTCCTGACGGTAGGAAGGACGAACCAACGGTGTCCACCTCTCGCCACGGGTTGCGGCTCCACAGAAGAACCTTCCGGCGTCCGAGCGTGGTTGGGTAGCCGTAGTCTGCGTTGGACGTGATGACGTGCCCGCCGTCGTGGAGGATGTCCGCGTGACCCTCGGTGACGCAGATAACATGGCTCGATAACTCGCCAAGGCGCTGGACGAAAAATGACCCGCGCTCCGAAGAACGAGACGCCCATTGCACGTTCCAGATGCCGATGGAGACTTCTTCGTTCATGCGAGGCGCGAGGAAACGGCTAACTCTAAAATGTGCGAAATCGTTTCGCGATGAGACAGGAGAAGGGAAGTCTGTGAAGCGCTCATGGGTTGCATCGTTCCCAGAGAGCTTCGGGGTAGGCATCACCCGTATTTGCCCTCGCGCGATGACGCCTACAAGGGCCCCGACTTCTTCAAGTCCTTGAGGGCTTCGGCGCCTTCGGCCAACTCGACTGGTTCGAGGACTTCGCTGGGGATCCACATGCCTGCTTTTAGGTCGGCGTGGAGGAAGTAAGTCTTGCCGGCTTCGACATTGATCACGGTCGTCTTTTCGTCGTCCTTTGCGGTGAAGGAATGCTGGCCGGGTGCGGCGTCGTCCAGGATGAACGTTCCGCCGGAGAGATTTCCCACATCCTGTCCGTTGTCGTGGAGGTGGCGGAAGTTGACGATCTTTCCGACCCAGCCCTCGCGCATGATCGAAGTCCCCTCGCGATAAAGGATGACCAGACCTTTACCCGGCTGCGGGTGGTAGGGGATCGATGCGGCAGAGGATCCCTGCTCTTCCGACGCGCATCCAACGATGAGCGCGGAGGCAACGGTGACGGTGAAAAGGCGGAGGAGTGATGTGGGTGTGTTCATGGGTGTTGGGGGTTTGTCGCGGGAGGAATCGCCGCGCTGGCGGCGAGCGCGAGGGATGGTAGAGACGCGATCCCTGCCAACAAGCGCGAAGAAGGGGTCGGTCTTAACACGGGGCTATGGCCTGTGATGCACTTCCAAAAGCCAGGCACGGACGCAGACGGTATCAGGAGTCGAATCCGGCGCGTTGAGTCCGGCGGAAGACACCGGCGCTGCGGACGGACAGGGCCAGCAGCAGCGCGGTGCCGGCGAGGATCGCGAGGCGCAGGAACCACGGCGCAGACGTGCTGGCTTTGGCCTGGAGCCCGATCTGGAGATCGGCCCACTGATCGACGGCGACGGCGCGGCTGAAGGTGAGCAGGCGGCCTTGCTGCGGGATGCTGGCCTGGATCGCGGCGGGGCTGGTGACCGCGGCGTCCTGCTGCTGGATGAGGCGCTCGGCGCAGCGCATGAGCGCGGTATTTTCGTCGGCGCTGTTGCGGCCCATCAAGTCTTTGGCGTCCTGCTGGGTGTAGTTGGCGTCCTTGTTTCCGCTCGCGTCTCGGAGCTTTCCGGCGAGCGCGTCGGGCGCGCCATTGGCGATGCCGTTGCGGACGTTGAGGCCGACCACCGCTTGCTGGAGCTTGAGGTTGTGGAGTTGCACGCGGGCATCCTCGTTGAAGGCGTTGTCGTGCTGGCTCATGCTCCACGCGTTCTCAAAGGCGCGGCGGGCCTCCTGCGGGTTGCCTTGCTGGAGCGCGTTGTTGCCAAAGGCGAGCTGCTGTTCGGCGGCCTTGGTCTTCGCCTGCTGCTGGCTGGCTTCGCCTTGAAGATAACTCTGCACATCCACGACGGCGGCGCGGGAGACGACTTGCTCGTCCTGCATTTGCAGCGAACCGGTCCACTTCCTGAGCTTCCATTTTTCGTCGAGAAAGACCTTCCACGTGATGTTCTCCAGCGGCAGGTCGAACTTCGGCGCGAGCAGTTGCAAATCGAGCGCGTTCGTCCCCGCCGCGCCGATCTGGCTGCTGTAAAAAAGCGACACCGGGATCGCCGCGCCGCTGCGGGAATGCTGCTCGAGCGGGATGAGAATTTGCTCACCCTCGCGCCAGGGCCAGACGCCGTTTTCATTCACAAAGGCGAACCAGAATTTCGCGTCTTTCGGCAGCGTGAGATGCAGTAGCCGCTTGTCGCCGGGCAGCAATTCCAGCCGCACTTGGGTCAGCATCGTGCCGTTGTCGGAGATCACGGAAGTGAGGGTGATGTTGTTCACGCGGGCCGGCAGGAGCTTCGTCGCCTCGTGACGTTCGAGTTTCAAAGGGAGCGCAAATCCGGGCTCGACGAGCCGGTAGGCGAAGCTCGCGGACGATGCGGTGAGATCCTGCTGCAACGCGCGCGGGATGCTCTGCCACTCGGCCGGCTGGAGCGCCGCCGGCGGCGTCTCGACGCGCACCTGCAAACGCCCGCCCGACTGCACGGTGACGAAGCCGCGCTGCAGGTTCACATCGGCGACCTGCACGCCGCGAAGGCTGATATCGACAGCGTTCGCGGGCACCGGGGTGTGGTAGTTCACCTGCAAAAGATACGCGCCGATCACGCGCCGATGGAGCTTCACTTCCCACGATTGCAGCCCGTCTTTCACACCATTCGGCACCGCCAGAAAGTCGGCGACCTGATCGCCAGTGAATCGCACATTCTCGGCGCTGACGGGCAGCGAAACGTGGAAGATTTTCAGCCCGGTGTTCTCGATCTGATATTGCAGATTCGCCGCGATCTTTACCTGCGCTTCGCCGACCGCGGCGTGTTGCAGGCTGGTCACCTGCACCCACGGATCGACCTGCTCGACATCGAGCGCGAGGCTCCACGGCGTCTGCAAAACGCGGAACGCGAGCACCCCCTTTTGCTTGATCCCCGACTTCTGCGGATCGAGCTGCGTGACGCCGTCGCGCGTCGTGACCTGCAAGCGCATCCCCTGCTCCGGCACGACGAGAAATGTCCCGCGCTGTTTGCTCGCTTCGCGGAAAATGAGCTGCGGCGCGACCCACGCTTTCGCCGACTTCATGCCGGGTCCGGTGAGGCTGATCGCAAACTCCTGCGGCCCCTCCGTACGGCCCTTCAAATGCATCGTGATGATGCGCCCCGCGTCGGTCTTCAGCTCCGTCCAATGGCTCAACGCCTTGCCGGCAATCGACTCCACATCCATCCCCGTCGGCAGCAGAAAACTCAGCCGGAATATCCCGGCACGCGTGATGTCCACCGTGGCATTGACCGCGAGCAGCGCGCGATCTTCACCGAGCGAAAATGTGTCCTGCGATTCGATCCGCACATCGGGTTCGACGGCCGATGCTTTCACAACCGCCGTCGCCTTCGGATCCGCATACCTAAAGGCGCGGCGGACGGTGAGCCCGGGAATCTGCGCGGCCAGAACGGGCGCAACGTTGGCGGGAAAATCTTCGAGATTGATCGCCGAAAGCGTCTCCGCCGCGACCGTGTCGAGCTGCACTTCATTGCCCGTCGCCACGCCGAGCAGCCCGATTTGCCCCGCCGCATTTTCGACGGAAACCAGCCCGACCGTCTGCTCCACCGGCAACGGCCCGGTGGCGATTTGCGAGCGGATGAGCAGCGCGAACGGACGCGATTGCGGCGGCGCCAGATTCACGCGGAGCTTGCCGGTGTCGGGATCGAAGCGCCATTGCGAGACGATCGAGGCGGGCGCTTTTTGATCCGTCGCGACAATGCTCGCGGGGTCGAGAACGTCGGTGATCGTCGCCCCACGCGGCACGTCGAAAACCATCTCGCCGAGCTCGCCCTGCGCCGGCCGAATCGCCGCGTGATGCAAGCCCTCGATGACCCCGGCGGTCGGCGCGTAGAGCTGCGTGAGCTCCGCGTAAAAGACGGCCTTCTCGCGCGACGCATCGCGACTCCGCGGTTTCCAGCCGATCCAAATGTCGTTCGCTGGCGCAAGAACCAGCCTCGCAACGGTGTCCTTGCCGGCTGACTTTCGCTCGATGGAAACGGCCTGCGGCGAGACGACATCCACGTCGAGATTCGCGAGCGTGAGCGTGAGTTGATTGACCAGGCCGAAGTGCGCGGGCAGGGCGAATCCGCTCTCCCCGTCCTTGCTCGTCACGGGCATCTGATACTCGAGTTCGATGTCGAACGCGCCGCTTTCGAGCGCGATCAAATTCTGCGCCCGCCGCCCGCCAACGCCCGCCTGCACGAGTTTCAGCGCCGCCGGGTAGGTCGATTTGGTGAGCACCGCGGGCTCGAACAACAGCGGCAGGCGCTGACCCTTCACTGCCTGCCAGCGAATTTTTGCCGTCGCGAGCGCGAACTTTTCCTCGACCCGAATCTGCTGGGTCACGGCTTCGGCCACGGGCGATTCTTTGGGCGGCAACGCCGCGGTTTCCTGCGCCGATGCCGGCTTGGCCAAGAGCACGAATCCGACCATGAGCAGCGCCGCCGTCGCAGCAGCCGCGCCGCCCGCGGCCATCGGTCTGCGCGGCGAGCGCCAGAGCCGGCGCAGAGCTGGGACCGCGAGTTGGACGACGAAAAACGCCGCGACCACGGCAAGGAACGCGCACGCGCCGTTCGGCCAGCGGAGCGCGGCCCACGCGAGCAACGTCCAGCCGACAATGGCCAACAACGGCTTGCCTGCGAGCCACGCGTACGCCAGCGCCACGAACGCGAAGAATGCCGGCCACGCGAAGCCGATCCAATCGAGCGACGAGACTTTATCCTCGACGTTGCCGACCTCGACGGAGAGGGCGTTGCCCGCCTGCTGCACCGGCGCGAGGAAGGTGACATCGCGCGCCATCTCCACGGTGTTTTCCTGCGCCAATTCGCCGAGTTGAATCAACGCGATGCCCGCCAGCGCAAAGGCTGCGCAGCCGAGCAGCAGCCCGGACCAATGGCGGATGCTGAATTTAAAAACACCCTCCCTCGCCGCGCCGCGCCACACTACCGCCGCGAGCCCGAGCAAGGCGAGCGCGGCGAGGAACGTGAGCGCCGCACGGATCGCATCGTCGCCGCCAAACATCCGCGCCAGCCCGGCAAAGCCCGAGACGTCCGACACGCCGCCGACGGGCGTGAGCGAGCCATCGCGATAGATCAATCGCTGCGCCGTATCGGGCTCCAGCTTCCATTCCGCGAGCATCACCGGCGCTCCGATGACCGGCGTCGCGATCTTCACCCGCTCCGGATTTTTCGAGCGCGAGGCGAGCTTGAGATCGATTGCGAGCACGGCGTTCGGGTCGGCCTGCTGCGGCAGCGGGATGAGGTTCGCTCTCGCATCTTTCACCGGCACGACGGCCGCGCCGTTGACGGTCGCCGACCACAGTTGCGTGTCGTCCGGCAGCGTCAGGCGGAAGTGCGCGTTGCCGCGATTCTTTACGAAATAATGCGCGTCGGTGAGCACCTGGCCTTCCTTCGAAATGCGCGTGGTGAGCGACGCGCGATCGACCACCTGGCTGAGCGAATCGCCCTGCGCGAGCGGGCTGAGCGCGAGCTTCAAATCGAACGGGCGCGCGGCGTAGCGATACGCGGCGAGGATCGGCGCATCGAAGAAAAGGCGGTATTCCGGCGGGACTTCGCCGGTCTCCAGCGGCAGCAAACCGGCGGAGACATTCACCGGTTTCACCTGAAACTGATACGCGCTGATGACGAGCGTGTGACCCTGCTCGGACTGCGCATCGAGAGGACGCGCGCCGGTGAATGCGAGCGTGTCGCCTTTGGCTTTGAACGGGCGTTCGTACGTCGCGAGAAGCGTGTAAGCGCCGGCGACGGGCGTGTGCAATTGCACGACGAAACCGCCCTCGGTCTTCTGCCAGTTGCGGATGTCTTTGCCGGTGAACTCGACGTTGAAGTACTCGTCCGACAACTCGACTTTGAACGCCGCGACCGGCGCGCCGGAGACGACGTAATTGAGCACGCTGCTGCCGTACGCGACACCCTCGCCGATTGAAAAAAGGTGAAACGCATCGACCTGGATCGACTGTGGCAAACGCTCGACCCGCATCGTCGCCTGCCACGCGGGTTCGCTCAGTCGGAACGCCGCCTGGATGCCGGCGATCTTGCGTGGAAAAAACGCGCTCGCGATTTCCGTGAGCGCCTGCGTGCGCTCGGCGGTGAGTCGGAAACCGGCGTCAGCGGAGACCGCGACGTGGCCCCTGGCCGACTTGGCTTTGATCACTTCGATGCGCGGCAAAATCCAGTTGGCCGCGGCGAGCGCCGCGTTGCGTTCGAGGCGGAATTGCACCACCTGCCGACCGGAAACGGGCTGGGCATAAACGAGCCGCAGTTCGGATTCAGCGGGATCTTCGAGATCGCGGAGAAAGTAATCGCTCAGGCCCGCGGCGTTGAGTTTCGCGACGGCGTATCCGCGAGGCACCCGCAGCAAAAGCTCTCGCAGCGGGGCTTCGCGGACATCGAGCTCGATTTCCGCGTCGATGCTCAGCTCGCTTTCACCGAGGTGATACGCGAGGACTTCGGAGACCGTCAGCTCGGGAAGTATCTGATCGGCCTGAATCCGCAGCGCGAAATCCGCGCCGGAAAAACGGTAGGCAAAACGCTGCTCGCCCGCCGCACGGAAGGCCGCCTTGGTCGCGTCGCTTTCGGGAAATTGTTCGGGCGAAACTTGTGACAATCCTTTCGCCTGCACGACTTCGAGCCGCACCGCACCTTCATTCACGATCCGAAAATATCCGGCGAAGCGGGTCGCGCTTTCGGGCCGCAAGTGCATCGCATCCACGGTCTGCGGGAATGCGCCGATCGGCGTCTGCGTCTGCACCTGGAGCGTGAATTGATTCTTCTGCGGCTGGTTGAATTGCACGACCAACCGGCGTTCCTCCGGGTTCGCGCCGAGCTCCACTTTCCACGCGAGCACCTGCTCGCCTTGCACGCGCGTGACCTCGCCCGCGCCGCGCAGGAGCAGGGTCACGCGATCGAGTTCGCCCTGCATGACTTTGCAATCGAGCAGCGCGACCTGGCGCATGAGTCCGGGGCCGACGCTGATTTGCGCCCGCATTTCCGCGGCGTAGAACAGCTTCCCCTCGGCCTCGGGCGCGGCGGTTTTCCACGCGAGCTTCACCGAGCCGTCGGGTGGCAGGAAGCTCGCGAAGTCAGTGTCCATGCGCTCCGGACGGGCGGCACCCGCAAATTGAAAGCGCGTGTCGGCGGCGAGGCCTTGCAGCACGATCGGCTGCAGGCCGCCCGGCGCGACTCGGAAATCGACCGCGTTCCAGCCATCGCCCTGCCGGACCGCGGCATTGAATTTGAGCGCGAGCGGGAAGTCGCCCGGCTTGTCGAAGACGAGCACGAAATGGCCGCGGTCTGAAAAGACGCGCCAGTCGGGATGCGGCGCGAGTTCGGACAGCGCGAGTCCGCCGGAGAGCACGGTGAGCGAGCCGCCTTTCGGGTTCGTGACGCGCGCGGTGGCGGTGAGAATGAAGGCGGCGTTCTGCTCGGCGAGCGTACCCGTGAGTTTGAAATCGCGCAGCACGACCTGCCGCGTCTCGGGATCGGCGGCGGTGATTTTGAGCGGCAGCGAATACGCCGATCCGTGGAATTGAAACGCGAGCGGCTCCGGTTCGTCGGGCTTGATTTCGCCGCGCAAATTCTCGGGAAGATATTTCGCCTCGACAGGGAATAAGCCGCCCGGCGCGTCGGCCTGGACCTCGAGCTCCCGCGCGAATTCGACCTTCACGAAGCCGCTGAAAAGCGCCGCCTGCGGAGGCGTGAGCGCGAAGGCCGGGAGCGGGTTCTTCGCGCCCTTCAACTCGCGCTCGGCAAGGATGGTGGCGGTGAGTTGCGTGAGCGGCTTGTCCCCTTTTTTGGGCCGAAGAATCAGTATGCGCGCGCCGCCGGGCTCCTGCCGGATACTCCAGTCCTGAAGCCCCTCGCCGGTCACCTGGCGGATTTCGCCGTCGCCGGAAATAGTCAGCGGCAGCTCCTTCGGTTCGCCCTGAAGAATGTCGATCGTGACGGCGATTTGGTGCGTGATTTTGTCGCGCGTGGCCTTGATCGAATGCTGGAGCGCAGTCGAAAAAAGGAGCCGGTCTTTGTCGCCGGGCTGGCCGTTGAGAATCCCTTCGATGACGATCCGCATTTTGCCATCTGCGACCCCGCCGCTGATCGCCGGGTTCTTGATTTCGGCAGCAGTTTCGGCGGTGACGGTGCGTCCGAGAAGTGCGAGGCAGGCGCAAAAAATGAGGGGGATATTTTTCATGGGAGTGAGGCGGGTTGCGGGTCGGATCGTGTCGCGGATCGTCGCGAGAGATGTCAGAGCGGTGTCAAAAGCCGGTGCGGGTTTGGTGATGGGCTGGCGGCGGCTTCCGGGTAGCGCGCTCGTCTCGAGCGCTGGTCGCGGCGTCCCGCCGCGACGGACTTTTTTTAGCGGCGCGTGATTCGCGGAGTGCGGCGACTTCCGCGCGACATACGGCTTGGAAAGTTCGTTTCGGCGGGACGCCGAAACCAGCACTCGGGACGAGTGCGCTACCCGGAGTTGACACGCCGCGCTCATCGCCCGGAGAGGCTCTTCGCTTGGCGGATCATCCACTCGAGTTTTTGCGGACGCGGGTCGGCGCCGAATGCCGCCGGCACGCCATTCAGGAGGCCGAGCAGGCGGTCGCTCGTGACCTCTGCGGCAAACGGGCTGGCGGCGAGCATTTCGGAGAATGCGCTCGCGGTTCCGGCGAGCCGAAGGGCGGGTGTGGCTTGTTCGAGCGGCGGCGTGTCCTTTGAAAACGGGACCGGCCACTCGTGCTCGCGGTAGTCCGTGGTGCCGGGGATTTTGAAGCGCACGCGGACCGTGGCGAGGTCGCCTTCGCCGCGCGGATTCACTTCGAGGACGTAGAGCGCGTTGCCGGATTCCGCCGCGCCGATCTCGGCGGCATCGACGGTGTTGTCGCGGAATTGCTCTTTCTTGAGCTGATGTTTCGCGTAGCCGATTTGGCGGTAGGCGGTCACGCGGCGCGGGTTGAATTCGACCTGCACTTTCACGTCCGACGCGGCGACGCGGAGCGCGCCCGCGAGCTGCGCGGCGAATTCTGTGGCGGCTTCCTCGGGCGTGTTGATGAAGCCGTAGCGGCCATCGCCGTGGCGCGAGAGCTGTTCGAGCAGCGTGTCGTTGAAACCTTCCCAGCCGATGCCGAAGCAATCGAGCGCGATGCCTTGCTGGCGATGCGCCTCGACTTTTTTCTCGAGCGCCGCGGCGTTCACGTCGCCGAGATTCGCCGCGCCGTCGGTGAGCAGGACGACGCGATTGACGCTGCCGGGTTGGAAATGCCGCCGCGCGGTCGCGTAGCCGAGGTCGAGCGCGGCGGCGATATTCGTGCCGCCCTGCGGCGTGATCTCGCCGACGCGCGCGGTCACTTCGCCAGCCTTGTCGCCGGCGACCCCGTCGGCCCACAGCCGCGGCGTGCGGGCGAAAGTGACGACGCTCAGCTTGTCCTGCGGCTGCAATTGCGCGGAGAGGACGCGGAGCGCTTCGTGCAAAATGCGGACGCGATCGGCGCGCTCCATCGAGCCGGAATTGTCCAGCAGCAGCACGAGATTCAGCGCGCGTCCGGGCTGGCGTCCGGCGGCGGCGGTCTTCACGGAGCAGCGGAAAAGATCGCGGTTTTGCGCGAAGGGATAACGCGCGGTTTCGGTCGCGCACGCCAGCGCCGCGCCCGCCGCGGGCTCGGGGTCCCGGTAGTCGAAAGCATTGATGAACTCCTCGCTCCGCACGTTCGCCGGCTCCGGCATTTTCCCCTGCTCCAGGCTCGCCGCCGCGAGCTTGAAAGCCACGTCGCTGACGTTCAGCGAGAACGTCGAAAAGGCATTCGCGCTCGTCAGAATCTCCGGTTGCGGCAGCGGCGCGGGCAGCGCGGGCGTTCGCGCGGGAGCGTCTGTTTCACTCAACTCTTTCAGCGCGGGCTTCAGCTCACCCCGTTTCGCTTCGACCGGCTGGCGTTTCAATGCCAGCTCGTCCACGGATTGATACAAATTCTCCGCCGCCGCAGGTCCCCGGAACCGTCGATATTCGTGAGGGACTGGTTGTGAAATCGACCGATCGAGGCGGTCCTCGCCGGAAGGATCGGTTTTGGCTCGCGATTCCAGCGGCATTGGCTGCGGACGATCCTGAGCTTTCGCACCGGCGACACCAGCCGCCTCCGACTCGGTTTCCCGCACCAGGCCCTCCGCGTTTTTAGCGAGTTCGACCGGTGCGGGCGCGGATGCCGGCTTGCTCGGTTCAGCCGTTTCGCCGAAGGTCCGAACCGGGTTGCTCAATGTGTATTCCGACTTCTCCACCGACCGCGTGCGAGTCTTGTTGGAGGCGAAGGATTCGGAATCATTTTTCGCCACGTTTATCCTTTCCTGAAGCTGCCGTGCCGCGGCGTTTTCGGGATCGGAGTTGAAACCTAGTTCCGTGCGCTTGAAGGCCAAATCGCTCCGACCTGCCTGCGACGAACTCTCAGCATCCGCGAGTTTCAGATCCCTCTTTTCGGCATCGCCTCCGGATTTAGACCCGAGGTTGAAGTTGTAGTGAGCGAATACATCCGGGGTTTTCACCGCTTTCTCCCGCTGCTCGGGCTGGAGCGCCGAAGTATCGAAATACGTATTCCCAAAATCGCTCTTGTTCTTGAACCCTCCATCAGCCTGCTTCGACGTCCCGCGGTCCCAATTTCCCGCATCCGCGGCAACGGCAGCCTGCGGTTCGATTTTCCGCGCAAGTGTCTCAACTTCTGAGCCTCGCGAAGCATCGACCGTTCCGCCGGAACTGACCGTGCCCGCGTTCAAAGTTGTCGCGCCGCGAAACATGCTCGTCCCGTCGAGACTCAGCGTGTCGGTCGCGGTTTTGTTCGAGATACCTTGGCCCGCGAGACCGCCGCCGAAGCCGAACCCGCGCGCTTCACCGGGCGAATCCTGCGCCGGCTTCTGCGGCGCGGGGACAGCCGAAAATGTCCCCTCCGACGCGGTGTTGATTTTCCGTTTGGAAGAGTCGCCGTCGCTCCAAAAAAAAGCGCGTCCGTCCGGCTGCTCATCGCTCGCCTTCGCGGGGGCATCTCGGAGCACGTCACCGAGCATGATGGGCTTTTCACCCACATCACCCGCGGGGCTCGGCCCGGCGATCGGGCTCCCGTATCGGATCGAACCTTCGAACTCGATCGCGGGCTGGGCGCCGAGGCTCGCCAGCCGTGGATCATTCGCGCTCGTCGTCGCGACGAAGGGAGCCGAGGGGTCGATTCGCGCCGCGACCGATGGCGCAGGCACGGCGCGAGCCAAACGGCTCGCGGAGGAGGCGGTAGCGCGGCTCGCAGTAATCACTTCGATCTTGGGCAGAGCGATCCTCCCGGCAGTGGAAAGCGGTTCGGAGAGACCGTATGGCTCCGGGGCGGGAGTTGGTGAGGGAGCATCCGGCGCAGACTCGGTCGGCTTCATCTCGTTCAGGGCCAGGAGATGATCGATCGGGACGGACGCTTGTTCCTGGCGGATAACGCCCGCCTGGGCGGCCCATGCGACTGGAGGGGCCGGAGCGGGCAGGGCTGCCATTGCGAAGCTGGTGGAAGGGAGCGCAGTCGGCAGTTCGGGTGCCGCTGCGGCGGAGGCGTTCATCGCCTCGGCGGGTGCCCTCAAAACCGCGGTGTCGGAGCCCACGGGGCCGCCGTCTGCCGCGAAATCCGGCGGCGCGTTGTAAACTTTCAAAAGCCGCTCGGAGCCGTCCCAGAGCACGCCGACGCCAAGCATCGCGGTTAGCACCGCCGCCAAGCCGAGCGGCACGATCCATTTCCAGTCGCGCGGCGGCTTCACGATCACCCGCGCGGGTGCGAGCGCGACGCTCTTAAAATGCGCGAGGAGTCGTTCGCGGCACACGCTCGAAAGCTGCACCGGAGCGGAGACCGGATGCTCGGGCATCGCGCTCGCTTCGCGCAGCAGCTCGACCGCGCGACCGAGCCGGGCATGGAGCGCGGTGAGCTCCGGGTCGGAGGCGATTTGTGTCTGCAAAGTCGCGGCTTCGTCAGCCGATAGCTCGCCCATGAGCAGCGCGGTGATGCGCACTTCGATCTCCTCACGGGGATTTTGGGGTGTCTCAGGATTCATCGATGACCGCCTGTTGATGCGAACGATTCATGGCGCGATGTCCGTTTTCACGAGCTCCAGCGCCATCGCCTTGAGCGCGTGATGCAGCAGGTAGCCGACGTTCCCGACCGTCAGCTTCATCTGCGTGGCGATTTCCTGGTACGAAAGATCCTCGTTGAACCGCAGCCGGATCAGCTCCCGGCTGCGCGCGTCGAGTGTTTCCAAAACGAGCCGCACCAGCCCGATGCCTTCCCAGCGCGCGATTTGTTCGTCGGGCAAAAGCTGCGGGTCGGCAGCGTCATTTGCCGGCGTGTCGTCGCCCGCCGAATCGCCCACGAGCACGATCCGGCTGGCGCGGCGCTGATGATCCACCGCGAGATTGTGGACGGTGCGGTAGAGCCACGGCTGCGGCGCACGCACTTCCTGGAAATGAGTATGGAGTTTCATAAAAGCCTCCTGCACCACGTCTTCCGCGACCGCGAAATCGCCGAGCAGCCGCCGGGCATAGCCCAGCAGTGGCGACTCCAGTGCGGCAAAAACCTGCTCGATGGTTTCCCACTCGGGCCAAGTCTGACTCGGTTCATCCGGTCGGCTCACGGGCATGAAAGGCATTTCGGCAGGATGCCCGGATTCAGCCAATCTTCATTCGGTCGGGGGAATCGGAAGACATCGTTCGCTGGTTGAGACGAGGGGCTCCGGGGTTTCTTAGAAAATGTGCCGGGCGTCGAAAACGCCGGGCGGCGGCAGGTTCTTCCGGTCATCCTGAGCGGAGTGGAGCGCCAGCGAAACGCAGTCGAAGGACCTCTTACATCTCTCCCTCCGCGACGGGCGAATTGGGGAAAAGTAAGAGGTCCTTCGACTCCGCTGCGCTGCGCTCAGGATGACCGGAGATCCCGCAAGCGGGGCGTTACTTTTGCAGCAGTTCGCGGAGCTTGCTGGGATCCGCGGTCGGGAGCTGGCAGACGAAGTTTTCGCAGACGTAGGCGGCGGGGTGTCCGTCGAGCGGAGCGACGGTTTGGAGGAATTCGAGGCGCTCGGCGAGCCAGTGCTGGCCGGCGGTGGCGTCGGCGAGGAGGAGGAGTTTGTTCGGGAGAAAATGGGCGTGGACTTCGCGCAGGAGGGCGCGCGTTTCGTCGGAGTCGCGGGGGCCGGCGATGACGATCTGACGGGGCTTGGCGAGGGAGGCGTCGATGGCGCAGAGCATCTGCGGCAGGGCGCTCGGGACGCGGGAAAGCTGATCGGCAAAGGCTCCGATGGTTTTCAGCGCGCGGTCGTGGAGCGCGGTTTCGGCGGTGATCTGCGCGAGGCGGAGGAGGTTCAGCGCGGCCACGGAATTCGGCGAGGGCTCGGCGCCGTCGTAGTCCTCTTTCATGCGGATGAGGATGTGCGGGGCGTCGGCGGGGACGCTGAAGTAGCCGCCGTTTTTCGCATCGAGGAAAAGCGCGTCCTGCTTTTTTTGGAGTTCGAGCGCCCATTGCAGCCACGCGATGTCGAAGTCGGCTTCGTACAAATCGAGGAGCCCCTGAATGAGCGACGCGTAGTCGTCGGCGAAGCCGCCGATGTCGCTCGCGCCCTGCCGGTAGCTGCGGATGAGCGCGCCGTTTTTCCAGAGCTGCGCGCGGATGAATTTCGCGGAGCGCTGCGCGGATTCGAGATACTTCGGGTCGTCGAGAATCTGCGCGGCGCGGGCGAAGGCGGAGATCATCAGGCCATTCCACGACGTGATGATTTTGTCGTCGAGATGCGGGCGCGGGCGTTTGGCGCGGAGGTCGAAAAGCTGGCGTCGGCTGTCGGCGAGCGAGGTCTCGATCTCCGCTTCGGACTTGCGAAAAAGCTTCGCGGCGTCGGCGACGGTGAGCCGCTGGATGAGCGTATTTTTTCCCGTGAACTCGCCAAGCGGGTCGCTGCCGCGCGGGGCATTTCCCTCGTCCTCGACTCCGTAAAAACGATCGAAGAGCGCGGCCGGTTCCTCACCGAGAACGCGGGCGATTTCGGCTTTCGTGAAAACGTAAAATGCGCCCTCGCCGTGCTCGGGTTTGCCGTGCTCGAGGATCGAGTCGGCGTCTTCGGCGGAGTAGAAACCGCCGCCCGCATCGGTCATGTCGCGGCGGACGTAATCGAGGATGTCGCGCGCGACTTTCTCGTGCTCGGGGTCGCGGGTGATTTGGAATGCGTCGAGGTACGAGGAGGCGAGCTGCGCCTGATCGTAGAGCATTTTCTCGAAGTGCGGGATGTGCCAGAAACGATCGACCGAATACCGGTGGAAGCCGCCGCCGAGATGATCGTGCATCCCGCCATCGGCCATCTTGCGCAGAGTCAGGAGCGCCATGCCGTGCGCGGCTTTTCCGTCGCGGGAATCGGCACCTTCGCGCGCGAAAACGCGAAAGAGAAAGTTCAGCGCGACGGGCCGCGGGAACTTCGGCGCGTCGCCAAATCCGCCGAGTTCTTCGTCGAAAGTGCGGGTCAGTTGATTGAGGCACGAAGCAATGGCGGCCTTGCTTTCCAGCGTTTCGGTCGGCGCGCTGCCGCCGGCGTATTCGCGGAGTTGCTCGGCGACGGTGTTGCCGTGCTCGACGATGCTTTTGCGGTCGGCTTTCCACGCGGATGAGATGCGGTTTAGCACGGTCGGAAAACCTGGACGCCCGCCGCGATCCGATGGCGGATAATACGTCCCGCCGAGAAATGGCTTCAGGTCCGGCGTGAGGAAAACGCTCATCGGCCACCCGCCGCTGCCGGTGGTCGCCTGCACGAAAGTCATGTAAACGCGGTCCACATCGGGCCGCTCCTCGCGATCGACTTTGATGTTCACGAAGCTCTCGTTCATCAGCCGCGCGGTCTCGTCGTTTTCAAAAGACTCGTGGGCCATGACGTGGCACCAGTGGCAGGTCGAATATCCGACCGAGAGGAAGATCGGCTTTTCCTCGCGCCGCGCCTTTTCAAATGCCTCCGGCCCCCACGGATACCAGTCCACCGGATTGTGCTGATGTTGCAGGAGATACGGCGACTTCTCGCCCGCGAGGTGATTGAGCGAGGCGGCTGGAGATGCTGTATGCATGGGCTTTGCGGGTTCGATCGCTTGACAGGGAATCGAGGCTGCGATGAGTAAGGCCGCAGATTTCCACGCCCCAAAAATGAATCCATTCATCATCGCCGCGAGCATCCCGAACGAGTCCCGCGGTGGCAAGCGGCGTGGCTTGCGACCCGCGTGGCTCGCGCTCGCGGCGGCGTTTCTGTCGGGCTGCGCGGGGACGGCCGTGAAGGATACGAGCCACACTTTTCACACCGTCGTGATCGATGCCGGGCACGGCGGGCACGACTCCGGCACGCGCTCGCGATGGGGCGGCGCGGAGAAACATGCGACGCTCGAAGTGGCTCGCGACCTCGAGCCGAAACTGCGCGCCGCGGGCTTTCGCACGGTGATGACGCGGAGCTCGGACGAGTTCATCGAGCTGAACGAGCGCGCGCATATTTCCAATCGGCAGAACAACGCGATCTTCCTGAGCATTCATTTCAACGAAGCGCGGAGCCGGGCGATCCACGGCACGGAGGTGTATTACAAATCGCCGGAATCGCGCGAGCTGGCGCAGCGGGTTTTGCAAAATATGGCGGCGGTGCCAGGCGCATCGTCGCACGGCTTGCGGCTTGCAAATTTCCGCGTGCTCCGGCTCAACGAATATCCCGCGGTGCTCGTGGAGTGCGGCTATTTCAGCAACCCCGCGGAAGGGCGCCGTTGCGCCATGCCGGCGTATCGCGAGCGGCTCGCCGGGGCGATCGCGGAGGCGGTGGTGACGCAGCGATTTGGAGCTCGCAATCCGGCCGCGATCGTGGCGGCACGCTGAACGTTTATTCCGCGCCGCCGAGGCGCTTCATCACGCTGGTCTCGATGCGATCGATGCGCTCTTTGATGCTCGGATCGACGCGCCGCATTTTGCTGAAAAGCGCGCGGTTGTAGGCCCGCAGCGCCTTGCGGCCCTCGTCCTCATTCAGCGCTGCGTCGGCCTTGCCCTTGAGGTCCGCGACGTCCGCATCCTCGAGCGCGCGGGCCTTCGCCTCGTCGTATTTCCATTTCTCGAGCACATCGGGATCCTTCGTGTCCGGAGGGGTGCTCGCGGTCTTTTTGACCGGGGCGACCACTGGCTTTTTGCCGCCTTTCTTGATCGGTGCGGGCGTGGCCGCTGGAGCCGGCGGCACCTCGACGGCGGGTTTGTCCGGCGCGGGCGGCTTAATCTCGGTAGCGTCGGAGGGCACCGGTGCGGGTTTGGTAGTGGGCTCCGTTTTTGCGGGCTCCGACTTCTTCGGTTCCTCGGTCACGTTTTCATCGGGAGAAGGTGTCGGCGGCGCATGCGGCCTGCGGAACGGGCGCGGTGTTGCTTTCGGCGCGGGAGTCGGCGCGGGTATGACGACCGGGTCTTGCTTGCCGAAGACGCGCTTGAAGAACCCTTTTTTTCGTGGCTCCGGCGTCGCCGCAGGGGCCGGAGTCGTGACTGTCACGGCCTTCACGCGGCTCTCGGTCGTCGTACTCTTCGCCGGCCCCACGGGGTCGGCAGCGGCGGTGTCTTGGGCGCATGCCGCGTGTGTGATGAGGCCGCACGCGGCGAGCAGGACGAGCGATTTTTTGAGCATAAAGATCGAAAGGAAAAAGTGAGCGCATGTTCTAGAACCCGCCGCCGGGAGTGCAAGCACGGAGAGCGTCGAAACTGGATTGCTGGTTGCCCCGATCCATGAAAAAACAGGCGTCGCGCGGGCCGCTCCGATCCGCGTGTCCCGTCCCGCACGAGTTCCGCCACCGCACTCTCCGCCATGCCTCGCACCCGCCCTCCCTTCCTCGCCGCCGCAGTCTTTCTGCTCGTCTTTCCGTTCTTCCTCCGACGCCGCCCGCGCGTGGAGCGTCGCATCACGATCCTCGCGCCGACGGACGAAATTTTCCCGATGCTGAACGACCTGCGGACCTGGCCGCTGTGGACCGCCTGGGGCAGTCAGGACGAGGTTGAATTTTCGTACGGTGAACTGACGGCGGGAGCAGGCGCGGTCCAGCGGTGGCGCTCGCGGAAAATGGAGGGCGTCGTCCGCATCATCCGCAGCGACGCCGGCCGGCGGCTCGACTACGAAGTCGAGATGTGCGCGGGGAAATATCAGCTCCTCGGGCGCTTCGACCTCGTGCCCGACGGTGCCTGCACGCGCGTGACGTGGCGTTGTGTGTGGGAGCCCGCGTTGAATCCCTACCGGCGCTACTTCGATCTTTTTTGCAAATGGATGATCGGCCGCGATTTTTCGTCTGGCCTGGCGAATCTGAAGATCGCCGTCGAGCGGCGGCACGCGCCGCGGACCGCCCACGCGTGAGCGCGTCTGGCGCGCCGCTGCGCTGCTGGGCGGAGATCGATCTCGCGGCGCTCCGGCACAACGTCGCGGCCGTCCGGGCGCGCGTTGGTCCCGGGGTGAAAGTGATGGCGGTGGTGAAGGCGAACGCGTACGGGCACGGCGCGATTCCGGTCGTCCGCGCTCTCGCCGGGCAGGTGGAAATGTTTGGTGTGGCAAATCTGGAAGAAGCCCTCGAAATCAGCACTGATGCCGATCCGGCGTCGATCCACCTCCTCGGTCCGGCCCTGCCGTCGGAGCGCGCGGAGATCGTCGCCCGCGGTTTTCTCCCCGCCATTTCCAGCGTCGAGGAAGCCGCCGCCTACAGCGCGCTCGCGGCTCCCGGACGGCGCATTTCCGTTCACCTCGTCATCGACACGGGCATGGGCCGTATCGGCATTTGGCAGGATGAAACGGTCGCCGCCGCGCGCGCCATTCTCGCGCTGCCAGGCGTCGCCATCACCGGCCTCGCATCGCATTTTCCCGTCGCGGATGAGGACGATGCGTTCACTCGCGATCAGCTCGCTCACTTCCGCGCCCTGCTCGTCGCACTCAGCGCCAGCGGCCTTTCCACGACGATCGATCACATCGCGAACAGCGCGGGACTGATCGCTTTCGGCCCCGCGAGTGGCGGCATGATTCGCGCCGGGCTCATGCTTTACGGCTGCGCGCCACTCCCGGAATTTCAGCCGCAACTTCGTCCCGTCCTGGCGTGGAAAACGCGGGTCACGCTCGTGCGCGATTTCGGCCCCGGCCGCACGATCAGCTACGGTCGCACCTTCACCACTCCCGGCGCGATGCGGGTCGCCACGCTCGCGGTGGGATACGCAGACGGCTATCCGCGCCACCTCACCGGGCGCGGCGCGGCGGTGCTCATTCGGGGGAAAAGATGCGCCGTCCTCGGCCGCATCACGATGGACCAAATCATGGTCGATTGCACCGCCCTCCCCGACGTCGCGGCGGGCGAAGAAGTCGTCCTCTTCGGGCTCAGCGAATCCGAAGAAATTCCGGTCGCCGAGCTGGCGGAAAGAGCCGGGACCATCCCGTGGGAAATCTTCACCGGCATCGGAAACCGGGTCGCACGCGTCGTCAGCGGCGCCTAAATTTCCCGCTCCGGTTTGATCCGGATTTTAAGCTGGCGCGAGAGCATCCAGCGGACGGCGAACATGTCCATCGTCGCCTTGATTGCACGGTTCCCGAATCCGTATTTGCTCACGCCCGCGGTGCGCGGGCGGTGATGCACCGGCAGCTCGACGAGCTTGTACCCGAGCCCTTTCACGAGCGCCGGGATGAAGCGGTGCATCCCGTAAAACGGCACGAGCGCCTCCCGGCACGGCGTCCGCATCGCCTTCAAAGTGCAGCCCGTGTCGCGCACGCCATCGCGCGTGAAACGGCTGCGGACCGCATTCGCGAAACGGCTCGTGAGGCGCTTGGAAAACGTGTCTTTCCGATTCGCCCGGTAGCCGCAGACGAGGTCCGCGCCGCGCTCGATTTCCGCGAGCAGGCGAGGAATGTCGGCGGGGTCGTTTTGCAAGTCGCCATCAAGCAGCACGATGACCTCGCCGCGCGCCGCACGGATGCCGGCAAACATCGCGGCGCTTTGCCCCGAATTTTTCTCAAACTCCAGCACGCGCACTTCCGGCCGGCGCTCGATCCGCGCGAGTGTCTGATCGGTCGAGCAGTCGTCGATGAGAATGATCTCGTGCTCGATGCCAACGAGCGCGGCGGCGAGTTCGTTTTGCAGCGCGCGGACATTGTCCTCCTCATTGAAGAGCGGGATCACGACAGAAATCATCGGGGGCTTTTAATGTTGTGCGCGGAACCTTGGGAAGCGGTTTGGCAGCCCGGCGATGCGCCCGCCGCGCCAAATCACAGCGACGCGCTGCGATAGTTGTAGCACGCGAAGACGCGCCACTGGCGGAGCGGCAACCCCCGTCGCGTCTGATCGATGCACGCGATCATTTCCGTCCGCTCGAAGCCGCTCTTGACCATGGACGGCGCGTGCTCTTCCGCGCGGTCGGTGATGTAGAGCGCGGTGCGGCCGTGGAAGGGATTGATCCCCTGCTCCTCCGTGTAATACGCGTCCGCCGGGAGCTGCCCGCGCGGCACGCTGATGAACTCGTCGTAGCGCGGCCAGAACGAGAATTGATTCTCAATCGCCGGCGACTCCGGGAAGTAAATCGGCGGATGCCCCGGCCCTTCCGCGCGCTTGTTTTTCAAATAAAACGCGAGGTCCGCCGCGACGCCGTACGTGTTCGCAATCAGGAAAACCGGCTGCCCAGTTTTCGCTTCGAACTGCGCGCGAAACTCCTCGATTTTCTCCGCCGAAGTGCGCCAGCCGCGCAGGCGCTTGCTCGGGTCGGCGCTGTACGAAAGCGGAATTCCGGCGAGGCGGAGCAGGTCCGTGTCGAGCGCGACGATGCTCATCGCGATGCCAAACCCGAGCGAGACGACAGCGAGAACGCGCATCCGCCGCGAGGTCTGCGCGCGCTCGTGCCAGACCGCGGTGGCGAGAATCCCGAGGCTGATCATCGCGGGCGCGGTCCAGTTCGCCTCGCCCGATTGCTTCAGCGAAAGCCAGAGATAGAGCCCCCAAAGCGGGAGCGTGAACGCGAGCAGGAAGCGCGGTTTCAAATGATGCCGCGCCTGCGGCAAAGCCCAGACCCCGCCCGCGATCATCGCGGCGAAAAGGAAGGGCGAATACGCGCCGAAGTGCTGAATGACGAACGTGAACAACTCACGGAAATCGACGTGGAAAGCTTTCTGCAGGCCGCCTCGCGCGCTGAGGTGCGCGAGCGTGATCCAGTCGTGCTGCGCGTTCCAAATGATCGGCGGCAGCGTGAACGGAGCGAACGCCGCGAGCATCGACCAGAAGCCCGGACGCGCGAGTTCGCGGCGAAATTTCGGCGTGAACGCGAGCAGCAAAAGGACGGAGAGCAGCTCCATCGCGTTCGTGTATTTGCACAGGAATCCGAGGCCGATCAGCGCGCCAGTGATCGGCCACCAGCGGCTGAATTCCGGGCTCCGTTCCAGCGCCAGCCAGAACGCGTAAAGCGCCGCGGTCCAAAAGAAAATCGAGAGCGGGTCGATCGTCATCAGCAGGCTGCCCGCGTTGAAAATCGGGACGGCGTTGATCATCAGCGCGGTCCAAATCCCGACCGACTCACCGTAAAGCCGGCGCGCAAAAGAGAACATCAACAGCGTCGTGCCGAGCGCGAGGAGCGGGCTGAAAACGCGGATGCCGAATTCGTTCACGCCGAAAAGATGCGTGCCGAGCCACATCGTCGCCGCGATGCCGGGGCCCTTGCTGTAATAGCAAACGTCCATTCGCTCGCTCCACATCTGGTAGTACGCCTCGTCCGGCGTGAGCTCCGCCTGCGCGATGAAAACGAGCCGGAGCGCGGTGAGCGCGGCGAGCAGAACGAACAACCAACGGCGCGGCGTCATGTCGGGAGGAGCCGGGGATGCGCGGCGTGAACGGCGGGGAGCCATCGCCCGCCGAGCCTTTGCCAGAGCCATTCCGCGAGCGCGAGGAGCAGGAGCGTCGAGCCGATCGCGAGCGGGATCGTCGTGAGAATATCGCTCGGCCAATGCGCGCCGGTGTAGATGCGCGAGTAGCCGACAACCGCCGCCGGGAGGAACGCGAGCCAGCCGCGCCGACGGTAAAAAGCGGCGCAAACCGTCGCGATGGAAAAGTTGTTGATCGTGTGCGACGACGGAAACGAGCGGCCCTCCACGTCTTCGAGATTCGCCCGCGACAGCTTGATTTGCAGCGGCTTGGCGACCGCGAGCAGGCGCGGGCGGGCTTTGGCCATGTCCACCTGCCGCACGTCATTGTGCGACTGAAAGGGCCGCGGGCGATCGACCAGTTTCTTCAACGAATTGGAAACGCCGCCGTCATTCACCGCCACGACGAGCGCCGCCGTGATCACGAAAGCGCGCCCGGTAAAGCCGCCGAAAACTCCGATACCGACGAGCAAAAGGAGCAGTGGAAACAGCCACACATCGAAAGTCGAAAAGACCGCCATCACCCGATCGAGCGCCGGATTCGTCCACTCCCGGTTGATCAGAAAAAGAAGCTTTTGGTCCATTCGGCGATGGCGAAACTGCGCGAGGTTATGACCCCGCCCCGCGCTGTAAAGAAACGATTGCTCCTCCTCGCAGCCCTTTGTTTAAGCGGCTTCGCGGCCACCGAGCCTCCGCCGGACGCGCACGAAATCCTCCGCGTGGTGCGCCTCGCGCAAGCCTCGCAACACCAGACGCTCGAGGGACGCTTGCGCAATGGTCCGAAGGTTCTCCCATTCCGCCTGACCATCGACGGGAGCACCATTCGCTACGAATTCATCAACCCGTCGCAGACCATTCAGCTCCGGCTTTTGGAGAAGGATTCGCGGCTCGAGGAAGTCACCCGCAGTGGCACGGAAAAAGTGACCGCAGCGCGCTTCGACAAGCCGGTCCGCGACACCGACATCAGCTACGAAGACCTCGCGATGAAGTTTCTCTACTGGCCGAACGCGACGGTCGAGGGCGAGCAGATGCTGTTGCTGCGGAAGTGCTGGAAAATCCACGCCGAGCCCGCCACGAAAAACGATTCGCAATACGCCAGCGTGACGCTCTGGATCGACAAGGAAAGCGGCGCGCTGATGCAGGCGGAAGCCTTCGACCATTCGGGGAAATTCGCGCGGAGATTCAAGGTGATCTCCGGCCAGAAAATCGAGGGCGCGTGGATTCTCAAGCAGATGCGCATCGAAGCGGCGACCGACGCCGCGCCGAAAGACAAGACGCCGACGTATCTCGAAATCAGCGGCGCGGAGAAGAAGTAAAACGCCGCGCAATGGCTCTGGCAAAGGATTCGGCGACTGCGGGCGAGCGGATGTTTCACCAGCGCCGCACGTCGATCCACGTCATCGCTTCGCGGCCGGTGGCGGAATCGCGGGCGCGGATTTCGTGGCGGCCTGCTTGAATCTGCGCGCGAAATCCGGTGGCGGCGGACCGGCAATCAAGCGAGGCCGAAGACCAGCGCACTTCGCCTCCTTCCGCCCGCAACGGGATCGATTGACTGGCCGGGGGCAGGTCGCCATCGAGATAGAAAATCGCGCCCGGCGAAGGCTGGAGAATGCGGAGTGGCACCTCGGCCACAGCGCTGACGGCGAGGGAGCCGAGACTATTTTGTGAGCCAGCGAGCCACGCTGCATACTCCGGTGAAAGGCGGACGCGACCGAGCGAATCGTAGTCCCCGGCACGCGCGGGTTCCGGTGCATGCAGGCTCTTTTCCACGACCGCCCGCGGCAGGTCCGCCGGGGCCAAATGTCCGGTGAGCGGGTCGATGGAAAAACTGCCAATCGACGCCGGTGGCGCGAACCACGACGTGCCGCGGCGCGCGTGCAATTCTTCCATCAACTCGTGCATCACTGGGGCCGCACCCGTCACTCCGGTGATGTCGTGCATCGGCGTCCCGTCGGGATTTCCGACCCACACCGCGACGGTGAATTCCGGGGTGTAGCCGACGGCCCAATTGTCGCGGTAATCCGAACTCGTCCCGGTCTTGCCAGCGACGGGAAAGTCGAACGCGAGATAGGAATCCAGCCCGAACGAAGCGGCCCGCGCGGCATTGTCGGCGAGCATGTCTGCCAGGAGAAAGGTCGCGCCTTCCTCGAAAATCCGATGCGCCGGTTCAGCCTCCCCCGCCTCGCGGAGAAGCAGCCGATACGGACGATGGAGGCCGAGGCGGCCGAGCGTGGCAAAGGCATTCGCGAGTTCGAGCAGACGGACCTCGCCGTTGCCGAGCGTCAGGCCGAGCCCGTAATAATCCGCGGGATGATCGAGCGTGGTAACGCCGGCGCGGAGCATGGCGCGCTGCAAGGTTTCCGGCCCACCGGCGAGTTCGAGCGTGCGGATGGCGGCGACGTTCAGCGAGTTGCCGAGCGCGAAGCGAAGGCTGACCGGACCGTAAAAACGATGGTTGTAATTGTTGGGCCGGTAGGTGCCGTCCGGCGTCGCGAAATCGGTCGGGATGTCGGGCACGACGGTGCCGGGATTTGCGCCGTTCTCCAGGGCGAGCAGGTAGGTGAAAGGTTTCATCGCCGAGCCCGGCGACCGGCTCATCCAGGCACCGTTCACCTGCCCCGCGCCCGCCTCGAAATAATCGCCCGACCCCGCCAGCGCGAGCACGTCGCCTGTCGCATTCTCGATCACCACGGCGGCTCCGGCGGTCGCGTGTTTGTCGGCGAGACGCCGCAGATTTTCGGCGAGCGAGCGCTCGGCGAAACGATTCAATTCGAGATCGAGAGTCGTCCGAATCGCGCCACCATTTTCCGGCAACGAACCGCGCCGCATCAGCAGCAGATCGACGAAATGCGGCGCAGCAAATTCGCGGCCGGGTGCGCGCAACAGGATCGGTTCGGCGAGCGCGCGAGTCAGCGTGGCCTCGTCCAGTTTTCCATCCGCTCGCATGCGCCGCAGCACCCACCGCTGCCGCGCCGCCGCTTCGGCGAAATGGGTGCGCGGGTTTAGCCGGCTCGGCGCTTTCGGCAGGCTCGCGAGGAAGGCCGATTCCGCGGCGCTCAAGTCTGTAGGCGGCTTCCCGAGGTAGGCGCGGCTCGCGCAGGCGATGCCGGTTTGCAGATTCCCGTAGTCGAGGCGGTTGAGATATTCCGCGAGAATTCGCTCCTTTCCCCAGCTCCGCTCGACCCGCAATGCGAGCCATGATTCCAGCAGTTTGCCCCGCCAGGTGCGCGGCGCGGGACGCGAAATTTTGACGAGCTGCTGCGTGATGGTGGAAGCGCCGGAGGTGCGTCCACCTTCCCGCGCCGCGGAGAAAATCGCACGGGCGACCGCCAGCGGATCGATGCCGCAGTGGTGGTGGAAGCGCCGGTCTTCGGCGCTCAAAGTCGCGGCGATGAGTTGCGGTGAAACCTCGCCGAGCGCGCAGTGGCGGGAGTAGCGGCGATCCTCGACGAGCATGGTTCGCAGCGGCTTTCCTTCGCGATCGAGGAACTCCGCGCTGACCGCAGGCTCCGTTTTCAACTCCGCGGGAAACGGGGTGAGACGGAGCGCGATTTCGACCAGGATCGCCCCCGACGCGAGCGCGATGACCACGGCGATCCCGAGTTTTTTGAGGCGCACTTTCACCGGTCCGCCGGGCGGCTCGTGAGCTGCATCGTCTCGCACAAACCGAAGCGCTCGGGGCGATACATCTCCTCCACTTTCGCCGCGGGCGCGGTCACTTTCCCGGCGGCGCGGACCCGCGCGAGATAACGGAAAGTGAAGACGCCGGCGGGCAGATGATCGCAAAAATAGAGAACGCGATCGGCGCGGATTTCGCGGTAATCGGCCGCCCACGCTTGATCCAGCCCGCGCGCGCCGCCGACCTGCTGCGTGCGGAAATCGGGGTTGAGCGCTTCCAGAACGGCGGGCAGCGGATCGTCGATCGCAACGAAGTGCCCGGGCTGCGAAGTCTCGACGCGCAGCGAGACGACGACCCGCTCGCCGACCTGCCAATCCGCGACTTCCTCCAGCGCGCCGTCCTTGCCGATTTTCCGATAGCTCCGCGAGACCGCGTAGCCTCGATCCTGCCGCGGCTGCGCGGCGACCGGCGGACGGACGACGAAATTCGCCTCGCCGAAAAGCGGTGCCTGCCGCGCGTTGCGCACCTCGACGGAGCCGAGCGGAGCGGCCGGGTCGAAGGCGAACTTCATCGACTTGGTCAGCACGCTTTTCGTGAGCGCGAAGGGAACCTCGGTGCCCGCTTTGACGAGCGAACCTTCGACCGGTTTCACCTCGCGCTCGACGGCTGAGAAATAGCGGGAGAGCGCGAGCAGCGCCCACGCGTTTTCCTGCGTCGTCCGCCAGCGCCCATTCACGCGCCCGGCCAGCAGTTCCTTCACCAGCCGCGCCACCTCGCGATCACCCGGCTTGAAGCGGCTCCATGCCAGCAAAAGCGTCGCGCGCTCCCGCGCCGGGCTGCCGAACCAACAGGTGCATTCCGGCGTCTCGGCGCGAGGATCGAGCAGCTTCGCCACGAGATTCGCCGGGCCCTTCGCCTCCATCACCGCGCACGCCAGCAGCGCGCGCGATTCGAGGGACAACTCGGCGCGACGGTCGAAAAGCTGCTCGTGATACGCCGGCTCGGCCTTGCCCGCGCTGGCCAGCGCGAAGAGCGCGAGCGCGAAGTCGTCGAGCCCGGAACCCGCGCGCTTTTTCTCGAGCGCGCGCAGTTCGCCGCTCACGAAATCGAGCAGCCGCGGCCAACCGGCGGGCAGCGCTTGGCCTTGCTTTTCCAAAAGCGACAGCGCCAGCACCGCGTACGCGCTGGTGAAAAGCTGCGGCTCGCGACCGCCCGGCCAATAGGCGATCCCGCCGTTCGCGGTCTGCATCGCGAAGAGCTTGTCCACGCCGGCGCGCACGGCCTTTTGCACCTCGGTTTTGTTTTTCGCGAGGTCGGGCAAAACCGGGCCGAGCTCGGGAAAAACGATCCATGGAATGAGCGACGAGGCGGTCTGCTCGGCGCAGCCGTACGGATATTCGAGCAGCTCTTTTGCGGGCTCGCGCAACGAGGCGAGGCGCGTGTTGGACAGCGTAAGGCCGACGCTTCCGCTCCCTTCCAGCAGTTGCGGATTCACTCCCGCGAGGAGGTCGTTCGATCCGCTGGAAAGCTCGGAGAGGTAGGTTTCATGCAGCACGGGCACCGATGAGCCGATCTTCATCGTCGCCGCGACGGCGTCGTGAAAAGAGAACAAATCCGCGGTGAGATGCGCGCTCCATTTCCACGATGCGTCGCCCATCGCGCGCAGCCGGACGGGGAAATCGACGGTCCGCGCTTCGCCGTTTTTCAGCCGGAATTTTTCCGTGAGCGGCGTCTGCGCAGGCTCGGCGGTGGCGTCGAGATCGAGCGTGATTTCCGCGTCGCCGCTCACGCCGGATTCATTGCGCAAGACGGCCCGGGCGATGATCTCGTCACCGACATTTGCGCCCTGCCCGAGCGCGGAGAGGATCATCAATTTCTTCCGAATCGCGACCGCCGACTCGCCCGACCCGAAGCGGTTCCCGCCGGCGTGCGCGACCGCGACGAGGCGGTAGCGGGTGAGTGCGTCGGGCGCTTTGAAATGAACCGCCAGCCGTCCCTCGGCATTCGTGCGGAGCGACGGAAACCAGCACGCCGTGCCGGGAAAATCGCGGCGCAGTTTCGTGCCCGGACCGCCGCTGCCCCCGCCGCCGATGAGGTAACCTTTGTTGGCAAACTCGAGGTCGCCCGGGTCTTCCGGGAGCAGATCGAACAGCGTGAGCCCGGTGCGGATGGCGAGCGGAAAGGGCGCGCCAAAAATCGCCAGCGGCTGCGGACGTTCGTAGCCGGTCAGCGCCAGCACGCCGTCATCGACGGCGAAAAACGTGACCTCGGCGTCGGGCACCGCCGCGCCGTTTCCATCGTGGACTCGCACCTCGGAAACGACTTCTTCGCCCGGCTGGAAGATCGTCGATTGCGGTGCGATCTCGACCTTGAGATGCGCGGACGGATCGCCGACGTGCAACTGGCAGATGCCGTAGCGATACTCCGGCACCTTGAATTTTCGCGTGCTCTGCTCCGCGCCGCGGAGGAGGACCAGCGAGACGAAAACATTCGGCGCGTCCCCGGCCTCGATCGGAATTTCCAACGACGGCGCATTGCCTTCGAGCCGCACGCGCTGAGTGCGGAGGATGCGCGAGCCGCGCTCAATCGTGACGAACGCTTCGCCGGAGATCGGCGTCTTGACGAGGATGCGGGCCGTTTCGCCGGCGCGATATTCCATTTTGTCGGGCACGAGATCGATCTGCGCGGGGTGGCGATAATCCCACGAAATCGCCTCGGAGCCGGAGACGTTGAAGTGAAACGCGGCCACGCTTTCGCGGCCCTGCTCATCGCGCGCCGAGACGCGCAGGAGATACTCGCCGGCTTTGGCCGGCTTGAAGCGCGCCGTCTCGCCGGCGGGCAATTTCCACCCATTTCCGGCGCGGACCGGGACCAGCGTGCGGCCTTCCGCAGTCGCGACGGGCTCCTCGATTTTGTCGGTGTGAAACGAGATCGCGTTGCCCGCGCCTTGCCGGCGCACGGTCTCATAACGGAGGCGAATGAGCTCGGCTTTTACCGCGACCGGCCCGGGCCTCGGCTGGCCGTCCGGGCCGATGGCCACAGCTTTCGCGACGATCTCCTCGGCGTGCCCGACCACCTGTTCCTCGGGCAATTTGAGCCCAAGATAAAAGCTCGAGGAGTCGCGCTCGAAGCGGCGGCTTTCGGAAACCGTCTGCTGATTGACGTCGGTGACCTCGACCGTGAAAAGCCCGCTCGATGGCCCGCGCGCGGGCTCGGGCAACTGCGGTCGGATCGCGAAAGTGCCCGCCTTCGTGAGCTTGCCTTCGCCGCGCAAGGTCAGCGTTTTCTGTCGCGGCGCTTCATCGTCGCCGAAGGTGAAGCCGTCGAAATCGGCCGCGGCAAAGCGTTCGCCGGAATATTGCAGCGTCCAGCGGACCCGACTTTCGGCGAGCACCGAGCCGAAGAAATATTTGCCGGAAACCTCGGCGGCGACCGGCGTTTCGGGAGCGAAGCGGGCGGCGGCGGCGACGCTCAACTCGAAGGCGTTGGGCTGAAAATCGGCGACTTGAAAAGTGGCGCTGAAACCGGGCTGCCAGCCCTCCCGATCGCGCCCGGCGAACTTCAGCCGCAGGCTGTATTGGCCGGTTGCGGCGGACTCGAGCGGGAGGTCGGCATCGAACGAACCGTGCTCGCCGGTGCGGATGGGAATCTCGCTCTGCCCGCCATCGTGCGGCCGGAAAAGGGTCAGCGTGCCATCGCGCCCGACGTCGGCTTCGAGTCCCGCGGCACCGAGTGCGCGGACGATCCCTTTCACATGGACCGTCTCGCCGGAACGATACAGCGGCCGGTCGGTGAAGATGAGCGCGCGCAACGGCGGCCCGTTTTCCTCCTGCTTTTCCCAACCGCCGTAATCGATCGGAAGATGAAAGGCGGCCATCGGCAGCTCCTGCGCGGACGGCCCGATCCTCAGCGCGTGCTGATCCTCGCCCCGCCGCACGGTGAGCCAATGCGGAGAGTCGCCGGGCGCGACGGCGGCGCTCCCTTCCGCATCGGTCACCGCTTCGGCGGAGCGCTGAAATTTCTCGTCCAGGATCGTGACGCGCACGCCCGCCAGCGGCCCGCCGGTGGCCATCGAGAAGACCTGCGCGCGCACCTGTCCGGCGACCTTTTTCCAAAGCACCCCGAGATCGGTGAGCTGGATCAAAGCTTGTGCCGACGGGCGTTTGCCGCCGGTGGCGTCGAGCGGAGCGCCCTCGATGGTCAGGAAAATCGTCCCGGATTTTTGGGGTCCGAGGATCTCGTCCCAATCCAGCGTCGTCTCCTGTTTCGCGTCGAGTGCCGGCGCGGGCAATTCGATGACGCGATCGGAAATGATTTTGCCCGCAATGGAGCCGGCCGGCAGCTCCGCGAATTTTTCATCCGGCGTCTTCTCGTCGAAGTCCTTGTCATATTTGGCAAAGGCCTCGACGGCTTGCGGAGCGCGGTCCGGCGGGACGAGTCGGGCGATGACGCGGAGCGATTTGAGGTTCACCGATTGCACCGGAAATTTCCGCCGCCCGCCGAGAATCTGATGGCCGGTGATCTCCGGCAGATAGACGCGCGGCTTCACCGGCGCGAAGCGGAAAGTGCGGCTGAGTGCGCCTGAAATCGCCTGGCCGGACTCGGCGAGAAGCGACGCGTCGAGGTCGAGGCGATATTCCGTTTCGCGATCGAACTCGCCGTGCAAAACGACCGAGTGATCGTCGGGCTCGAAGCGGAGATTTTGGACCGCCGGGATGAGATGAAAAAACTTCGCGGCCGTCGCCGTGGTCACATCCGGGGCGAGCGACTCGGGAAATTCGAGCTGCACGCTCCGACCGCCATTTAGATAGCTCGACGTGACGAGCGAGGTCAGCGCAAAGGGACGCACGCGACCGAGCGCGATCACGCGCGGCTGGGAAATTTGGTAGCCGCCGGTCAGCGCCTCGATTCCGGCTGGCAGCTCCAGCCGCCAGACGCGGCCGCTTGCGAGAGGCGCGGCAGGCTTCACCAGCAGCCGATTCCGCACCGGCTCTCCGGGCGGCGCGTCCGCTTCGTCGTCGTCGTTTTCGATCGGAGCCGGAGGAGCGGCGTCGCGCCCGAGATGCCAGCGCTTTTCCCAATCTTCGGCTTCGGGTTTGACCTGAAAATAGTCGGACGGCAGCGCGTAACGGATCTCGGCGGCGAGCGCATTTCCGGCATCGTCGAGGAAGCGAATTCGCTTCGCCGCGGTGTCGAGTTTCACGTCGCGGTTGAAAGCGATTTTCACTTCCGGCATCGCGGCGACGGCGTCCGGCGAGACGCCGGTGGCGACGAAGGAAATTTGAAACGGCGGCGTTTTCAGCCCGGCTTGAAAACGCGGCGCGAACGGCTGGCCCGCGCCATCCTGCAAATCCGCCCGCAGCCCGATTTTGAACGCGGTCCCCATTTTCGGCGGCTCGGATGGGACGAAGACGCCGCTTCGCCGACTCAGCCACGTAAATTTCCCCGGCAACGAGGGCTGAAAAACGAGCGGAGAATTCGCGACGGGGATGCCCACATGATCGCGGCCCACCATCTCCCGTGCGAAGCGAACTTCGAGCGTCGTGGACGGAAGCAGCGAATCGCCATCGACGAGAAGCTCGACCTCCGGCACCGGTCCCGCGGCCCGCGCGAATGAAGCCAGGAGCGGAAAAAGCAACGCCGCGAGCAACCCGAGCCCGATGGAGCGAGAGGGAGTTTTCATCGGCCCGTTTGTCGCATCACGCTGGCGGTTTTGGCGAGCAGGCACGGGCTCGCCGGCTTCGCTGGAGCGCAAATCCTCGGCTCTCGACACCCGACTTTCGACCTCCCACATTCCCCGCCCGCATGATCACACCTGACCTCGTTCGCGAGACCCTTTCGTCCGTCAAATATCCCGGCTTCACGCGCGACATCGTTTCGTTCGGGCTCGTAAAAGACGTGCGGGTGAATGGCTCGGAAGTCGTCGTGCAGATGACGCTGACGACGAACGATCCGAAGGTGCCGCAGACGATCAAGGAGCAATCCGAAGCGGCCCTGCGCGGCATCCCCGGCGTCGGAAATGTCGCGGTGCGAATCGACATTCAGGCACCCGCGGGACCAGCGACCGCGGGCGGCAGTCCCGGCGCTGCGGCGATCGACGGCGTGCGGCACATCATCGCCGTGGCGAGCGGAAAAGGCGGCGTCGGCAAGTCCACCGTGGCCGCGAATCTCGCGATCGCGTTGCAGAAATCGGGGGCCGCCGTGGGGCTCTGCGACTGCGATATGTACGGACCGAGCATGGGACTGATGTTCGGCACGAATGAGCGCCCGCTGGCCGACCAGGAAACCAACCGCATCTCGCCGGTCGAACGTTACGACATCAAATTGATGTCGATGAGCTTCCTGCTCGACGACGCGTCGCCGGCGATTCTCCGCGGGCCGATGGTCACCAAATACACGCAGCAATTTCTCCGCTGGGTCGATTGGGGCGCGCTCGATTTTCTCATCCTCGACCTCCCGCCCGGCACCGGCGACATCCAGCTCACGATCGTGCAGACCGTCGCGCTCACCGGCGCGCTCATCGTGACCACGCCGCAGGAAGTCGCGCTGATCGATGCGCGCAAGGCCGCGACGATGTTTCAAAAAGTGAACGTCCCTGTCCTCGGGCTGATCGAGAACATGAGTTACTTCCTCTGCCCGAGCGACGGGCAGCGCTACGACATCTTCGGAAATGGCGGCGGCGAGCGCGAAGCCGCACGTCTGAAAGTGCCGCTCCTCGGCCAAATCCCGATCGACATTCCCACCCGCGAAGCCGGCGACCGCGGGCTGCCGGTGACCGTCGCGGACCCCGCCAGCGTGGTTTCAAAAACATTCGAGAACATCGCGTCACAATTGCGTCAATCCTTGACGGCATGAGGCATCGAGCCTGCTTATGCTGATCCCGCACCCCTGTTTCCAATGAGCACCACCGACGACAATCCCGACCTCGTCACCGAGTCGGCCCTTTACAAAGAATTCCTCGCCGAGCGGGAGGAAATTCTCCGGCACAAATGGGTCGAAAGCGAGAAGGCGGGGCACGACATCGGTTTTGAAAAGGCGCTGCTCGACTGGATCGTGAAGCATCGCTCCGTCTGGCGGACGCAACGCCATAAGCCACTCGGCGCGCACTAAAAACCGCCGAGCCGCCCTTTAACTGCGATCCTGCGAGGTCGCGAAGGACATGCCCGAATCCCCCACTTCATTCCCTTCCGAGTCCGGTTCGCCGGCTCCCGGTGCCGTTCTCATCCTCGATGCCGCGGCGATCGAGCGCGCGCTGAAGCGCATCGCGCACGAGATCATCGAGCGCAATCCCGACATCAACCGCGTCGCGCTCATCGGCATTCCGTCGCGCGGCGTGGAGCTCGCGAAGCGGCTCGCGGACTACATCGGGCAGTTTGAAAATGTGCGGCCCGCGACCGGCATCATCGATGTCTCGATGCACCGCGACGACATCCACACACGCCGCCGGATGTGGGCGATGCAGCCGACGAAATTGCCCGACGAACTATCGGACAAAACGCTCGTGCTCACCGACGACGTGCTCTTCTCCGGCCGCACCTGCCGCGCGGCGATGGACTCGATTTCGAGCTTCGGCCGACCGGCGCGGATTCAATACGCGGTGCTCATCGACCGCGGGCATCGCGAGCTGCCGATTCGCGCGGATTACGTCGGGAAAAACCTGCCGACCCAGATCGGCGAGCGCGTTTTTGTCCGGCTCGAGCCGCTAGACGGCGTCGCCGATTCCGTCTGGCTAGAGCGCGCATGAAGGAGTTGATCCACAGATTTCACAGATTTTCACAGATTTTTTCTGCGCCTCCTCCGCTCTCCGAATCTGTGTAAATCTGTGAAATCTGTGGACGAATAAAATGCCTCCCGCCGCCCAAAAAGAATCCGCGGTCTGGACCCGCAAAGACCTCGTCGGCATCGAGCCGTTGAGCGCCGCGGAGATCACGCACATCCTCGATTCCGCGTCCGCTTTCAAGCAGGTCGGGACGCGCGAGATCAAGAAAGTGCCGGCCTTGCGGGGCAAGACGCTCGTGAATTTTTTCGTCGAGGCGAGCACGCGGACGCGGACTTCTTTCGAGCTCGCGGCGATCCGTTTGAGCGCGGACGTGATCAACATTTCCGCGAGCACCTCGAGCCTGACGAAAGGCGAGACGCTGAAAGACACCGCGCAGATTTTGGAGGCGAATCACGCCGACATCATCGTGCTGCGGCACAGCTCGGCGGGCGCGTCGCAGTTCCTCGCCGAGCGGCTCGAAGCCTCGATCATTAACGCCGGCGACGGGGCACACGAGCACCCGACGCAGGCGCTGCTCGACACGTTCACGATCCGCGAAAAGCTCGGGCGCATCGCGGGGATTCACGTCGCGATCATCGGTGATATTTTGTTCAGCCGCGTCGCGCGCTCGAACATCCACGCGCTGCTGAAACTCGGCGCGCGCGTCACCCTCGTCGGCCCGAGCACGCTGGTTCCGCGGGCGTTTGAAGAGATGGGCGTCACCGTCACGCACGACCTCGACGCGGTGCTGCCGGAGGTCGATGTCGTGAACCTTCTGCGCATCCAGCACGAGCGGCAGCGGAAGGAATATTTCCCGAGCCTCGGCGAATACACCTCGCTTTTCGGGCTCACGAAAAAGCGCGCGGAACGGCTGAAACCCGGCGCGCTGATCATGCATCCGGGGCCGGTCAATCGCGGCGTGGAGATCGACAGCGACCTCGCCGACAGCGCGCAGTCGGTGATCCTCGATCAAGTCACCAACGGCCTCGCCGTGCGGATGGCCGTGCTCTACCTCTGCGCCAGCGCGCGCAATTTGGCCGGATGAATCACACGCTCCCGCGGCTGCTCGCGCTCCTCTTCCTGCTCGCGTTTCCGGTCGCGAAGTCAGCGGCGCAGAGTCAGCACGAGATGAATGCGACGGCGCGGGCGGACTTTGAAAAGGCGGACGCGGAGCTGAACCGCATCTACAAAAAAGTGGTCGCCACGCTCGACGCGGCAGGGCACGAAAAACTGAAGACGGTGCAGCGCGCTTGGGTCGTGTGGCGCGACGCCGAGGCCGATTTTCAAGCCGACCAGGAAGCGCGCGGCGGCAGCATGGAGCCGATGATTGTTTCTGGCGTCGCGGCCGACTTGACGCGGGCGCGGATCAAGCAACTCCGGCAAATGCTGAAGCCCGGGCAGTAAACGGCGGGCTAGATTTCGTGAAGGTTCACGTCGCCGGTGATGCCGATTGGGTGGTTGACCATGCCGACGGTTGAGATGGTCGTGCCGCCGAGTTTGAACGCGCCGATTTCGTGCGACACGAAGCCGAAGTGATCGCTGCCGCCGAGCGTCGCGCCGATGGCCGAAATTTCGCCGCTGTCCGGCCCGGTCCCGCCGACGACCGAGCCGCCGACCGACACCGCGCCGATCGGTCCGTGCGAGAAGACGCTGCCCGCGTTCGCCGCCGTGCCGCCGCGCAGATCGCCGCCGATCGTGACGCTCGCGATCCCTGTCTGGCTGAAGATTTGCGCGCCATTCGCCCCGCTCCCTCCGAGGACTGAACCGCCGAGCGCGAGACCGCCCGAGTTGACGTAGCCCACATTCGCAAATCCATCGCCATTTCCCGCGAGCTGCGCCGTCACCGAAATACCGGTCCCCGTCGCCGCGAGCCCGGTGAGATTGATCACAAAAAGCCCCGCGCCATTCTCCGTGAGTACCGAGTTCACATTCCCGCCGACTCCCGGTGTCAGGATCGGCTTGGTAAATTTCACCGTCACATGATCGCCGTCCGCGTCGTCGTAAGTCGCGGTGGTCGGGCTGACGAACACCGCCGCCGGCGCGATGCGGGCTTCCAGAATTTCGATGGCGGCAACGATGCGAATCTTCATGCGCGCAGCATCAACAACGAGGACGGGGTCAGGTCAAATTGACAGACCCGTGAACGAGGAAGAGAGCGGCGCGCGCGGGCCGGTGCGGGGGCGAAAGGAGGCGGGTCCGTGAACTCCCTTTCGGGTGGGGACTCGGTTCGTTGTCGCCACGCGCGCCATCCGCGAAATCCGCGGTCGTTTCCGACTTCCGGCACATTTTCGAATCAGGTCCGAAACGAATGAGCCAACCCCCCTTCCCTGGTGGTGGCGGATTTTGCGGAAGACAGGCGGGACGCCCGTCTTCCGCGGCCGATTGCGTACAAACTGAGCCACGACCCTTGCCCTCGGCATGTGGACAACCTTTGGGAGTTCCGTCCTGATTCGCGCGCAGGGCGGCGGCTTCGGCACGGTTGCCGCGGGCGTGGGCGATGTCTTGTTTTCCCCGCCGAACGCGGATACGACGCGCTCCGAAAATCCCAATGAGCACCACTCTTCTGCGCAACGGACGGATCATCGACCCGGCGAATGGACGGGATGAGGTGGGTGATCTTTGGATCGTGGATGGACGGATCGCGGGGGAGCCTGCGGCGGCTGAACGTCGAACGTCGAACGTCGAACGTCGAACGTCGAACGGGGGGGAGGAAGAGATGCGGGAGATCGATGCGACGGGGCTGGTGGTGGCGCCGGGGTTGATCGATCTGCATGTGCATTTCCGCGAGCCGGGGCAGTCGGCGAAGGAGACGATGGCGAGTGGGGCACGGGCGGCGGCGGGGGGGGGCTTTACGAGTGTGGTCTGTATGCCGAATACGTCGCCGGCGATCGATTCGCCGAGTGTGGTGACGTGGATTCTGGAGAAGGCGCGGGCGGAGGCTTGCGTGAACATTTTCCCCGCAGGGGCGCTGACGAAAGGGATCGCCGGGGAGGAACTCGCGCCGATCGGGTCGATGCGGAAGGCGGGGATCGTGGCGCTGACGGATGACGGGCACTGCATTCAAAACCACGAGGTGATGCGGCGGGCGGTGGAGTATGCGCGGATGTTTGGGCTGGTGGTGATGGATCATTGCCAGGACTACGATTTGGTGGGGAAAGGGGTGATGCATGAGGGCTTTGTCTCGACGGTGCTGGGGCTGCCGGGATGGCCGGCGGCGGGGGAGGAAATCATCGTGCAGCGGAATGCGCTGCTGGCGGAGTTGTGCGATTCGCCGATCCACTGCCAGCATTTGAGCGCGGCGGGGAGTGTGCGGATTTTGCGGGAGGCGCGGGGGCGCGGGGTGAAGCTGAGCGGCGAGGTTTGTCCGCATCACATCGCGCTGACGGATGAGTCGCTGCGGGGGTTCGATACGAATTTTAAAATGAATCCGCCGCTGCGGACGGAGCGGGACATCGAGGCGCTGGTCGGGGGGATCGCGGACGGGACGATCACGGTGCTGGCGAGCGATCACGCGCCGCATTGCGCGTATGAGAAGGAGGTGGAGTTCGATGTCGCGCCGTTTGGGATTCTAGGACTGGAGACGGAGCTGGGTCTGTTCATGGACATCCTCGTTCACAAGAAGCGGGCGATCTCGGTGCCACGGCTGATCGCGATGCTGACGGTGGAGCCGGCGCGGTTGCTCGGCTTGGATCGGGGGACGCTGACGGTGGGCGCGGCGGCGGATGTGACGCTGATCGACCCGAATCTGGAGTGGACGGTGGACCGGAATGCGAGCGCGTCGTTGAGCCGGAATACGCCCTTCCACGGCTGGGAGCTGAAAGGCCGCGCGGTGCGGACGATCGTGGCGGGGAAAACGGTGTGGAAGCTGTGAATCGCGGCGGCAAAAAGCCCGTCATCCTGAGCGAAGTGGAGCGCCAGCGGAACGCAGTCGAAGGACCTCTTACTTCTCCCCCGATACGCGTGCGCCTCGGGGAGGGGATAAGTAAGAGGTCCTTCGACTCCGCTGCGCTGCGCTCAGGATGACGGAAATTGATTTCTCCAGCCGCACGGCCTAACGAAATCCGATCTCGTCCGTATCATGTTCACTCAGCGTCCCACTTCGACCTTCTCCCCAATGACTTCTCCCCTGCTCCGATCGCTCGTCGCGCTCGTGCTGTCGATGATGCCGCTCGTTTCCGCGAAAGCGGAGGATGCCGCGAAACCGGCGATGGAGGAGCTGAGCCCGGGCGTGTATCGGATCGGCAAGCTGCACCTCGACAAGAATACGAACACGGTGACCTTTTCTGCCGCGGTCAACATGGACGAGGGGAACATCGAATACCTGCTCGTGACGAAGCAAGGGAGCACGCACGAGAGCCTGCTGGTGACGGAGGTGCAGCCGACCGACCTGCATTTTTGCATGCTCCTGCTCGGGGCCAAAGGCGCGGGCATCCTCGCTCCCGCCGCCGCGGATGCGCCGTCGGGGCAGATCGATGCGGAGTATCTGAAGCATGCGCCGCGGCTGAAGGGCGATGCGTTGACGATGACGGTGACGTGGAAGGCGGGAGGGGAGGAGAAGTCGGCGGCGATCGAGGACTGGGTGCTGAATACGGGGACGAAGATGGCGGCGGCGCGGGGGCCGTGGATTTATACGGGGTCGATGTTTGCGGAGGATAAGTTTTTGGCGCAGGTGGAGGGGTGCTTCGCGGCGCTGGTGACGAACCCGTCGGCGCTGATCAACAACCCGCGCAAGGGCAACGACAACGACCAGATTTGGGAGCCGAACAAGAAAGCCGTGCCACCCCGCGAGACGCCGGTGGAGGTCGCCATCCATCTCGGAGTTCCGAAGAAATGAATTCTGTGCCTCACGCCAAGGACGCCAAGGACGCAAGGGGTTGTCATTCCTTCGCGGCCTCCGCGACCTTTGCGTGAGGCATCCCGAAAACTCTCCGCCATGAAAAGAATCCTCACCATCCTGCTGCCCACCCTCCTCGCATTTTCCTTCAACCGCGCCGACGAGCCAATCGCCCGCAAGCCCGAGAACGTCTCGCTGCGCAATGAAGTGCAGCTCGCGATCGACAAGGGGCTGGCCTTTCTGAAGACGCAGCAGAAGCCCGAGGGCTGGTGGTCGAGCGAAGAGCATCCAGCGCTGACGGCGCTGCCGCTGATGGCGTTTCACCGCGAGCCGAGCGGAAAATATCGCAGCGCAGGCGAGCCGTTTTTGGCGAAGGGATACGACTTCATCCGGGCGCATGCGCAGGCGGATGGCGGGATCTATGGCAAGGGACTTTCCAACTACAACACGTCGCTCGCGCTCACCGCGCTGCTCGCGACGGGCGACGCGAAAGACGAGCCGCTGATCACGAAAGCGCGCGCCTTCATCGTCGGGCAGCAGGCGAAAGGAATGGCCAGCGAGTCGCTCGACGGCGGCATCGGATACGGCGTGACGGGCGTCAGTCCAAAGCGCGCACATCCCGACCTCGACAACACGCTCATCGGCCTCGAAGCCCTCCGCGCCTACCGCGCCGCGCGCCCGACCGTGGAGATCGCGGCGAAAGACGACCTCAACTGGAAGGCGGCGATCGACTTCATTTCGCGGACGCAGAATCTCACCGCGACGAACCCGAAAGGGAGCGCGGAGGCCGTGGATCAGGGCGGCTTCATTTACTACCCCGGCTTCAGCAACGCCGACCCGGCGGAGGGGCCGAAGGCGCTGCGGAGCTACGGCAGCATGACTTACGCGGGGCTGCTCAGCTTCATTTTCGCGGACGTAAAAAAGGACGATCAGCGCGTGACTGCGGCGCTCGACTGGCTCACGAAGAATTACACGCTCGACGAGAACCCGGGGATGGGCCGCGCGGGATTCTATTATTACCTGCACCTGATGACCAAAGGCCTCACGGCGGCGGGCATCGATCAGCTCACGCTCGCCGATGGGAAGAAGATCGACTGGCGCCCGGCGGTCACGAAGAAGCTCCTCGACCTCCAGCAAACCGACGGCTCGTGGGTGAACGACACCGGCCGCTGGATGGAGAAAGACGCCGTGCTCGTGACCAGCTACGGCGTCCTCTCGCTCGAGCTGATTTACCGCGGGCTGTAAGCCGCCGCTACCCGGCGCAAAAAAGGTCGCCACGCAACACGCCGACGAACGGCAGATTGCGATACCGCTCGTCGAAATCGAGGCCGTATCCGATCACGAATTCATCGCCGATTTCGAAGCCGACCCAGTCCGCTTCCATCTCCTCGGCGCGCTCCTTTTTCTTCCGCAGCAGCACGCAAATTTTCACGCTCAATGGCGCCGCCTCGGCGCGCAGTTTTCCGCAGATCGCGTGGAGCGTGCGCCCGCTGTCGAGGATGTCGTCCACGATGAGCACGTGCCGCCCGTCGATCTCCGGGAGCGAGAGCTGATCGAAGGTCACCGTGCCCGTGCTTTCCGTGCCGCCGTGGTAGCTGGAGACGCTGAGGCAATCGAGCTTCAGCGGCAGCGGGATGCGGCGCAGCAGGTCCGCGGTGAAGATGAGCGAGCCATTCAAAACCGCGATGATCGTCAGGTCTTTTTCGCGATACGCGTCCGTGATTTCACGAGCGATTTCGTCGAGCCGGCTGAGGATGGTTTGCTCATGAAAAAGGATGCGTTCGACGTCGGCCAGCATCCGCACGGTTTAGTCGCCGGCGGGCGCGGAGGAAACGGATTTCGCGGCTGAAAAATCTTCCCCCACCCGCGCTGAGTCGCTATTCCCAAGCCCCCGATTTCACAACCCCACAACCTCCCGCAAATCATGGCCACCTCTTGTTTCCACGCATCGATCGAAGGCGCGCAGCACGGCGCAAAATCGCTCGCCGACTTCCTCGCTTACGCCAAAAACTCCGGCGCGAGCGGCGCGCAGCCGAGCAATTACATGCTGCAGGAAGGCGACGGTTTTAAGTCGGCGAAAACGATCCGCGACACCTTTGAGAAAGCCGGGATGCTGATCGACGGCATCAGCGCGCATTGCCCGATTTGGGTCCACACGACCGCGTGGACCGGTTCGCCGACAATCCGGTCTTTCATCCCGGAAAGCGTCGCGAAAACCTCGACCGACGCGATCGAAGCGTGGGCGGAAAAATACGTCCTCGAGTTGCTCGATCTCACGGCGGAGCTCGGCTTGAAAGTGCTGCCGATGTTCTGGGGCACGGCGTTCGGCTGGGAGCTGGCGACCGGCTATCCGTGGGGCTTCTGGGCCGGTCCAGGCTACGATTTGATCGCCGAAGGCAAGGAGCGTTTCGTCACGAAAACGCAGAAGATTCGCGATCACGCGCGGCAGCTCGGGATCAAGCTTTGCCACGAAATCCACCCCGGCACCGCGGCGATGACCGCGGATGATTTCAACATGCTCGTCTCCATCTGCGACGGCGACGAAACGCTCGGCGTCAATGCCGACCCGTCGCACTGCTGGGAAGGCGAAAGCTGGGAGACCCGCTTCCTCAAAGTCGGCCCGCGCATCTTCGCCGCGCACGTGAAAAACTTCACCATCCGCACCGGCTTCCCGCTCCGCACGATGGAGCCGAACTGGCCCGGCCGCGCCATGCAATTCACCGACCTGCCGAGCGGCGACCTCAACATGAGCCGCTACGTCGAACTGCTCCTCATGGTCGGCTACCCGAGCCGTTACTGCCAACTCCACGGCACCAAAACCGCGCCCCTCGTCGTCGAAGCCGAGAGCGCCCACCGCGACCTCGACACGACCAGCGCCAACGGCATCGCCTTCGTCTGCGACCACCTCCTCATCGCCCCCGCCGGCGGCAGTTTCGAGGACGGCATGGGCTCGTAATCGCGCGCGGCTCTGCTCCCGGATAGCGCACTCGTCCCGAGTGCTGGTTTCGGCGTCCCGCCGAAACGAACTTTGAAAACCTCGCGGCCCTCCAAAACCCGCGCGGCGCAGAAAGTCCGTCCCGGCGAGACGCCGGCACCAGCACTCGGGACGAGTGCGCTACCCAGAGCCCCGGATCCGCCCACAAACTTTCCCATTTACATCCTCCCCGCCCTCGTGTCTCTTCCCCGCCCCCAAGCGCAAAACTAAGATACGCCGTTGGTCCTCGGGCGGACGATGTTCATCATCGCCCGCCGCTCGCGCCGAGGGAAACCCGGCGAAATAGAAGAAAGGTTAGCGGGAGAATGGATCATCCATTTTCCCAATTCACATCATGGCTATTCGTTTAGGCCGTTTCGAAATGCCGAAGTCCCTCGTCAAAGAGGAATCCACTTCGACGGGCACTTACGCCAAGTTCATCGCCGAGCCATTTGAGGCTGGCTACGGACATACTGTCGGCAACTCCCTCCGCCGCGTGCTCATGAGCTCGCTCGAAGGCGCTGCCATCACCGCCGTCAAAATCGACGGCGCCAACCACGAATTTCAAACGCTGCCGCACGTCGTCGAAGACGTGACGGACATCGTGCTGAATCTCAAAAAAGTGAAGTTCAAGGCGAACGATCACGAGATTCGCAACCTCACCATTTCCACGAACAAGGAAGGCCCGATCACCGCCGGCGACATTCAGGACTCCGCGCAGTGCGAGGTTTTGAACAAGGACCAGCTCATCTGCGTCATGGACAAAAAGCACAAGTTCAACGCCGAGCTCGAAGTCAAAGTCGGCCGCGGCTTTGCCACCGGCACCGAGAACAAGCACGCCGACCAGCCGATCGGCGTCATCGCGATCGACTCGATTTTCTCGCCCGTCACGCGCGTGAAATACACCGTCGGCACGACCCGCGTCGGCCAGCGCCTCGACTACGACAAGCTCGAACTCGAGATCTGGACCGATGGCCGCCTGACGCCGGAAGAGGCGCTCGTGCAGTCGTCGTCGATCCTGAAAAAGCACTTCGAGCCGTTCTACGGATACGACGAAAATGCGGTCGCGTTCGACGAGACGCCGCAGCTCCAGAATCAGGAAAATCAGAAGCTCAAAAAGCTGCTGAACATGTCGGTCAACGAGATCGAGTTGTCCGTTCGCGCCGCGAATTGCCTCAACAACGCGAACATCACCAGCGTCGGCCAGCTCGCGCAGAAGAGCGAAGCCGAGATGCTCAAGTACCGGAACTTCGGCAAAAAATCGCTCAACGAAATCAAGGACAAGCTGACGCAACTCGGGCTCTCGCTCGGGATGAAATTCGACCTCGGGCTCGTCGATTCGCTCCCGGCTGCGGGAACGAATGTGGACGTGGCGATGGACTAGCCGCGAACGCGTCTTTTTTAGAAATACTCCAAAATGCGACACCAAGTAAAAACCGTTAAACTCGGGCGCAGCCAGGCGCACCGCGACGCGATGCTCGCCAATCAGGTCGTGAGCCTGATCGAGCACAGCCGGATCACCACGACGCTCGCGAAAGCGAAAGCCGTGCGCCCGCTCGCCGAGAAAATGATCACGCTCGGCAAAAAGAAAACGCTGCACGCGCGCCGCACCGCGCTCGCGACGCTCTGTCACAACGAAGCCGCCGTGAAGGCGCTCTTCGAAGAAGTCGCGCCCCGCGCGGCCGATCGCAAAGGCGGCTACACCCGCATCGTCAAGCTCGGCATGCGCAAGAGCGACGCCGCCCCAATGGCCTTGATTGAATGGGTCGATGGCGCTGTGGTCGAAGTCGAGGAAGCCAAGCCCACACCCGCCAAAAAACCGGCGGCGAAGAAAGCCAAACCCGCCGCGGAAGCAGCGCCGGAAGGCGAAGCCAAGCCGGCCAAAAAGCCACGCGCCAAAAAGGCGGAGAAGCCCGCGGACGAATAGCCCGCGGCTCTTCAGCAAAAAATCAACTGGGCGGGACTCGCGAGAGTCCCGCCCTTTTTATTGCGCCGTTGATCGCTCCATCGAGTTCGCCGTCGTGCAGTCTTGAAACTTCGCGAGCCCGCCTGCTCACTCCCTCCAAGTGAACTCCGGTTTTCTCGACAAACTCATCGAACGCATCGGACGCGTGCGGCCGGAGGAAGTGCAGAATTACCTCCATCGCCTCGCCGACGAAAAAGGGTTTCTCGAGACGATCTTCAACGCCATCCACGAAGGCGTCATCGTCACCGACCGGCTCGGGCGCGTGAATTATCTCAACCGCGCGGCGTGCGAACTCTTTGGCCTCGAGCGCGAGGGGTGCATGGGCAGCCTGCTCAGCGAGCGGCTGCGCGGGCTCGAATGGGATCGTCTCATCGAGACGGGAAAAGTCGTCAGCCGCGACATGGAGATCTTTTATCCGCGGCACCGGTTCGTGAATTTCTACGTCGTCCCGCTGCATCTCGAAACGCCGACCGACCGCCGGGCGGAACAGGAAATGGTCGGCTACGCCGTGATCCTCCGCGACATCACCGAGAGCCGCCGCTCGACCGAGGAGACGATCCAAAGCGAGCGGCTTTCCGCGCTCACCCTCCTCGCCGCCGGCGTCGCGCACGAGATCGGCAACCCGCTGAATTCACTCGGCATCCATCTGCAACTCATCGAGCGCAAGCTGCGCAAAGTGCCCGAGCCGATGCGCAAAGAATTGCTCAAATCGCTCGAAGTCGCCCGCGAGGAAATCGACCGACTCGACTCCACCGTGCAGCAATTTCTCGGCGCCATCCGACCCGCGCGATTGCAGCCGAGCCTCGAGAATATCAACGCGCTCGTGCAGGAATCCGTCGCCTTCCTCCAGCCCGAACTCAAGGACCGCGACATCCTCGTCGAGCAGGAACTCCGCTCCGATCTCCCGCTGCTCGAAGTCGATCGGAATCAGCTCAAGCAGGCCTTTTACAACGTGATCAAGAACGCGTTTCAGGCGATGAAATCGAGCGGCATGTTGCGCATCCGCACCGACCTCGACGACGAGTTCGTCTGCATCGCGTTCACCGATTCCGGCGGCGGCATCTCGCAGGAAAACATGAGCAAGATTTTCGAGCCGTACTTCACCACGAAAGCGAGCGGCTCCGGGCTCGGACTGCTCATCGTGCGACGCATCGTCCGCGAGCACGGCGGCGAAATCGACCTCCTCAGCGACGAGGGAAAAGGCCTCACGCTCACGATCCGCCTGCCGATGCAGCAGAGCCGCCTGCGCATGCTACAGAGCGGCCCGGCGGAGCCGTGAGGCGAGCGGAAGTCAGGCGTCTCGCCTGACGGATCGAAACCCGCGGACCGTCAGGCGGGACGCCTGACTTCCGCAGACATTGCGCCCTCCGCCACGATTTGTTCCCCTCGCCCGCTGCACATGATCGCCACGCTTTCCTCCCTCCGCATCCGCAATCTCGCCCTCGTCGAAGAGCTCGCGTGGCAGATTGCGCCGGGCTTCACGGCGATCACGGGCGAGACCGGCTCCGGAAAATCGATCATCGTCGGCGCGCTGAAACTCATCCTCGGCGAGCGCGCGGACAAAGCGCTCATCCGCACCGGCGCGGAGAGCTGCACGGTCGAGGCGGTCTTTGAAATCAAGGACGCCGGCGCGCTCAACGTCGTACTCGAAGCGCAGGGCGTGGAGCCGTGTGAAGACGCGCAGCTCATCGTGAAAAGGGTTTTCACGAACGCCGGCGCGAACCGGCAATTCATCAACGGCAGCCCGACGACTTTGAGCGTGCTCAAGGATCTCGGAGACGGGCTCGTGGACTTGCACGGGCCGCACGATCACCAGTCGATTCTTTCGATCGAAAAGCAGCTCGCGCTCCTCGATTCCTTCGGCGGAGCGGAGGTGTCGCGCGCGAAATATGGGGAGCAATATCGGCGGCTGAATGCGCTTGCCGCGGAGCACGCCGAACTCTCGACGAACGAAGCGGCGCTCGAGCGCGAGCTGGATTTGCTCGGGCATCAGACGCAGGAAATCGAGATCGCAAATCTCCGCGCGGGCGAGGAGGACGAATTGCTCGCGCGCTACGGCGTCGCCTCGAACAGCCGGCGCCTGCTGGAACTTTCCACGCAAGCCCTCGCGCGTCTCAGCGAGGACGAAGATGCGGCGCTCAACCGTCTGACCGAGGCTGGCAAACTGCTGCGCGAACTGGAGCGAATCGACCCCGCGGCGGCGCGCTTTTCCGACGCGCACATCCGCGCCGTCACGGAACTCGAGGAACTCGCGATTTCGCTCCAGCGCTACGCCGAAGATCTCGAAATCGAGCCGGGCGAACTCGCGGAAATGGAGGAACGCGTCTCCCTTTTTGAGACACTCAAACGCAAATACGGCGGCTCGATCGCGGACGTCATCGCCTTCGGTGCGCGCGCTGCGGAGCGCCTGCAAAAGATCGCGTCGCGCGGCGAAGAACTCGCGCGCCTCGCGCGCGAGATCGAATCGGGTCGCGCCGCGCTGCTCGAAACGGGCGCAAAACTCGGACAGAAACGGCGGACCGCCGCGCCGAAATTGGCCGCCAGCGTGACCGCTCATCTGCGCGATCTCGGGTTCAAGAAATCCGATTTTACGATCGCCCTCGCCGCGCTCGAAAAACCCGGCGCGCACGGACTCGAAGCCGTCGAATTCCTGTTTGCGCCGAACCCTGGCGAGCCCGCCAAGCCGCTCAAATCGATCGCCTCCAGCGGCGAGATTTCCCGCGTCATGCTCGCCGTGAAATCGTCGCTCGCCGCCCAGGACACGGTCTCGCTCCTCGTCTTCGACGAGATCGACGCGAACGTCGGCGGCGAGATCGCGCACGCCGTCGGGGCCAAAATGCAGGAGCTCGGGAAAGCTCACCAAGTCCTCTGCATCAGCCATCTTCCGCAAGTCGCCGCGCTCGCGGATGCGCAGTTCGTCGTGACGAAAGAGTTCACCGGCGACCGCACCATTTCGCAGCTCACGGGCGTCGCGGGGCAGGCGCGGACCGAGGAGATCGCGCGGATGCTCGGAGGCAAAGGCGACTCCGCCCTCGCCCACGCGAAGACCTTGCTCGGCGTGTGAGAAACGAGAAGGGCTCCTTTCAAAACCGTCATTCTGAGCGGAGTGGAGCGTAAGCGAAACGCAGTCGAAGAACCTCTTACTTTTCCCGACATGGACGCGCGGGGGGAGATGTAAGAGGTCCTTCGACTCCGCTGCGCTACGCTCAGGATGACATGGCTGAGACTTCGCAAGACTCGGTAGTGGCTCAGTTTGCCGGAATTTGTAGGGCGGGCGCTCCGCCTGCCTCGGCAACCGGAGCGGTCGCCCTACCACCATTTTCAAACAGAGCCACGACCCAAAACTCCCGCGGCTTGCCGCAGACGCACGGCGACATAATTTCCCCCGTGATGCCCCGCCGGCTCCTACTTTTCCCGCTCCTGATCTTCGCGCTCGCCGCGCAGTCGGAGCCGCCGGCCTCGCCGAAAATCATCGAGCGTTACAAGCAAATGCTCGCGGCGAATCCGGTGGAAGGGACCGCGCTGGACCGGCTCTGGCAGGCGTACCGCGACGCGGGGAAAACGGGCGAATTGATCGACGAATACAAGGCGGGCGGCTCGTTCGCATCCGAGTTGATCGCCGGGCATTTCTTCAAAAAAGCGGGTCGCAATGACGATGCCGCCGCCGCATTTCAGCGCGCCGCGCAGCTTGCGCCGGAGAGCCCCCTGCCCTTGCTCGCGCTTGCACGGGTGCGGCTGGAAACCGGCCATCCGGCGGAAGCTGCGGATCTCTTCGAAAAGGCGGCGGCGCATCTCCCGGCGACGGACTCGAAGTCTGCCGAGACACTCCTGCAGGTCGGCGCAGCGTGGCTGGCGGCGGGCGAGGTCGAGAAGGCATCGGCCGCATGGGAGCGCACGATTTCTGTCGATCCCGGCAATCTCGGATTGCGCCACCGGCTCGCGGAAACGTACGCACAAAATCATCTCGGGGATCGCGCGATTCCTCACCTCGATTTTCTCAAGACTCACGCGCCGCCGGCCGAGCGCGCGCAGGCGCTGCAGCAGCTCGCGCGCATTCATCAGGGGGCCGGTCGGCAGGATGAGGCAATCGCCGCGCTCGACGAAGCGCTCGCCGGCGCGGCGCCCGGCAACTGGCTGCGAGGCGAATTGGAGTCGCAGCTCATCCGTCTGCATCAGCGCTGCCACCGGACATCGGAGCTCGAGGAGCGTTGGAAAAAAGTCGCGCAGGAGAATCCCCGCGACCTCGGCGCGCAGCTCCAGCTCATCGGATTTTACGAGCGGCTCGGCGATCTCGATCAGGAACTTGCCTGGCTCGAAAAGCTGACGGCACTCGCTCCGAAAAGCGCGGAATACCGCCTGCGCCTCGCGCGGCTGCACGCGCAAATGGATCACCTCGACAGCGCCGCGCCGATCTTCGACCAACTGCTGAAAGAGCAGCCCACGAATGCGGAACTGGTCTTCGAACGGGCGCGGATCGATGTCCAGCGCGACGCCGTGCCCGCCGCCCGCGCGCGCATCGCCGGACTGCTGCTCACCAGACCGAGCGATGAAACGCTGCGGCGAAAGGCGCTGGAATTTTTCGAGACGCATCGGCTCAACGACGCGACCGAGGAGCTTCTGAAAGCCGACGCCGCGTCCGGTTCCGAAGAGCCGCTGCTCGCGCTGGCGAATTTTTATTTCGCTCACAAACGTGACGCCGACGCGCGGCGCGAACTCGACCGGCTCGTGCGCGAGACCGATCCGGCGGACCGGCAGGCCGCCGCGTATTTTCGGATCGCCGAAATTTCGAAAGACCAAAACGACGCGGCGGGTGCGGCAGCGGCGGTGACCGCAGCGGTGTCGCTCCGGCCGGATTCGCGCGATCTTTTTCTCCTGCTCGGCGACCTCGAATCGGCGCGGGGCCGGCACGGCGAAGCGCGGGCGGCGTGCGAAAAAGCATTCGCACTCAGCCGGACTCCGGCGGAGCAACTCGAAGCCGACCAGAAACTTTTCGAGAGCATCCGCAGCAGCGCGATCCGCGTCGGCACGGAAATCCCGTCCCGGCCCGCGACTACCGGACGAGGCTCCGACGAAGGTGCCGCCAGCCCCGAATTGGAGGATTATTTACTGAAGCTCACTCGCGATGCCGCCGCGAATCCGACGGTCGAGAACTGGCTCAGGATCGCCCGCTGGCAGTCGTGGAATCGCAGTCCCCGCGTGGCGCAGGAATGCGCGCAACAGGCTCTGGTGCTTGATCCGCGGTCGATGCTCGCACACGAATTCCTCGTGCAACTCGGGATGAATGACCCGCGCTCGCCTCTGCCCCTCGCGCATCTCGACGAGCTGATGAAACTCGACCCCGCCGGGCGCGCGGGCTACCAGCGCCGGGCTGCGGAGGTGCAGTTGCAGAGCGGTCGCGCCGAAGATGCGCTCCGGCTTTTTTCGGAACTCGCCGGCGCGAATCCGGGCGATGTCGGAGCGCTCACTGACCTCGCGCTGGCGCAGCAGCGCGCCGAGCGATGGAAGGAATCACTCGGAACGTGGCGACAGATTTTCGCACTCACTCCGCCCGCGCGGCGGAAGGAATCGACGGGGGCGCTGATGCGAATTTACGAGCGACTGGAGATGCCACAGGAAGCCGCTGCGCTGCTGCTCCAGCAGATCGACGCGCAGACTGAGGAGAAGGAAGCATTCGCGCTTTTCCAGGAACTGCTCACGCATTGCGCGAAGCATCGGCTGACGGACTGGCTCCGCGGCGAGTTCGAGCAGCGTCACAAATTGCGCGCGGATGATTACTTCACGGCGATGTCGTTGGGGCGGATTTTGAAGACCCTGGGCGATAAAACCGGCGCGTTCGAGCTGCTCGCGGACGCCTCCTTTGCCGCGCCGAATCAAGCGCAGGCGCTGCCGGAGCTCGTGCGGGAGGCCGAGGATTTGCACAAGCTCGACGCGGCGATCCGGTTGCAGGCGCAGCTCGTGCGGATCGTGCCGCAGACTCGTTCGGATGGCTTTGAAAAACTGGCGCGACTCCAGGAAAATGCGTTTCAAACCGAGGCGGCGGCGAAGACGTGGGAGCGCCTCGCGTTGCGCTTTCCGCGGGATGCGGCCGCGCTGCTGCACGCGGTCGAGTTTCAGTTGAAATGGGGCACGCCGCCGCGCGCAGTCGAGTTGCTCCGGCGCATCCGCGCGCTGGAGCCGGGGAATGTCCGCGCACTCGCGACGCTCGCCGAATTGGATGCGGAATCCGGCGCGACGGCGGAGGCGGAGCAATGTCTGGAGGAAATTTTGCGCCATTCGCCGCCGGAGAAATCCGGTGACCCAATTCGATTTCCTTCGTTGAAACCCGAGGACGCTGGACGCCTGCAAAATGCGTATCTGAGCACGGTGAAAATGCGCGGCGGAAAGCCGACGGCGGAAGCCCTGCGCGCGCTGCGCAGTTTCTGGGTCGAGGAGCCCGCGGGCGCAAAACCCGAGTCGGATTTGCCGCTGCGCGCGATCCGGGATTTGGCTCGCTGCGTGGTGGCAAAGTCCGACCCCGCGGCGCTCGCGCAGTGGGTCGCGCGCTGGCGGAATTCCGCGGAGCAATCGCCCGGCGAGGCGCTCTGGGCCTTGTTTCACGCCGGAGCGAGCGGGCCGCTCCTCGATCTTGTGGAGCGCCTGATGGGCCGGAAAGAAATCGCCGCGCAGGCGAAGCAGGCGTTCATCTGGTTCGCGCTGCAAACCGGCGAATTCGACCGGCTCGCCGCCTGGCTGCACGACGCCGGCCGTTCGACCGCAGATCGCGATTATCTCTTCGTCGCGCTGGCGGAATATTTGCAAATCAACGGCGGGCGCCCCGATCCCGCGCTGCTCGAAAAACTGTTCCCGCGCACCCACCAAACCCGTCTGTGGCAGGCGGCGATCACGTTCGCCAATCGCGCGCACTTTCGCGAAGCCACGCAGCTCGGGCAGCGGATCTTCGACACGCTCACGACCCAGCGTCCCGGCTACGGCCTGGAGCTCGCGCATTGGTATCTCTACCTCGGCGATGCAGATGCCGCGCGCCGGGTTTTGCGGGCTTCGATCGACGGTGCCGGTGAGGCGTTCGAGGCACCGGTTTACCATGCCTTGCGCGAGTATTTTCTGCTGTTGCCGGAGGCGGAGCGCGGCAGCTTTGCGGCGGGTTTTTTGCGCCGGCTCGATCCCGCGAAACCTGTGCACGCGGCCATTTGCGGCGCATTGCTGCACGGGCTCGCGGGTGAGGAATCCGCCGCGCGGGAGCAGCTTCACCGCCTGCTGGAGCTGCGACCCATTTCGCAGATCGCGGATGACGACACGGGCAATTCGGCGTCGCGATATTGGAACTTCGTGCTGGATGCCGGCGTGCAGTTGCAGGAGTGGAAGCTCGATTCGCTCGCGCGATTTTTGTGGGAGAACGCGCTCGCGGACGAGGCACTCATCCGCCTGCAAACGAACCCACGGAAAGAGCAGGTCGGTGCGCGCGTGCTCGAAATTCGGACGCGTCTCGCGGCGATGAAAATGATCCGCGCGACGGCGCTCGAAGCGGAGGCGTTGAGCGCTGAATATGCCCGCGCTTCGGGAATGGAGGGACTGCTGCCGCTCGCTGAAGCGCTCGATGCGATGGGCGCGCAAACGCAGAGCATCGCGATTTTCCGCCGGCTGTGGGAGCGCGAGCCGGCGAACCCGCACGCGCTGCGGAATCTGCTGAATGCGTGCCGAACCGCGGGCGATGCGGGCACGACGGAGCAGGTGCTGACCCGCTGCGTGCGCGACGGATTTTTCGCGATGAATGACGCGGCGAATCGCGATCTGACGTTGCAGCTCGTCGATGCGCTGGAGAGCCGTGGCAATGCGGCGCAGGCGCGCGCCGTTCTCGATCAGTGCATCGAGAGATCGACCCGCGATTCGCGTTTGCTGCTGCGGCTGGCGCAACTGCACGAGCACGCGGGTCGGCTCGATCTCGCCGAATCCGTTTATCGGAAAGTTCTCGGATTCGAGGCGGCGAATGCGGGCGCCCGCGTGGCGCTGGCGGCAGTGCTGGAAGCGCAGGGACGTGTGCCCGCGGCGATCGATCTTCTCGAAAAAAGCAGCGCCGCGGAGACGGACCCGAGGCTCGCGCAACTCTATCTGCAGGCGGGCCGGATGGAGGACGCTTTCGCCGCGATGGAGCGCCTGCCCGCCTCGAATCACGTCGCGGCGACGCTGCTTTTTGCCGAGCGACTGGCGCAAATCGGCGAGCTGCAAGCCGCGCGCAGCTCGCTCCGAAACGCGCTCGCGAAAGCGCCGGATGCGCGGGCGGGATTTCCGCTGCAAACCAGGCTCATCGAGCTGCTCACGCCGGCGGACGATCGTGGCGTGATCATGCACGAGCTGCGGCGGCTCCGGCGGATGGCGGGAGACGATGTCGAATTGTTGGACGGATATTTCGGTCTCGCGCTGCGGCAGGTTTCCCGGCTCGGGTTGGAAAAAACGTTCGCGAGCGAGCTCGCGGACGAGTGGGACGAGGGCGCGGGTTCACTCGTCGCCGGCGTGGCGTTGCTGGAATGGCGGCTCGCGCGCGGCGATCCGCGTGGGGCGGAAGCCGTCTGCGCGAGACTGCTCGCCGACCGAAACTTGACGGAAGCCGGGGCGCTGAAAGTGACGCAAATTCTCACGGATGCGGCGCGCCCGGAGCTCGCCGTGGCCGCGCGGGAGCGGCTCGCGCGGCTGAACCCGCTCGACTCGGCGCGGATGCTGGAGTGGGCGCTGGCGCTGAATCGGCTGGGGCGTCGCGCGGAGGCGGTGCGGGTGCTGGAGGAGTTGGGCGCGCGTGCGGTTTTTGAAGACGAGGTTGCGGGAAACGTCGCGCAAGCCTTCGCCGAATGCGGCGCGACCGATCGCGCGCGGGCGCTGTTCGAGCAGGCGATCACGGGCGATCCCGGTGTCCGGCGGTATCGCGTGTTCCTCGATTACGCGCGGCTGCTCACCGCTCAGGGCGAGCTTGCGCGGGCGGCGAAAGCGCTGCGGATTGGCTTTCGAAATATGGGGAATCGCGAATACGGAGAGATCGTCGCGTTTCTAAAAGCGACGGGGCGGCTCGAGCGCTTCGACGATGAGATCGGAAAATTTCTCTCGGAGCCGGAGCGGATCGCCGCCGCGAGACATGCCTGTTTGTCGGAGCAGGCGAAGAGCGGTCCGCGCGGAATCGGACTCGCGGTCGCGCAACAGATCCTGATGGAGCTCGGACGCTGAGCCCCGGACTTGCGCGGGAGCCGCGCGCATGGCATGGCTCGCGCGTGAATTTTCCTCCCGTGTTCGCCTCCCTTTTGCTCGCGCTGGCGGTGGCGGGTTGCGCGTCGGGAGGCGCGAAAAAAGAGGGCGCGGGATTGTCGGAGAACAGCCGCGCGGTGGAGGGGCAGCGGATGCGGGCGCTGGATCGTGGTGATGTCACGTCGGCGCGCGGGGCGGCGGTGTTGGTGCCGGATTACACGCGCACATTTGATCCGAAGCAGAACTCGACGGCGGGGATGCGCGGTTACAACGCGGGGACGGTGCAGACGAAGACTTTTTACTCCGACAGAAAGACCGCGGCGACGACCTACAACACGCGCGATTTTTACGGCACAAAGCTGGCGAGCGCGGCGGATCGAAAATTCGCCACGAAAGAAGGGCCGACCCGCGGCCAGTACGAAATCCCGAATGCGATGAAAGCGGCGGACACGAAAACGCTCGCGGTGAACGATGCGCGCGAGGCGGGGCAGAGCGCGGCGACGCGTGAAATGCCGAATGCGCATCGGCCGTATTTGGGCAAGGAAAGCGAGAAGCTGCACACCGCGCTCGATCCGAACAATCAGCCGCGTTACACGAACGACTTGCGGGAATTGAAGACGATCGACGACGTGCGGGACTTGTTGAACAAGAACAAGTAAGCGCCGTGGGCGGGGCGGGCGGGAGACGAAAAAAGCGGGCATCCGTGTATCGACGGGGAGGTTGCGATTCGGGTAATGGAGCGCTTCACCGCCGATCTTTTTTTACTCCCAACATGCCATTCGATACGCAGCTCGCGCTTCTCAAACGAGGAGCGGCCCAGATTCTAAACGAAGCGGAATTGCTGGCAAAATTGCGGCTCGGACGGCCGCTGAATATCAAGCTCGGGGTGGACCCGACGTCGCCGGACATCCATCTCGGATTCACCGTCGCGCTGCAAAAGCTGCGGCAGTTTCAAGACCTCGGGCATCAGGCCATTTTGATCATCGGCGACTTCACGGCGATGGTCGGCGATCCGTCGGGAAGGTCGAAAACGAGGCCGCAGCTTTCGCACGATCAGGTGATGACGAACGCGAAAAGTTTTCAGCAGCAGGCGTTCAAAATCCTCGATCCGGCGCGGACGAAAACGGTCTTCAACGGCGAGTGGTTTGAGATGATGAGCTTCGAGCAGGTGATGCGGCTCAACGCGCGGGTGACGCTGCAGCAGATGTTGCAGCGCGAGGATTTCCGGGGCCGGATCGAGCGCGGCGAGCCGGTGCATTTGCACGAGATTCAGTATCCGATCATGCAGGGATGGGATTCGGTGATGATCAAGGCCGATGTGGAGCTCGGCGGGACGGATCAGCTTTTCAACATTCTCGTCGGGCGCGATTTGCAGCGCGAGGAGGGGCAGCCGGAGCAGGTCGTCTTTTTGATGCCGCTGCTCGAGGGGCTGGATGGCGTGCAGAAAATGTCGAAAAGCCTCGGAAATTACGTCGGCGTGAGCGAGGCGCCGGCGGAGATGTTTGGAAAGCTGATGAGCATCAGCGACACGCTGATGGCGCGGTATTATTTGCTGCTGCTCGGCGAGGAAGTGCCGGCGATTCATCCGATGGAGGCGAAGAAGCAGCTCGGGTTTCGGATCGTCGAGCGCTACCACTCGCGCGCGGATGCGGAGGCGGCGCTGGCGGAATTCAACACGCGGTTCAGCAAGCGCGATCTCGAGCACGCGGACCTGCCGGAGGTGCGGTTGGAGGGCGTGGCGCCGGACCTTTTGTCGGTGATCGTCGCGGGCTACGCGCAATGTTTTCAGGTCACGAAATCGCGCAGCGACGCGCGGCGGCTGGTGGAGCAAGGGAGCGTGCAGATCAAGGGCGAGAAGGTGATCGATCCGAAAACGACGATCCTTTTTCACGCCGGCGACGTGCTGCGGCTGGACAAAAAACACGCCGTGCGCGTGGCGTGAAAAAGGTCACGATTCACAGCGACGGCGGGTGCGAGGGAAATCCCGGGCCGGGGGGCTGGGCGGCGGTGCTGGAGTGCGGCGGGCGGGTGAAGGAAATCAGCGGCAGCGAGCCGGCGACGACCAATAATCGGATGGAATTGCTCGCGGCCATCCGTGCGCTGGAGGCGCTAACCGAGCCGTGCGAAGTCGAGTTTTTCACCGACTCCACGTACGTCCGCGATGGGATCACGAAATGGCTGCGCTCGTGGAAAGCGCGCGGCTGGATGACCTCCGCGAAAAAGCCGGTGAAAAACGAAGACCTCTGGCGCGCGCTCGACACCGCGGCGAGCCGGCATCGGATCGAGTGGAAATGGCTGCGCGGGCATGTCGGACATGCCGGGAATGAGCGGTGCGATGTGCTCGCGGGCGCGGCGATTGCGGCGGTGAAAAAGCAGTTCCGGCCGGAGCAATTGCGCGCGCTGCTGGCGGAGTTCGCCGCAGCTCGCGAGCCGCTGACGGTGCCCGAGTTGCTGCCGTAGATCGTTTCTTTGAGGCAGACATTCCCGGTGGAGCGCGCTGCTCCGTCAGCGCGAGATCGGGCGGCGACGGCGCGCCGCGCTCCAGCCTTACTTCCCGACGTAGATCGCCTCGTCCGGCCAATCCTTGCGGATGTAGCCCCGCTCCATATTCACGGGCAGCACGTAGTTTCGCATCACCCGCACCGGCGCGAGCACGCGCACGGTTTGGATTTCCTCGATCGAGTTTTCGCCGTGATTTCGCAGGAGGCTGGGGATCAGTTTTTCCTGCACCGTCTGGACGATCTCGGTCTCGCTCGCGCCGTCGATGAACAGCAGCATCGCGAGCTTTCCGTCGATCTCCGCGATGTGACTTTCAAAGATCACCTCCGTGAAAATCGAGCGCACGAACGGCTCGCGCTGGATGTCCTCGACGAGCTGTTTGTAAGTCACGCCGATGCGAAATTTGATCGTGTAAAGATGGCGCGTCGTGAACTGCCCGGTGCCGTGCGGCGAGAGGTCGAGATTCGTGAAATACGAGAGCATTCCGCCCTCCTCGAGCCGCTGCCGTTTGCGCCCGACGGTGCGCACATTGACCCCGGTTTTTTCTCCAATCGCGTTGTCACTTTCGCGGGGATCGCGGATGAGTTCGCGGACGATGAGCCGTTCCTGTTCGTCGAGTTCTTTCATAGGTGGAAAATTGCCGGTTTGCGGGGAAAAAAGGACGGAATCAGACAGAGCCGCCGACGCTTGGCGACAGTTTTTTTTCACGAGAAAATGGAAATATGATCGCCGACCACCACCGCCCATTTGCGTCGTTTCGGCGTCGTATTCTGTCGAACCCCGACAGCTTCCGGCATTTTTCCGTCACGAAATATTCACATCGCCGCGAACTCTCGTCTTGAATGGCGACTTCCTCACCCTACTTTCCACGCCCGAATCCCAACCGGTTTTCCACTTATGAATCAAGTCATCCTCGACCAGACGCAGGGTCTTCGTTCGCTCTATCGCCCGGAGTCCGAACACGACGCGTGCGGTGTCGGTTTCATCGCGCAGATCAGCGGAAAGCGGACGCATCAGGTCCTGCAGTACGGGCTGCAATCGCTCTGCCGGCTCGCCCATCGCGGCGCGGTCGATGCCGATGCGAAGACCGGCGATGGCGCGGGCGTCACAACGCAGATTCCTTACAAACTTTTCGCGCCCGAAGTGGCGAAACTCGGGCACAAACTTTTCAGCGAATCCGACCTCGGAGTCGGCATGATTTTTCTCCCGCACGACAACGCGTACGCGCAGGCGCGAGCGAAGGCGATCATCGAGGAAGTTCTGAAAAAGCGGGAGCTGTTCCTGTTCGGCTGGCGGGCGGTGCCGATCAATATCGCGCTGCTCGGCGACAAAGCGGCTTCAACCATGCCGCGCATCGAGCAGGTGCTCATCGGCCGCCCGCATGGGCTGACGGACGACGCCTACGAGCGCGCGCTTTTCCTCGCGCGGAATGAGATCGAAAAACGCGCCGCGGACGACCAGATCAAGCACTTCTACATCCCGTCGTTTTCGCATCGCGTGATCAGCTACAAGGGACTGCTCGTCTCGCCCTCGCTCGAAAAATTTTACAAGGATCTCCAGTCGCCGGACTACGAGACCGCGCTCTGCGTTTACCACCAGCGCTACTCCACGAACACCTTCCCGACGTGGCCGCTCGCGCAGCCTTTCCGGATGCTCGCGCACAATGGCGAGATCAACACGCGCCGCGGAAATGTGAACTGGATGCGAGCGCGCGAGGCCGAGCTCGAGGCCGATTTCTGGGGCGCCGACATCGATCTGTTGAAGCCGATCATTCAGGCCGGCGGCAGCGATTCCGCGGAGCTCGACAATGCGCTCGAGGCCCTCGTGATGAGCGGCCGCGGCGTGCTCCACGCGATGACCATGCTCGTCCCGCCCGCGTGGCGGAACGACAAGCAGATGTCGCCCGAGCTCCGCGGATTCTACGAATACCACCGCTGCTTCAACGAGCCGTGGGACGGCCCTGCGGCGCTCGTCTTCACCGACGGCATCACCGTCGCCGCGTGCCTCGATCGCAACGGCCTGCGCCCCTCGCGCTACAAAGTTCTCGAAAACGGGATCGTCAGCCTCGGCTCGGAAGTCGGGACGATTGAGTTCGACGACGCCGATGTTTTGGAAAAAGGGCGGCTCGCTCCGGGCGAGATGATCGCCGTGGACACCGCGCGCGGCGTGCTCCTCCGCGACTCCGAGATCAAAGAAGAACTCGCGAACCGCAAGCCCTACGCCGCGTGGTTGAAGGCCAATTTGCTCCGGCTCGAAGATCTCGCGCCCGCCGATCCGAGCGAGCCCACCGAGCCGGCGGACCTGCTCACGAATGCGCAGCGGCAGCTCACCCACGGTTACTCGACTGAAGAGATGGAGATGATCTTGAAGCCGATGGTGCAGGTCGGCGCGGAGGCGATCGGCTCGATGGGCGATGACACGCCGCTCGCCGTCCTCTCGCTCCAGCCGCGACTGCTCTACACCTATTTCAAGCAGCTCTTCGCGCAGGTCACGAACCCGCCGATCGACCCGATCCGCGAGAAGCTCGTGATGTCGCTGAACATGTGCCTCGGCTGGAAGCGCAACCTTCTCGGCGAAACGCCCGAACACGCGCGGCTCGTCTGGTCCTCCGAGCCGATCCTTTTCACGCATCAACTCGCCGCCCTGCGCGAGCTCGAAGGCCGCGGCTTTCCGAGCGTGACGCTCAATGCGACCTGGCCTCTCGCCGCTGGCGAACAGGGGCTCGAAAGCGCCGTCGATCGCCTCTGCGCGGAGGCCGAGGCCGCGGTGCTCGGTGGCGCGCGGATGCTGATTCTATCGGATCGCGCGGTCGATGAGGCGAACGTCCCGGTGCCGATGTTGCTGGCCACCGGCGCGGTGCATCACCACCTCATCCGGGTCGGCAAGCGGATGAAAATCTCGATCATCTGCGAAACCGGCGAGGCGCGCGACGTGCATCAAATCGCCTGCCTCATCGGCTACGGCGCGAGCGCGATCTGCCCGCACCTCGCGTTCGAGACGGTGCGTGAAATCCTGGATCAAATCAAAGTCACCGCGCGGCAGAACGTGGTGAAGGCTGGCGCGGATGCCGGCAAGCTCGCGAAGGCCAAAGCCGCGCTCGCCGACGCCGACGCGCTCACCTTCCCGAAAGCCGCGAAGAATTTCCGCAAAGCGCTCGAAGATGGGCTGCTGAAAATCATGTCGAAGATGGGCATCAGCGTGCTCGGCAGCTACCACGGCGCGCAGATTTTCGAGGCCATCGGCATCGGCGAGAAAGTGATCGAGAAATGCTTCCACCGCACCGCCTCGCAGGTCAGCGGCATCGGCTTTCTCGAAATCGCGCGTGAGTCGCTGACCCGCCATGGCAAAGGATTCGCGGCCGTTCCGACCGATCAGAAAAGCCCGGTGATGGAGGACGGCGGCGTCTATCGCTTTCGCCGCGCGGGTGAACGCCACGCGGTCTCGCCGCCGGTCATCCAGTCGTTCCACAGCTTCGTGAAAACGAACAACCCGGACGACTACAAGAAATACGTCGAGCAGGTGCGGCTCTTTCAGCCGATCACTTTCAAAGATCTCCTCGAGTTCGTCCCGAAATCCACCGGCGCGATTTCGATTGATGAAGTCGAGACGGTGGAAGAAATCCGCACGCGCTTCACCACCGCCGGCATGTCGCTCGGCGCGCTCAGCCCGGAGGCGCACGAGGCGCTGGCCATCGCGATGAATCGCATCGGCGGCAAGTCGAACAGCGGCGAAGGCGGCGAAGATCCCGACCGTTTCAAAGTCCGCGAGAACGGCGACAACGCGAACAGCGCGATCAAGCAAATCGCCAGCGGGCGCTTCGGAGTCACCGCCGCGTATCTCGCGAGCGCGAAGGAAATCGAAATCAAAATGGCGCAGGGCGCGAAGCCCGGCGAAGGCGGGCAGCTCCCGGGACACAAGGTTTCATCGATCATCGCGCGCCTCCGCCACACCGTGCCGGGCGTGATGCTCATCAGCCCGCCGCCGCATCACGACATCTACTCGATCGAAGATTTGGCGCAGCTCATCCACGACCTCAAAGAGGTGAACCCGCGCGCGAGGGTCTGTGTGAAGCTCGTCGCGGAAGCCGGCGTCGGCACCGTCGCCGCGGGCGTCGCGAAGGCGCACGCCGACATCGTGCTCGTCTCCGGGCATGACGGCGGCACCGGCGCGTCGCCGCTTTCCTCGATCAAAAATGCGGGCGCGCCGTGGGAGCTCGGCGTCGCCGAGACGCAGCAGGTCTTGATGATGAACAACCTCCGCAACCGCATCGTCCTGCGCACGGACGGCGGGATGCGGACCGGCAGCGACATCATCACCGCGGCGATTCTCGGCGCGGAGGAGTTCAATTTTGGCACCACCGCGCTCATCGCGCTCGGCTGTGTCTATGTCCGGCAGTGCCACCTGAACACCTGCCCGGTCGGCATCGCGACACAGGATGAAAAGCTGCGCGCGAAGTTCAAGGGCTCGCCGGATCACGTCGTGAATTTTTTCAACGGCGTCGCGCAGGAAGTCCGCGAACTCTTGGCCAGCCTTGGTTGCCGGTCGATCGTCGAGCTCATCGGCCGCCCGGAATACCTCAAGCAGCGGCACATTCCCGAGCATCCGAAAGCGAACACGGTCGATCTCAGCCGTCTGCTCGTCGATGTGCTCCCGAACGACCCGACCGCCCCGCGCCACTGCACCCGCGAGCGCAATGACGGCATCCACGGACGCCCGCTCGACGACCTCATTTTGCAGGACTGCAAGGACGCGATCACCGACGGCGTGAAGATGACCAAGAGCTACAAAGTCAAAAACACGAACCGCTGCATCGGCACGAAAGTGAGCGGTGAAATCGGCTACCAGTACGGGAAAGAAGGTCTGCCCGAGGGGACGCTGACGCTGAATTTGGAAGGCACCGCGGGCCAGAGTTTCGGCACGTTTTTGACGAGCGGACTGCGGCTCATCCTGACCGGCGAGGCGAACGACTACGTCGGCAAAGGGATGAGCGGCGGCGAGATCGTCGTGCGCCCGCCGGCTGATGCGAAGTTCGCGGCGCACGAAAATTCCATCGTCGGCAACACCTGCCTCTACGGCGCGACGAACGGCGTCCTCCTCGCCAACGGCTGCGCCGGCGAGCGCTTCGCCGTCCGCAATTCCGGCGCGCTCGCGGTGGTGGAAGGCGTCGGCGATCACGGCTGCGAATACATGACCGGCGGGACAGTCGTCGTGCTCGGGAGCACGGGGAAAAACTTCGGCGCGGGCATGACCGGCGGCACGGCCTACGTCCTCGATTTGGAGGAACGTTTCTCCGATCTCTTCAACCCCGGCCTCGTCGTCATCGAGCGTCTCACCGACGAGGACAAGGTCGTCCTGCAGCGCCTCATCTACCGCCACCTCGAGGCGACGGAGAGCAAACGTGCGCAGGAAATCCTCGGCGCCTGGCCCCGCTTCGCCGGGTCATTCTGGAAGGTGAAGCCGCGCCCGCCGGCCGCGAAGCCGCTCGAAACCAAGCCCGCCGAGGCGAACCCCCTCGCGACGGTGACCACGGTCATCGACGAAAAGGTGACGGCGTCGCAGCCGTAGCTCCCGGTAGCGCACTCGTCCCGAGTGCTGGTTTCGGCGTCCCGCCGAAACGAACTTTCCAAACCGGCGAGGACTGCAAGAGACGGGCGCGTTGAAAAAAGTTCGTCGAGGCGGGACGCCTCGACCAGCACTCGGGACGAGTGCGCTACCCGAGGGCGGCTGCGCGCCCTACTCCCGGTATTTCGCGGGGGTCCAGTCGGCGTATTTCGGGTGGTCGGCGGTGATCGGCAATTCGACCGGTTCCCCCGTGTCGGCGGAGTGGTAGATCGCGGTGATTAGCTCCAGCGATCGACGCGCGTCGGCGAGGGTCGCGGGGAGTTCGGTGCCGTCGGCGAGGGCGCGGTGGAAGCGCGCGAACTGCCCCTGATAGTGCTCCGGCTCGGGCACGAATTCCGCCAGCGCCGCGTCGATCTCCGCCTGGATCGCGGGCGTGTCTCCCTTGAAAAACCACGGGTCGCCGGGGCTGTCGTACGGCCGCAGATTGCTGTCCGCGCTCAGCCGCTCGAAGACGAAACTGTGCCGCGAAATCTCGTCCGCGCGGCCGAGCGTCGTCGTCGAGCCGCAGAGCGAACCATCCGCCATCTCAAAGGTGATCGCCGCGCAATCCTCCACTTCCACCGGGTTCACCCGCGTCGCGCAGCGCGCATAGACGCGCGCCACCGGGCCATTGATGTAGGTCAGAATATCGTGCGCGTGGATCGAATGCGTCAGGCAGCAGCCGCCGAGCTCCGTCTTCCATTTCCCCCGCCACGCGATCGCGTAATAATCGTCCCGCCGCCGCCACGAAGTCTCGATATTCACCGTGTGCGGCTTCCCCGCGAGCCCGCGATCGACGAGCAGCTTCAGCTTCTGCAAGCCGTGCCCGTAGCGGTATTGGAAGATCGGCAGGATGCGCCGGCCGCTCGCCCTTTCGATCTCCACGAGCTGATCGACATGGCTCAGCGAAGGGACCAGCGGCTTCTCGCAGATCACGTGTTTCCCCGCCGCGAGCACCTGCTGGATTTGCGCGAAATGCAGATGCGGCGGCGTCGCCAGATCGATGACATCGACTGCCGGATCGGCGCAGAGATCGGCGAGCGAAGTGTAAGTCTTCGGCACCTTCAGCTCATCTGCCATCGCCTGCGTCTTCGGCCCATCCAGATCGCAAATCGCCCCGAGTTCAAACAGCTCCGGCACCTTCTGAAAGGCGAGCATGTGGCTCTTCCCGATCCCGCATCCGACGACCGCAGCATTCATTTTGTGGCTCATAAAAGGGCGGCTGTTCTAGCCCGAACAACGGGTGGGTGGAAAGGATTGAACGACAAAACCATTGGATTCGCAGGGCACGGGCGGCGGTTGAGTGCCAATAACGGAGCGACAAAATTTAGCTCGTAGGACGCGCAAGGTTGCATCCCGATCCGCGGTGTGTTAGGTGCTTTGCATGAACGCGATGCCTCCCGTTTCTCATCCGCTCCCGCTCGAGCACGCTCGCAGTGATGAGCGGAACAATTCAACCGAACCGGTCCCTCGGAGGGGATTTCAGCTCCGGCGACGTGCCCGCGATGCTTTCACAATTCTGGAAAGCGTGATCGCCTGCGGGATCATCGCCGTCTCCCTCGGCGGTGTCTTCGTTCTCAATTCGCAGACAATGTCCATCCTACGGATGTCCCGCGACGAAGCTTCAGCCAGTCAGGTTCTCCAGCAAAGAGTCGAGCAAATGCGGATTGCGAATTGGCAACGAATCACGAATCCCACATGGCTGAGAGACAACATTCTTAACGTGAGTGCTGATGGCTCCGAAACTCTTGCAAAACTCGTAGAGACGGTAACCGTCGAACCCTACAACAGCGCTACCGCGTCCACCAACTTGTTTACCCGATCCGCGAACGTCCAAGCCGCCAGCACTTCAAATACTTCTCTACTCGGCGAGGATGCCATAAAGATCGTATGGAGCGCGACATGGATCGGTATCCCAAACAACAGAACCCACACCAGACAGACCGTGGCCATCCTCGGCAAGGGTGGAGTCGCAAAATAGAGACTTACTATGCTGACAAAATTTAAAATCACTAGTCGGGCCTTCACTCTGGTCGAGTTGATGGTTGCGACTTCGATCATGTCTGTCATGAGCGGAGCTTTAATGATGGGTTTCGTCGCGTTGCAGCGAAATTTTTTTGCGACATCCGATTATTCCACCAATCACGCGGATGAGATGCGTATCTCTGACTATATCTCTCAAGACTTAAGGTCAGCACTAAGCGTCGCGTTTACCGGAACAGGATCATCGACCGTCGTCACGATGAGCCTGCCAAATTTTTACGACAACGCCCGGGCGCCTCGGATTCCAGTCGTCAACAAGAATGGAACGGTTACTTATAAGGATACCACGACGACACCTGCGACGGCCACATCGACGGTAATATACTACCTCTCAAACGGGATCATGTATCGCCAGCAAAATGGAACCAACATGGCGCTGGCAGTGAACGTCGCGGACTTTCAACTAACCGCGACGGACTCAGCCGTTGACCCTAACGCCGGCACGACCTTCAATCTCTCCAGCACCTATCTCAAGAGAGTCGCCGAGGTGAAAATCAGGATCAATTTCAACCCGCGATTCAGAGCCTCGGGCAGTGATCAATCCGGCATTAACGGCACCTCGTTTTACAATACAACACTGATGCGGAACGCCCGCACTGACTATAATAAAAGCGTTTACTAATGAAAACATCCCTCCGCCTCACAAACAAGGGAAGCGCCCTAATCTACGCTATACTTGCAATTCTGGTTTTAACGATGGGGGCCGCCGAGGTCATGCGTTTGGTAAGCAATAAATATCTGAATACCTTCCATGCTGCGAGTTGGCAGGAAGCGCTTATCGCCGCAGAATCGGGTGTGGATTTGGCCATCGTCCAACTGCGCAAAAATATCCAGACTCCCGGCGGGGCGTGGGATTCACCGTGGGTCGGGACCGCGGGTGGGGCACTGAGCGCATACAGCCTGACCACCGTAAATTACGCCGGGGAAGGCGGCACACGGATGACAATGAGTGTCAGCGTTGATGCGCCTGCTTCTCTTGTTGATTCCAATGGCTGGCAGTACTACCGAATCCGCTCGATCGGAAGTACCGCGATCCCAGGACCGGCGAGGTCGGGCAATGAACGGCGCGACCTTGATCTTCGCAAGCTCAGCCTTAGGTTCGACCGCTACACCGGAGCACGAGTCGCCTCCCCGCAGGCGTCGCGAAAACTGGAGATCATCGCCCGTCCAATATCGGCATTCGACAAAGCGCAAATTGCCAAGACCACCATGGATTACACCGATCAAAACATCGTCATCGATAGCTACGACTCCACTGATCCGCTCAAATCCACGGACGGACAGTGGGATATTTCCAAGCGGCTATCAAATGGAAGCATTGCCACCGACGGCACTTTGATTAGTGCAGGCAATGCGCAGGTGTATGGGGATGCCGCGACCAACAACGGATCAGTCACGGGCTTGGCGAATGTCACAGGTGAAATTCGGGATGATTTCTACCGGGATCTTCCGAGTTTTCGAGCGCCGACCTGGACTATTTTTAATTTCTTTCCGTCTTCGGTCACGACGACCGCTACATTAGCGTCCAGCGCCATCAAAGGCGTCGCACGCTATAAACTGAGTACGATCGCACTTTCAGGCGGAGAGGTCTTGACCATCACGGGAGATCCGAGCGCGACGACCTACGTCGAGATTTGGGTGACCGGAGATATCAGGGAGACAGGCAATGCGCAAATCCTGATAGACAAGAATGTCATCGCCACCATTTATGCGGCAGGTGATGTCGAGATTGGCGGGAATGGTATTACCAACGGAAACGGGACAACGGACGCCCGCCCCAGCCACCTTTTGATCTATGGGATTCAACCAACAGATGGCACAACTCCCGTTATCAAGTTAGCCGGAAATGCAAATATCGAAGCGGCTGTCTATGCGCCCGATGCGGCGATAACTATTAATGGAGGGGGCTCGCGCGGGAGTTACTCCGGCAGCGTCGTGGGCAAGTCAATCAGGATGACCGGAGTAACGAGGTTCCACTACGATGAATCCTTGGATTACGCCGGAATGATCCTCGACTACAAAATCGCGAGCTGGTTCGAGGATACGCGCTAGGCTTAATTTGGAATATAGACTTCCTTACTTCGAGCTTGCCGACGCAGAAACGGAGTATCCGCCCCTGTGCAATGGATGACTCGCACAAAAGACACAAGGTCGGATGATCGACCCGCGCTTGATCCGCACCTGCGGCTAATCTCGCGTTTGAATAATTCGGACAAAATCAAGCGGGGCCTCGAGCAACTCCTCCGAGTGGCGCGAGGCGGTAATCGGGGGCCCTATTCGAGTTTGCTGGGCTGTTCTCCAAGTCAACGAGGGGAGTGCGCGGCCTCCGAACTCACCCGCCTTGCCGGCGGCCGGTGATGCCGCGGGAGGGGCGCTTTTTGCCGGCGGGGTAGAGGTCGCGCTTTTTGCGGGAGGCGTGCTCTTCGCTGCGGGGGGTCTTGGGCTTTTGCTCGCCGCCTTTTCGGCCGCGGGCGGCTTGTTTGGCGGAGCCTTTGACTTCGCGGGGACGGAGGTGAAAGAGGAGCGGGAGGCCGGTGCAGGGCCAACTTTCGCGGATGCGGGCTTCGAGGAAACGGCGGTAGCTTTCGACGAGGAGCTTTTCGTCGTTGCAGAAGAGGACGATCTCGGGGATGGGGATCGGGCTGCGGGTGCGGGTGGCGGCGAGGGTGCCGTAGAGGATTTTGAAGCGGCGCCCGGCTTGGGCGGGAGCGGGATGGGCGGTGGCGGCAGCGGCGAGGAGGCGGTTGAGGGGGCCGGTGCCGATGCGGTTTTGCGCTTCGTTGCGGATGCGCTCGATGGTTTTGAAGATGCGGGTCATTTCCGCGCCGGTTTTCGCGGAAGCGAGGAGGACGGGGGCGTAGTCGAGGAAGAAGAGTTCGGCGCGGAGGTCGGCGAGGAATTCATTGAGGGCTTCTTTGTCGTCGGTTTTGTCTTTGACGAGGTCCCATTTATTCACGGCGACGACGCAGGGTTTGCGGGCTTCCTGGATGAGGCCGGCGATCTTTTTGTCCTGCGCGGTGACGCCCATGCTGGCGTCGATGACGAGGAGGCAGAGGTCTGCGCGGCGGATGCTGGATTCGCTGCGCATGACGGAGAAGACTTCGACGCTGGAGGAGACTTTGCCGCGGGGGCGGATGCCGGCGGTGTCGATGAGGAGGTAGTCGCAGCCGTGGCGCTGGTAGGGGATGTCGATGGCGTCGCGGGTGGTGCCGGCGATCTCGGAGACGATGGTGCGCTCGTCCTGGAGGATCATGTTGGTGAGGGAGCTTTTGCCGACATTCGGGCGGCCGACGATGGCGATTTTGACGGGCTCTTTCAGCGCCTCGGCCTCGGCGAGGGCGAAGTCGTGCGGCGGGAGGAGGCGCTCGGCCCAGGCGACGAGGGGCTCGATGGCGCGGTTGTGCTCGGCGGAGATGGCGATGTGGTGTTCAAAGCCGAGGCGGGAGAATTCGACGGCGTTGGGCGCGTGCTGGTCCACGTCGATTTTGTTGATGACGAGGATGACGGGCTTGCGGACGCGGCGAAGCTGGCGGGCGAGTTCTTCGTCGATGGGGTTCAGCCCGGACTGGCCATCGACGACGAAGAGCAGCACGTCGGCGGTCTCGACGGCGATATCGACTTCGGCGTGGACCTGGTCGGTGAAGGAGGCGTCCACGTTGCTGCCAATGCCGCCGGTGTCGAAGATGGTGAACGGGTAGTTGCCGAGCTTGCAGGTCGTGGCGATGCGGTCGCGGGTGACGCCGGGCATGTCGTGGACGATGGAGATTTTGCGCCCGGCGAGGCGGTTGAAGAGGGCGGATTTGCCGACATTGGGACGGCCGACGATGGCGACGATGCGTTCAGACATGGGATGCGAGGTAAAGTGCGGGGCGGAGAGAAGCAGCAATCCGGCGGGGGGCAAATGGATAATCGCTCGCGAGGCCGGGCGCGTCGTTTTTCAAAGTGATTCTGAGCGCAGCGCCAGCGGAGTCGAAGAACCTCTTACTTCTCTCCGTTGCGCGCGTGCATCCGGGGGAAATGTAAGAGGTCCTTCGACTCCGCTTCGCTTCGCTCAGGATGACCGGACAAGAGCTGGCGCGCGGCGGGGTCGCTTTTCAAATCTCCCCCCACGGCTTGGGGTCGCCGTGGCCTTTGTCGTGGATTTGGCCGATGCCATTCATCACGTAGCCGACGCCGGAGATCGCAGTGAAGAGCCCGGCGAGGATGACGGCGAGGTCGATGAAATCGAGATCCACGGCCCACGCGGCGAGCTGGACGGTTTTGGTGAAGGGGTTGATTTCCAGCATCGCCAGAGCGAGGGCGAGCATCTGGAAGGCGGTCGCGGTCTTGCCCGTCCAGCTCGGCTTTACCAGCACGGTACCGTTCAGAAAATTCAGCGTAAGGGCGCCGACGACGACGATGACGTCGCGCGCGATGACAAGCACAGGGAACCAGAGGGGGAACTGGTAGCTCCAGTTCGTGAAGCTGAGGGTGATGATGCCGGCGAGGAGGAGGCCTTTGTCGGCGATGGGGTCGAGGATGACGCCGAGCCGGGTCTTTTGGTCGTAGTGCCTCGCGATGTAGCCATCGATGCCGTCGCTGGCGGCGGCGAGGACGAAGATGCCGATGGCGAGCCAGCGCTGCCAGTTCTGCGGGTCGTGGCGATCGACGCTGCGGCCGTAGTAGATCGCCATCATCACGAAGACGGGGATCAAGATGATCCGCGTGATGGTGATCTGGTTCGCGGTGGTCATCGGCGGAAATTTTTTAACCGCGAAGGAGCGAAGAAGCGAAGGAGCGAAGGCGCAGTTGAGAAAGAAGCAAGCCGGGCCCGATCTTTGCCAACCGGCGTGTGTCTCCCGGTCGGAACCGCCACGTCCGCTCTACTGAAAGCCGAGGGCAAACGATCCGGACTTTCGCCACGGATTGCCGTCTCTCTCCGCCTTCGCTCCTTCGCTCCTTCGCGGCAAAAAATTCGCGCCCGCGCGCAGTCGCGGCTAGAACTGCCAGGTCAACCCGAGCGACGCGCCGGTGGATTGATAGGAGGAGCGGAGCTGCGTGGAATCGTTATCGACAAAACTGGCGCTCGCGGTGGCGAAAAGATGCCGGTTGATCTGATACGAAAAATTCACCGCCGCGATGTGGCGTGAGTCAGTCCGGTCCACATTGTCGTAATCGGAATGCTGATACGAATAGACAACCTGCCCATAAACACGCTGCGCGATGTGATGGGTGATGCCGACGACTGCGCGGTGCTGGTTCCGCTCATCGATGCCGGGGTCGGCGTAGTAGTGCGTGAAGCTGTAGCCGACAAAGGCCAGCGTGTTCCCGTCGTTGAACGAAAATCCCCAGTCCGTCCCGGTCGTCAGCCCGACGGCTTGCGTGATCAAGTCACCCGTGTCGAAGCGATCGTAGCGGTAGGGTTCGGCACCGATGTAGATGCGCGGGAGGTTGGGCTTTGGACGCCAGTCGAGCGTCGCCGTCGCCGAATATCCGACAAACGAGCGCTCGTCGAAGCGCGCGTAAACGGCGCTCTCGACCTTGGTGTCGAGGTCGAAGGTGAACTGTTTTCCAAGCTTCACATTCACCCCGCCCTCGATGGTCGGGAAGAAGAGGAAGTCGCCGCTGCCGTGATTGCCGCTGAGCTTGGCGTTGCTCGTGTAGTTCGCGACCGTGCTGATGTCGCTGCGGAACTTGACGGGTGCCTCTTCGGTTATTTCACCGAGATCTTCCACCGACGTGGCGCTCTGCTGCGAGGCGGAGGTGCGCAGCGAATGCACGGCTTTTCCGTCCTGCGCAAACAATGGAGTGGACAGTCCGCCGAGCAGCGGGACGAGCGAAATGGCGAGGTGGCGCGCTTTCATTTTGAGAAGGTTCATGAGGATTTCAGGATGTTATCGGTTGTCCGGCGTCGGTTTGGGAGTGACGCGACGGATAGGTGTGGGCGGGGGGGGTTCCGGCGTCGGCGGAGGCGTAGCCTCTTTTTTCTGCTTCTTCTCCTGCTTCTTCTCTTCCATCACGAAATGGTCTTGCGTCCGCTCGAGGGCGTCGAAGAACGAGAGGTTCGGCGCGAGCGAGACCTTCGAGGTCAGCGCCTTGTCGTCGAAGCCCGGCATCGGTCCGTTGAAGGACATCAGCTTTCCTTCAAAGGCTTTCGCGAGGTCGAAGGGCGCGACGGTGATGCTGCCGTCCGCGTTCTTGCGGGCGAATTGACCGGTACCGACAGGGCGGCCGGAAGGAAGCAATTTCACCTCGCCGTCGAGGATGGCGATGAGGTTGTCCGAAACTTTACCGACGGTGCCGGTGATCGCGGCGGTGAGGCTCGGGGTCTTGATCGTGCCGCCGCCCGCGCCTTTCGGGATGTAGAAAATGAGCGACCCTTTCTCCAGCGTGAGCGTGCGCGTGGCGGCGTCAAAGGAGAACACCGTATTCTGGCCGATGCGGACGACCGTGCCGTCTTCGTACTTCAGCTCGGCGCGGGAGTCGGTTTCCGAAAGGAGGAAGTTGTTTGGCCGGACCACGTCTTCTGCCACGGCAGGCCGCTTCGAGGTGTGACCCCCTTTCACCTCCCCGTAGTTCACCACGTTCTCGACTTTCGTGACGGTTGCTTTGCTCAGCGGGACGGCCGCACTCGCAGGCCCAGCGAGAACAGTGACAACGAGGAGCGCCGATGAAATCGGCCACAGGCAGGAGGGGTTTTGGCGAAACATGGCGGGACTTTTTTTGGAAATGTCAAATGAGTCAAGCGTGTTTCTCCGCAAAACTAACTTCCACCGTTGTTGCCGAAAGCATTGGCCGATAAGACAACTGCCGCATGACCTCCGGCAGACGCCAGCATCGCCGCAGCCTTTTACTCGCCTGTTCCGCCTGCACTTTGCTGGTCGCGCTGCTGCACCACTTCTCGGGCAACTACCGCGATTTGGCGTGGAAGGTCCGCGATCAACTCGCCGTCAGCGGCAAGCGAAGCCCAGCCAGTCCCGAGGTCATCTTCCTCGCCATCGACAACGCCTCCGTCACCCTCGACCTCACGATGAAGGACGACGTCGTCACCGCGTCGCCCGCACTCCAGTTGATGCGGCAGGGATTCCCCTACCCTCGCGACCTCTATCCGCTGATCATGGAGCGTCTCATCGCGGCTGGCGCGAAGGTCGTCGTCTTCGACATGCTCTTTCCCGTCGAAAAAAAGGAGACCGACCCGCCGTTCGCCGCCGCTCTCGAAAAGTATCGCGACCACGTCGTCATCGGCTCGAATCTCGAGTCGCGCGAGCAAGGCGAGCGCGACGACGACAGCCGGATTCGTCACACGATCGTCCCGCCGACTCACTCGCTCATTCCGCCCGGCCCCGACCCGCGCGTCGGCTTCGTCAATTTCTGGTCCGACCCCGATGGCGTTGTTCGCCGGGCTCGCTACCTCACCAGCGTCAAGGAACTCGACGACCCGCGCATCGAAGGCGCCGAAGACTTCCACTCCCTCGTCGCGCGAGCGATGGAGCAGAGCGGGCACGCCGCCCGAGTCCCCACCACGCGCGACCCCCTGCTCTTCCGTTTCGCCGAGGAGATCCGCCCCTTTTCCCTCTACGAAATCTTCGTCCCCAGTTTCTGGGACCAGCCGCCTTACAATTCCGGCGCACTCTTCCGCGACAAGATCGTCCTCATCGGCCCCGATGGAAACTGGATCAAAGACGAACTCCGCACCCCGTTTGGCGACACGCTCGGCCCCCGCATCCATCTCAGCGCCCTCAATGCCGCCCTCGCCGGCGACTACCTCATCGAGCCCCCCGCTTGGCTCGACCTTCTCCTCATCCTCCTCGGCGGCGCAGTCGCATGGTCACTCGGGCGCTTCGTCTCCTCGCCGCTCTGGCGCTTCCTCCTCCTCATCGGCCTCACCGCCGGGCTCTTCGGCCTGGCACAGGCCGCCTACAACCTCGCCGGCATCTTCCCCATCGTCTTCAGCCCCCTCGCCGCCCTCGTCACCAGCGGCCTCAGCTTCTCCATCGCCGAGCAGGTCCTCGAGCGCTTGGAAAAATCGCGCCTCCGGCAGCAATTCGAGAGCTTCGTCTCCCGCGATGTCGTGAAAGAACTCCTCGATAACCCCGACAGCTACCTCAACACCATCGGCGGTCAGCGCAAAAGCATCACCGTCTTCTTCTCCGACCTCCGCGGCTTCACCGCCCTCACCGAGACCGCCGACGCCCAGCTCCTCGTCGAGCAGCTCAACGAATACTTCACCGAGATGGTCCGCATCGTCTTCGCCCACCGCGGCACCCTCGACAAATTCATCGGCGACGCCGTCATGGCCCAGTGGGGCGCCCTCGTCAGCGCGGGCGACGAAATCGAGGCCCGCCGCGCCGTCGCCGCCGCCCTTGAAATGCGGATAGCCCTCGTGCGCCTCAACGAGGATTGGAAGGCGCGCGGCTTTCCCGAACTCAAAGCCGGCATGGGCATCAACCACGGCGAAGCCATCGTCGGCAAACTTGGCTCCGACGAAAAGCGCGAGTTCTCCGCCATCGGCGACGCCGTCAACCTCGCCTCCCGCCTCGAAGGCGCGACCAAGCTCTTCGGCACCGACCTCCTCATCGGCGAAAATGTCGCCCCCCTCGTCCGCGACGCCTTCCTCGTCCGCACCGTCGATCTCCTCCGGGTCGCCGGCCGGGCCCGGCCCATCGAAGTCTTCACCGTCCTCGCCCCCCGCGAGCCCTCCGCCCCCCTCCCCGCGTGGCTCCAGCATCACGAGGAAGGCATCCGGCACTACCGCGCCCGCCTCTTCCACGAAGCCGCTGCCTCCTTCACCGCCGCGCTCTCCCTCCAGCCCTCGGACTGGCTCGCCGCCGACTATCTCCGCCGCTCCATCGCCTACTCCGCGACCCCGCCGCCCCCGGACTGGGACGGCGTCTTCGTCCTCGCGAACAAGTAGTTGGCCTCCTGAAGGCTGACCTTGGAGACTGTGAAATAAGTCGGCGCGACAGGCATCCCGGAGGGATGAAGGAAATTAGCCCGGGGTCGAGCGCAGCGAAAACCCCCGGAACACGGACCCCAAATGGAGCGCACCCTGGAAGGGTGCCGGAACCGCCACCGATGATTCCGCCGCGCCCTCCGGGGCGGGATCGTCTGTGGTGCGTGTTCCGGGGGTTTTCGCTGCGCTCGACCCCCGGCTAATTTCCTCCAGCCCTCCGGGCTGGAAGCCCGGTCACGACTTATACCATCTCTGGGAAATATCCGGACATCGGGCGGCTGTGGTGTCGGCCCGGCAGGGCCAGTGGAAATTAGCCGGTGGCGTGAGCCACCGGTATGTCCCAAACACCCGAGGCGCCCCGGAGGGGCGCTGGAATCCCCGGTATTCCGCCGCCCCTCCGGGGCGAAAACGCCTTTGGGACCGGTTCCGGCGGCTCACGCCACCGGCTAATTTCCGATCGTCCCTCCGGGACGGGCGCTCCGCAACCCGTCTGCTTATTTTGGCAAGATGGTAT
>JAYVPW010000065.1:0-29561 GCA_043777315.1 Spartobacteria bacterium | reverse complement strand
AGCGGACGTGCGCCCGCTCCCTCCGATACTTCGACGTTCGACGTTCGACGTTCGACGTTCGACGTTTTCCCCTCCGCATTAAAGTCGCCCCGCGATGCGGCTCCTCTTCATTTCCAACCTCTTCCCCGACACCCGCGAACCGTATCGCGGGCTCGACAACGCGACGGTGCTGCACCACCTGCACGACCGCTGGGAAATCCGCGTGCTCGCGCTGCGACCCACACTTTCCTTCCGCCGCCGCGTCTGGAAATGCCGCGACGAAGATCGCGCGTTCGAGCCGCAATTCGTCCCCGCGCCGTATTTGCCGAAGATCGGCAGCCGCGTGAACCACCGGCTCCTCGCCCGCGCGCTTCGCAAACCGATCCAAAAACTGCGCGCCGAATCTCCATTCGACGCGGTGCTTTGCGCGTGGATTTTTCCCGACGCGTGCGCCGTCGCGGAACTCGCCCGCGAGTTCGATTTTCCGTTCGTCGCCATCGCGCAAGGATCGGACGTTCACCAATATTTGCGCATCCCCGCGCGGCGCGAAATCATCGCACGGCTCCTCCCCGCCGCGTCCGCCGTGATCACCCGCAGCGCTGAACTGGCGCGGCTCCTCGGCGATGCCGGGGTCGGGAAAGCGAAACTTCACCCGATCTACAATGGTGTCGATTTCGCCACGTTTCACCCCGCAGACCGGAGCGCCGCACGGCGTGAACTCGGATTGCGCGAAAACGCGCGAACGATCCTTTTCGTCGGCAATTTCGTCGCGATCAAAAATCCGCTCGTGCTCATCGAGGCCCACGCACGCCTCTGCGCGGAATCAGCCTTTTCCACGACCGAACTCGTGATGATCGGCGGCGGCCCTCTCGCTGCCGCCACGCGCACCCGGGCCGATCAACTCGGCTTCGGCGCGCAAGTGATTCTCGCCGGTCGAATGGACGCCGCGGCGGTCGCGCGGCACATGCAGGCGGCCGATGTGCTCTGCCTGCCGAGCGACAACGAAGGCGTGCCGAACGTCATCCTCGAATCCTTTGCCAGCGGGCTTCCCGTGGTCGCGAGCAATGTCGGCGGCATCGCCGAAGTCCACACCGGCGGCGAACTCGGCCGGCTCGTGCCACCGCGCGATGTCGAAGCGCTCGCCGCCGCGTTGCGAACCGTGCTCGCCTCGCCGCCGTCTCGCGAATCCATCGCCGCGCGGGGCCGGCAGTTTTCGTGGCAACGCACCGCCGCCGCCTACGACGCCGTGCTCACGGCATCCGCAAAATGAAGATTCTTTTTCATTTCCGCACGCAAGGCACGGGCGCGGAAGGCGTCCACCTCGCCGGCATCGCCAGCGCATTGGAAGAGCTCGGGCACACGCTCGTTTTTTCCAGCCCCACCGGCCTCGATCCTCGCAGCACCGCGGGCCGCAATCCCTTTGCCCGCGGGCCGCGGCGCGGATTGCTCGCGCGGCTGGCGGCGCGCGCTCCGGCGTTCATTTTCGAGCTGCTCGAGATCGGCTACAACGCCGTCGCCCTCGCCCGAAACAGCGCGCTGCTGTCGCGAGAAAAGTGTGAGCTGATCTACGAACGTCACGCCTTTTTCCTCTGCTCGACCGCACTGCTCGCGCACTGGCGCGGCGTCCCGCTCGTGGTCGAAGTCAACGAACTCACGGGTGACGAACGGGTCCGCGCGGAGCCGCTTCTTGCCGCTCTCGCGCGCTGGGCCGACCGCATCACGTTTGCCCGCGCGAGCCTCATCGTCGCCGTCTCGCCACACCTCGCCCGGCGGATCGCGGCGTTGGGAATTGCGCCGGAAAAAATCGTCGTCCTCCCGAATGCAGTCGCCGCGTCGAGCTTCGACCGGCCCGCCGACCCCGGCCGCGTGCGGCGCGCGCACGGGCTCGCGGATGCTGTGGTGATCGGCTTCTCCGGCTGGTTCGTCCCGTGGCATCGCCTCGATCGGCTCATCACGGAGTTCGCCCCTCTCGCCCGCGGCGACGCTTCGCTGCGGCTCATGCTGGTCGGAGATGGCGACCTGAAAAGCGCCCTCGCCGGGCAGGCCGAGCAGCTCGGCATCGCGGATCGGGTCGTCTTCACCGGCGCCATTCCCCATGCGGAAATGGCCGATCATCTCGCCGCGATGGACATCGCCGTCGTGCCGCACAGCAACGCCTACCGCTCGCCGATCAAGCTCTTCGAGTCGATGGCGCAAGGCTGCGCCGTCGTCGCGCCGCGGATCGAACCGATCGCAGCGATCATCCGCCACGGCGAAAACGGCGTGCTTTTCGACCCCGCCGACGCCGCCGATTTGAGCCGCCAGCTCGCGCGCCTCATCACGGACGCAACCCTCCGAAAACAACTCGGGAACCGCGCCCGCGAGGATGTCCGGGCAAACCACACGTGGACGAAAAACGCCGAGACGATGCTGCAAAAACTGTCCGAGGTCCCGCGTTCGTGAGGTGATGCGCGCAGCTCAGGCGTCCCTTTGTTTGTCATCCTGAGCGAAGCTTCGGCTTTGCGAAGCGCAGTCGAAGGACCTCTTACTATTTCCCCCGAGCAGGCGCGCAAAGGGGGGAGGCGTAAAAGGTTCTTCGACCGCGCCTCGCTGCGCTCAGGATGACGGACGAAGGCGGGCGCGCCGTGGTCGCGTTGACAGCGAAACGCGCAAAGTTACGCTCCCGCGCTCTCCCTGTTTACCTTGTCCACCGCCTTCGAACTCACCTTCCTTCCACCAACCGAGTTGCGCCCGCTCCCCTCGCCCGCGCTCGAATCGCTGCTGCTCATCCGCCATTTTGAAGATCTGCTGCTCGACCTTTTCCAAGCCGGAAAACTCAACGGAACGACCCACACGTGCCTCGGACAGGAATACATTCCGGTCGCCGTGATGCCGCACCTCCGCGACGACGATTTCATTTTCAGCAACCACCGCGGGCATGGCCATTACCTCGCGCGCTTCGACGATCCAGCGGGGCTGCTCGCGGAAATCATGGGCCGCGCGGGCGCGATCTGCGGCGGCGTCGGCGGCAGCCAGCACCTCAAACGCGGGCGCTACATTTCCACCGGAATCCAAGGCGAGAGCCTGCCGGTCGCGGTCGGGGCGGCGCTGCAAATGAAGCGGGAAGGGCGCGGCGGGATCGCGGTGCCGTTCATCGGCGACGGGACGTGGGGGCAGGGCGCGGTGTACGAGGCGCTCAACATGGCGGCGCTGTGGCGTGTCCCGATGGTCGTGATCGTCGAGAACAACCACATCGCGCAGACGACGCACCGGATCCAAAACATGGCCGGCACGATCGAGGATCGCGTGCGGGCATTCGGCGTCGGCTACCTGCGCTGCACTGGCCACGATGTCACGGCGCTGCGCGAAAAGATCGCGCCCATTTTCGAGCAAGCCCGCCGCGACTGCGTGCCCGCGGTGATCGAATTCGAGACCGAGCGACTCGGCTCGCACAGCAAAGGCGACGACACCCGCGACGTCGATGCGGTCGCCGCGCTGCGGGCCCGGAGCTGGCACGCGCATTATCAGGCGGCGTTTCCCGAGCAGTTTGTTGCGGCGGAAAATCGCGTGAAGCAACGCCTGGCGGACGTTCTCGCGGACGTGGAAAGTCGCGAACTTTCCCGGCCATGAGCGAGCGCGTCGTCGAGAATCTCAACCGCGCGCTGCACGAGCTGATGCGCGCCGATGACCGCGTGATCTTGATCGGCGAGGATGTGCTCGATCCGTACGGCGGCGCTTTCAAAGTCGCGCGCGGGCTTTCCACCGCCTTCCCCGACCGCGTGATCACGACCCCGATCAGCGAACTCGGAATCGCCGGCGTGGCCAATGGTCTCGCGCTCGCGGGGCAGCGGCCGATCGTCGAATTCATGTTCGGCGACTTCATCTTTTTGGCCTTCGATCAAATCGTCAATTTCGCCGCCAAATCCGTGACCATGTACGGCGAGCGCACCGCGCATCATTTGCTCGTGCGCTGCCCGGTCGGCGGGCATCGCGGCTACGGCCCGACGCACAGCCAGAGCGTGCAGAAACATTTCATCGGCGTGCCGAATCTCGCGCTGTTTGAAATCTCGCCGCTGCACGACAATCGCGTGTTGCTCCCGCGGCTCATCGCGCACGGCGAACCGGCGATCCTCTTCGAAAGCAAGACGCTCTACGCGCAGCCGCAATTTACCTCCGGCGAGATCGACGAACTCTTCCGGTTCGACTTCCTCGACAACGAGCACATGACCGCGCGCGCCTTTATCGAAGCGGCTCCGCAGGTGATCCTCCTCACGATGGGCGGCATGTTCAACGCCTGCCTGGCCGCGGGCCGGCAGCTCTTTTTCGAACACGAGATCGAGGCGCAAATCATCGTGCCGTTTCAACTTTATCCCTTCGATCCCGCGCCGCTCGCGCCGCTGCTGCACGCCTGCTCCGCGATTTACGTCGTCGAGGAAAGCACTGCCGGCGGGACGTGGGGCGCGGAAGTCGCCGCGGTGCTCGCGCTCAAATTTCCGAACCTGCGCGCGCCCGTGCGGCTCATCCATTCCTCGGACGGCATCATCCCTTCCGCGCGCCATCTCGAACGCGAAGTGCTCGTGCAATCGCAAGACATCGCGAATCGCGTGGCGCACGATCTCGGAGCCTAACCCCATGCGCCCGATCATCGTCCCCACCATCAACAGCAACGACACCGACGCCCTCCTGCTCGCGTGGTCGAAGCTCGACGGCGACGAGGTCCGCCGCGGCGAGACGATCGCCGTGCTCGAGACGACCAAGGCGAGCTTCGACCTCGCGGCGGAAACCGACGGGCTCCTGCACACCGCGGCGCAACCGGGGCAGCGGTGCGAGTTCGGCACGAGCCTCGGCTGGCTGTTCATCGATGCAGCGGAACGGGAGCAGTTTTTTCTCGCTCCGGTTCCGAAATCCGCGACCGCGATTTCCGGCGGGATGGTGATCACCAAAGCTGCGCAGGAGCTGATCGAGCAGCACGGCATCGACATTGAAAAGGTGCGGGGGCTCGGGAAGAAAACGATCAAGTCGCAAGACCTCGCATCGCTCCTCAGCCCCGTGCCAGAGCGGATCGGCGGCGATCCCGTGCTCCTGCCGAGCGCGCAGCAGCAGACGATCGCGCGCGTGGTTTCGCGCGCGCACGAGTCGATTCCAGCGTCGTTCATTTTGAAGAAAGTCGCCGTGGATTCGGCGCTCGATGCGCTCGCGCAATTCAGCCGCGAGGAAAAGCTGCTCGCCGGTCTGCCGGACCTGCTCGTCTGGATCGCCGCGCGCCTGCCGGAAGAGTTCCCCTTCTTTTTCGGAGCGCTCGGGGAAGGTCTGCACTTCGTTCCGTCGAAGTCCGGCAGCATCGGCGTGACCTTCGACGTGGGGCACGGGCTGTTCATTCCCGTCGTGAAAAATGCCGGCGCGATGCCGCTGGCCGACATCGCCAAAACGATGATGGGCTTCCGAATGCGCGCCGCGCGGAACAGCTTTCGCGCCGAGGATTTCAGCGGCGGCGATCTCTCGATCAGCCTCAACATGGATGCCGGTGTGGTCTTTGTGCAGCCGATCATCCAGCCGCCACAGACGTGCATGATTTCGGTCGGCGCGGTGTCGAGCGAACTCGCGCTGGATGCTGACGGGAAGCCGATCGCGCGGCGGTTCATCCATCTCGGCGCGGCCTTCGATCACCGCGTGATCAACGGCTTCCACGCGAACGCTTTTTTAAATGCGATCAGGCAACGCCTCGAGTCTCCCGTGCCCGACGAGTGGCGGTGAGCGGTGCTTGCGCGCATCCGCTGCCTGTCGAAGAATTCGCGTTTCCATGTCCCCGCGCTTTTCGCAAATCATCGCCCAGACTTTCAAAATCCGACCCGAGACAGTCGGCGCGGATAGTGGACCGCACACGATCCCGGCGTGGGATTCCGCAGGTCATTTGAATCTGATTCTCGCGCTCGAAAAGGAATTTGCCGTGCAGTTTGGCGATGACGAAGTCGTGGAATTAATCAGCGTCGAAGCGATCGCCTCCGCCCTCGCGCGGCACGGCGCGAAGCTCTGAGCGATGGCCGGGCGCATCGAGTGGCCGGACGGAAAGCGGTTCGCGTTTTCCGTTTTCGATGACGCGGATTACGACCAACTCGACAACACCCGGCCGGTGTACGACTTCCTCGCCAGCCTCGGAATCTTAACGACGAAATCGGTCTGGACGCTCGCGGCACAGCGCGACGCGCCGCTTGCCGGGCGGAGCACGGACGAGCCTGCATACTTGGATTGGGCGCGGTCGCTGCAGCGCGCAGGTTTTGAAATCGGATTCCACGGCGCGCGCTGCCACAGCTCGCTGCGCGAAGAAACGCGGCTCGGGCTCGATCGATTTCGGGAGCAGTTCGGCGGTTACCCGCGGAGCATGTCGAACCACTTTCAAAACGCGGACGCCATTTATTGGGGCAGCGAACGGCTGACCGGCGCGGCGCGAATGATCTACCGCGCGGCGAATTTCCGCAGTCGTCTGCGGTGCGAGGGACACGTCGAAGGCAGCCCGTATTTCTGGGGCGACCTTTGCCGCGAGCGCATCCGCTACGTGCGGAATTTTGTCTTCCGCGAAATCAACACGCTCCGCGCGTGCCCGTGGATGCCGTATCGCGACGCGGCGTTTCCATTTGTGAACGCATGGTTCGCGTCGGCGGAGGGCGGGGACGTCGATTCGTTCATCGCGATGCTCAGTGAGGCGAATCAGGACCGGCTCGCGGCGGAGGGTGGCGCGTGCATCATGTACACGCATTTCGCGAAAGGGTTCTTCGCCGGCGGGCAGTTGCATCCCCGTTTCGTCGAGTTGATGGAACGGCTCGCGAAGCTCGGTGGATGGTGCGTTCCCGTGAGCACGCTGCTCGATTTTCTAGCCGAGAAAAACGGCGGCCTGCACGACCTCGCGCCCGCCGAGCGAAACAATCTTCAGTGGCGCTGGCTCGCGTCGAAACTGCGGCACGGGTCTTCGTAAATCTCGCTGCCGATGGCTCTCGAAATCATCGCGTATCGGCCTGAGCACGAGCCCGCCGTTGCCGCGTTCAACGCCCGCGCCATTGAGCACCGCGCTCCTTTTTGCCTGAGCAAAACGGCGATTGCGGCATGGCTGCCGAAGGTCGCGGGCGGCAGATTTTATCGGGAGTTTTTTCTCGCGCTCGACGGCGGTGAAGTGCGCGGCGGCTTCACGCTGCGGCGGCAGGAATTTCTGCTGCGCGGCAAGGTGACGGCGGTGGCAAATTATCAGGGACCGCTTTCGGAAGGCATTTGGGACCGGCGTTTTATGATGGCCGGCGTGCAGATGCTCCGTGCGGCGCTGCGCGATCAGCCGCTGCTTTACGCACTCGGAATGGGCGGCATCGATCAGCCGCTGCCAAAACTGCTCGCGACCGCGGGGTGGTCGATTGCGCTTGTGCCGTTCCATTTCAAAGTGCTCCGGGCGTCTGCGTTTCTGCGAAATATCCGACCGCTCCGCGCGACTCCTGCGCGCGCGCGGTTGATGAATCTCGCGGCGGCGAGCGGACTCGGCGCGGCGGCGGTTCAGGCTTTTCAATGGCTTCGCACAAAGCGCCGCCGGCCGGCGGATGCCGGGTGCACGGTCGTCTCGGATTTCGGCGCGTGGGCCGATGATGTTTGGGAAAAAACGCGCCCGGTTTATTCCTTCACGGCGATCCGCGATCGGACGGCGCAGAACATTCTTTTCGGCGATGGGAACCCGCACAATTTGCTCCTGCGCTGCACGCGCAGCGGGGCGGACATCGGGTGGGCCGTCGTGCGTTCCACGCAAATGCGGGGGGACCAATATTTCGGCGACATGCGACTCGGTTCGATCGTCGATTGCCTCGCCGTTCCGGGTGAGGAATTCGCGGTCACTGCGCTGGCGATCAAGCACCTGCGGGCGCTCGCAAGCGACCTGGTCGTCACGAACCAGATGCACTCCGCGTGGAATCTCGCGCTGCGGGAAGCCGGGTTTTTGAGCACGAAATCGAACTTCCTCCTTGCGACTTCGCCGCAGTTGACGGACGCGCTCGGCGGCTCGGATTTCTCGGCGGCCGGGCTGCATTTCAACCGCGCGGATGGCGATGGGCCGATCCACCTTTGAATTCCGACGCGGCTCGCTTGAACGGCGAAAGTCGTCTGGTAGTCTCCGCCGCGTGTCACTCTTTCGCCTGCTGCTGGTCGGCCTGATTTTCGGGAAAGCAGCGACCGCTTTTGCGCAGCAATCCGCTCCGTTGAGCGATGACGAGAAGCGGCGGCAGTTCCTCAAGGCGCGCGAGGAAATGCACACGATTCCGATCACGCCGCGCCCCGACGCCACGCCTGCGCCGAAGCCGAAACCGAAGGCGGCACGGCCTCCCGCGACCCCCGAACCAAAGCCCGCGACGCCAAAGCCCGCGCCGGAGCCGACGCCCGTCAAGCCTTTGCCAGAGCCGACTCCGCGGCCGAAGCCACTTCCCGAGGCAACGCCAAAACCGAAGCCGGAGCCGATTCCGAAGCCGGAGCCGATTCCGAAACCGCGCGTCATCCCCGCACCGCCCGCGCCAAAAGCGACGCCCGCGCCGGTGACGCCCGCGCCGCGGCAGGTCGTTCCCGACGCGCCGGTGACGATTGAAAAGTCGGGCTATGAGGCGGCGACCGGCTTCGAACCTGCGCCGCCGGCGGGGTGGTTCACGCGGTGGAATTTCCTCACCAAATCGGTGCGCCAGCAGATCGACAAAGCGCCGGTGCAATCACGCCGCTGGCGCTACATCGTGGTCCACAACAGCGGCACGCGGCAGGGCAATGCCAAGGCTTTTGAATACTACCATCTGCATGTGCGGAAGATGCCGAACGGGCTCGCGTATCATTTCGTGATCGGCAACGGCAGCTCGTCCGGCGATGGCGAAATCGAGATCGGCGGGCGATGGAGGCGGCAGATCAATGGCGGCCATGTCCACAGCGATTACCTCAACAACATCGCGCTCGGCATTTGCCTCGTCGGCGATTTCAACCGCGACAAACCGACGAAGCGGCAGCTCGATGCGCTCGAGGAATTGATCCGGTATCTGCGGATGCGCGTCGGCAAGATCGACCACAAATTCGCGATCGTGAAAGCGCACCGGGAGATCAATCCGCCGCGCTGGCCGACGGACTGCCCGGGCGGTGAATTCCCGTATTCCTGGCTGCACGGGAAGTTTGACTGACCGGTCCGAATGCATCTCGGCATCACCGGCGCGAGTGGCTTCATCGGCAGGCGGATTATCGACCTCGCCTTGCGGCGAGGGCATGAGGTGATCGCGTTCACGCGCGATTCTCGGCGGACGATCCCGGGATGCGAGATGCGCGCTTTTTCGCTGGAGAAAGCGCCGGACGTCGCGGGCTGCGAAGCCTTTATCCATCTGGCCGGAGAGCCGGCGGCGGGTCTTTGGACAGCGGCGAAAAAACGGCGCATCCGCGAGAGCCGCGTGTTCGGGACGCGGCGGGTCGTCGAGGCGATCAATGCGGCGAAAGTGCCGCCGGAGGTGTTCGTCAGCGGGTCGGCGATCGGCGTTTATGGCGATGGCGGGGAGCGCGAGCTGACGGAGGATTCACCGCGCGGCGAGGGGTTTTTGGCGGAGGTGTGCTACGCGTGGGAAGCGGCGGCGCTGCAGGCGCGGGACACGCGGATTGTCCTGTTGCGGACCTCGCTCGTGCTCGGAAAAGGCGGCGGATTTTTGCAGCCAATCGCGCCGATTTTCCGCGCCGGACTCGGCGGACCGATCGGTGATGGGCGGCAGTGGATGTCGTGGATTCACCTCGAGGATCAGGCGCGGCTCGCGCTTTTTTCGGTGGAAAATATGGACGTCTCCGGGCCGTTGAATGCCGCCGCGCCGTGGCCGGTGCGGAACGCAGAGTTCACCGCGACGCTCGCGCACACGCTGCGGCGTCCAGCGTTTCTGCGCGTACCGAAGTTCTCGCTGTGGCCGCTCGGGGAGTTCCGCCGCGAGCTGCTCGACCCCCGGCGTGTGCTGCCGGAGAGCGCGACGGAGCACGGATTTGGATTTCGATTTCCAGAGCTCGGACCGGCGCTGAAGAACCTGCTCGGCTGAACTGCTGCCGGGAATGTCTTCTGTGCTGGGCGCGTGAATAAAGCGGCGCGGGGACGCGCACGCACTCCAGAGCGCTGCGCGACACGGGCGTGAAATTCAATTTTGGGGCGCAGCCGCTTTCGAGTGCGGCGCGTCCCCGCACCGCTATTTTTCACGCGCATTCCGCCTTTGTTCCGCAAGCGCATTCGGTCATTCCTCGCGCGTGACCTGGCTCCAGAACTACACCCCCATCGGCGGCGTTGCCGCCTCCGCGTTGCTCGCCGCGCTGCCCGTCGTCGTGCTGCTGGCGCTCCTCGCGGTGTGGCATGTGCGGGCGCATCTCGCGGCGATGGCCGGGCTGGCGTGCGCGCTCGCGGTCGCGCTTTTCGTTTACAAAATGCCCGCGCCTTTCGCGTTCGCGGCGGCGCTGAATGGCGCGGCGTATGGCCTCTTTCCGATCGGCTGGATCGTCCTGAATGCGATCTTCATTTACGAACTCTCGGTCACCACCGGGCAGTTCGAGGCGTTGAAGCAGCACGTCTCTTCGCTGGCCGACGACCGCCGCATCCAGGCGCTGCTCATCGCGTTCAGCTTCGGCGCGTTCATCGAAGGCTGCGCGGGTTTCGGCGCGCCGGTCGCCATCACCGCGGCGCTGCTCATCGGGCTCGGGTTCAAGCCGCTGGAAGCCGCCGGGCTCGCGCTCATCGGCAACACCGCGCCCGTCGCGTTCGGGTCGCTCGGCATCCCGCTCATCGCGCTGAACAAGGCCACCGGCCTCGAACTCCAGTCGCTCAGCGCGATGGTCGGCCGGCAGCTCCCGCCGTTCTCATTTCTCATCCCGTTCTGGCTCATCACCGTGCAGGCCGGCTGGCGCGGAATGCTGGAAGTCTGGCCGGCGTGTTTCGTCACCGGGCTCAGTTTCGCCCTCACACAATTCGTGGTGAGCAACTACCACGGTCCCATGCTCGTGGACCTCGCCAGCTCGCTGGTTTCGATGGGTGCGCTGCTGCTTTTATTGAAGGTGTGGCGTCCTCGGCCGAGTGGGATGTTTTCTCCGGCGCAGCAGCTCCCCACTTCGACGTTCGACGTTCGACGTTCGACGTTTCCTATTCTCTACCGCATGGCGAATGAGACGGAAGAAGGAGAGGGGGAAACGTCGAACGTCGAACGTCGAACGTCGAACGTCGAAGTGGGGAAAACTGCCGGTCGGCAACTCCTCCGCGCGTGGCTGCCGTGGCTTTGCCTCACCGCCTTCGTCTTCACCTGGAGCCTGCCGCGGGTGAAGGCCGCGCTCGACGCCATCTCCGGTCCCACTTTTGCCATCCCATGTCTCCATCGCGCCGTCGTCCGCATGCCGCCGGTCGTCGCCGTCCCCACGCCGGACGACGCGCTTTTCAAACTCAACTGGCTCTCCGCCACCGGCACCGCGCTCCTCCTCGCCGGCCTCACCGCCGGCCTGCTCCTCGGCGTGCGACCGTACGGGCTCGCGCGGCTTTATCTCCGCACGCTTTTGCGCGTCCGCATTTCGCTGCTCACCATCGCCGCCATGCTCGCGCTCGGCTTCACCACGAGGTTCTGCGGCAGCGATACCACGATGGGTCTGGCCCTCGCCGGCACTGGCGCGCTTTTCCCGTTTTTTTCGCCGCTCCTCGGCTGGCTCGGCGTCGCGCTGACGGGCAGCGACACGTCGTCCAATGTGCTCTTCGGCAACCTCCAGCAAACCACCGCCCAGAGCCTCGGACTCCCGCCGCTGCTCACTTGCGCGGCGAACAGCTCCGGCGGCGTCATGGGCAAAATGATCGACGCCCAGAGCCTCGTCGTCGCCAGCCTCGCCACCGGCGGTCGGCCCGACAGCCCGGATGCGGGGACGATCCTGCGCTTCGTCTTCTGGCACAGCCTCGCCCTCGCCGTGCTCGTCGGCATTTGGGTAATGCTGCAGGCGTACGTGTTTCCGTGGATGGTGCCGTGAGGTCCGGCACTCGCGCGGCCGGACTGGGAGAGCCCCCGATTGCGCGGATTTTTTTCGGGCGTAATTAAAAGCCAGCCATGTCGGACCGCTCGCCCGTTCGTATTCATCTCCGCGCCGCCGGCCTCGCCATGATCGCGACCGCGGCGATCCTCGTCGTCGGCGTGATGTGCGCGCTGCACCTCGAGCATCGCTACATTCACGCCGTCGCGCCCGAGACGTTTGCCTTGAAAAATCAAGGCGTCGCGCTGCAAAAAGCCGCCTTCGAGCAGCGCGACCTGTTGCCATTTTACGGCAGCTCGGAGCTGGTGAAACACGTCCCGGACAAGGCGAGCCGATTTTTTCGCCGCTATCCCACCGACTTCAGCGTCTTCCCCGTCGGCAAAGCTGGGACGACGCCGCTCATCATCTTGCAAAAGCTCGCGGCGCTCGGCCCGGAGGTGCACGGGCGAAAACTGGCGCTCTCGATTTCGCCGAGCTGGTTTTTCGTCGAGCAGATCGACGAGCATTATTACGACGGAAATTTCTCCGCGCAGCAGGCGAGCGAATTAGTCTTCAGCCGTTCGATCAGCCCCGAGCTCAAGCACCAGGTCGCTGTGCGAATGCTCGGCTTCCCGGGCTCGCTGGCGAAACGCCCGCTCCTCGCTTTTGCCGTGCGGCATCTCGCGGGCGGGTCGTGGGAAGATCTTGCTGCCATCGCACTGATCAGCGTGCTGGCTCCAATCGATGAGGCGCTGGCGAGTGCGCAGGATCACTTCGAGTCGGCCGCTTACATTTTGCAGCACCACTTCCGGCGGGCGATCCCGCCGCATCGCCCATACACACTCGACTGGCCGCATCTGCTCGAACGCGCCGCGCAATTCGCCACCCCATATCGCGCCGAACAGGACGAGCGCGAGCCGGACTGGATCGCCGAATGCGGCGGCGGCGACCGCCGATTTCTCGAGACAATGGAACACGCCCACGAGTGGACCAATCTCGAACTCCTGCTGCGCGGAATGCGCGAACTCGGCGTGAAGCCGCTGCTCCTCTCGATGCCGCTGAACGGCGTGCAATTCGATCGCCTCGGCATCTCGCCATCGTCCCGGAAGGCTTATTACAACAGGCTTCGCGGACTGGCCGAGCGATACGAAATGCCGCTTATCGACTTCCACGAACACGAGCAGGACCCAAAATTTCTCGTCGATGCGCACGACCATCTCAGCACCGAGGGCTGGATGTATTTCGACAAAGCGCTCGATGATTTTTTCCACGATCGCGGCACACTCACCGGCCTCTCGTCCGCGCCGGCGCGCTGAACTGCGTCCGACCTCTTGACGCAAAAAAGACGGCTGCTAGCGTGCCCTCCCCGCCGCTCCCCGCGGCTCCCAAAACCCCGTCAGTAAATATCGATATGAGTGATTCCGTCGCGGCTGCCGAACCGGGCAGCGCCCCGAAAGTGACCCCCATTTCCGAAGCCGTGATCCGCATCGCGGGCAATTCGCAAGACGGTATCCAGGCCATCGGCGGCTTCCTCGCCCGACTCGCGGGGCGGAGTGAGCAGGAGGTGATGACCTTTATGACGATCCCCTCGACGATCTCGGGCGGGCCTTCCATTTTCCAAGTCCGCATCGGCTCGGGCGAAGTGCTCAGCGCCGGCGATGATTGCGATGTCCTGCTCGCGTTTTATCAGCACAGCTACGAGGGGCACATCACTTCGCTGAAAAAGGGCGGCATCGTTTTGTATGACGACGGGCACGTGCAGCCGAAGTCCGAGTGGCTGAATGAATATCATCACGTCGGCGTGCCGATCGCAGGCGAGACCGTGGAGGCCGTCGGCGGGACGGGGCGGGAGAAGGGGAAGAATGTTTACGCGCTCGGGCTGATCGCGCGGATGTTCGACCTGAATGTGGCGAAGCTGGAGGCGCTGATCGCCGAGCGTTTTGCGGGCAAAGACAAGACGATCGCGGAGCTGGCGGTGACGTGCTTTCGCGCGGGTTACGGCCACCGGATTCAGGGGCTGATGGAGTCGTTTAAATTCCACCCCGCAGAGGAAGGCGGCGTGCAACAGGTCGTGATGAGCGGGAATGAGGCGCTGGCATACGGGCTGATCGCGGCGGGCGTGCGCTTCGGCGCGGGCTACCCGATCACGCCGTGGAGCGACATCATGGAGCTGCTCCGGCGCGAGCTGCCGAAATACGGCGGGATGTTCATCCAGACCGAGGACGAAATCGCCGCGATCTCGATGGCACTCGGCGGCAGCTACGGCGGACGCGTCGCCGTGACTGGATCGAGCGGGCCGGGGATCTCATTGAAAACGGAGGCGCTCGGCTGGGCCTCGATGGCTGAGATGCCGCTCGTGGTCATCGACGTGCAGCGCGGCGGACCTTCGACCGGGATGCCGACGAACGTCGAGCAAAGCGACCTCCACATCGCGACCTTCGGCGGCCACGGCGACAGCCCGCGCGTGGTGCTCGCGCCGTGCAGTGTCGAGGACTGTTTCTACACCGCGATCGAGGCGGTGAATATCGCGCGCAAATACAGCACGCCCGTCTTCATCCTGAGCGACCAGGGCATCGCCAGCCGGATCGAAGCCTTCCCCTACCCCGACCTCCAAAAGGTCTGCCAGGACATTTCGCCCGACCTCACCGCCGTGCCGGATCACAAGCCCTACGACCTCTCCGCGGAGGACAACATCACCCGCCACCTCGCGCCCGGCACGCGCGTGGCGACAGGGAAATATCCCGTCGTCACCGGCCTCGAACACGACGAACTCGGCCACCCGACCGGCTCCGGAGAAGTCCACATCCAGATGGTCGCCAAGCGCCGCAACAAACTCCGCAAACTGGCCGAAGAGCTGCCAGTTCCCGAGGTCTTCGGCGCGCCGGAAGGTCACATCCTCCTCGTCGGCTGGGGCTCGACCCGCGGCCCGCTCGACGAAGCCGTGAAGCAGGCCCGCGCTCACGGCGAGGCGATTTCCTCCCTCCACCTGAAGCACCTGAACCCGCTCCCGAATGGCCTCGAAAATATCTTCTCCGGCTTCACGCACGTCATCGTCGTCGAGCTGAACGACGAGGGACTTTACGGCTTCGGCCAGCTCGCCACCCTCCTCCGCGCCCGCTACTGCGACCCCCGCATTCGGGGCGTCTGCAAGACCGACGGCCTCACTTGGAAAGTGAAAGAAATCCTCCAGCGCGCCCTCACCCTGATCAAATAACATGAGCACCCTCACCGCCCTCCTCCCCCGCACCGGCATCGCCGCGACGCTTCCGCCGCCGCTCGAATTGCTCGAGGCCGACCGCAAAGGCCTGACCAAAAAAGAGACTGCCGCCGACCACCCGACGTGGTGCCCCGGCTGCGGCGATTTCTCCGTCCTCGCGCTCTATTACAAGCTCATCGAAAAGCGGAAAATCTGGCACGAGAACATCTGCACCGTCGCCGGCATCGGCTGCTCCTCGCGCTTCCCGTATTTCGTGCAGGCGCACGGCGTCCACTTCATCCACGGCCGCGCGCTGGCCTTTGCGAGCGGCGTCTCTCTCTCGCGACCGGACCTGCACGTCTTCGTCTTCGGCGGGGACGGCGACGCGTTTTCCATCGGCGGAAATCACTTCACCCACACGGCGCGGCGCAACGTGAAAATGACGTACGTCGTGATGGATAATTTCGTTTACGGGCTCACGAAAAAGCAGACCTCCCCGACCTCGCCGATCGGCTTCAAATCGAAGACCGACGTGTGGGGTTCGTTCGATCGGCCCATCAATCCGATCAAGCAGGCGCTGGCCGCCGGCGCGACTTTCATCGCCCGCTGCACCGCCACGAATGTCGCGCATCTGCTGAAAACGATGGAAGCCGCAATGGATCACAACGGCTTCTCGTACATCGAATGCCTGAGCGAGTGCATCGAGTTCTACCCCGGCGCTTTCGACGCCGCGAATCCGCGCAAAGGCGGCACCTTCCCCGAGATCCCCGCCGACCACGACGTGACCGACGAACACGCCGCCTACAAACTCGCGGACGCCGAATGGCCCGGCATGTTCGGCACCTTTTTCCAAGTCAACCGCGCGACCAAAAACGAGAACGAAGGCAACATCATCGCCAACAGTCGGGCGAAGGTCGAGGGCCTCGCCGACTGGGAAATTCTGAAGAAGAACTTCGAGCGGATGAAGTGAGCTGCAGGGCGGCCGCTCCGCCCGCCAAGGCAACCGGAGCGGTCGCCCTACAATTTCACCCGCTCGGGAAAGTCGGTGAAAATCCCGTCCACGCCGAGCCCGCGCATCCGCGCGATCTCCACCGCAGTATTGACGGTATAGACGAAGACCTTGAACCCGCGCCGCTTCGCGTCCTCCACGAAACGGACGGTGACATGCCGTGCCGCCGGATGGACGGACCACGCGCCGAGCCGCCGCGCGGAGACGTGCCAGAGCGGCGTGGGCCTCGCGCAGAGCATCCCGATGCGCACCGATGGATCGACGATTTGCTTCAGCTCGCGGCGATGAAACGACGAGACGAGGAAGCGGTCGGGTGCCCAGCGGAGTCGATCGATGAACTCGCGGATCAAGGCCACGACAGGCCCCGCGGTCCGGCGCCCTTTCAGCTCGATGTTGATGAAAGCACGACGATCCACCGCCTCAAAAACCTCCCGCAAGGTCGGGATGCGCTCGCCGCTGCCGGCGTCGAGCGCGCGCAATTCCGCGAAGGTTTTCCGCGAGACGTAACCGCGACCGTTCGTCGTCCGCTCGAGCTTCGCATCGTGAATCACCACCAGCTCGCCATCCACGAACCAGACGTCGATCTCCACGCCATCCGCGCCGAGTTCCAGCGCCCGACGGATCGAGCGCAGCGTATTTTCCGGCTCGTGTCCGCGTGCGCCGCGGTGGCCGATGCAGAGGAGTTCGCTCACGCGCGAAAGTAGGCCGGTTTCGAGTCAGCGTGAAAGCCCCGCGCGCGTCCCCGTCATCCTGAGCGCAGCGCAGCGGAGTCGAAGGACCTCTAACTATTTCCCCCGTTGCGCGCGCGTCTGGGGGAAATAGTTAGAGGTCCTTCGACTGCGTTCCGCTGTCGCTTCACTCCGCTCAGGATGACCGGAAAGAAGTGACGCGCTCCGTGAAATTGCATCGAAAGACGCGGCCCGCTGGCGTTCTCTCATCACGCGTCATGCTCGAATCCGAACTCTCCGCGCCGGGCATCGATCTGCCGGATCACGCGATCTTTCTCGCGCTCGACACCGATCCGCGGAGCGGCTCGGCGGTCGTCCCGTTTGCCAGAGGTGCCGAAGGTTCGACCGTCTTCCTGCCGTTCCGGGCGAATCGAATTTACGTCGCGCGAATGACCGCGACCGGCCCGGCGATCACGCTGCGGCGGTGGGATCGGACGATGTGGAGCGACTCGGTCGAAGTAACGTGCGAACTGGAATTCAGCGTGTCGCCCGGCCGGGTGAAGTTTGCGGTCCACGACTCCGAACTCGACGGCGCAGCGCAAATCGGGGCGGTGATTTATGCGAAAGATTTGCGTGAAAACGACGGCTGGGGCCGGCTCCTCCCAAACCCGGACCTCGGCGCTCCCGGCGGATTTGGCGACCAATATTTGCCGCGCTTCAAAGCAATCGATTTGGCAGCGGGGACGGTCTCGGTGCAGTCGCGCCTCGGCGCGGAACGCATCCGCATTTACCAACTCCTGCCACGCCTTTTCGGAAACGTGAACGAGCGCCGCGAGCCGAATGGAACGCTCGCGGAAAACGGCGTCGGGAAGTTCAACGACATCAACGACGCAGCGCTCGCGGCGATCCGGGAAATGGGTGTCACGCATGTCTGGCTCACCGGGATTCTACGGCAGGCGACGGCCACGGATCACTCGGCGATCGGCCTGCCAGCGGATGATCCCGACTTGTTGAAAGGGCTCGCGGGGAGTCCGTACGCGATCAAAGACGCGTTCGACGTCTGCCCCGATTACGCGGTGAATCCGGCGGAGCGACTCGCGGAATTTCGCGCTCTCCTCGCACGGATTCACGCTCGCGGAATGCGGACGATCATCGACTTCGTGCCGAACCATGTCGCGCGCAGCTACGCTTCCACGATCGCGCCCGACCTCAGCTTTGGCGCGACCGACGACGTGTCGAAATTCTTCGATCCTCAGAACAATTTCTTCCATCTCCACGGCCAGCCATTGCAGCTCCCGACGTGGCGCGACGGCGTGCCGATCAGCCCGACGTGCCAGGTGCTCGGGACGTGCGACGGGCGCTTCGACGGCGAGCACGAGCACGCGCGCGTGACGGGCAACAACGTCGCGAGCCCGACGCCGTCGCTGCACGATTGGTACGAAACGGTGAAACTGAATTACGGCTACGACTTCAGCTCCCGCGAGCGCGCCTACCCCAACGGCGCTGACCGCGACCGCACCATCCCCGACACTTGGCTGAAGATGGATCGCGTGCTCGCGCACTGGCAGGAGGTCGGCGTCGATGGCTTCCGCTGCGACATGGCGCACATGGTTCCCGCGGAATTCTGGGCATGGGCGATCGGACGCGCGCGGGCCCGGAAGGCTGATGTGCTCTTGATCGCGGAGGCCTACGACTCCGATCCGATGAAAGTCCCGACCGGCGAGCCCCTGCTCGCGAAGCTGAACGGGGAGAAGGGACACGTGATGTTCGACCTGCTCAGCGCCGGCTTTGATGCCGTTTACGACGATCCATCGTACAAAACATTGAAGTCGATCTACGACGGCGGCGGCTGGGCCAATGATCTCGATTCCGCGCTCGGGCCTGACTTCATTTTCCAGAATTCGCTCCGTTATTCCGAGAATCACGACGAGGTCCGACTCGCCGGGCGCGACCACTGGGGCAACGTCGGGATGGCAGTCGGACGGCCCGTTTCCGCCGTGCTCTACGGCCTCTCGCGCGGACCGCTGCTGCTCTACAGCGGACAGGAAGTCGGCGAGCCAGCGGTCGGCCCGACGGGCTTCGGCGGAGACAATGCGCGGACGACGATCTTCGATTATTGGTCGATGCCGGAGCTCGCGAAATGGGTGAACGGCCATGCCTACGACGGGGGTCACCTCTCGCCGGAGCAGCGCGAACTGCGCGTATTTTATACCCGGCTCGTGCACCTCGCGGGCGAACCAGCGTTTCGAGACGGCGAGTTTTTCGGCCTCAATCCGGCGAACATTTCCAACGAACACTTCGGTCGCCTGCATTCAGAAACCGCGAGCGGGCATTGGCTCTACGCCTTCCTCCGTTCTGCTCCAGCGAGCGGCCAGAGCTTCCTCGTCATCGCAAATTTTCACCGCTCCGAAACGATGCGCGACGTCCATGTGTTTCTTCCGCCAGACGCCATCGACCTTCTCGAAATCGCGCCCGATGCAAAAGCAACTCTCGTCGAGCGACTCTCACGGGATCCGTGGCAAATCGAAGTGAACGCGCTTTCTGCTGGCGTCACGATCGCCGCGATTCCTCCGCTGACGCCGTTCTACTTTGAGCTTCGATCCGCGCGAAAGTGACGGTTACATCGCGCCGATGAAACGGGCACTCTTCTCTCTCGCCGTGGCGGCCCTCGCCGGTTGCAGCCCGCCCGTCGAGCCGGTGCCGCCGCCAGAACCCGTACCCACGACACCGCCGCCTCGAGTCGTCGCGACGCCGACGCCGAAATCCGGCGAGTGGATGTTCAAAGAGCACGGCGGCAAGCTGGATCAAAAGCCGCGGAGGTAGCGGCGTCTCGATTCGGGCGCGTTTTTTTAACGCCCTACATCAGACACCACGCGATCACCCATCCGAGCAGTCCGGTCGCCGGGATCGTCAGAATCCACGCCCAGACGATGCGGTGGACGACGCCCCACTTCACGGCGCTGAATCGCTTCATCGCGCCGACGCCCATGATCGAAGTCGCGATGACGTGCGTGGTGGAAAGCGGGATACCGAAGCTCGAGGCGGCGAAGATGATCGCGCCCGCGGTGGTCTCCGCGGCAAAGCCGTGGACGGGCTGAAGCCGCACCATTTTGTGACCCATCGTGCGGATGATCCGCCAGCCTCCCGCCGCAGTGCCGAGCGCCATCGTCACGGCACACAGGAGCTTGACCCAGAAGCTGATTTTGAACTCCGGCGTGTGGAGAAACCCGAGCCACGACGGCAGGTCCGCGAACGCGCCGGAAGTGGTCCCGGTGAAGAGCGCGAGCGTGATGATGCCCATCGTTTTCTGGGCGTCATTCGTGCCGTGGCTGAGCCCCATCCAGGCCGCGCTGGCGATCTGCATTTTGCCAAAATAGCGATTCACCACACTCGGTCGCCAATTGATCACGAGCGCCGTGATCAACGCCATGAGCAGGAAGCCCACGACGAAGCCGGTCATCGGCGAAAGGATCATGGGTTTGATCACTTTCGGCCAAAGTCCATCCGCCCCTTTCGGCGTGAATTTGCTCCAAATCAGCACCGACCAATTGCCGTGGCTGGTCGCGAGCGCCGCCCCGCAGAGCCCGCCGATCAAGGCGTGACTGGAGCTCGACGGCAGGCCGAGCCACCACGTCAGCAGGTTCCAAATAATCGCCGCGAGCAGCGCGGCGAGGATTGTGTTCATCGTCACGACTCCCTTCTCCACCTGCCCCTGCCCGATCGTTTTCGCGACCGCTTCGCCCATGAATGCACCGAGCAAATTCGCGCCCGCCGCGAGGAGGATCGCCTGCCGCGGCGAGAGGACTTTTGTCGAGACGACCGTCGCGATGGCGTTGGCCGTGTCGTGAAAACCGTTGATGTATTCGAACGCGACCGCCGCGAGGAGGACGATGAAAAAGAGCAGCATGAGCGGCCTTCAGGAATACTTGAGCGTGACGTGGAAGACCACGGAGCCCGCATCCCGGCAGCGATCGATCCCTTGCTCGAGGAGCTCGAAGAGGTCTTTCCAATAGACCACTTCACGGGCCTCGCTGCTGCTGTGATAGAGCTCGCGCAGCAGCTCGTTCATCAGTTTGTCGGCATCGCCCTCGATCATCTGGAGCCGGTCGTAGCTGTCTTTGATCTGCTCGCCGTGCGACTTTCCGCGCAGCCCGCCGACCATTTGGTTCACCACTCCGGCGACCTGCTCCAGCATCGCGACCTGCTTCTTCACCTGCGAAAAATCGGCACTGACCGGCGCGATCATCAGCCGCTCGCCAATCTTTTCGACGGTCTTGGAAATTTTATAGAGTGAACTCGAGAGCGCCTCGATGTCCTCGCGCTCGAGCGGAGTGACGAAGTTTTTGCACAACTCCTCGGTCGTTTCCTGGCTGATGCGTTTGTGCTTCCGCCTCGCCTGCGCGAGGTCCGCGAGCGTCTCGTCGTTCACGGCGCCGCCGAGTTGCGGGAGCAGTTTTTGGAGAATGCCGGCGCTGTTTTTCGCCTCCGCTGCGCCGCCTTCGAGGAGATCGTAAAATTTCGTGTCGCGCCCGAAAATGCGTTGAAAAAAGGATGCCATAAAAAGGGGTGAGCGCGAGGTGTTAGCAGTTCGCCGAGCGCGCGGGCAAAGGATTTAACGCCGCCCGCGTGCGACCCGCGGCAGGTCGATTTAGCCTGCCGACTTGAGCGATCGTTCGTGGCGGATGTCTTCTCCCTTGTACAAATAGAAGACCTCCTCCGCGATGTTCGTGGCGTGATCGGCGACGCGTTCGAGCGCCTTCGCGATCGTCAGCAAACTGAGCGCCCGGGTGATCGTTTTCGGGTTCTCGATCATGTAAGTCGTCAGCTCCCGGGCGAGCTGCCGGTAGATGTCGTTCACGCTCTGGTCGCGCGCGATGATCTCGACCGCGAGGTCCGGTTTCGCGTCGATGTAGGCGGTGATGCTGTCGCGCAACATGTCGCGTCCGATGTCGGCCATCAGCGGGATGTCGATGAGCGGCTTGAGCAGCGGCTCGCGGTTCAGCTCGCGCGCGCGGCGGACGATTTTTGTGCTCTGGTCGGCGATGCGCTCGAGGTTGCTGGAGATTTTCGACGCCGCGAGCATGAACCGGCAATCCTGTGCCACCGGGCCGTGCGTGGCCATGTAGGTGATGACGAGGTTGTCGATGTGGATCTCCAGCCGGTCGATCTGGCTGTCGTCGGCTTCCACTGAATCGCAGAGCTTGTCGTCCCGCTCGACGAGCGCGCGCAGCGCGAGCGAGAGGCTGCGCTCGGTCAGCCCGCTCATCATCAGGAGCTGCTCGCGGATGTCGGTGAGTTGTTGTTCCCAGAAATGTTCCATGGCGATCAGCCGAAGCGGCCTGTGATGTAATCCTCGGTCTGTTTCTGCACGGGATTGGTGAAAATTTTCTCCGTTTTCCCAAACTCGATCACGCGGCCGAGGTAGAAAAATGCGGTCGCGTCCGAGCAGCGCCCGGCCTGCTGCATGTTGTGCGTCACGATCACGATCGTGTACTGCTTTTTCAGCGTCTGGATCAGGTCCTCGATCTTCGATGTGGCGACCGGGTCGAGCGCGGAACACGGCTCATCCATCAGGATGATGCTCGGCTCGACCGCGATCGCGCGCGCGATGCAAAGCCGCTGCTGCTGCCCGCCGGAGAGTCCGAGGGCGCTCGCGTGCAGGCGGTCTTTCACCTCGTCCCACAAAGCCGCGCTGCGCAGGCTTTTCTCGACCGTCTCGTCGATGCGGCGGCGGTCGCGGATGCCTTGGATTTGCAGGCCATACGCGATGTTGTCGTAGATCGATTTCGGGAAGGGATTCGACTTCTGGAAAACCATCCCGACCTGCCGGCGCAACGCAATCGTATCGACCTCTGGCGCGTGAATATCGATGCCATGAATGCGCACCCGTCCGCTGCCGATGCGGGTGCCGTCGATGAGATCGTTCATCCGATTGAAGCAGCGCAGGAGCGTCGATTTTCCGCAGCCCGACGGACCGATGAGCGCCGTCACGCGGTGCGCCGGGATGCGCAGCGTGACGTCGTGGAGCGCTTGCGTGGTGCCGTAGAAAAAATTGAGCTGTTCGACCTCGATCATCGCCTCGTCGGCGGCGGGGGCGGGCGGAGCGGTTTGTGAATGAGTGGTCATTCGAGGTTCGAGAATGGCGTTCATGGGGTTCACCAACGGTAGCGATTTCTCATGCGAATGCGCAGCACGATGGACGAGAGCGCTATCGCCGACACGAGCAGGAGGAACACGAATGCCGCGCCATATTGCACGCGCTCGGTGTACTCGTTTTGGGGGATTTTCGAGCTGACGACGTAGATGTGATACGGCAGCGCCATCACCCCCTGGCTCACGAAATCGAAGAGCCCGCGACCGGGGGCATCGTCGCGCATCACGTACGCGGCGGTGAACATGATCGGCGCCGTCTCGCCGGCGACCCGGGCGATCCCGAGGATCGAAGAGGTGAGCATTCCCGGCAGCGCGTACGGCAGGACGTTGGTGCGGATCGACTGCCATTTGGTCGCCCCGAGCGCGAGCGACCCCTCGCGAAAGCCCTGTGGCACAGCTTTCAGCGACTCCTCGCTCGCCGTGATCACGACCGGCAGCGCCATGAACGCGAGCGTGAACCAGCCCGACGCGAGGCAGACACCCCAGCCGGAAAAGTTCAGCCAGCGCCCAAATCCGATCGGCAAACTCGGGGCCGACGGATCGTCGAAGCCCGCGAGCACCGGCATGAAATGGACGAACAACCCGAGACCAAAAAGGCCGAACACAATCGACGGCACGCCCGCGAGATTGAGGATCGCGAGCCGGATCGCGTTCACCATCGGGCCGTGGCGGCTGTATTCGCTGAGGAAAATCGCGCTGCTCACGCCGATGAAAAGCGCGATGCCCATCGAGCCGATCACGAGCCAGAAAGTGCCCGCAATGCACGGCCAAATCCCGCCCGCGCTGTGCGCGTAACTTTCCGCCGGAATGTCCGCCAAGCCCCGCTCCGCCTTGAACGCGCGGAATTCCTTGTCGCCGAGTTCCATCTTTTCACCCTCGAACTCGAAGACGTAGAGCGTCTCCGGCGCCTGGCTGAGAAAGCTCCAGTTCACGAATGGCGACGCTGATTGGAAGAGCGTCCCCGCGCCTTTGCAAATGATGACGCCGAAGATCATCACGGCGCAAGCGAGGATGAGATAGGTCGCCGCGCGGAATAGGCCGAACGCGGTCCGCTCCGACGCGCGCGCCCGGGAAGGCTGATGGGCAAAGGGATTGGCGCTCATCCGATCGAGATGCGGTAGCGCTGCACGATGCGCTGCGCGAGGTAGTTGATCCCGAGCGCGAGGAGGAAAAGGAGGATGCCGACCATGAACAGCGCGCGGTAATGAATGCTGCCCGGCACGACCTCGCCCATCTCCTGCGCGATGATTCCCGTCATCGTGTGGACCGGCTGAAAAAACGCGCCGAGACCCTGCGTGAAATCCGGAATCGCGATGCGATTTCCGGCGCAGAGCAGGACGACCATCGTCTCGCCGATCACCCGCCCGAAGCCGAGCAGGATGGCGGAGAGGATGCCCGAGATCGAAGCGGGGATGAGGATTTTCACGATCGTCTGGAGCCGCGTCGCCCCGAGCGCGAAAGACGCTTCCTTGAAGTGCCGCGGGACATTCGTCAGCGCGTCTTCGGCGAGCGAAAAAATGGTCGGGATCGCCATGAGCGCGAGCAGGCAGCCGGCGGTCAGCGAGTTCAGCCGCTCGCTCATCGGAAAGCCCGGGAACCATGATAGCCACGGGGTTTGCGAGACGAACCGCAGCGCCTGCCCGAGCACAGCCACCCCGAAAAATCCGAGCACGACCGACGGTATCGCGGAGATGAATTCGATCGCCGGTTTGATGAAATGCTTCTCCCCCGAGCGCGCGATCTCACTCACGTAAATCGCACCCGCGATGCTCAGCGGAACCGCGATCACCAGCGCAATGGCAGAGACGAGGAGCGACCCGACAAAGAGCGGGACGATGCCATACCAGTCCTGCCAAAAACTCGCGGTGAGCCATTCACGGCCGAAGAGAAATGCGGTCAGCGAATCGTGCCACGGGATCGGCGCGTCGTTGCGCCACGCGGCGAGGCGCGCCTCGATCGCGGGGAACGTGGCGACGAATTCGCGCGCGCGCGATTTCAGTGCGGCTAGGCGTTTGCTTCCATCCGCGGTCAGCGACGGCGGCCCGTCGGCGGAGAGCGCCGCTTCGATCTTCGCGGCGAACTGCCGATTCGCCTCGCGATACGCCGGCAGCGCGGCCCGCAGCGGCTCAATTTCAGCCGTGAAATCCACCGGCGCGGCGATGATCGCGTCGGCTTCCCGCGGCCTGCCCGCGCGGAGAAGCATTGCCTTTTGCTCCAGCGTATCCCGGCGGATTTGCTCCTTCTGCTTGATCGCAGCCGCGACATCCGTGAGGTCCGACGCGAGCCCGCGCACATCCTCCGCCGCGTCACCAAAGGTTGTGGCGAACGTATCGAACGCTTCCAGCGCCGCGTTCGCTGCCTCGCTCGTTTTGCCGCTGGCGAGAAGATCGTTGAACTGTCGCAGACGGACCTCGTTCACCGCGCGGGTCAGTTCCGTATGCGCCTCGACCTGCCGCTTGATCAGGTCCACGAACTCCAGCCCCGCAAGTCGATAGACGCGCAGATTACGCAGATTCTGCCCAAAGAATCCGGCTCCCTCGCGCAGCAGGAACACCATGATCAGCACGAGAACGAGGATCGCGACCGCGGCATTGCCCTGAAAAAAATAACGGATCATTTCGTCCGGCGTGAGACCGAGGAAGCGAAAGCGTTTCCGATTCAGCAGCGCGTCGGAAATGGCGCGCTGCGGCTTCGGTGGATCGAGGGTGGCTGGCATTGGCGGCGGGGCGACGAGGATTTATGGCGGCAAAAAAGCGTCGTCATTCTGAGCGAAGTGAAGCGCCGCGCGAAACGCAGTCGAAGAACCTCTAACTATTTCCCCCAGACGCGCGCGCAACGGGGAAATAGTTAGAGGTCCTTCGACTGCGCTGGCGCTTCGCTCAGGATGACGAGAGCAGGCGCGTTTCGGCGCGATCAGAGCGACTCGCTGGCGAAAAGGAAGGAAGCCCGCTGGCTCAGGGCCGGCGGGCTTCCAGAACCAAACAACACCGCAATTTATTTGATCGAGACAAAGCCCACCTGCGCGGCGATGGCCTGTCCTTTCGGACTGAGCGTGAAGTCGAGGAAGGCCTTCGCCTCACCCTGCGGCTCACCGTTCGTGTAGTAGAAAGTGGGGCGCGAATAGGGGTAGCTCTTGCTCCGCACGGTCGAAGCATCGGGCGTCACGCCGTCGATCGGCACGACCCTTACTCCGCTGGCTTTGACGTAAGCGAGGCCGACATAGCCAATGCCATTCTTGTTCTTCCCCACTTCAGCCGCGATCTGTTCATTGCCCGCCATTTTTTGTGAGCTTCCGGCGTAGTCCCGCTTCTTCATCGCGAGTTCCTTGAAGTCCGAATAGGTGCCCGACGAAGTGTTGCGCGTGTAGATCGAGATCTTACCCGGCGAACCGCCCACCGCGCTCCAATCAGTCACATCCCCAGCGAAGATCTGCTCCACCTGTTTCAAGGTCAGACCTTTGATGGGGTTATTCTCGTTCACCAGGATCGCGATGCCGTCGTAGGCGACGATCGTCGGCTTCAAGTTCACTCCTTTGGCCGTGGCACCGGAGACTTCCGTCGGCTTGGCCCGGCGGCTCGACATGCCGATTTGCGCGGTTCCGTCGATGATCGCGGCGATGCCTGTGGTGGAGCCTTCCGCGGCGATCTCGAAGGTAGTGCCAGAGCTGCCTGCCTTGAAAGTCTCCGCGAGCTGCGGGACGAGTTTTGCGCCGAGAGTGTCGGAGCCTTTGATGACCAGCTTGCCCGCGTGGGCAATGGACGCGGACAGCGCGAGCACGGCTGCCGTAGCAATGAGTCGATTTAGCTTCATCGGTTTGTTTTAAGTCAGAAAAAACGGCCCGTGTGAAGCCGGCGCTCACCAAAGAGCGCCGGCTCCGACGACGAACCGATTGGCTAGAACTTCAAGTTGAGATCGACCTGCAAGACCTGGATGGCGTTCGCCTCGCCGATGGCATTGCCGCCGGTCGCCTCACCGCCACTGAGATCGCGGCGGAGATTCCACGCGTGCATGTAGGTCACACCGGCAATGCAGAAGTCGGTGAAGTTATACGCCACGCCGAGCTTGAAACCCTTCGTGTTCAGCTCGCCGAGCGCAAAGTCGGAATCATTGAGATTAGGATCCACCGCGCCGATGCCGGTCTGCCGCCAGTTGGCCAGCGCGGACCAGTCGCCCTTCTTTTTGTTCTCCCCGACCTGCACGCCGATCAAATAGGCGTAGTCATCGCGGTTGCTGTGGTTCTTATCGAAATCATCCGGGTCGGGTGTGGCACCTGGGCCTTTCGGATCGAGCGTCGCCAGCCGGTAGATGTTTTCCACGCGCTTGCGGCCTTCGATGTTGTAAGCGAAGTCCCAGTAAACCTTGGTCTTGAGCGACCCGAGCTTGAAGGACACATCGCCGGGCGCCTGGATGATATTCAGGTTGCGCGAAGCCCCGGAGACGAGCGGATTGTCGTTGAAGGAGTTTTCGTTATCCGCACCAGTGACTGAGCCGGAGGTGTAGATCATCCAAGCTGGAGCAAACGTGGCTTTCACGCCGCCGAACTTGTAGCTCGCGATGATCTGCGTTTCGAAGAGATACACGTCGCTCGTCGTGTCGTTGTCGCGGGTCGCGTTGTCCTTGCCGCCGCCTTCGATGTTGTCGTCGAAAATGAATTGTCCGCCCACCAGCGTCAGCTCCCACGGGCGCTCTTCCTTAATCGGCGCGGACGCCGTCTTCCCGTCTTTCGAGTAACCGGCTTCGGAGCCCCCGAAATACATTTTGTGGAAAGCCACGCTTTCCGAGACACCGTTCGGATTGATGTCCGGATCCCACACGAGATCGGTGGTGTAGAAAGGATTGGTGAACTTACCGGCGGTGACGTTCAGCCAACCGCTCGGGTTCCAGCCGAGGTAGGCTTTGCTGATATAGATAGGGTATTTGTTGAAACCGTTCTCAACCGTTTGATTGCTGCTGTCGGAAGCAAGGTTGGTCCCGAGCTCCACGCCGCCGTAGAAATGGTCCGTGAGCTTGAAGTCCGCGTTCAGCCGGAGGCGGAAGCGCCAGCGACTGCGCTGATTGCCGGATGGGCTGTGGTCTTTGTCGCTACCGATCGCGACAGGATCCACCTGTTGATCCTTGTTGTCGTATTGATAGCGCAGTCGGAGGTCGCCGGAGAGCTTCATCTCCGTCACGGAATTGCTGAGTTGGATTTTGCCGGCGGTCGTCGTGGAATACTCGCGGGTCAGATCGGCGCGGACTTCCTCGGCTTCCTGCGAGCTGAGAATTCCTTTTTTTACCAGCTTGTCGATCAGGGCGCCGTTGTCTTGCGCGAAGGCCGCGGTGGACGACGCGGCGGCAAGGGCGAGCGCGACGGCGAGTTTCAGGGATGTGGGATTGGGCATGGGTGTGGTTGGTTTGGTGGTGCGCGGTCCGGATGATTCCGATCGCGACTTGTCACAAGTTCGCGACGGCATGTGACGAACGCGTGACGCGTTTGTGACGTTTCGGTGAGATGATGCGCCACTAAATTCCGATGCGCCGAGAATGCGGATTGACACGCGCGGCACCCGCCGGGCGCAATCCGCGCGATGAAATTCCCGCCGCTCGACTTCGCAAAAATCCGCACCTACCCGGTCGCGGAGCGCGCGAACAAGGTGGCGCTCGAAGCCTTTGCGAGGCCGCATTCGGCGGGCACGAGCTTCGCGGGATTTCTCGAAAGCCTGCCCGATTTTCTCGCGGTGCAGGACTTCCGCAAAACGGTTGCGGCGGTCGCCGAGGCGGTGCGGAATCAGCGGCCCGTGCTGCTGATGATGGGCGCTCATTCGATCAAGGTCGGGCTCAATCCGATCTTCGTGGAAGCGATGCGGCGCGGCATTTTGAACGCGGTGGCCTTCAACGGCGCGGGGGCCATCCACGACTTCGAACTTTGCTACCAAGGCGAGACGAGCGAGGACGTGCAGCGCGGGCTGGATGATGGGAGCTTCGGGATGGCCGAGGAGACGGGAAGCCGCATGAATACAGCGCTCGCGGACGGTGTGGCCCGCGGACTCGGAGCCGGGCGCGCGCTCGGCGAGGCCACCACTTCCTTTCCGAATCGCACCCTCAGCATCCTCGCGGCGGGGGCCGAACTCGACGTGCCTGTCAGCGTCCACATCGCGATCGGGACCGACATTATTCACCAGCATCCGAGCACGAATGGCGCGGTGCTCGGCGAGGCGACGTATCGCGATTTCCAGCTCTTTTCATCCGTGGTGGCGCAGCTCGAAGGAGGCGTCGTGATCAATATCGGGAGCGCCGTGATCATGCCGGAAGTTTTCCTCAAGGCGCTGACGATCGCGCGGAATCTCGGGCACAAAGTCGAGCGCTTCACGACCGCGACTTTCGACATGGTCCGGCACTATCGCCCTTCCGAAAATGTGCAGCGCCGCCCGACCAAACTCGGCGGGCAGGGCTTCTACATTGTCGGACATCACGAAATCATGGTGCCGCTGCTTTTCGCGGCGGTGGGAGAGGAACTCGCGAAATGAGGAGGCGCTTTCCGAGATCCGCGGGATCTGTGTCGCAGAGGGGCAAACGTCGAACGTCGAACGTCGAACGTCGAACGTCGAAG
>JAYVPW010000064.1:0-8205 GCA_043777315.1 Spartobacteria bacterium | reverse complement strand
CTTCGATTCCCGATCTCCCCCGTCCCATCTCAGCACAGCCGGGGCGGCTGGCTGGTGCTTTCGAGGACGGCGTGCCAGAGCTCGCTTTTGGGGTCCACCTTTCGGCGTCCGGTGGTGGCGAGTTCGATGGGGAGGTGGACGAAGGCGCCGTGCCAGCGGCCGACGAGCAGGCCGGTTTTTCCAGCCATCGCGGCATGGACGGCGTGCTGCGCGAGCTGGGAGCAATAGACGTTGTCCTGCGGGTTCGCGGGGACGCTGCGGATGATGTAGCTGGGGTCGATGTAGCGCAGATTGATGGGGATGCGGCGTTCGTGGAAGAACGCTCCGATGCGGTCTTTCAAAAAGATGCCGATGTCCCCGAGGCGCTTGTTGCCGCTGGCGTCGAAGGTGTCGGGGCCGGGCGGGATCAAGTCCTGGCCGGCGCCTTCGGCGATCACGATGACGGCGCTTTTCTTTTTCGCGAGGCGGTAGCGGAGCGCTTCGAGGAGGCCGCGCTGGCCGTCGAGAACGAACTCGACTTCGGGGATCAGAACGAAATCGACGTTGCTGCCGGCGAGGGCGGCGTAGCTCGCGATGAAGCCGGAATCGCGGCCCATCAACTTGAGAATCCCGATGCCGTTCATCGCACCGGTGGCCTCGACGTAGGCGCACTTCACAGCCTGGACGGCAATGGCGAACGCGGTCTCGAAGCCGAAGCTTTTGTCGAGATACATGATGTCGTTGTCGATGGTCTTCGGGATGCCGACCACGGCCTTTTTCAAGCCGCGCCGCGCGATCTCATCGGCGATGGCGGAGGCTCCGCGGAGCGTGCCGTCGCCGCCGACGACGAAGAACATATCGACGTTCATTTCTTCGAGGACATCGACCATTTCCGCGACGTCCTGCGGGCCGCGCGAGGTGCCGAGGATGCTGCCGCCGAAGTTGTGAATCTGGGCGACGGACTCGGGGCGGAAGAGCGCTGGCGTGTGGCCGTAGCGCTGGATCAAGCCTTCGTAACCGTAGCGAAATCCGAAGACGCGGGTGATGCCGTAGCGGTTGTAACATTGGGTCACGATGCCGCGGATGATGTCGTTCAGGCCGGGGCAGAGGCCGCCGCAGGTGACGATGGCGGCAGTGGCTTTTGGGGCGTCGAAGAAGACCTTTTCGCGCGGACCGGCGACTTCGAAACTCAGCGGCTTGGCAAGGTTGCGTTCGGCACCTTCGGCGTGGTCGAAAAGGATGCGATCGGAGTCATTTTTGAACGGCACTTCCACCGCTCCGAAATGGCGGAGCGGCGAGTCGAAGTGGCATTCTCCGAGTGACTTGATCGAGGTATCCATGCGCGCGGCATTGACTCGCTTTCCGGTGCGCGCGGGGCAAGGCGAAAAGCGCCGGGATCGGCTTTGGCAGAAGGCTGGGCGATCGTTCCTTGCAATCGAGGCGTCCACTTTTCATCCTCGCGACGAACCACAAACCCGATCCCGCAGAACGGATCACCAACTCCCAATATTATGGCCCACGAACTCCCACCGCTCCCGTATCCGAACAACGCGCTCGAACCGTCCATCGACGCGCGCACGATGGAAATCCACCACGACAAGCATCACGCTGCTTACGTCACGAATCTCAACAAAGCGCTCGAGTCCGCGCCGGACCTCGCGAGCAAATCGGCGGAGGAGCTGATCAGCGATTTGAGCGCGGTGCCCGACGCGATCCGCGGACCGGTGCGCAACAACGGCGGCGGGCATGTGAACCACTCGTTTTTCTGGAAGCTGCTGAAAGCGGGCGGCGGACAGCCGGGCGGCGCGCTGGCAAAGGCGATCGCGGAAACGTTCGGCGATTTCGAGCAGTTCAAGACGAAGTTTGAAGCGGCTGGCGCGACGCGTTTCGGCAGCGGCTGGGCGTGGCTCGTCGTCAATGGCGGCAAGCTCGAGATCGGCTCCACGGCCAATCAGGACAACCCGATCATGGGCAAGGCCATCGCCGGAATCGAAGGCAAGCCGGTGCTCGGCCTCGATGTCTGGGAGCACGCCTACTACCTCAATTACCAAAACCGCCGACCCGACTACATGAAGGCCTGGTGGAATGTGGTGAACTGGGATCAGGCCGAGGCGAATTATCAGGCGGCGTTGAAGTAACGCGCGTCTCGCATTTCAAAGCCCGGTGCCGCGAAAGCTGCGCCGGGCTTTTTTGCGCCGGCTACTTGCCGAGGTCGCACTTGATGAGGCGGACGACTTCGTCGAGGCCCTCGCAGGTTCCGCGGATTTCGACGCTCTGGCCTTTTTGCAGGCGCAGCGCCGCGCCGTCGTTTCCTTTCGGCGTGATGACGAAAATGGCGTTGTTGAATTGCGTCTCTTCGCGGAAGCGGAAGTCGGCGGCGGAGAACTCGCACTGCACCCAACCGCCGGTGCCGGCGGCGAGGAAGACGAGCTGAAGCTTGGTGTCTTTCGTGTCCTGCCGGAAGCCGCCGAAGATTCCGCGGACGGTGATCTTTTGGCCTTTGTAAGTCTTGTCCGCGCGCGTGCGGTCGGCGGCGTAAGCCTGCCAAAGCGTCTCGGCGGGAACGACCGCGCCGGCTTCCGCGCGGCTGAGCGGGACGTAGCCATTTTGCAGGCGCTCGATCGCGCCGCGGACGGCGAGGGCGTCGTCGAGCTTGCCGGCGATGGTCAGCGATTTTTTCAGCTCGAGAAGCCGCGGGACCGACTCGGCGACGAGCTGTGCACTGAGGTCTTTGATCTTCGCGAGGCTCGCCGTCTGGAGCGCGCGGAGGGATTTCGGCTCGTGGACGAGGTTCGCGTCGGTGAGCCGCTGCTCCTTGGTCACGCGCTCTTTTTCGCCACGGACGGCGAGCGCGTTTTCGAGGTCGGCGGCTTTTTGAAAACCGAGCTGGAGCTCGAGCAAGCCGTCCTCGTATTTGCCGATCACGTCGCGCTGGACGCTGGCGATTTTCTCCTCGCACTTCTGCGCTTCGGCTTCGCCGACGGAGACGGCTTGAGCGAAAGTGAGCGCGGAGAGGAAGACGAGAGCAGCCGTGGCGGAGACGAGATTCTTCATTTTTGACCGGTCGATTTTTTGCGGAATCCATCCATGTATCCCTCGACGAATCCGCGCTCCCATTTCGGGTCGCGGTCGGGATCTTTCATCGCTTCGGCGTGGGCGATTGGCTCCACGGTTTCCGGCGTGGGCAGCGTCGCGCGGGGCGAGCCGGCAGTTTCTCCGAAGCCGAAACCGGCTTGGTATCCATCTTCAAAAGGGACGACTTCGACCGGCTTGACGTGGACGATCGGCGGCGCGGGGCGCGGCTTTTCGCAGGCGACCGGGAGCGCGAGTCCGGCGCAGATCGTGAGCCATCGGAAGGTCTTCATTTGTCGGGAATCTCGGCGTTTTCCAGCCCTGACCATTCGCGTTTTTCGAGGTCGTATTTCAAGCGGACTTTCCATGCGGCGGGACGCGGCGGCTTGCCGGACTCGGTCAGGACGCCGCGCAGGGTCACCAGCCCGCCATCGGGCTCCTGGAGCTGGATGGACGCTTTTTCGAGATCGTCGAACGCGACCATCCCGCCCGCCACCGCGGCGTGCGTCCGCACCGCGTCGCGTGCCCGCCAGTAGGCCGCGTCGGCGGTGTAATCGTGCTGATAAATCTCCCGCCAGCCGTCGAGCGTGATCGGCCCGAAAACGTAAGCGAGCAGGCCGAGCACGAGCGCCACCGAGAGGCCGAGCGCGGGCTTTTTCCAGCGCTCTTTCTCCACCCGCCGGACGACGAGCTGGGTGACCGGCTGCCACTGCTCCAGCCCCTCCCGCCAATAGAGCGCGTCTTCCGTGATCAGCCCGCAATTCAGCAAATGATCGATGTGGCGGATGGTGTAGGGGCCGCGCTGCTTGCCATCGATGTGCAGGTAAAAAACCTCGGGGGAATTCATGCGGGAAACACGCGGCGTTCATTCGGCGGTCGGGGCGGCGATGGGGCAAGCGCAAACGTCTGGTGGCTCCAGCGTTTCCCCTCGCGCTCCTCTCCCATGACCGCTTCGCTGCCGGATCTCTCCTCGTGAAAATCATCCCGCTGCTGCTCCTCGCCTTTTGCTCCAGCCTCGTCGCCCGTGCCGAACTGCGCGTCCCCGCCTTCACCGCCTACCTCGCTCCCGATCCGAGCGGCGCGTCCATTTCGGAAAAGGCGGGCGTCACCGGCTGGCACGACCCCGCCCTCAAAGTCCAGTGGTTCGGCGAGATCAAAACACCCGGCAAACTCGACTGCACCATTGCCCTTCGACTCCCGGCGGGCGCGGTCTCCAAACTGTGCCTCACCGTCGCCGGCCAATCCCACGAGGCGACCGTGAATGGCGACGCTGCCAACCCCGTCAACGTGCGCTTCGGCGTCTTCAATCTCCCGCAGCCCGGCTACCAGCGCTTCACCCTCGAATCGCTCAACCCCACCGGCCAGCCCAGCGGCGACCTCGACGCACTGATCCTCGACGGCCCCCCAGCGACTAACGCGCACTTCAATCTCCTCCCGCGCCGCAACGCCGCCTCCGTGCACCTCTTCTATCCTTGGCCCAAAGACACGAAGATCGACGCCTTCTATTCCGAAGTCACCGCCCTCGAGAGTCCCGTCGCGACCTACTACATGGCGACCGGCTGGGACCGCGGCTACTTCGGTATGCAGGTCAACAGCGCGACCGAGCGCCGCATCATCTTCAGCGTCTGGGACGGCGGCAGCGAGGCCAGCGATCGCAACAAAGTCGCCGACGCAAACCGCACCACGCTCCTGGTCAAAGGTGAAGGAGTCACTGCCGGTGACTTCGGCCACGAAGGCACCGGCGGACACAGTCACCTGACTTACCCGTGGAAGACCGGCGAGACACAGCGCTTCATCGTCACCGCCAAGCCCGCCGACGAGACACACACCATCTACTCCGGCTATTGGTTTCACCCGGAGAACAAACAGTGGATGCTCATCTCCAGTTGGAAAGCGCCCCAGACCGGCGGCTGGTTGAAGGGACTCTACTCCTTCAGCGAGAACTTCAACGGCAACAACGGCCAGCTCCGCCGCAAGGCGCTCTATGGCAACCAATGGCTCCGCACCGACGACGGAAAATGGATCGAACAGACCACCGCGACCTTTAGCTTCGACCCCACCGGAAAGGCCGATCGCCTGGATCGTTTCATGGGTGTAGAAGGTGGCCAGTTCTTTCTGTCCCAAGGCGGCTATATCCCCGGCTCCGGCACCTATGGCGAGAAGTTCACCCGCCCCGCGACCAACAAACCGCCCACTGACTTTGTCCCACCCATCAACCCTGCCTTGGGAAAGGCGCAATAGCTCCATCCTATGAAAGTCCTAGCCTCATTCACCTGTGCCCTCCTCGTTCCAGTCCTAGCCCTGCACGCCGCTCCATCTGGCGTGCAAGTCGTGCCGAAAGGCGGCGGCTTTGAACTCCTCCGCCATGGGGCGCCCTACCTCGTCAAAGGAGGCGGCGGCGGCGAGAACGCGCTGGAGTCACTCGCCAAGGCCGGCGGCAACTCCGTCCGGCTCTGGGGCGACGATCATCTCGGAGAAATCCTCGACCGCGCGCAAAAGCTCGGCCTCACCGTCACCGCCGGCATCTGGCTCGGACAAGTGCGCCAGGGCTTTGACTGGAGCGACGCCGCGGGCCTCATCAAGCAGCGCGAACACATCCGCGCCGTCGTCGAAAAGTATAAGACTCACCCTGCCCTCCTTTGCTGGGCACTAGGCAACGAGATGGAAGACCCGCAAGGTCACAACGGCGCTGTCTGGTCCCAGATCAACAACCTCGCGCGCCTCGTCAAAGAACTCGACCCACAGCACCCGACCATGACTGTCATCGCCGAGATCGGCGGCGATAAGGTGAAGAACTTCACCGCGCTCTGTCCCGACATCGACATCCTTGGCATCAACTCCTACGGCGGCGCGGCCAGCGTTGCCGAACGCTATAAGAAGCTCGGCGGCACCAAGCCTTTCCTCATGACCGAATACGGTCCGAACGGCATCTGGGAATCCAATAAAGACAGCATCGGCGCTTTCCCCGAACCGACCAGCACCGACAAGGCCGAGTCCTATCGCCGCGCCTATAAGAGCACCGTGCTCGGCTCAAGCGGAATGTGTCTCGGCTCCTATGCCTTCCTCTGGGGACAAAAGCAGGAAGTCACCGCCACTTGGTTCTCCATGTTTCTCGCCGACGGCACCCGCCTCGGCGCGGCCGAGGCCATCTCCGAGCTCTGGACCGGCCAGCCGCCAGCCAACCATGTCCCCGTCATCAAAGCCCTCACCTTCCAAGGCAGTCAAAGCGGCAAACCCGGCGCGACCGGTGCCGCCGTCCTCGAAGCCTCCGACCCCGAGGGCGATCCTTTGAAAGTCACCTGGCTGCTCGAGCGCGATCCCGGCGAATACGGCAGTGGCGGAGACAAGGAAGCGGCCCCACCCAGCTATCCGGACTCCATCATCAAGGCTGACCAAAAGACCGCCACCATCACCTTTCCCAAAGACGGCGGACTCTATCGCCTCTTCGCCACCGTGCGCGACGATCACGGCGGCGGCGCGGTCGTGAATGTCACGCTGCGAGTCGATGCGCCAGCAACGATCGCGAAAGGCCAGCCCGCCACGCTCCCGCTCACGGTCTATGCCGAGGAATCCGATCCCGCCACCTACATTCCCGCCGGCTGGATGGGCGACACCAAGGCCATTAAACTCAACCCCGCCTGCCCCGAGCAGCCGCATTCCGGCAAGACCTGCCTGCGATGTGACTTCGAGGCCAGCGCCGGCTGGGGCGGTGTCACCTGGCAGAACCCCGCCGGCGACTGGGGCGACCGCAGCGGCGGCTACGACCTCACCGGCGCGAAGAAGCTCGCCTTCTGGGCCCGTGGCAAGCAAGGTGGCGAGACAGTCGCCTTCCAGTTCGGCACCCCCGCCAAGCCCAAGAAGTTCTTCGACACCGGCAGCGGCAAACTCGAAAAAGTCACCCTCACCAAAGACTGGCAGCGCCACGAGATCGACGTCGCGCCCAAGACCTCACCCGCATCAAAACCGGCTTCGTCTGGACCCTCGCCAGCCCCGGCCACCCCGTCACCTTCTACCTCGACGACATCCGCTGGGAGTAACACCCCCTGGCCCGCGCCCGCGCCCCCGCTCCTCGTTAAAGGAAAAGAGCGCCCGCCCCCCGCAAACTCTTCGTCTTTTTCTCCATCTTCATCTCCATCCTCCAGAAGGAAAAAGCGCGCCGCCACAGCCCTGCCCGCGTCCCAGCCTTCCGGTCATCCTGAGCGAAGCTTCGGCTCGGCGAAGCGCAGTCGAAGGACCTCTTACTTCTCCCCCTCCCCGATGCGGGCGTGCAATGGGGAGAGAAGTAAGAGGTCTTTCGACTCCGCTTTCGCTCCGCTCAAGATGACCGGAAGGGGAGCCCGCGCTCGGGCTACAGCAGCTCCGCCTGCTCCCCGTGCGCTTCGGCTTTGGCGCGCCTTTGGTTTAGGTGGGGTCGTAGTCGGGGTGCTCGGCGCGGGCGGTGCCGGCGGGGAGGGCGGCGATGGGGAGGAGTTGCACGCGGGGAAGTTCTGGCCGGCGACGCTCTGGTAAAAGCCGGCGCTGGCGGCGTCGGCGTCTGCGCTCGAGGCGTCCGCTCTCATCAGCCCGGAGGGCTGGAGGATATTTGCCCCGGGTGCCAACCCGGGGTCCACCGTCCACACACGAGCGCACCCTGAAAGGGTGCCGGAACCGACCGCCGTCGCCGCCGCCATTCCCGCGCCCCTGCCGGGGCGCATCGCGTATCCCACACGGTTCCGGGGGTATTCGCTTCGCTCGACCCCTGGCTAATTTCCCCCGTCCCTCCGGGACGCCCTGAACGGTCGCGGAAGAACTTGATCCCATCCACGCCGCCATCGGCCCCCTTCTTCCTGTTCTGCGCCGGGTTGGCCTCGACGAGCGAGACGGCCCGATACTGCAACTGGTAGCGCCCGTCGTGTTCGCTGCGCTCCGCGAGGTCGCGCGCGGCGTCGAAGTCGCCCGGCGTGCCTACCACGCCGAACTTCGCCCGCTTCTTGAAGGCGTCCTTGAGCCGCTTCTCGATGAGGGAGATTGCGAGGTGGGCCGAACGTTGCGCCTAAGCCAGTCCCTTGAATCAATTGCTAGCAGCCTGTCGGACTTTCCGCGCGACGAATTTTCAATTGGCGGGTTGAAGGAGGATGCCCGCGCGCTTTGTCTCGATCGATCACGACACCCCGA
>JAYVPW010000063.1:0-2139 GCA_043777315.1 Spartobacteria bacterium | reverse complement strand
TCCGCCGCGGCCTTTTCGTCGAGCGCGATGGCGGTGAAGACGCCCATCGCCTCCGGGTCGCGCTGCACGCCGAGCGCCTCGATGAGCTGGCGGCGCACGGCGGGATCCGTTTCGGCAGTCAGCCTGGCGCGCAAAGTCGCCAGCGCGTGCGCTTCGGCGGCCCTCAGCGCCGCCCCGGTCTCCTGTCCATCGGCGGCGACTGCGGGCTCGGGCGTGGGTGCCTCCTGCTTCTCGCGAGGCGCTGCCGTCAGGCGCTTTCCGGTGTCGTTTCGATGCGTTCGGAAACGTTCAATGGACGTTCTTGTTTGCTTTCTGAAGACATCCAGGTGGTCAAAGATAGACAGTTGTTGGCTTTCGAAGGCATCGGAATCTAAAAAGAACGTTCTTTTTATCGTTTTGAGGCTTCGGAAAGGAGCCGATCCCGTTCTCGGGCCGCTTCCGAAGCTATAAACTGGCCTCCCGAACGTTCGGGAGGTGCTTTCGAAGACATCAGGAACAGACCAGAAGGCGCTTTTTGACCATTTACAGAGAACGGCCACGCGATCCGACGCCGGGACCGCCCGTCGATCCGCCCTGGCAGGCAGCGGCCGGTGGATGGTGAAAAGGGTGAACGCTTTGGCCGCCGCCAGCCGCACCGCCGGGTCGGGGTCGGAAAGCGCCGCCGTAAGCGCGGCGAGCGCCGACGGGGTGCCGGCCCACGCGACGCTGGGCGGCGGGGGCGGATTCTTCACCGGCTGCGTCCCCCACCATTTGCCGTCGTAGGGTTTTGGCTGAAAAACGATGGCACCGAACGCAGCGATGGCGCTGGCACGGGTATTGGCAGCCTTGGATTTCGCAAGTTGGTCGAGGACTGCCACTCCGTCCTCGGTGTTCACGCCGTCAAATGCGCGCCAGATGCCCGCGCGTGCCGAGGCTGCCGCTGAAGGAAGCGCTCTCGCGAACAATTCCCAATACCCCCCTTTTTGTAGAATGTTGAGTTCACGCATGGCCCAAATGGCGGCGTAACGAACCCAAGGATCTGAATCAGAAAGTCGGTTAAGTAATCGCGGAAGTTCATTGTCGGCTGCCCAGCCTTCCGACGCGTGCGCATAAGCGATAATTCCCGCCAGCCGCACGCGGGCGTCTGTATCCTCCATGATGCTCGATTTGGCATGATCGTGCGGAATTGCCTCGATCAACGCATAGGAATTTGACCGGAGGCATTGAGCGCGAATCACGGGATCTGGATCAGCGGTCAGCTTCAACATTTCATGGGCAGGTTCCGTGACGTTGCCGCCGAGATTAAAAGCCAGCACCTGTCGTAGGTGGATGAAGTTCCGAAATGCCCAAATGGCGTGAACTCGGCACGTCGATTGGGCACTACGATCCAAGCTTACATCTGCAATGCGACGGAAAAGGGAGCTGCCTTCGTCATCCAGCAGCCGTGCAGTCAACTCCCCCTGCGCCCGCAACCGCTGGTCGCGATCCGGGTGGCCGAGGGCGGCGAGGAGTTCCTCGACGCTCGCTTTGCTCTCGTCCGGCAGGCGCGGCGCGGGCTGGGCCGCGGGCCAGCTCAGGCGCCAGATGGCGCCGAGTGGCTTGGGCGCTTTCCAGCCGCCCCAGCCCCAGTCGGCGATGAGCAGGGAGCCATCGGCGGCCACGCTGACCTGCATGGGCCGGAAGTCCGCGCCGGGCGCGCTCTGGATGATGGGCGTGTTTTTCACGAAGCGAAAGGTGGCCCCGGCGCGCGCGACTTCGATGGCGGCGATGTTCCCTTTGCCCCACTCGCTGAAGATGAGCCGGCCGCGATACTGCTCGGGCAGGCCGTCGCTCAGGTAGCAGAGGCCGCCGGTGGGCGAGCCGCCGCCGAAGTCGGTCATGGCGGGGAAGAAATTAGCCACGGATTTCCACGGATGGGACACGGATGGGGAGGAGGAATTGCCAGTGGGCTTGCCTTTATCCGTGTTTGATCCGTGTGCATCCGTGGCTGAAATCAAAGCCTCGCCGCCGTTGCGTTTCATCGCATCGAGCGTCTGTGCGCTGGGCTGCGTCACGCCGTAGTTCGCCGCGTGCTGGTAGTCGTAGGGGTAGCCGTAGTAGCCGCCTTCGATGTGGTGGGTGAGGCGGGTCCACCAGCCGTTGCCGTCGTCGGTGTTGTCG
>JAYVPW010000062.1:0-29952 GCA_043777315.1 Spartobacteria bacterium | reverse complement strand
ACGTCGAAGTCAGAAAGATTCCGCTCCGCATCCGTTACTTCGGCGTTCGACGTTCGACGTTCGACGTTCGACGTTTGCTTCTTTCCGGGTAGCACATCGGAAGCACCGGCAAGCAATTCCCGCGCGCTGTGGCGGAACTGCCGACGGCTCGCCAGCCACATCGCGAGGAGCGCGATCACCACGCCGGAGACGACGCCGATCGCGAGCGTTGCCGGGTTCGGCGCGAAGACGAACTCGGTCGCGCCGACCGCGCTTTTCCAGATCGTCGCGAGCGCGCGGAGGACGAGCTTCGTGTAAATCAGCGCGCCTGCCACACCGGCGACGCTGCCGATGAGCGCCAGCGCCGCGCCTTCCAAAAGAAAGACGCGCCGGACCTGCCGCGGTCGCCAGCCGAGCCCGAGCAGCAGCCCCGCTTCCGCGCGCCGCTGCTCGATCGAGAAGACGAAAAGCAGGCCCGTGAGCACCGCCGCGGCGGCGATGAGAAAGGCCGAAAAGCTCACAAATAATTCGCCGAAATCGACCGGTGCCTTCGTCGCCGCGAGCGCCTGTTCGCGGAGCGGGATGAAGTTCATCCCCGCCTGTTCCGGGGTCAGCTTCGCGTGAATCTGCGCGGTGATCGCCGCGGCGCTCGCCGCCGCGGGATAACGAATTGCGGTCAGCTCGCCCCACCGATTTGCCCACATTTGTTGACCGACGGCGATGTTCACAAACGCCTTCGGCGTGCCGCGATATTGGCTCCAGTAGGACTCGTCCTTGTCGCGGAATTTCGTCACATCCATTGCAAACCCGGGCTCCCAATCGCGGCAATTTTTCTTGTCCGTGAGCCCCGGGAAATCGGGCATCCAGGAGCCGTTGAGCTGCGGCTCATCCATCGGCAAAATCGAGAGCACCGTGAACTCGCGTGTCTTCTCCGTGAGCTCCCGGCGCTCGCCCATCACGAAGTATTTCAACTTCACGCGATCGCCGTTCTTCGCCCTGAGATCGTCGGCGAGCCACTGGTTCAAGACGATCTCGTCCTCGGCGAGTTCAGCCGGGAGAAACCCGCACGCCGCCGCGTCGATCGCCGTCACCATCGAGTAAGGCGTCGTCTTCTCCCCGACGCGAATTTCGTTCACCAAATATGTCAGCACATCGACCCCGCGCGGCGCGGCATCGATCACGGGACGATCGAGGAAAACGCGGCCGGTGCGGAGTTCTACGCCACCGGTGTTCTCGACCGGCCTCAGCTCCAATCCGCCGTCCGCAAGTTGCCATTGTTCGCGGACGGCGGCGGCCAAGGTTGCGGGGGCAGTCGCGGAAAGGAGAAGGTTCGCGAGGCCCCCATCCCGTGGCTGCTCCATTCCCAACCGCTTTTGCAAAAAATCGAGCGGAAGAAAAATGCTGAGCGGCGGAATCTGGCTCGCCTGAAGGCTGAACCTGCCGAAGCCCCGATCAGATTGAATGTAGGTAATCTGAACTCGCAGCGCGATTACCTCATTCTCCTCGCCGGAGAGCGGGGCGTCGCGGGAAAAAAAGCCTGGCTTTTCGACGCGCACGACGACGGTGTCGCCTGCCTTGACGCCGAGCTGCGCGGCGAGTCGTTCGTTCAATCTGACGACAGGGGGACCGCCTCCGGCTTGCGCGACGAAGTCGCTCGGATCACGGCGAAAATTCCAGAACCAATCATCGACGCCGAGCACCTGCGCCTGATTTACGCGGGCCGAACCGTCCGCTTTTGCCACGCTGCCGCGCAGTATGAGCGCGGGTGCCATCTCGATATTTTGGGGCGAACGTTTGATCAGGTCAAAAGCCACGTCTCGCGCGAGCGCATCCCGGAAAAAGCGGTCGCCGTTCAGCATCACAGACTCGATCTTTCCGACCCGCATTTCCGCCTGCCGGCGCAGTGTGGCCTTCACCGAATCGCCGACGAGCAGCGAGCCGGTGAGGACCATCGCGCCGAGCGCCGCGCCGAGGACGACGCCGAGGTGCGTGCGCCAGTAAAAGCCGAGGCTCCGGCGGATGAGCGTCGCGGAGTTCATTGACGTGTGCGGAGAGCTCCGGGTAGCGCGCTCGTCTCGAGCGCTGGTCGCGGCGTCCCGCCGCGACGGACTTTTTGAGCCGCGCGGAATCGGAGAAATCGCTTCGGTTGTTCTGTCGCCGGGGAAAGTCCGTTTCGGCGAGACGCCGAAACCAGCGCTCGAGACGAGCGCGCTACCCGCTGCACGCTGCTGCGCATCGCGGAGGGAATCGCAACGCGCCCGCTCATTTCCGCTCCACGAGTTTCCCCTCCGCGATCTCGAAAACGCGTTGCATTCGCTGGGCGATTTCGAGCGCGTGGGTGACGACGATGAGCGTGACGCCGCGGGCGCGATTCAACTCCACGAGCAGGTCGATGAGCCGCCCGGCCGAGGCGCGATCGAGCGCGCCGGTGGGCTCGTCGGCGAGGAGAAGTTTCGGCTGATTGATCAGCGCGCGCGCGACCGCGACGCGCTGCCGCTCGCCGCCGGAGAGTTCGCCGGGGCGGTGATTCAGCCGATGTTTGAGCCCGACGCTTTCCAGCAACTCCAGCGCGCGGGTCTGCACCTCCGCCCGATCGCGTCCCGCGCGGGCGAGCGTCGGGAGCAGGACGTTTTCGAGGATCGTGCATTGCGGGAGGAGATGATGGAGCTGGAAGATGAACCCGACGGTTTCGTTGCGAAATGCCGCGAGCGCCTTTTCATCGAGCTGCGCGAGGTCGAGCCCGTCCACTTTCACATGCCCGGCGTCGGCGTGATCGAGTGCGCCGACGATGTTCAGCAGCGTGCTTTTTCCCGAGCCGGACGGGCCGAGAATCGCCGCGGTTTCGCCCGCCGCGAGCTGCCACTCGACGTCGCGCAGGACTTCGACCGCGTCGCCGCCATCGGGCGCGCGGTAGGTTTTGGTGAGGTCGGAAATTTCGAGAAGCATGGTCGGCGGCAGTTTGTTTTTCGCGGTGTTCACTCCTGATTCACCCAGCGTTTGGCTTTCATCTCGAATCGCGGGAGCGTGCCGGGCGGGACGCGGCGAACGGGAACACGGAGCGTGAAAGCCTGGGTCAGCGCGCATTCGAGATCGGTCGGCGCGCGGTCGGTTTCGCTTTCGATGGAAAGCTCGATTTCCGCCATCGCGCCGCGCCGCGAGACCTCCACGCGATACTCGCCGATCTCGGGAATCGCGCGCACGACGGCATCGACGGCGCTCGGATAAATATTCACGCCGCGCACCACGATCATGTCGTCGGCGCGGCCGATGATGCCCCCGTCGAGCACGAAACCATCGGCTTCGGGAAGCCGCTTCACGAGGTCGCCGGTGCGGTAGCGGAGAAGCGGCGAAGCGGCGCGTCCCAGCGGGGTTAGGACCAGCTCGCCGATCTCGCCGGATGCTGTGGGCTGGCCGTTCTCCGGCTGCACGATCTCCGCGAAATACGACTCGCCGATCACGCGCTGCGAGCCCGGATGCGCGGGATCTTCAAACGCGACCGGTCCGACCTCCGTCATGCCGTAATGATCGATCACGCGCGCGCCGTTCCACGCGCGACTGATCCGCTCGCGCACATGCGGGACGCTGCCGCCGGGCTCGCCGGCGACGATGATTTTCCGCACCGCGGAATCGCGGAGATCGATGCCCTCGCCGTGCGCTGTTTCGGCCAGATGCAGCGCGTAGGTCGGCGTGCATAAAAGCACAGTCGCCTGCTGCTGAATGATCGCGCGCACCCGCGCCGCGCTTCCGAGCCCGCCGCCGGGGATGGCGAGAAAGCCAAGCTTCGCCGCCGCCTCGAACGCCGTCCAAAAACCGAGGAACGGACCGAACGAAAACGCGAAGAAAATCCGGTCGCCCGGGGTGATTTCAGCCGCGCGATAAATGTGCGCCCAATTCCCGAGCAGCCAGTCCCAGCTTTGCGCCGTGTCGAGCCAGACGAGCGGCTTTCCGGTCGTGCCCGTGGTCTGGCAAAAGCGGCTGTAGTTCTCGACCGGAAAAGTGAGGTTCGTCCCGTACGGCGGGTGCGCGGCCTGGTCGGCCACGAGCTCGGATTTTTCCGTGAAAGGAACGCGCGCTGAGAAGTCTTCGAGGCTCGCGAGATTCGCCGCCGACACGCCTGCCGCGGCGAGGCGCTCAGTATAAAAGCGGTTGCCCGGCGTGATCGCCGCGAGGAGCGCGCGGAATTGATCGAGCTGACTCATCGGCGCGCCGCAGCGGATGGAATCGACGTTCCCGCCTTCGCCGCGTTACACGCTCCGCTCGGCGGTGATCGGCGGCTTCACGACCGGCCCGTGCGGCCCGGCGGCAGGCTTGTAAAGCGTGACGAGACCACCGCCCACCGCTGCCAGCGCGATGCCGAGCCAGAACTGCCACGAGATCACCGCCCAGCCCCCCGTCGGCGGATCTTTGATCAACGAAACGAACGCATTCACGATCGGCGCGCCCGCGAAAATGATGCTCATGATCACCGGGACATAAGCCGTCGGCGGCTTCGGTGCCGCGCCAAACGCGAGCAGCACGCCGAACGCCCCGATCGCGCCCGCGACGCCTGCGATCAGCGACCATGTGGCCCCGGTCGCCGGGAAGGCCCAAGTCGCGCCGTTCATTTTCAACATGGCCAGCGGAGCCAGCACTGCGACGAGGAAGTAAGCGATGCCGACGAACAGAAACGCTTTGTAGCGCGCGTTGGGGTCGGGCGGCATTCCGGGCGTGTTCATGCCCATCTGCCCGACGTGCAGCATGATGCCGTAAACGCCCCACATCACGACGGTGAGAAAGGCAAAGGCGAGCCAGGTCAGTGAGTTTTGTGGGGCGGTGGTGGGTGACATAAATGAGCGGATTTGTTTTGAAAATTGGCGGTCAGGAAGACGACGCGAACGGCTTCAACAGATCACTCGGAGCGGCTTCGATTTTCGCGCGGATGCGGTCCGGTACGAGCACGGGCACCAGTCGCCCCGTCACTTTATCCACGCTCGCGCAGACCGCCGCGATCGACCCGCGCGCGACTTCGACGCCGTCGGCGACTTTGCGAAAAATGAACTGGTAGCGGATCGAGCGATTGCGCACTTCCGCGACGAGCAGGTGAATCTCGACCTCGTCCTCAAACCGCAGCGGGCGCAGGTAATCGCAGCTCGCATTCACCCGCGGCCAGCCGGTCGTGTCGCCGTCCTCGTGGCCGTGGATCGAGAAGCCGAGCGAGCGGAAAAACGCGTGCTCGGTCGATTCCATCATGCGGAAAAAATTCGCGAAATGGACGATGCCCGCCATGTCGGTCTCCGCGAATTCGACGCGGTGGATCTGCTTGAATTCGTAGGGCATCGGTCGCGGCAGGTTACGGGTGCGCGTTTTCGGCGTCCATGATTTCGCGCGTCGCCGCGAGGAAGCGCCCAGCCATCCGCGGCATGGAGAAATCGCGCTCGACCGCCGCGCGTCCGACACGCCCGAGTTCGCGCGCTTTGGCCGGATCGGAGAGCAGCGATTCCCACGCGTCCGCCAGCGCGGCGGCGCTGCCGGGCTCGAACAAGATTCCGCCACCAGTAGCGTCCACGATTTCGGGAAAAGCGGCGGTGTCCGGCTGCACGACGGGCACGCCCGCGGCGAGCGCTTCGATGAGATAAAGCCCGAACGCCTCACCATAAATCGCGGGCACCGAGAGCAGCGTCAGCGTTCCAAGAAAGGCCACTTTTTCCTCGCGGCTCACGTTCGGCAGAAACTCGGCGTCACCCGCGCAGCCAGCGTTCGCGAGCTTCTGCCGCAGCGTCGCGACGTAGCGCTCGTCCTCCGCCGTCATCGCTCCGGCGACGCGCAGTTTTGCCTCCGGGAATGTGCCACGCTTTTTCAGTAAAATGAACGCGTCGATCACCAGCCCGAGCCCCTTGCCTTCGATCATCCGCGCGAGAAAACCAATCGTCGGCGACGTCGGCGCGGGCTCGGTTTTTGGGAAATCGGTGAGGTCGATTCCATTCGGAAAAACGCGCACCTGCTCATCCGGCAAACGCATCCGCCGCCCCATCAACTCCGCGTAAAATCGGCTCGGCGCGATGAATCGCCCCACGTCCGCCGAGCGTTCCGCGAGCGTCTGCCAGCAGCGCGTCCGCCACGGCTCCGGCAGCCCATCGAGAAAACTGTCCTCGCCCTGCAACGAGCACAGCACCGCGCAGCCGAGTTCCGCTTTCAGCCGCCGCGCCAGCCCGACGAGCAGCGCGGTCGAGAGCCAGACCGCATCGGGCCGATGCGCGCGCAGCCATTCGATCAGTTTCTCGAGCTCCTTCGCCTGATTTCCCTCCTCGCCACGAAGCATGGAAAAAGTCAGTTCGCCGACCTCCGCCGTCGCCGTCATTCCGGTCTGTCGCGCCGCGAGATTCAAGAGCCCGCGGGCATTCAGGAGCCGATCGAGCCAGCGCGGCGTGTGGCGGAAGAACGCCAGCTTTTGCTGGAGATAGACATTCACCCCGCCGAAAAAAATCGGCGACTCCGGGCTCGCCGCGCCTTCCTCCAAAGTCAGCGGCAAATACATCGGCAGCATCACCGCATCGTGGCCCTGCCGGATGAGTTCTTTGGCCAGCGCATTGTCCCTCATGCAGACGCCGCAGTAGTAGCTGCCGGTGCCGGGGGTGATGAGAACGATCCTCATCGGGGGGGAAGGGGGCAAACGTCGAACGCCGAACGTCGAACGTTGAACGTCGAAGTAGGAAAAGCGGCGGATTGTGCGCGCGTCCGGCTCTCTTCACTTCGACGTTCGACGTTCGACGTTCGACGTTCGACGTTTGCCGGATTCCGCCTCCCCCGTTCACTCCCCTCGCAGATCATAGCAAATCACCCGCGGCCCTTTGCCAGAGCCATCCCGCGTGTTTTCGCAGACGTAAAGCAAACCCCGGCTCAGTGCCGGCAGCGTCCACGTTTCCGGCGCATGAAAGAGCGTCGCGGACTGCAAAATCTTCGCGCCTTTCGGCGACAGATCGAGCCATGCAAACTCCCCATTTTCGCCGAGACAAAGGAACGCGCCATCGACCGCGAGCAGACTGCCGCGCTGAAACTTCCCGCCGAGATCATCGCGCCACATTTGGCGTCCCGTCGCAGCGTCGTAGCAGGCGAGTTCCGCGAGCCGCGGATGCTGTCCGTCGAAGCCGAAAATCAAGCCGTCCTTCGCGATCGGAGTCATGAAATACGCGCCGAATTTTTCCGCTTTCCACGCGCTTTTTGCCGAGAAATCGGGCGCGATTTCGATCATCTCGCCACCCGATCCGTACGACTCCGTGACGAAGACGCGATTGCCGATCACGACCGGCGACGACGCGCTCACCGACTCCGCGATCTCCGCGCGATGGGCCGTGGCGTTGAGCACTGCGCCCGTCGCCGCATCGATGCAGAGCAGCCCGCCCGTCGGCGGATGGCTCTCGCCTCCCGCGAAAATGAGCACGCATTCGCGGCCATAAAACGTGGCCGGAGCTGGCGACGCGTAGCTCGCGCCCCACGCGTGTTTCGCCCGCCAGAGTTCTTTGCCGGTCGCCGGATCGAGTGCGACGGCGCAGATGTTGTCCTTCCCGCCGACGTTCACGATGAGCCGATTTCCCATCACGAGTGGCGTCGAGCCGTGGCCGAAAAAATTGGGTTCCATCGCGTATTCCGTCGCGAGGTCACGCTTCCAAATCACGCTCCCGTCGCGGAGATCGAAACAGTGCAGCAGACCCGAAATGCCGAAGACAAAAACGTGCCCGCCAGCAACCACCGGATTCGTCGCCGGGCCGGCACCGGAGCCGTACCGATCGCGATACGGTGCCTCGTAATCGCTGTGCCAGAGCGGCTTCCCGGTCGCCGCGTCCAGACAGTCCACCGTCTCGAGGTTCTCGATCCGATGAAAGAGCACGAGCCGGTCGCCGACGATCGCCGGGCACGCGTGGCCGCCGCCTTTCGGAAATTCCCACACCGTTTTTGGTCCGCTTTTGTCCCAAGTTTTGAGCAGTTTCGTTTCGCCGGACACGGCGTCGTCCGCCGGTCCGAGAAAGCGCGGCCAATCCTCCGTGATCGCGTCCTTCGAGAGCGGCTTCGGCGCGCTGTAAAAGATGGGCTCGGCAGCGCTCGCTGTGAGTGTGAAGAGCGCGAGCGCAGCGAGCCAGCTCTGGGTAGCGCGCTCGTCCCGAGTGCTGGTCCCGGCGTCCCGCCGGGACGAACTTTCGAAACCGCCCAAAATTGGAAAGCGGCTCCCGAGTTTCACGCCCAAAAAAGTTCGTGCCGGCGGGACGCCGTCACCAGCACTCGGGACAAGCGCGCTACCCGGAATTCGGATCATGACGCCGCTCCTCGTCCGTGCGGCAGCGGAGCCGGGAGCTCGGCGAATTCCCCGACCGCGGCGAAGAGTTCCGTGAAGTCGCTGAACAGATCGCCGATCAGGCAATCGGTGAGCCGGCCGCGATGTTCGGGATATTTTTTCAGCATCCGGCCGAACGAAAAATTCACGTCGTAAAACGCATAAACGAGCGCCCGCATCGCCTCGATCGCGCGGCAGAGGTGCTCGCCGTAATCGGCAAATCGCGCGCCGCTCGTGTCGCCTTCCGTGAGCGCCGCATCGACCGCATCCGCCGCGAGCTCCCCGCTTTTCAGCGCGAGGAAAACGCCGCTCGAAAACACGGGATCGAGGAACGCGAACGCATCGCCCGCGAGCAAGAGCCCGTCGGCCGCGCAGAACTTTGAGCGATACGAAAATTCGCTCGTCACCCAATACTGCCCGACCTGTTCGCCGATGCTCAGGTGATCCTTGATCCACGCGTTACGGCCGATCTCGCGGCACATGATTGCACCGAGATCTTTCGACTCGGAAAAAAGGTAATCCTTCTCCGCGACCACCCCCACGCTCACGAGGTCGCCGCGCATCGGGATGTACCAAAACCAGCCGCGATCCTCGACGTACGCGACCGTCGTATTTCCCTCATCGATCCCGGGGTCGCGCTTCGCTCCGCGGAAATAAGTCCAGACCGCCATCTTGTTCAGCCGCGCATCTTTCACCCGCCATCCGTCGCGTGCGACCGCCACCTGTTCGCGGCCGGAGCAGTCGATGGTCATCGACGCGAAAGCCTGTGTCTGCCGGCCTTCGCGGTCGTTCGCCTCCACGCCGATCACGCGGCCGGAGTCGTCTTTTAACACACGCGTCACCGCCGTTTCCTCGTGCACCTCCACGCCTTTTCGCCGCGCGTTTTCGAGCAGCATGAGATCGAAATCCGCGCGCTCCACCTGCCACGTCGTCGAACTCGGGTGATCGTAATGTTCGAAGAAGTAGAAGGGCTGCGACTGCCGCCCGTCCTGTGTGACGAACTGCACGCTGTATTTTTTGGTGTAGGCGATCCGGTCCATTTCGCCGAGCACGCCGAGCCGATTCAGCGTGAACCAGCAATACGGCATCAGCGACTCGCCGATGTGGTAGCGCGGGAATTTTTCCTTCTCCAGCAGCAGCACGCTGCGCCCCTTTTCCGCGAGCAGCGCCGCCGCAGTGGAACCCGCCGGCCCGCCGCCAATCACGATCACGTCGTACTCGGATTTGGCGAAAGAACTCACGGCTTCAAAACCTCCACGATCCGCGCCAGCACTTGATCTTCAGCGTCGAGCAAGACGTTGCAGCGTCCGTAAAATCGCTGGGCTTCGGGCGCGGCGAAGTGCTCGCGCATCACGGCGTCCGGGCCAAGTTGGATGAACGCTTTCGGCTCGCTGCGATACGCGACGCCGAAGCGGTTCAGCAGCCCTCCGAGCGGCAGATGCGCTTCGACGATCAGGGCGCGCAGCTCGTCGCGAAAGGCATTGAGGTTGATCTCGATAGCGCCGTATTCGACCGGGTTGCCGGTCTCGTCGATGTGCAGCACGACCTCGCGGCGATACGCGCTCGACGTGTGTTCGCGGCGCAACACTTCGAGCACGATCGAGCCGCGGTGAAAGGCTTCGAGCCGCGAGGTCATGTCGCCGTTGTGAACGAGCAGCGAGCGATACGGCTCCGGCATTTCCGCGCCTTCGATGAACTCGAATGGCGGCAACGGCTCCCCGCCGTTTTCCCGGAAAAGCGTGAGCGGATAAAGCAGGTCCGCGTCTCGTTCGTGCGCGATCACGTGTAACGTCCGCCGCGATGCTGCGGCAGGAAGAAGGCGTGCAGGAGCGTGTCCACTTTCAGCAGCGCGTCGCGCGTGAGGACCAGCCAATCGCCCTGCTCGCTGATCAGCCCGCGCGTTTTGAGATCGTCCCATTCCGGGCGAAAACGCTCACCGATTTCGACGCCGAATTTTTCCACGAAATACGACTGGCTCACGCGCCCGAGTTTCATCTGCAGGATGAGTTCGCGGATCATCCGCTCCTCCTCCGTCGTGGTCATCGCGCGGGAGATTGGCAGTTCGCCGCGGCCGATCGCTTCGACGTATTGCGTGAACTCCGGGAGGTTCTGAAAATGCGTCCCGGCGATGTGCGAAAACGAGGCGACGCCCAGCCCGACGAGGTCCGCGCCGGTCCAGAGATCGTCGCGATAAATGAACTTCGTTTTCGCCGGATCGCGCACCGCCGTGTAGCCGCTGGTCACGGTGTAGCCGACCTTTTCCAGCTCGCGAAAAGCTTCATCGACCCAGCCGCGTTTGGTATGCCAGTCGGCGACGGGCGCGGTCAGTTTTCCCTCGGCCTTCATCTCTTTGTAGATGCCCGTGTTGTACGGCACTTCCATTTGATAAATGGTCACGCTGTCGGGCAGGAGCTCGATGGTTTTGCGGATGTTCTCGCGCCAGTTTTCGTCGGTCTCTTCGACCATGCCGGCGATGAGATCGATGTTGATCTGCGGGAAGCCGATGGAGCGCGCGTAGTTGTAGGCGCGGTAGATTTCCGCGGTGCGATGAGCGCGTCCGTTGATCTCGAGAATGTGGCTGTCGAAGTTCTCCACGCCGAGCGAAAGGCGCGTGATGCCGATCTCGCGGAGCGCCGCGAGTTTCTGCTCGTTGAGCGTGCCGGGCTCGGCCTCGAACGCGACTTCCTCCGCCTCGTCCCACGGCAGCAGCGCCTTCATCGCATCGGTCAGATATTTGAGCTGCGCGACCGACAGGTAGCTCGGAGTGCCGCCGCCGAAATAGACGAACTTCGGCTTGCGACCGTGGATCAGCGGCGAGGCCGCGTAGATTTTCAGCTCCTCGATTCCGGCGTCGAGATAGCCGCGGATGTCGTCCGCGTTTTTGTCGGTGTAAACGCGGAAATAGCAGAAGTGGCAGCGCTTCCGGCAGAACGGGATGTGGAAGTAAACGCCGAGCGGCACGCCGGGCCGCGCGGGCTGGTCGAGCAGGCCGCGGACGCGCTGCGCGGTCCCGGCGTCCCAGTAGGAAAAGGGCGGGTAGTTCGCGACGAAGTAATTGCCGACCTCGGTTTTGTCGTGGTCCTTTTCGTGGTCGAGAATTTCGAGGATTTCAGAGCTCATGGGTCTTTGGGAAAGGCCGGCGCATCGGCCGGATCGGAGTTTTGCAGGATCGATTTCAGCACGCCCGGATCGCGTCCGAGCCGGGCCAATTTCGCGTCGCGCGTTTTGCAGGCAGGGCAGTTGTCGGCGGCGTGCGCCGGGATGGCCGCGCCGAAGCAATAGACGTTTCCATCCTCCGCCCCGACGACGATGCGGCCGTCGGCGACGGCGGGCGATGAGGTGATCGGCGCGCCGATTTCGTAGGCCCAGCGCTCGCGGCCGTCGGCGAGATTGACGCAATAAAGCCGGCCGTCTTCGCAGCCGACGATGATCGCATCGGCGCAGACGACGGGCGAACTGTCGATCGGCCCGCGCGCGGCGAACTTCCAAACCGACATGCCGGTCGCGCGGTCGATGCAGTGGAGTTGCTTGTCGCGTCCGCCGATGATCACGCGATCGGCGGTCACCGCGGCGGAGGAAAAATACGGGAAATTGCGGTCGTGATATTTCCAGGTGATGGCCCCTTTTTGCGGGTCGAAAGCGAGGACTTGGTTGCCGTAATTTCCGACGTATCCGATGCCGTCGGCGATCGCGACGGACGAGGCGATGTAGGCTTCCGAATCGATCTGCCGCAGCTCCGCGCCGTCCTTGAGTTGCAGGACGTGGATGGCCGCGTCGCAGCCGCCGAAGACGATTTCGCCGGTGGAGAAAATGGCGGGCGCGCCGTTGATGTAATTGTCGGTCGCGTGCGTCCAGACGACTTTCCCGGTCGCGGCATCGACGCAGTGCAGGCTCGAATCGTAGCTGCCGACGAGGATCCATTCGCCGTCGCCGGTCGGATTTTTCGCATGGTTCGCGCCGCCCAGGATCTTGTCGCCGGTGGTGTATTTCCACTTCAGCGCGCCGGTCGCGGCGTCGAGCGCGTAGAGGTTCGAGTCCGAGGAGCCGATGAAGACCACGCCGTCGAGGACGAGCGGCGTGGCCTCGATCGATCCCTCGGTTTTGAAGGTCCACTTCTCTTTCCCATTTCCGAGATCGAGCGCGTGGACGACGCCCGCGTCGTCGCCGAAAAAGACGCGGTTGTCGGCAATCGCGGCGGCACCTTTTACCGGCTTTCCGGCGGTAAAAGTCCACGCGAGATCGGCCTTCGGCGGCGCGGCCATCGCCGCGATGCCTTGCAATTGCGGGCCTCCCCGGTGCATCGGCCAGTCCGCCGCTTTCGCGAAAGACGCCACGAAAATGAGGAGCGCGAGCGCGAGGAATTCCGGGTAGCGCGCTCGTCCCGAGCGCTGGTCGCGGCGTCCCGCCGCGACGAACTTTTGGACGGGTGCGGTGATCGGAGCGCGGGCTGATTCCGAGTGACGCGGTGTAGAAAGTTCGTTTCGGCGGGACGCCGAAACCAGCGCTCGGGACGAGCGCGCTACCCGGAGCACCTTCACGCCAGCACCTCCTCGTAGATCCGCTCGAAATCCGCCGGGCCGATCGCGCGGGGATTGAAGGTCGCCGTCCATTGCTGCGCGGCTTCGGCGGCGAGGTCGGGGAGCGACGCGCCGTTCATCGCGATCGCCGCGCGCATTCCGGCCAGCTCCAGAATCTCCTCGAGCCGCGCCACCAATTCCTCCACCGACCCCAGCCCCGCCACCGCCGCGTGTTCCAAATATTGCGCGCGCGCCGCCGGGTCCACCGCGTTGAAGCGCACGATCGCCGGCAGCATCACGCCGACCGCCTGCCCGTGCGCGATGCCGAGATGCGCCGTCAGCGGGTTCGCCGCCGAGTGCGCCGCGCCGAGCATTGAGTTCTCGATCGCCGTCCCGCCGAACGCCGCGCCGAGCTGCATCATCGCCCGCGCTTCGAGGTCCCCGCCGTCGCGCAGCACGCGCTCGATCCCCCCCATGCAGAGCCGGAACGCCTCGCGCGAAAACATCGCCGACAGCGGCGTCCGTTTCCGCGTCACCGCCGTCTCCAGCGCGTGCGCCAGCGCATCGATGCCCGTGCATGCGGTCACCCGCGCCGGCTGCGACACCGTGAGCAGCGGGTCCAGGATCGCCACCGCCGCCGCCGCCTTCGCATCACCGCACGCCATCTTTTGATGCGTCGCTTCATCCGAAATCAGCGCGAAAGACTGGCACTCGCTCCCCGTCCCCGAAGTCGTCGGCACCGCGATCAACGGCAGCATCGCCTTCGTCGCCTTCCCGACGCCGCGATAGTCCTGCATCCGCCCGCCATTCGTCAGGATGAAATTGCACCCCTTCGCCGTGTCCATACTGCTCCCCCCGCCGAGACCGATGATGAAGTCGATCCCCGCCCCCCGTGCCGCTGCCACACAGCCTTCCACATCGCCCGTATCCGGGTTCTCCCGCACCGCATCAAACACCGCCACATGCAGCCCCGCGGCTTCGAGAAAAGTGATCGCCCTCGCCGGATGCCCCGCCGCCGCGATCCCCTTGTCCGTCACCAGCAACACCTTCTTCGCCCCCAACTCCCGCGCCAACTCCCCCACCTGCTCCAGCGCATCCTCCCCCGACACGATCCGCGTGCGGGGCTGATAGTCGAACGCGGCGAGTGAGGCGGAGTGAATCACGGCGGAGAGATTAACCGCGAAGGAGCGAAGGAGCGAAGGGAGGATCGGAAAAATCTTCTTCCCATCCGCCGCCCGCGAATTCGCTCCACCCGGTCTCCTCCCAGCTTCGCTCCTTCGCTCCTTCGCGGTTCAAAAATCCCCTCCGCCGCCTCCCTCCTTTGCGGTGAAATTTTCATGCCCGCTCGATCGACCGCCGCTTCCACAGGAACTCGAACATATTCCCCTCGTGCGGTTGATCCCACGAGATCTTCGTCGTCGGGATCGGCCCCAGATTCAGCCGCTCGATCAGCGGCGAATCCAGCAGCTCACTCGTAAAATTCGCGTCCTCCGTGATCGCCGTCACCACCAGCGACGGCCCGATTTTCGACAGCATTTCCGCCTGCGGCACCGTCACCACACTCGCGTAGGGGCAGAGATACTCGCGATTGGAAAGCGGGTGCTCGAAAGAATCGCACAGCACGATCGTCGGCCGCAGATACACCCCGTTCGCCTCCACCTTCCGCGGCCCCCCGCGATACCGCGCCGTCAGCTCCACCGCGCCCGGCGTCGCCAGCCCCTCCTCGATCGCCGCATCGATGAACTCCGCCATCTTCGGATTTGCAAACCCCGACAGCCGCGCCTCCTCATCCTCCGGCCCCGTCGGCCCCACCGGCCCCAGCCTCTGCGCCAGCGCCTCCGCGATCTCAGCCGCATACCGCGGCACCACGATCGCCGACGCATTCACACAAGACCGCCCGCCATTATCCGCGATCGACGCCGCGATCAGGTCCACAAACTCCGGCCACCGCTCGATCATATCCTCCCCGATCAGCACCTTCGAAAACCCCGGCCCATGCACCGAGAACTTCGCATTCCCCCGATACTGCTCCACCGTCTTCGCATCGCCAAAGATCAGCGCCCGCCCGCACAGCTTCATCACCTCCCCGCTCCCCTCGTGATCCGTCGGATAAAAGCCAAACGCCTCCCCCGGCGCCCCCGCCGCGATGAACGCCTGGATCAGCCGATACGGCGTCCACGGCTCCTCCCGCCCCGGCTTGATCACCACCGGCGTCTTCAGCGCGATCGCCGGCAGCCACAGCGAATTCACCGCCGGCGAATTACTCGGCATGATCAGCCCCAGCGCATTCGTCGTCGGGTAAAAGCTCACCGCCGCCCCATTCTGCACCCCATAGCCCCGGTCCAGCACCTCCATCGGCAGACCCCGCGTCAGCCCATTCAGCACCTCCCCCACATGCGTCAGCGCATAGTGAATCTTCGCCATATTCCGCCGCACCATCACCTGCGGCAGCCCACTCGTCGCCGACAGCGTCTCGATATACGCCGCCGCCGACTGCACATGCCCCCCATCCCCCAGCGGCAGCTCCTTCTCTAAAAACAGCTCCCCCGCCCTCGCTGAAATCTCCACCAACTCCGCCACCGTCAGCCGCTTCAACGCCGCCCGCGCCTCCCCCATCCGCGCCAGATCCTTCCGAATGATCCCCGCGCCCACCTGGCTCACCCGCGCCATCGGCTCCCCCGTCCGGTGATTCACCACCTCCACCGTATCCAGGCTTTCGTAAGGCTTGCCGCGCCGCAGCGCCGGGAGATGAGGGAGCTTCATGTGGAGAAAAGGAAGGCGGTTTTTATACGCACGCGTATTAAATCACGCAAATGCTTTTTGCGCTCGCGTCGAGCGGGGAAACCTAAAATCCGACGCCGGGAGAGCCACGGCTACCAATCTCACCCGATGAATACGTGTCCTTGCCGCATCATTCTTCGCTGCTATACACCCGACGTATGCCCATGCACTGCGCCGAAACGCTCGAAGCCATCCAACGCGCCTTCGATCCGGCTCCTCTCGAAACACCAGCGGAGCTCGACGAATTTTACGTCAACGAGCTCAATGACACCCGCGGAGCCGACAAAATCCAGCGTGTCGCTCTCGGCCTCAGTCGCGCGACCACGGAGAAGCCGTACAAGGCATTCGTCATGGGTCATGCGGGGGTCGGCATCTCTACGGAGCTATCGCGTCTTTCGATAGATGGGCGGGTAAAGCCCCGCTTCCGCACCCTCCGCTTCTCGGCCAACCGCGATCTCGACCCTGTCAATTTCAAGCCTTTCGACGTTGTTCTCATCATCGCCCTGCGTCTTGCGGAGGAGACGGCCAAACCCGATGCCGAGGGCGGCACCGGCATTCCCTTGGCGGAAAATCTTACTCGCGATTTGGTCGCTTGGTTTTCCGTGGAGAAAACTACCCTCAAAAGCACCAGCGACGTCACCCACATTTCCGGCGCGGGCATCAATCCGGGCGCTCTCCTCACTTACATTGGCCTCTCCGTCACGCTCAAGACGGAGGCGAAGCGCGCGGCCGGGCGGTCCAAAGAGGTCACCGAATACCGGCTGCAAAATATCAATCAGCTCACCGACCTCGCCAATCGCATCATCGACGATTGCAACACGCGGCTCCGTGCCGCCACCGGCTTGGAGTGGCTCGTCCTCGGTGACGATTTCGACAAGCCGGGCATCCCTTCCGATCGGATCAACGATCTCTTCATCACCTACGGCAATCTCCTCACCGACCTGCGCTGCCACCTCATCCTCGATCTCCCCGTTCTCCTCGGCCACTCCTCGCGCTCGAATCTCCTGCCGCCCATCTTCGAGGGTCCGCATAATTTCCCGGACACGCCGGTTTACACCGCCGACCATCAGCCGCACCCCGCAGGCCGCGCCGCTCTCCGGGCCATCGTCGAGCGGCGTATGAATCTCGACCTTGCGGAGCCCGGCCAACTCGATCGGCTCATCGTCGCTTCCGGTGGCAACCTGCGCGAACTCTTCGGCCTCATCATCGAATCCGCCACGAATGCCGAACTCCGCCGCAGCGGCCCGGCCCGCATCACCGCAGCCGATGTCGAGCCCGCGATTCGGGCCCTGCGCAAAGAATATCGCGATCATCTCGGCGAAAATGCGTTCGATGTGGAAAAGGTGAAGCTCGACGCCAAGCTCGCCAAGCTCGACGCCATCTACACTGGAGATCCACGCGCTTCCTTCTCCGATCCGATCCTTTACGCGCTCCTCCATGCCCGCGCCGTGCAGGAGTTCAACGGCAAAGGCTGGTATGGCGTCCATCCTCTCGTCGTCGATCTGTTGAGCGACCTGCCTGGACTGCCGGGTTTGGATGCAGCGTCGCGCGACGGCGGGCGTCTCTCGGGCGGCACGATCTAAAAGCCGATGGCTGACGCCGCCGAACCCGGCACCATCGCGGACACCGTCACTCGGATGGCGCTCTGGTGCCGACGCGCGGATCAATCGTTTATCCGCGCCGTCTTCGACGATGGCCGTGCGCGCCATTCCGTTGTTCGCCAGCTTGAGGAGAAGATTGAAGGTCATGGAGGAACCTTTCATCAGCTGGATTTACCGGCAGCCGCTAGTGCTGACGCGCTCGCCCTGCGGCTGGCCGAAGAACTAACTCGCCTTGGCCCCGGCGTTGTCTCCCTCACCGGCTTTGAGCTGTCCCTTCCGACGAGCGGCCCCGCTTTGGAAGCGGCGCTCCTCGCACTGAATTCGCGTCGCGAAAACTTCGCCGTACCCGGCCAACACACCATCTGGTGGTTTCCTCGTCATATCGCCCAAGCCCTCATCCGTGAACACCACGACCTCAACTCTTGGTTCCTCCGCCGCGTCGAGCTAACCGAGACACTTTCCACTCCGGCAGAAATGGAACTGGCTTCGCTGCACCATGAAGGAGTCCGGCTCAGCAACGCAGCTGCCTATCAAGAAGCGGAACCAATCCTTCGACAAGTTGCAGCCAGCGCAGAGGCTAATTTTGGCGCTGATGACCCGCAGTTGGCAGCGGCATTAATTAACTTGGCGCAGATGTTGGCCGAAACCAATCGCCTGGCAGAAGCAGAGCGCATAATTCGTCGCGCCCTTAACATTTGTGAGACGCAATTGGGGTCGATGCATCCGAGGACCGGTATGGCCCTCAATAATCTTGCGTTGTTGCTCAAAGAGACAAGTCGCCCTGCCGACGCCGAGCGCCTTCTTCGGCGCGTATTGACGATCAGTGAAGAGGGGCTCGGACCCGATCATCCGAATGTTGCGACAGCCCTGAATAATCTCGCTGATGTCTTGGGAGAGACGGGTCGTTCTGTCGAAGCCAAGGCTCATCTGCGTCGGGCATTAGGCATCAATCGGGCAGCCCTTGGCCCTCACCATCCGGCCACAGCGGCGAACGCCAGTAATCTTGCAGGTCTCCTTTTCCAATCGAGAGAGTTTGAGGAGGCCGAGCAACTAATTCGCGGAGCCCTTGCCATCCATGAGGAAAGTTTCGGTGCCGATCATCCAAAGGTGTCTGGTGACCTCAATACGCTGGCGCAAGTAATGCAAGGGACCGATCGGCAGGAGGAGGCGGAGAAACTGATACGGCGTGCGCTCGCCATCGATGAAGCTCGATTGGGCTCCTCCCACCCTTTTGTCGCGAATCGCTTGCACAATCTGGCTCAATTCCTCGTAGAGGCAGGACGCACCCGCGAGGCGGAATCTTTGCTTCACCGAAGCCTAGGCATTCTCGCCGCTTCCTCCGCAGCGGCAGGCCATTCGGTGGAAGGGATTAGAAACGTATCTGAAAGTTACCGACGTCATCTGAACGCCATGGGAATCAAGAAACCCGAGGCGGAGCGGCAGATGGTGGAGTTGCTGATGTCGCACGGCCTTTCGCGGAAAAAGGCGAAGCAACTCGCGCGGACCTGACCGCACGCGGCTGAACCCGACAGCGGACTGGAACACGAAGACCTGACGCTGCGGCGGATGCGTCAGTAAACGCCTTCGACGATGGTCTTTTCCATCGCGCCGAAGGGGCGGACTTCGGCGACGCCGTCCCAGGCGTAGGGGGCGCGGGGCTGGCGGCGGAGGGCTTCGTCGCGCTCGAGAAAGCGGGGCATGAAGAACTCGCGGGTCATCGTGGTGAGCTCGACGCGGCCCCAAGTGTCGTATTCCACAGTCTTCGCCGTGTCGTTCGGATCGACGACGCGGAGGACGGCGCGGGGCTGCGGGGCGTAGTAGGTGATGGAGAAGGCGTCCTCTTTTCGCAAAGGGACGGAGGCGGCGAGGCCCATGAGGGTGTTGCCGTAGGTGGGGTAGAAGCCGATGCGGTTCTCGAGGATTTCCTCGACGATGAAGCGGACGTATTGCGGGAGCATGGTGGTGCCGCCGCAGAAGACGCCGCGGATGCCGGCCTCGTAGATGTCCACCTTTTCGGCGAGGGCTTCGAGGAGCTTGGGCGTGGTGAAGAGGCCGCTGACTTTGCGATGCTTGAGGATCATCGCGGCCTGATCGACGACGTGCTCCATGTAGTGCTTCGCGGGCTCGAAGAGTTTCTTGCCGATGAGCTTTTTCACCCAGCGCGGATCGAGGTCGATGAAGTAGCACGAGGAGCCGCGGACGTGGGCGAGATGCTCGATGGCGAGGCGCAGCCGGCGGGGGCCGGTGGGGCCCATCATGAGCCACGCGCCGCCGCGGGGGAAGTGTTCGTCGGCGAGCTTTTCGCTGAACTCGGAGTAGTCGGTCTTGTAGTCCTCCCAGCCGATGCGCTGCTTCGGCATCCCCGTGGTGCCGCCGGTCTCGAAGATGTTGAAGGGGCGGCCTTGATATTGTTTCGGCACCCAGACTTCGGGCTGGAGGTCGCGCAGCCATTCGTCCTGAAAATGCGGGAACTTCACCATGTCGGCGAAGCTCTGGATCTCGGCGCGCGGGTCGAAGTTCTTCGCCGCCCAGTCGAGCCAGAAGGGGCAGCCGGTGTCGGGGGAGAAATGCCAGGCGAGGATCTCGCGGAGATGGGTTTCGAGCTGCTGGCGGGCGTCGTCGGGTGTGAGGGTTTTCATGGGTCGTGGAAGTGAGCGGGCCACCGTGCAACAAGACGCGGCCCGAGCGCAAAGCGAAAGGGTCGGCGACCCTCCGCGCCGGTGCGCCACGATGGCGCTCCGGTGCGCGAAACGTGCGCCAGTTGTCACGCCATGTCACAGGGCGGCGGAGATCGGTCGAAAATGGAAGTCACTGGAAAAGAACGACTTGCACCGGGCTCCGACCGGCGGCGTGCCGCGTGCTAAAGGCTCCGCACTCACTTTCCCGACCCACACTTTATGGCAAAAATCCTAGGCATCGATCTCGGCACCACCAACTCCTGCATGTCCGTCATGGACGGCGGCGAACCGGTCGTTCTCGAAAATTCCGAAGGCGCGCGGACCACTCCGTCGGTCGTCGCTTTCACGAAAACCGGCGAGCGTCTCGTCGGGCAGGCCGCCAAGCGGCAGGCGATTACGAACTCGCAGAACACCGTCTTTTCGGTGAAGCGTTTCATGGGGCGCAAGTTCGACGAAGTGCGCGAGGAAGAGCACCGCGTGCCTTACAAATTGGTGAAGGCGGCGAACGGCGACGCGCACATTCAAGTGCAGATCGCGGGTGAGACGAAGACCTTCTCGCCGCCGGAAATCAGCGCGATGATCCTGGCGAAGCTCAAGGCCGACGCGGAGTCGAAGCTCGGCGAAAAGATCACGCAGGCGGTCATCACGGTCCCGGCTTACTTCAATGACTCACAACGCACGGCGACCAAGGACGCGGGTAAGATCGCAGGGCTGGAAGTGCTGCGCATCATCAACGAACCGACCGCGGCGTCGCTGGCTTACGGCTTGGACAAGAAGAAGGACGAGAAGATCGCGGTGTATGACTTGGGCGGCGGCACGTTCGACATTTCTGTCCTGGAAATCGGGGACGGTGTCTTTGAAGTCCGCGCCACGAATGGCGACACACATCTCGGCGGCGACGACTGGGATCACGCGGTGATGGACTGGGTCTTCTCGGAGTTCAAAGCCGAGAGCGGCATCGACCTCACGAAGCAACCCGACGCCGTGCAGCGCATCAAGGAAGAGGCCGAGAAGGCCAAGATCGCGCTCTCCAGTTCTCAGGAATACGAGATCAATTTGCCTTTTGTGACCGCGGATCAAACCGGGCCAAAACACATTCAAAAGAAGCTCACGCGAGCCAAGCTGGAGCAACTGACCGACAAGCTCTTCGAGCGCACGCTCGCGCCGGTGAAGGCTTGTATCGCGGATGCGAAACTCACCGAGAAAGACATCAACGAACTCGTGCTCGTCGGCGGCATGACCCGGATGCCAAAGGTGATCGAAACCGCGCGCAAGCTGGTCGGCAAGGAGCCGCACAAAGGTGTGAACCCGGATGAAGTTGTAGCCATCGGTGCCGCGATTCAAGCGGGCGTGCTCAAGGGTGAGGTGAAAGACGTGCTGTTGCTCGACGTGACTCCGCTCACGCTGGCCATCGAGACCGCGGGTGGCGTCGCCACCGCGATGATCCCGCGCAACACGACCATCCCGACGCGCAAGGAGAACATCTTCTCGACCTACAGCGACAATCAACCCGGCGTCGAAATCAAGGTCTTGCAAGGCGAGCGTCCGCTCAGCCGCGACAACAAAAACCTCGGCACCTTCCACCTCGACGGCATCCCGCCGGCAGCGCGCGGAGTGCCCCAAGTGCAAGTGACCTTTGACATCGACGCAAACGGCATCCTGCACGTCTCCGCCAAAGATCTCGGGAGCGGAAAGGAACAGAAGATCTCCATCACCGGCAGCTCAGGTCTCTCGAAAGACGAAGTTGAAAAGATGCAGCGCGACGCCGAGACACACGCCGAAGAAGACAAAAAAGCAAAGGAAGGCATCGAAGTCCGCAACAACGCCGACACGCTGGCCTACCAGTGCGAGAAGCAACTCACCGAACTCGGCGACAAGATCGACGGAGCCAAGAAGACTGAGATCGAGACAGCGATCACCGCCGTCCGCGAAGCACTTAAAGGCAACGACACCGCCGCGATCACCACGACCTACACAGACCTGCAGAACAAGTTCCAGGCAGTCAGCGAAGAGCTCTACAAGCAGGCTGCCGCAAGTGGCCCCGGCGCGGGAGCAGGCCCACAGCCTTCACCCGGCGGCGAAAGCGCAGCAGGCGGACAGAAGCCGGAAGGCGACGTCGTGGACGCGGAGTTCGAGGTCGTGAACGACGACAAGAAGAAGTGACCCGATAAGTCACTCAAACCCTTTACTGACTCGAAGAGCTGGCTAATCCCCAGCCCTTCGGCGTCTCCGTAAAACCAAACCCAGTAAACCAACAGAAAAACACAAAAACATGGCAGTCAACGTTCGTCCCCTCGGGGATCGGGTTCTTGTCAAACCCATCGAAGCTTCAGAGACAAAAAAAGGCGGCATCATCATTCCTGACACGGCCAAGGAAAAGCCGCAGGAAGGCGAAGTCGTCGCGCTCGGCACCGGCAAGCGTGATGAAGACGGCAAGCTCATCGAGTTCACCGTGAAGAAGGGCAACAAAGTCCTCATCCCGAAATACGGCGGAACCGAGATCAAGATCGACGATGAGACTTATCTCATCATGCGCGAAGACGACATCCTCGGCATCGTCGGCTAACCCAACTTGGAAGGCGGATTTAGCAGGAAAACAGGAAAACAGGAACAGAGTTCTGCAAGGAACCTTGATCTGACTTTCCCATCCCTTTCCTGTTTTCCTGTTTTCCTGCTTAAACAAAACCAACCTCCTCACTTACAAACAAAACATCATGGCAGCTAAACAACTCCAATTCGACGAGACGGCCCGGCACGCGCTTCTGCGCGGTGTCGAGAAGCTCGCTCGCGCCGTCAAGGCAACCCTCGGGCCATCAGGCCGCAACGTCATCCTCGACAAGAAATTCGGCAGCCCGACGATCACCAAAGACGGTGTGACCGTGGCCAAGGAAATCGAGCTCGAATGCCCGTATGAAAACATGGGTGCGCAGCTCGTTCGCGAAGTCGCGAGCAAGACCAGCGACATCGCCGGCGACGGCACCACCACGGCGACCGTCCTCGCTGAGTCTATCTACAAAGAGGGTCTTAAGAACGTCACCGCCGGGGCCAACCCGACTTCGCTCCAGCGCGGCATCAACAAGGCTGTTGAAGCCATTGTGACCGAGCTCGCGCGCATCTCGAAGAAGGTCAAGGACCGCACTGAGATTGCTCAGGTCGCGACTGTCTCGGCCAACTGGGACGCGGCGATCGGCAACATCATTGCTGACGCGATGGACAAGGTCGGCAAGGACGGCACCATCACGGTGGAAGAAGCCAAGTCGATTGAGACCACGCTCGAAGTCGTCGAAGGCATGCAGTTCGACAAGGGCTACATCTCGCCTTACTTCGTGACCAACGCGGAGTCGATGGAAGCGATCCTCGAGAACCCTTACATCCTTCTGTTCGAGAAGAAGATCAGCAGCTTGAAAGACCTGCTCCCGATCCTCGAGAAGACCGCTAAGACTGGCCGCCCGCTCCTCATCATCTCCGAAGACGTGGAAGGTGAAGCGCTCGCGACTCTCGTCGTCAACAAGCTCCGCGGCACGATCAACGTCGCCGCCGTCAAAGCCCCTGGCTTTGGCGATCGCCGCAAAGCGATGATGGAAGACATTGCCATCCTCACGGGCGGCAAGCTCATCACCGAAGACCTCGGCATCAAGCTCGAGAACATCACCATCGAAGACCTCGGCAAGACCAAGCGCGTCACGATCGACAAAGAGAACACGACCATCGTCGAAGGTGCCGGCAAGCAGTCCGAGATCCAGGGCCGTGTGTCGCAGATCCGCCGCCAGATCGAGGAGACCACCAGCGATTACGACAAGGAGAAGCTCCAGGAGCGTCTCGCGAAGCTCGCCGGTGGTGTCGCCGTCATCAATGTCGGCGCCGCGACTGAGACCGAGATGAAAGAGAAGAAAGCCCGCGTCGAAGACGCCTTGCACGCGACCCGTGCGGCCGTCGAAGAAGGCATCGTCCCCGGTGGTGGCGTCGCCCTCATCCGCGCGCAGAAGGCTCTCGATGCGCTGAAGCTCGAAGGCGACGAGGCCATCGGTCTCGCGATCATCCGCCGCGCGGTCGAAGCCCCGCTTCGCCAGCTCGCCGATAACGCGGGCCAGGAAGGCGCGCTCATCGTGCAGGAAGTCAAGAAGCGCAAAGGCAATGAGGGTTACAACGTCGCCACTGGCGAATACGAGGACCTCATCAAAGCCGGCGTGGTCGATCCGACCAAAGTCACCCGCAGCGCGTTGCAGAACGCGGCTTCGATCTCCGGCCTACTCCTGACGACCGAGTGCGTCATCTGCGAGATGCCCGAGAAGAAAGCCCCGGCCGGCGGTGGCGACCACGGCCACGGCGGCGGCATGGGCGGGATGGACTACTAAGTCCCCTCGCTCAGCTCAACCTAGCTGAACATCAACCACAGCCGGACCCAGCAATGGGTCCGGCTGTTTTTGTGTTTCGAGAACGCAAAGCCTGGCTTCAATTCCCTAAGTCGAGCTTGCCCTCGGTGTATGTGGGTTCTGGCTGGGCATCCTCTGCAATGCGTGCGGTCGGTTCGACGACCGCCGGGATTGCGGCGCGGTTGATCGAGGCCCAGACGTCGCCGAAGAGGAAATGGTCGAAGGTCTTGATGTGGTCGCGGAGGATGGGTTCGGTCCGCATGTTCGGGCGGATGTCGCAGTAATAGACGCCGTCGAGGGGGTTGAGCTTGATGGTGTAGCCTTTGAAGTGGCCGGGAAGAAAGGTCGAGTTGATGCCGTAGGCGGGCGGGTTGGTGGTGCCTTTGCGCTGCACGTCGTTGAGGAAGATGGCGAAGTGCGGGACGGGGACGCCGGTGAGGCGGTTGAAGAGGAATTTGTCCACAAAGACTTTGTCGAGACGGTCTTTGCTGCTGGTCTTGACGGAGCCGATGGCTTTCACGATGTCGCCCTCTTTGATGATGAGGTCGTGCTGGTAACTCATGGTGAAGGCGACGTTCCCATCCACCTCGATAGGAACCTGCACGGTGCCGCTGGTGCACGCGATTCCCAGTCGGACGAGGACGAGGGAGATGAGGCGTTCAAAGAGGTCGCCGTTGATCTTGCGGGCGGTGTTGGAGCGGTTGGCAGGTAAGGCATCGAGTCCGGCACCGATGCATTGCTGGAGGGTGTAGATCGCGCGGTTGATGCAGTCGCGATTGGTGGGTGTGTCGCTGGCGGGTTCGCGCAATGCCGCAAGCAAGTCGAGAAAGCGGCGGTCGAAGTTTTCCGTCTCCTCCGCAGTGAACATGAGCGCCGAGTTGATCGGGCGCGTGACGTTGAAGCTGCCGTCCTTGCGATACTGCCAGAAATTGTAGTGCGGCTCGTTGCGGGAGACGATGACGGCCTGGAGGTTTCCGGCGGTGTAGTCGAGAAAGGTGCGGGCGAAGTCGATGTAGTCTTCGAGCCGCTGGAAGCGCGTCTTATCCGTGGCGCGCTGGACGAGCCGATGGAGGGTCATCGAATGCTTTCCCGGCGCTGGGCGGTGCGGCGGTCGAGTTCCATCCACTCCGCCACGGTGCGGCGGACGACCCGTTCGACCCGCTCGATCGCCCATTCGTTGTGCTGTGGATCGCTGTCGCACGCGAGCCAGCGGCGGCCGAGTTGCTCCGCGACGACGGCGGTGGTGCCGGAGCCGGAGAAGGGATCGAGAACGAGATCGCCGGGATTGGAAGAGGCGAGGATGAGCTTGCGGAGAAGCTCCTCGGGCTTCTGGGTCGGGTGCGGGGTCTTCTCGCCCATGCCGTTGCAGGTGGTGGGGATTTCGATCACGTCCTTGGCCTTGGCTCCGAGCGGATGCGGGGTCCAGTCGTCACGCTCGGTCTTGTCCCCTTTGCCATATTGGCTGCTGTCCGCCTGCGGGTGATCCGGGTATTTGAGGGTGTGCGCTCCGTAAGGGATGCGGATGGCGTCGCTGTTGAAGGTGTGCTGCTTCGCTTTGCGGAAATGCAGGATAGTCTCGTGAGAGCGGCCCCAGTCTTTGCCTAGGTTCGCCTTGTTTTTGTAATGCCAGATGAGCCAGCGGCATCCGGCAAACAGCGGGGCGACGGCCACCTTCACCTCGGCGATGATTTCCGAAAAGCCGCAGACGTAGAGGGTGCCGGTCGGCTTCAACACTCGCGCCGCTTCCGCGATCCATGCGCGAGACCATTCGACGTAGTGGTGCATGGTCTCGAAGTCGTCCCAATCTGCCTTTTTGATGTTGTAAGGAGGGTCGGCGAACACCAGATCGACAGAGCCAGCGGGGAGCGATTTCAGCCAGCCGATCGCGTCCCCCTGAAACAACTGGCCCTGGGCGTTTTCATACTGGAGCTGTGCGACGCAGTTGGCCGAAGCGAGCGGGAAAACCTTGCCCTGTGTCGTGAAGACAGGCATTTCCGTCTGCAAATCCGGCGGCGGTTTGATGGGCATCTTGTCCTCGAATCAACCTGTTGAACGGTATTCGAGCAAGGCTCGCGTGATGGGGGATTACTGCCTGCTGCTCCCCGCAGCGGCACGCGCGTAGTCTGCCGTCGCTCGCGGGACCCGGGAGCAAGGAAGTTGACGCAAGCGGGATGGACAGCATCCTGTCCAGCATGAACGCCATCAGTTATACCGCAGCTCGTGAGAACCTCGCCTCGACGATGGACCGGGTTTGCACGGACCGTGCGCCGGTGATCATCACCCGCAACCGCGATCAATCCGTCGTCATGCTGTCGCTGGAGGATTATGAGTCGTTGGAGGAGACCGCTTACCTCATGCGCAGCCCGGCGAACGCGCGGCGACTGCTCGAAGCCATCCACGCGCTGGAGAGTGGCGAGGGAGTGGCGCGGGAGATCGACCTCGGCGCGTGAACCTGACTTTTTCGCCGCAAGCGTGGGAGGATGACACTTTCTGGCAGAGAACGGGCCCCAAGATGGTGTCGCGGATCAACCAACTCCTGAAGGACATCATCCGCAGTCCACACTCGGGCATCGGGAAGCCCGAACCACTGAAGCACGCGTTTCGCGGTTACTGGTCTCGCCGCATCGACTCCGAACATCGCCTCGTCTATCGAACGGTGGAAGGAGGCATTTTGATTGCGCAGGTCAGGTTTCATTACGGGACGTGAACGCCTGCTGCGCCGGCGATGGGTTGAAGCCTGAGACTGCTTTCCCGCTTGCTGCTCCCCGCCGGCCCCGCCGCGGAGGATCGCGAGGCGGGTTCTAAGCGGAGAGAGACGACGGAGGTTGTGTGAGGGCGAAGGTCGTTGCGTCGCGGCGATCTTCGGATACTTCTGGCGACCCATTTTTTCTCGATGATCTCAAGCGCTGTTTTTTTTGTGACCGGCCTCGCGGCTGTGCTGGTGCTGGGCGGGTGCGGGCGGGAGAAGGTGCGGGTTTATACGGCGCCGAAGGATCAGGCGGTGGAGACCTCTGCGCTGTCGGAGCCCGGGACGGGGACGGCGGGCCGCGCGCCAGGGGAAGCGACGGGTGACGAGGTGCCGGAGAAGCGGCTGCCGGAGCGGGCGCGGCCGGTGGTGAAGTGGACGCTGCCGGCGGGTTGGGTGGAGACGGCGGGGGGGCAGATGAGTGTGGCGCAGTTTGCGGTGAAGACGGCGGATGGGGAGGCGACGGTGAATGTTACGCCGCTGCCGAACTTGAAGGGGAAGGAGGCGATGATCGTGAATATGTGGCGGGAGCAGGTGGGGCAGAAGCCGATGGGCGAGGGGGAGCTGGCGGGGGCGCTGGTGCCGGTGCCGGTGGCGGAGGGGGACGGGCAGCTTTTCGAGATCGCGGGGACGCGGGAGGGCGCGGCGACGCGGATCGTGACGGCGATGTTGCACCGGGTGGATGGGAGCTGGTTTTTCAAGCTGTCGGGGAGCGAGGCGGCGGTGGCGGCGCAGAAGCCGGTGTTTCTCGAGTTTTTGAAAACGGTGAGGATCGGCGCGCCACCGGACGCCGTGGAAGCCGCTCCGGCAAAGGATTCCCAGCCATGAACCGCGCAATCTGGAATTTTCTCACCTCGCTCCGGCTGACCGTGGTTTGCCTCGCTTTCGCGATCATTCTCGTCTTCATCGGAACGGTCGCGCAGGCCGACGAGGGTCTGTATCAGGCGCAGGTCCGCTACTTCCAAAAGTGGTTTGTGTGGATGCCGATGATGTTTGGACATCGGTTGCCGCTCGCGCTGCCGGGCGGAAATTTGATCGGCACGGTGCTGCTCGTGAATCTCGTGGCGGCGCACATCAAGCGCTTCTCGTGGGGCCGAAAAAAGTTCGGCATTCATCTCACGCACTTCGGCGTGGTCGTGATGATCCTCGGCCAGCTCGCGACGCAACTGCTTTCGAGGGAAAGCCATCTGCGGCTGCGCGAAGGCGAGACGCGGAACTACACGGAGAGCCACCGCGAGCATGAACTCGTGTTCGCGACGGATGCGGCTCCGGGCACGGAGGAAGTCGTGTCCATTCCCGAGCCGCTGCTCGCGAAACGGGGCGAGATCGCGAACGAGAAGCTGCCGTTTTCCGTGCGGGTGAAGGATTACCAAATCAACGGGGAAGTGCTTTCGCGGGCGAAGGTGGTCGAGACGGCGACGCGGTTGAGCACGGCGCTGGCGACGGTGGAGGGGCAATTTTCCAGCGCGGAAGGACTCGTCCCGCAGGCCGTGCGCGCGCAGGAAAGCGAAGGTCGCGCGAGTGTCTGGCGGGAGGCGTTCAAGGCGATCGGTGAGCCGGAGTCGAAGGATCTCGCAGGCGCGGCGAAGCGCCTCGCGGAGCAGCCGGAGCGCGCGGCGAAGTTGCTCGCGGAGCTGAAGGCGCGCTTTCAAAAGGAGATGCTGACGCGCTTCAAACAGCAGGGCGGCGAGATGCAATTCGCGGCGGAGCGGCTGGAGAAAAAGGAGCCGGTGACCGCGGATGCGTTCCCGGTTTTAGCGAAGAATGGAGCGGCGCCGAACGTGGTCGTGCTGCCGCAACCGGAGACGAAGGAGATGGACAAAGGCAATTTGCCGTTCGCCGTGATCGAGCTGATGGAGGGCGGGAAAAGCATCGGCGATTGGCTGGTTTCGCCGTGGCTCAATCCGACGGAAATCGAGGCGGGCGGGAAGACATGGCGCGTGGCGCTGCGGCCGGAGCGGACGTATCAGCGGTTCGCGGTGAAGCTGCTGAAGACGACGCACGAGGTTTATCGCGGGACGGAAATCCCGAAGAATTTCCAGAGCCGGGTGCGCATCGAGAACGCCGCGCGCGGGGAAAATCGCGAGGTGGATATCTATATGAACAACCCGCTGCGCTACGAAGGGCTCACTTTTTTCCAATACCAGATGGGTGCCGATGAGCGCGATGCGAGCGTCGGGACGAGCACGCTGCAGGTCGTGCGCAACCCGAGCTGGCTGACGCCGTATCTGGGGTGTGTTTTGGTGGGGCTGGGGATGGCGTATCAGTTTTTGTATCACCTCGTGGGGTTCGTGGCGAAGAGGAGGACGGCGTGAATCGGGGCGGTTTTTGCGGAGCGGAAAAGGGGGCGAACGTCGAACGTCGAACGTCGAACATCGAACGTCGGAGTGCGGAGACGCTGCGCGTGGGACTCTTCGTTCGACGTTCGACGTTCGACGTTCGACGTTCGACGTTTGCCCCACCGCAGACACCACTCGCCTCGCAAAACCCGTCGCGACTTCCCTCCTCCCGCGCGAGATTTCTCCCATGAAAAAGTGGCTTCCTCTCATCATCGCCGGCGTCTTCGCGGCGTGGGTCATCAGTGCGCTGCAGGTGCCGGGCGACAAGGCCGGCGAGTTCGCGGTACAGGAGTTTGGGCGGCTGCCACTGGTCGCGAACGGGCGCTTCCAGCCGATGGACTCGCTGGCGCGAAATTCACTGCTGCAGTTCCGCGAAAAACAGACCGCGAATCTCGAGCCGTGGAAGGACAACTCGGATCATCCGAAGATCATCTCCGCGATGGAGTGGTTGATGGGGATGCTGATGAATCCTGAGCTGGCGGACACCTGGCCGGTCATTCGCATCGACAACCCGGACGTGAAAGGGCTGCTCGCGTTGCCCGGAAATGCGGACCCTTCCGCCCAGACTGACGGCAAACATTTCTCGTGGAATGCGATCAAGGAAAAGCTCGGCGCGCTGCAAAGCGAGAGCCG
>JAYVPW010000061.1:0-73581 GCA_043777315.1 Spartobacteria bacterium | reverse complement strand
GTTCCGGTGGCTCACGCCACCGGCTAATTTCCGATCGTCCCTCCGGGACGGGCGCTCCGCAACCCGTCTGCTTATTTTGGCAAGATGGTATGAGACCGATACCGGTAGGGCGCGATGTTTTCCCGAAATAGATCACTTCTGACTCATCCTCCTCGCGGAGACAAAATGCGAAACACCCCCAGCCAAGAACAGGAGGCCGAGGACGATCAGGAAGTAGTCCCACTGACCTCCGTCACCGACCGATACGACTGAGGCACCGACCACGAGGAACACGGATCCAAACAGGATAGTGAAAAGACCGGATCGAAAATACGTCGCGCTCGTTTTTTGATAGGCCGTGCGCCCGCGTGCGACCAAGTCGTTGAGCGTGGCCACGTCGGCTTCGCAACGATTGCGGCAGCTACATCCGAGAACCAACCTCGACGATGCATTCAGGGCATAGGCCACGGCTGCATGACTTGCACAGGGCAACGGCATCGACTGTCGGATGGTAGAAACACTTCATGCAGGCAGACCGTTTTCAATGATGACGACGCTATCCCACGCGATGTCCCACTCAGGCCGCGTAGTATTTTGGATACTGGTAGTAGTAGTAGTCCGGCGTCTCGGTATCGACACAGTTGAGGATGAGACCCAGGACGTTGACCTGGCGCTGGTAGAGCGCATTGAGCGAGTTCTGCGTCAGCCGCGCGGAGGTGAACTGCGCGCGGACCACCATGAGAGCGCCGTCGAAGTGCGGGGCAAATGTGGGCGTGTCGTCGGTGGCCAGAATCGGCGCGGTGTTGAAGACGACGAGGTCGTAGGCCTCCTTGAATTCCTCCAGCAACTTCAGCAGTTCTGGGCGCAGCAGCAATTCGCCGGATTGATTGGTGACCGGACCGCGCGGGATGAGCGAGAGGGTCGGATAGGCGGTCGATTGCACTGCCGAACGCCACGGGATTTCCCCGCGCAGGATGCTGGAAAGGCCATTGCGCCCATCCGTGTCGAAAAGCGAAGCGAGGTCGCCGCGGCGAAGGTCGGCATCGACGAGCAACACGCGCGCGCCGCCTGCGGCCATCGTGATCGCCATGTTGCTGGCGACCGTCGATTTGCCTTCGTTCGGGATCGCGCTGGTGATCAGCAAGGTCTTCAGCTCGGCTTGGTTCGGCATGAAGATCAGCGACGAGCGGAGACTGCGAAACGACTCGGCAAAGGAGTAGCGTTCATCGTCCGGCTGGAGCAATGGGAGCCCGGACTCCTTCCGGGTCTCGGCGACGTTCGGAATCTGCCCGAGGATGGGTTCGGAGAAGTGTTGAATCACTTCAGAAGAGGTGGAAAGCCGGTCATCGGACCGATCAAGAAGGAAAAGGACCAGACTTCCGATCAGCAGCCCGGCGAAGAGGCCGAGGAACAGATGTTTGCCGGCCCCTTTCGACACAGGAATCGGAGCGCTCGCCTTTCTGATGATTTTAAAGATCCCGTTTCCGCCGTAGCTCGGATCGACCTGGGTCAGCTTCTCCAGCAACTTGTCTTCCTGTGCCTGGGAACGAGTGACCGCGCTTTGCAGACGCTGATATTCGCCGTCTTTCACACTGGCTTCCTGCACTTCCTTGGTCCACGTCTCGACCATCGTCCCGATGCTTTTGAGCTCGGCACTGACGGCCGCAGCGCGTGACTTGGTCGCCTCGACGTTTTGCGCCTTGATGAGTTCGATCCTGCGCTGGAGACGTCCCAGCTCGGCCTGAAGTGCCTGGAGCCGTGGGTGCTTCGGCTTCCAAACGGTGCTCCGCTCGTCCAGCTCAGCCTGCTTCTGAAACAAAGCCTGCGTGGTGTCGAGATACTGCGCGTAGAGCTCGTTGTTGAAGACGGCCTCTTTCTGCTCACCGGCTGCCGACTTCGCGTTCGGCCTAGCGGCAGATGACTGCAGCGAGGGCGCGTTCAATAGTTCGTCCGGGGTCAGGTTTTGCAGGTTCTGCAGCTCGGTTTTTCGCTGGGTTTCCCGATTGCGGAGATCGTTCAATGTCTCCGCCGCCTTGGACCCACGCGATTGCCAGAACTGCATGTCGTTCGCCTGCACGAAGGTCTGGAGTTCTTTTTGCTGCGCTTCCAAGGTCGCTTTCACGGTCTTCAACTGCGCGCTGATCTCGCTGCTTGAAGCAAAGAGATCGCCCCTCACTTGCGAACTCCGAAAGTCCATGAACTCGGCCACCACTGCATCCACAAAACGGCGGGTGTAGTCCGGGTTGGTTCCGGATCCTGCGACCGTAAAAATGGAAGTGCGTGGCGCGACGGTGGGCACGATTTCGACTTTGCCGGAAAGCTGCGGAGCCTCGAGATCGACACGCCGCTTCGCCGCCTCGAGCACTTCGGAACCCTGCAGGAGCTTCAAGGTGTCACCGTAAAGACTATCGACGGTCTCACGCACCTTCGGATCGACTCCGGTGATCTCGGCGCGAACCATGATCTCGCTCGACGACTCATACAGGTCCGGCTTGTTGAAAACCGTCCACGCCTCAAAGGCCAGCCCCAAGCCCACGGCAATGGCCAGCACCCACCACTGCCGGCGCAGGAGCGAACGATAACGATAAAACTTGGCCCCGAAGACCGCTCCCAAGGCGCGCGGCGGTGCCGTCGGATTGATGGCGTCCATGACTTAGAAAAGGATTCTGAAGCGAGCTTTGGGAATGAAGATGCGATCTCCATCCTCGAGTTTAATGTCTTTTTCCCCCTGCCCTTTCTTTTGGATGTCCTGCACGTTGATGGTCTCAGTGGTGGACACTCCATTTTTTCTGCGAGTCACCGTGACCTTGGTCGCGTCGCCAAACTCCTTGAAATTCCCGCAACGCAGAATCGCCTCGTTCAACGTCAGATTGTCGCCGGTGAAAATCTCCAGCACCCCGGGTGCCCGTACTTCACCCTGTACCTGCACCTTCCCCATCGTGGCACTTCGATTGACCCGGTCAATGGAGAGGCGAACGGTGGCCGTGAAGTAGTAATCCGCCTCGAGCTTTCGTTTGATCTCCGAAGCTGCTTCGGAGGTGGTTTTCCCAGCGACATTCACCCTTCCGAGCGGCTGCACTTCCAAGTCGCCCGTGGCCGTAATGACCCGCGGCGTGGCCGGCTCCCGATCCTCCATGATCTCGATGGAAACCTGATCGCCGACCGCGAGTTTCGTGTTCGGATCGACAAGAGGCGTCCGTGCGGTCATCGGTGCGAGGGAACCGCCCGCCGGGACGTTGGCATTGGCTCCCGCAGAAAAAGCGGGGTTCGGCGCTGTGGGAAAGGCAGAGTCGGCGCGCCGAAAGCTCTGAGCCTGGCCGATGATTCCAGTTGCGAGAAACGCAACTCCGATGGTGAAGAAACGGATCAGGGAATCAGGCATGGGGCCATAACGAGAGGGTTTAAAATTTATAGTAGGCGCTGAGGAAGACCAGATTCTGGTAGTAATCGGCACCGTCGAAATTGGAGTTTTTCAGGACAAAGCGATAATCGAGCCCAACCGTAATGGAATCGGTGAAATTGTGGCGAACTCCGATCGCGGCACCCGCCCGCCATGCTCTTTCGGGTCGAATGCCCGAGGTCTCGTAGTATTCGTAAAAGAGCGTGGGCCCGATCTCCGTCTTGTCGATGCCCGTCCAGTCGGCACTGTATTCGATGTGGTAGAGGTCGTAGAAGTTCGAGCCGAATCCGACTTCCGATGTTTTCGACGCGATTAGTCGATGGGTGAAGGTTTCAATCGGATGATTTTCGATCTGGAACTTCACGTAGAAAGCACTCGAATCCTCGCCGTCGCCATTGAAGATCGCCCGCTCCTCGTCCGTCAGCGTGGCGAAAAAGCTGTCGTCGAACTTTGAACTCCCATCGAAGCTCAACTGCTGAAAGCCGGCCTCCAGAAAGAGCCGGGTGACATCGGAAATCTCCCATTGGATGAGCGGCCCGACGAGAAAGTTGTGCCCGTCCTGCCGCTCATCGGTATCGAAGTCGATGAAGCTGAAGGCCGCATTCAAACCGACCTTAATGGTGGGAGTGAGCTGGTAAGTCGGCGTGACGAAAATGGTGTCGATCGCGCGCTGCTGCGAGGAGAACTGGTCGTCGCTGACCCACAAGTTGAAGTGGTCGTAGCCGGTCGTGATCGTGAAGTATTGATTGACCGCCCAGTCCATCTTGATCCCGGCCTGATTCTCGTACCGTTTGTAACGAGCCACGCCGCTCAACTGTGGAATGTCGAAGGTGTCTTCCTGGTAGCTGAATCGATCGCGAACAGTGAACTCCAGCGCCCCGAGGACAAACTTGAACGAGAGTTCGGAAGTCGGGGAGAGCAGGACGCCGGCGCTGTCGAACTCAGAATGGTCGAGGTACTTGGCGTAGCTCGCGCCGAGCGAGAGTCGGATGGTATTGCGTTCCGTGATCTTCCACGCCGCATCGATGTTGAAGGTCGGACGAAAAATGAAGTCAGATTCCCGATGATCCTGCGAAAGGGTGATGTTGTCGTTGAATTCGACGCCGAAACCGGCCGCTAGGCTGAAGCGGACAGCGCCAATGGCGAAATTGTATTTCTCGTCCACGCCAAGAGCAGTGCCCGCCGCATTGGTGGGAAAAGCGTTTTGCTGGGAAGGCTCTCCATTCTCCCAAGTGCCGGTGTATCCGCTCGGCGCAAGGTCTTCGTACGTGTACTCAGAGGTCATGACCGGACCTATCCCGCCGGACGATCGCGAGGTTCCGAAATCGCGGAAGAAGTCCTGAGCATGCGCAGGTTCCATCTTGATGACCATAGCGGCAATGCCAGCGATTGACAAAATGCGTCCGATATTCTGTTTCATAAATGTGGATGTTCCAGCGACGAGGCTTCTTGAATTAAGTGAAGTCAAATGTGCAAGTTGAAAATTCGCCACGGGATGCAAATAGGCGCGCCTACGGTTTTCTCGGGGCCTTGCCCAACTCTCCCGCGGCGATCACGCACCGAAATCCGTAGTTATCAGTACTGCTATCCGGAGAAGCGTGCACACGGCAGGAGGAGAGCAGGCTCAATTTGAGCGCGCCGTTGTACCACGAGGCGCCTCGCAGAACCTTGGCCTTTTGATCGCTGTTCCATGAGTCCATGCACCACTGCCAGACATTGCCGCCCATATCGTAGAGCCCGTTTTTGCTGGGCGGGAAACTGCCGACCGGAGAGGTCCAGGCGTAGCCGTCGTCGTAGCCTTTGATCGCCACGTCGGAGCCGGTTTCTTCGCCCGTGTAGTTGCCAGCGCCGGGTGGCGGAGGCCATGCGTTTCCCCACGGATAGACATCGGGTACTCCCATGTCGCGAGCTTCCGGCGACTTGCCGCTTTCTTCAGGCAACCCGACTGCCTTGCTCCACTCGAGATCGGTCGGCAGGCGATAGGCTTGATTTGCCGAAAGCAGACCATCCTTGTGCTCTTTCGCACTCAGCCATTTGCAAAACATCATGGCTTCCTGCCACGTCACGTTGACGACTGGGTGCTCGGGACTCTGCTTGAATCCCGGATCCTTCCAAAGATTCGATTTTAGACCCGTGGATTTCGCAAAGGTCTCGAAGTCTTTGACGCGTGTTTGATAGATGGAAAACATCACGTCCCCGACCGGGACGAACTTCATCCCGAGGCTGTTCTCGAGACCAGCCTGGGCGGTCGGTGCCTTGGGCTCAACTGGCGAAACGACAACCGCTTTCACCGGTTCAGTTTTCATCGCCAAGGTCGCTTCTGGCGGCGCGACGACACCGACCGGAGACTTGAGTATCGCCGCCGGCTTCGGAGGCGCAAGTTCTGGTTTGGCAAGCGTCGGACTCGGTGACGGGGGTGCCGAATTCGGTACCGGAGGAGGAGGAGCCGAATTCTTGTTCAACATATCCTCCAACGCTTTCATTTTTTCAGCGAAGAGCCGCTTCGTTTCCTCGATCTCGGTTTCGACTGCACGCCTTTTTTCCACCGCCATCCGCGCCGTTTCCTCCGCAGCTTTTTGCGCGGCCATTTTCGCGTCTGCCAATTCTTGCTCGCCACGTTTGATGGCCGCTTTCTGCTCCTCCATCCGGGTGCCGGCCTCGGCCACGGCCTTCTGCGCCTCGGCGGCCAGGCTCAGTTTCTCGTCGAGTGCTTTTTGCAATGTCTTCAGTTCGGCATCGGATTTCTGTTGAGCGGCGAGCTTTTCCTTGCCGTCGGCTTCCACACTCACCAACGCTTTTTTCGCTTCTTCCGCGAGCCGCGTTTTTTCCGCAGCCATCCGTTGCGCTTCATCGGCTGCGGCTTGTGCAGCTCGCATTTCTTCATCGCGTTTTTGGAGCACGCCCGCGACGTCCACTGCCGCCTTTTGAATCGGAGCCGCCAGTTTGGTTCGATCGTCCAGGAGTTTCTTGGCGTCAGCCGCCGCCGCTTCGGCTTGCTGCTGCTCCTTGATCATTTGTTGTTGCAGCTTCTGAACGGCCTCCGCTTCCTGCTTCGCTTTCTCCAGCGTCGCTGATGTCATCGCCGCACCGGATTCCGCACCGGTGACCACCGCCGGGTTGCTGGCCGTGGGGATGACTCTGGCGGTGCCGTTGGTGGTGTTTTGCACCACGCGAATCGGCGGTTTGGGCGCGGCAAGCGTCGGTGCGGCATTCACCGGCGGGGCATTGGTCAACTCAGGCGGCGCGACCGGAACAAAATCTGCCGCGAGAGGTTCATCAGGCAGCGGATTCGTCACCGGTTTGATTTCGTTGGAGTCCCTATCGACCACTTCAGGATCCGAGCCGGAGGTGCCCGCTTTCTCGTTGGTGTAGAAAAAGGTGCCGTAAACTCCAATGGCGATGAGAATAACGGCGGCCGCCAGCCCGGTGAGCGGAAATCCCGAGCGGCGCGGCTCGAAACTCGGGTAGTGATCAGGGATGATGTCCTGTTCGGATTTTGGTGGCGAGGCCGACTTTTCCGCGCCGGGGCGCTCCGGGTTTTTCAATGGACGTTCGGCGGGAATATCCGATGCCGGCAATGCGAGGATGGCCGGCGGCTCGGTCCCTTCGGCGGCCTTCGCCTTTGCCCGAAGCAAGTCGATTGGTCGCATCGCGGATTTTTCCGGGGCCGGGGATCCGGAAGCAGCCACCGGAGCCGGCTCGGCGACTGGCATCAGCACCGGACCGGACTCGAGGGCGGTGGCTGATTTTTCGATCATCAGGCGGGACGCGATTTCCGCCGTGCTTTTCGGCCGCTGCTCGGGATTTTTCTCAAGACAGGCCGCCACCGTCTTCTCCCAAGCCGACGGGATGAGACCGCCGGATTTTTTGAGTTGCGTGCGGCGTTCGGCCATTGCCGACGGCACGGTGCGACGGATCTTCGCCACGATGTCGCGACCGGAAAACGGCGCCTCGCCGGTGAGCAGGGTATGCAGGAGGACGCCGAAAGAATAAATGTCGTCAGCGTTGCTCGCCCGCTCGCCATCGAGTTGCTGCGGGCTCATGAAGGCCGCGCCTAAATCGGGATCTTCTGCACCGCGAAGCCGGCCCACAGCGTCCTGCACGCAGCGGCTGATTCCAAAATTGGCGACGAGCAGTTTCCCGCTCTTTTCCAAAAAGAGGTTGGTCGGCGAAATGTCCCGATGAATCAATTGAACTTTGTGCGCATCTTCGAGGGTTGCGCAGAGCTGAGCGATCCAGGGTTTGATATCGACTGGCTCGAAGAATCCCGCAGGTTTCCGGGCCAGAACCGCCGCGAGTGAATCTCCTTCAAACCAATCCATGGAAATGGCGGACCAATCCGCCTCTTCGACAAAGTCATACACCCGCAAAATATTCGGATGGATGAGCTGGCGATTGCGTTTCACCTCCTGCCGCACCGCATCCATGGTGGCCGGTGCGGAACGGACTTCGGGCGGGACGAAATGCAGGGAGACGTCTTTGCCGAGAATCTGGTCATGAGCGAGCCAAATGACGACCCCGCCTCCAGCATCGACGCGGCGGCGCAGCACATAGCAGCCAGCCAGTTTCTGCCCTTCCGCAAAGTTCGGGAGCGAGGTCTTCGAGTGTTCGGCGGGATTAGTTTCTTTGGTGTTCACGGTATGTTTTTGGGGCCTTTATTCCAAGTATCCAGATGTCCGCCGGCATGCAGCAACGGCGCAATGCCTGTCGGGAAGGGTCAGACACCTTCGATACCGGTGCGACTGCGGCTTGCCAAACAAAAACCATCCGTTTCCACGCGATGTCGATGAGTTCGGTGTGAAAAAAAGGGGTTTGCCTTGCCTGCGGAAACACCCATAGTCACTGCAATTTCCAGATTGAATGCAATTATTTGCGGCTGAAAATTTTGGTTTCCAACTTCAGTCAGAACCGTTAGCAAAATAAAAATGAAGACGAAAACGCTGGTCTCTCTTGTTGCCTTCACCTGCTCGGGAGTCGCTTTCGGCACCCCGAACGAATCGGACACTGCCGCGCGGCAGTTGCAGGTCTATCCGAAAAATCTCGCCCGGCAGCATGTCGGGACAAACCTGCGGCACTTCGAGCCGACGAATCAATCTTACGTCGCCACCGAAGCCGCCGCCGCCTGGCTCGACGATGACGTCAAGACTGGCTACCCAATGCTTCCGGGCAAGCAGGATTACCTTCTCGTCCTCTCGGAACCGCAGCTTCTGACAAACTTCTGTGTCTCGGGCGGAGCAGCCAATGGCCTCGTCACGCTTTACGCGGGCGACGCTCCAGCGGCACCGGGCGCAAAGTCGTGGAGCGTGATCGCCAAAGACGTCCCCTTCGATTCTTTGAACGGAAAAAAATTGACGAAGCCCTTCAGCCGGTTCGCCAAATATTTGCTGATCGAAACCGACATCGCAGATCCCGGCACTCTCCACAGCCTGTACCTGTATGGAGATCAGCCAGCGATCAATTACAGCGTGCGCAAACGCGATCAACCGATCGACACAAACGTGGTCTTCGGTGCGACCGTCAACAACCAGACGAGCTTCAATGTCGCCGGACTCTACAGCAATAGCCGGGTGGCCTACGCTAACTCCGGCGATGGATCCAGCACCTGGCAGAAAGCCATCGACGACAACCCCGAAAGCAGCGTCACCCTTGCCCCGTCCACCACGGAATCCGGCTTGGTTTTGGAGAGTAAAACGAGTCGTCCCATCACGCGCGTCGCGGTGCTTGCCGACACGAAGGCAGCCGGCACGCTGGATGTTTTCGTCGTCTCCCGGTCTGCGGAAACCACGTCCACTGGTTCCACCGAGTCGGCACTGATCAAGGTCAGCAATCCCGCATCCGCAGCCGCGAATTCCTCGACCGAGAGCGCGGTTTCTTTAAATGGGCTGACGCCTTCCGCCCGCCTCGTCCTCAATGGAGCAACGCCGCGCGCCGCAGCCGATTTTCCGGCGGTGCAAGGCTCCCAAGTGCTTCTTCGTTGGACGCCTGACAACGGAACCGATCCCCTCGCGCTCCACGAGTTGAACACCTTCAGCGACCTCTCACTCGCCAGCTACGAAGTGGCGCCCTCTCTGGAAGTGATCGCGGAAAACCGGCCGGAGCGGGACACCCGACGCGCGAAGCATGACGGGTCAAAAGACGGCAAGGACTTCAAAGAGCCGCTCGAGGCCATCAAGGAACTAATCCCCTCGCCCTACCTTCCCGGGTCGCTGGGATTTCCCCCGGTGCTGACGGGTGAGCCGACGCCAGTCAGTCCGTAAGTAACTGCCCTTCACCCGGTCGAATTTGCAAAAGGGGCGAGACTCGGGTCTCGCCCCTTTTTACGTCTGGATTCGAAGTCGATTCTGAAGCGTCGGGACGGCGGCGTGTTTGCGTCCGGTCGAGGTGCGTCGTTCCGGTTGACGCCGCTTTCAAAGCACGGAATGATCCGCCACGGCTTGGAGCGGAACGATGAACCCGGCGATTTCTCACTCAAAAATTGCGGAGACAATGGGCGACTCGGCGCTTCGGGCGGAGTTCGCCGTTTTGCAGCAGGAGAATGAGCGGCTGCGGCTCCACCTTCAGCAGGAGCGAAACCAAAAAGAGGCGCTCGAACGAACTTCCCGACGCGACAGCGATCTCCGCCTCGCACTCGATGCCGCGCAGCTCGGGACGTGGGATTGGGACGTGACCACGGGCGCATTCCATTGGTCCGAGCGCTGCAAAGAGATTCATGGAATCCCGGCTCAAGCTGCGATCGATTACGACGGATTTCTCGCGCTCCTCCACCCGAACGACCGCGCGCGCGTCGATGCCGCAGCCATCGGCTCCGTCTTCGATGCGACAATGCTCGAGCTGGAATATCGCTGCGTGCAGCCGGACGGCACGACACGCTGGATCGCCTCCAGCGGCAGGACTCTTTTCGGAGGCGCAGGCAGACCCTACCGGGCCACGGGAGTGGCTTTCGACGTCACCTCCCGCAAAGAAATCGAGGAGGCGCTCCGCACCAGCGAAGCCGTCGCCCGCGCGCGGGCCGAAGAGCTGGAAACCTTGATGGATACAGCGCCCGCAGGCGTTTTCGTCGCGCACGATCCCGCCTGTCACAGCATCACGGCGAACCAGGCCGGCCGGGATCTCACGCGCACCACTCCCGGTGATTCGCTCACCGTCACGCCGGCGGAAGGGCAGGTTCCATTTCCGTTTGAAGTCCGGAGCGAGGGGCGCGTCATCGCGCCCGAAGATCTCCCCATGCCCACCGCGGGCCGCACGGGCAAAGTCGTTTCTCGTGCCCTGGAAATTCACTTCCCCGATGGCCTCGTCCGTTTTCTCTACGGCACGGCCGCGCCCCTGCGCGATCCCCACGGCAACGTGCGGGGCGTCATCGGCACGTTCCTCGACATCACGGAGCAAAAGCTGGCCGAGCGGGAACTCGCCCGCAGCCGCCGTCTTTTCGAGCGCATCGCCGCGGCAACGCCGGATGTCCTTTACGTTTACGATGTCGTGGAAGGCCGGTGCGTTTACGCCAACAAAGGCCTCTCGGAAATGCTCGGCTACCGGGCCGAGGACATCGCCGAATCCGGCGGTTGGTCGCTCGCCGCACTCATTCATCCGGAAGACTTTCCTGCTTCCGCGCAGCGTATCGCGGAACTCGCGGCACGTCCCGACGGAGACATCGTCGAGCAGGAATATCGCATTCGCCATATCGATGGCCGCTACCGCTGGATGCGCACGCGGACCGTGGCTTTTTCGCGGGATGCGGACGGCACTCTGCGACAGGTGCTCGGGCTCGCCCACGACGCGACGGAGATCCGCCGGGCGGAGGAGGCATTGAAGGCGAGCGAGGAGCTTTACCGCGTGCTCACGGAGGTCTCCCCACAGATTGTCTGGACGGCGGATACCCGCGGCGCTCTCGATTTTTGCAATCAGAATTGGTGCCGATTCTCAGGACTCACTTTCGAGCAATCGAAACATCTCGGCTGGCTCGCCGCGGTTCATCCCGAGTTCAAGGAACCCGTGGGTCGCGCATGGAAACAATCCATGATCGACGGCCGGAGCGCTGAAATCGAACTGCCGCTGCGTCGGCACGACGGCGTCTATCGCTGGCACCTCGGCCGCACCGTTTCCGTCTGCGACACGGACGGCAAGCTCGTGCGCTGGATCGGCATCGCGCTCGACATCGACGAGCGGAAAAAGGCCGAGGACGCGTTGCGCCAGCACGAGCGCGAACTCCGCGCCGCGCTCGCGAGCGCCGAGTCCGCGCGCGAAGCGGCGGAAACCGCGGACCGCGTCAAGGACCAATTCCTCGCCGTCCTCAGCCACGAACTGCGCACGCCGCTCACACCGGTCCTCATGGCCATCTCCGCACTGCAAATGCAGCCCGCGCTCGCCGATCCGATCCGCGAGGTGCTGCAAATGATCCGGCGCAATATCGAACTCGAGGCGAGTCTCATTGAAGACCTCCTCGACGTCACCCGGATCGCTCGCGGCAAAATGGAATTCTCTTTTTCGACGATCGATCTTCACGAGGTCATCACGCGCGCGCTCGAGATCTGCGCCGGCGAGATCGCGGGAAAATCCCATCATGTCGTGGCCGATCTCCGCGCGAAAAATTATGTCGTCCGCGGCGACTTCGCGCGTCTGCAACAGGTCTTTTGGAACATCATCAAGAACGCGGCGAAGTTCACTCCGGCCTCCGGCTGCATCTCGATTCGTTCGGAAAATATCGGCGGGCTCATCCGCGTCGAAATCACCGACAGCGGCATCGGCATCGCGCCGGAAGCGCTTCCCCGCATCTTCAGTCCTTTCGAGCAGGGCAGCGCCCAAGTCGTCCGCGAATTCGGCGGCCTCGGCCTTGGCCTCGCCATCGCCCGGGCGACCATCGACGCCCATTCAGGCCGCATCGCCGCGAGGAGCGCGGGCGAAAATCGCGGCGCAATTTTTTCGGTCGAACTCCCCACGCTGCCATGATTCCCGCCTCCCATCCGCTCCGAATCTTCCTCGTCGAAAATCACGAGGACACCCTCAAATACATGCGGATGTACCTGGAACTCCTCGGCCATCGCGTCGAAATCGCGCGCGATGTCGAGAGCGCCGTCGCGCAGATTCCTCAGCTCGAAATCGATCTCCTCATCAGCGACATCGGCCTCCCCGATGGCGACGGCTGGCAGCTCCTCGAGCGCGTCTCCGCGCAGCGCCCCATTTTCGCCGTCGCGATGAGCGGCTTCGGCATGAACTCCGATCGCGACAAAAGCCGCGCCGCCGGATTCCGCCACCATTTGATCAAGCCCTTCATGCCCGAAGAACTCGCGCCCATCCTCGCCGAAGCCTCCGCCGCGCGGCAGGACCGTTGATTTCGCCCCGCGATCTCCTATCGTCCGCCGCCTCATGTCCTGCGCGAAAATCGACCCGGCACTCCATCAGACCCGCAAGCCTGATTGGATCAAGGTCCGGCTGCCGTCGAACCCCGTTTTCTTTTCGACGAAGGCGCTCATTTCCGACCTGAAACTCCACACCGTCTGCGAGGAAGCGCAGTGCCCGAATCGTTGGGAATGCTGGAGCCAGGGCACTGCGACTTTCATGATCGCCGGCGAACGCTGCACCCGCGCTTGCGGCTTCTGCGCGGTCACGACGGCCAAGCCTTTCGCGCTCGAGGAAGACGAGCCGGAGCGCGTGGCGCAGGCGGTCACGCGGATGAAATTGAAGCACGTCGTCATCACCGCAGTCGCCCGCGACGATCTGCGGGACGGCGGCGCACGGCATTTCGTGCGGACGATCGAGGCGATTCGCGCCGCCGATCCGGAGGTCGTGATCGAGGTCTTGACGCCCGATTTTCACGCGAAGGAAGAGTGCCTCCAAATGGTCGCGGAAGCTGCGCCGGACGTCTTCAATCACAACATCGAAACCGTCGAGCGCCTCACGCCGCTGGTCCGTTCGCGGGCGAAATATCACGTCTCACTCAATGTCCTGCGCCGCATGAAAGAGCTCGCGCCGGAGCTCGTGACGAAGAGCGGAATCATGCTCGGGCTCGGCGAGACCGAGCCGGAAATTTTTCAGGCGATGGACGATCTCCGCGAGGTCGGCGTGCAGGTTTTCACGATCGGCCAATACCTCCGCCCGAGCCCGCAGCACCTGCCGGTCGTCGCCTACATTCACCCGGACACGTTCAAAATTTACGGCGAGATCGGCTACAAAAAGGGCTTCGATCACGTCGCCTCCGGGCCGCTCGTGCGGAGCTCGTATCACGCCGCGGATTACCATCCGGTGCGGCGATGAGCGCGGTGCCGCCGGTGCTCGACCGCACGAATGTCGCGGCGTTGATCCCCGCATATTTCGAGGCGAAACACATCGCCGATGTCGCGCGCCGGACGCGCGCGCAACTCGATCAGGTGCTCGTGATCGACGACGGCTCGACGGACGAAACCGAGGCCGCCGCGCGTGGCGCCGGCGTCGAGGTCATCCGGCATCCGATCAACCAGGGCAAAGGCGCGGCGATCAAAACCGGTCTGCGCGAACTCAGCGCGCGCGCCGTCGAATACATCCTGATTCTCGACGGCGACGGCCAGCATTTGCCCGAGGAAATCCCGGCCTTTCTCGTGGAGGCAAATCGCTCCCGCGCGCAGATGATTCTCGGCAGCCGGATGAGCGATCTCGCGGCGATGCCGTTCGTGCGCCGGATGACGAATCTCTTCATGTCGTCGCAAATCAGCCGCGCCTGCGGGCAGCCGATTCCCGACACGCAGTGTGGTTTCCGCATGATCCACCGCGACCTCGCGCCCGCGCTCTGCGCCTCGGAAAGCAGCCGCTACGACTTCGAGACCGAGATGCTCGTCATCGCCTCGCGCGCCGGGTGCCGCATCGCCGCGGTGCCCGTGAGCACGGTTTACGGCGACGAAAAAAGTAAGATCCATCCGGTGCAGGACACGCTCCGGTTTTTCAAACTGATGCGCCGGCTGAAGCGCTCGTGATGCGCGGGTCCTCAGAAGTTCCGTCATTCTGAGCGCAGCGGAGCGGAGTCGAAGAACCTCTTACTATTTCCCCCGCGGGCGGAGGGGGCGGGTGAAGTCGGACGCTTTCCACCGCCTGCGCTCGGGGGAAAAGTAAGAGGTCCTTCGACTCCGCTTCGCTGCGCTCAGGATGACTGAACTTTGCACGCTTCCAAAACTTGCCGCGCGAGCCGCACGGCGAGTGCGTCGAGGTCGTCCGTCGCGTTCAGCTCGATCGTCTCGAATGCCGCCTCGCGGCGGAACCATGTGAGCTGTCGCTTCGCGTATTGCCGCGTGGATTGCGCGATGTCGGCGATGCACTTGGCGCGCGAAATTTCGCCCGCCAACAGCGCGCGAATTTCGCGCACCCCGATCGCCTGCGCGGCAGTCGAACCGAGTTCACCGGCGGCGCGAATTTCCTCCACGACACCCTGCTCGAACATCACCTCGGTCCGCCGCTCGATGCGCGCGTGAAGCTCGGCACGGGGGCGCGTGAGGATCACGCCGCGCACGTTTGGCAGCGGCGTTTTCCACTCCTCGCGGAAGCTGGAAAACGGCCGGCCCGTGAGCACGCAGACCTCGAGCGCGCGGATCACGCGGCGCGGATTTTTCAGGTCGATTTGCGCGGCGGCGATCGGATCGAGCGCGCGGAGACGCGCCTCCAACTCCGCGAGCGGCAGTGCTTCGAATTCCGCTCGCAGCGCCGCGTCCGCGGGCGGCAGCGCGGCGAGTCCGTGCGTCAGCGCGCGGACGTAAAGACCGGTGCCGCCGACGATCAGCGCGCGTTTTCCGCGGGCGTGAATTTCCGCAATCCGCTGCGTCGCCAGCGCGGCGTAGCGCGCGACATCGAAAGGCTGCGTCAGCGGAATCTCGCCGACCAGATGATGCGGCGCGCGCGCGCGCAATTCGGCAGACGGCTTGGCGGTGAGCAGGTCGAGCCCGGCGTAAATCTGGAATGCATCCGCGCCGACGATCTCCGCGCCGCAGAGCTCCGCGACTCGCACGGCCAGCTCAGATTTTCCCGAAGCAGTCGGGCCGGGGATGAAAAACACGGGTGAGAAGTTGCAGGCGGTTGCGACGGAGAAGCAGGAAAACAGGAAAACAGGAATCGAAGGAAGGGAGTTTCGAAGGCGCGGTCGGAGCCGCGCCCTCCAGCACTGACACTGGAGCGCGCGGCTCCGTCCGCGCTTCGAAGCCCCTTTCCCGTTTTCCTGTTTTCCTGTTTTCCTACTTCTCCGAGCCTTGGCGCGCGACCCCGGCCGCACTCGAAAATCGCGGTTTCCAGCGCACGCCGCCGCCGCTAAAACTCGCGCCCATTTATGAAAATCGTCGTCGCATATTCCGGGGGTCTCGACACCTCCGTCCTGCTCACCTGGCTGAAGGAAACCTACTCCGCGGAGATCGTCGCTTTTTGCGCGGATGTCGGGCAGGAGGAGGAGCTCGATGGGCTGGAAGACAAGGCGCTGCGGACCGGCGCGAGCAAATGTTTCATCGACGATCTGCGCGAGGAATTCGCGCGCGACTTCATTTTCCCGATGATCCAGGCGGGCGCGATTTACGAGGGGCAATACTTTCTCGGTACGTCGATCGCGCGGCCACTGATCGCGAAACGGATGGTCGAAATCGCGCGCGCGGAAAAGGCGGACGCGGTCGCGCACGGGGCGACGGGGAAGGGCAACGATCAGGTGCGTTTCGAGCTCACGGCGGCGGCGCTCGCGCCGGAATTGGAAGTCATCGCGCCGTGGCGGCAGGAGCGTTTCCGCGAAACTTTTCCGGGCCGCGCGGAGATGATCGCATACGCCGAGGCCAACAAAATTCCCGTCCAGGCCTCGGCGAAAAAATCGTATTCGATGGACCGCAATCTTCTGCACATCAGCTTCGAGAGCGGCATCCTCGAAGACCCGTGGTTCGACGCGAGCGCGGAAAGTGCGCGCGACATGTATGTGCTCAGCGTCTCGCCCGAGGAGGCGCCGGACCAGGCGGAGCACCTCGAGTTGCTGTTTGAAAAGGGCAACTGCATCGGCCTCGGCGGCGCGGGGCTGGACGGTTTGCTGCATGATCTGGGCTTCGGAAATGGCGTCACTTTCAACCCCGACGGACACGCGCTGCTCTCGCCGCTCGGCGTCATGCGCGTGCTGAACAAGCTCGGCGGCAAGCATGGCTGCGGGCGCGTGGACATGGTCGAGAACCGCTTCGTCGGGATGAAATCGCGCGGCGTTTACGAGACGCCGGGCGGCGCGATTTTGCACTTCGCGCATCGGCAGATGGAGTCGATCACGATGGATCGCGAGGTCATGCATCTGCGCGATTCGCTGATCCCGAAATACGCGTCGCTGGTTTACAACGGCTTCTGGTTTGCGCCCGAGCGCGAGGCGTTGCAGGCGCTCGTGAGCGAGTCGCAGAAAAATGTGAGCGGCGTCGTGCGGCTGAAACTTTACAAAGGCAACGTCATCGCCGCCGGGCGCAAATCGCCGCTGAGCCTTTACAATCCCGACATCGCCACGATGGAGGCCGACCCGACCAAGGCCTACAACCAGAGCGACGCGACGGGCTTCATCGCACTCAACGCGCTCCGGCTGAAAGTCGCCGCGCGCGTCCACGGGACATGATGGTTCGTTGAAAACTGTCGGGCGGGTGGTCCGCCTGCTTGGGCAACCGAAGCGGTCGCCCTACAATTCAAAACACAATTCCGGCACGGACGCGTCGTTTGACTCGTCCAGCTCGCGACCTACGCTCACTTCCATGACTGCACTCCGCGAAGAAGCACTCTGGATCAGCCCGGAAGAGTATCTCGAAGGCGAGAAACTTTCGCCGATCAAACACGAGTACGTCGAAGGCCGCGTGTTCGCGATGGCGGGCGCAAGCGCGGACCACGGACTCATCGCAGCAAATATTCTCGCCGAATTGCACAACCAGCTTCGCGGCAAAAAATGTCAGACTTTCGCGTCCGACATGAAGGTGCAAATTCCACCGATGATGCCGAACCACGAAATCACATTTTACTACCCTGATGTCGTGGTCGCGTGTGAGCCGGAGAAGGAGCTGGACCCGTTTTACCGCGATTTCCCATCGGCCATTTTCGAAGTGCTTTCGCCGAGCACGCAGACTCTGGACCTCCGTGAAAAGCGCATCAATTACCTCAAGATCGAGTCGCTCGAGTATTACTGCATCGTTGCGCAGGATCGGATGGAAGTGACGGTCTATCGCCGGAAAAGCGCGAACTGGGAAATCATGCAATGGAGACAGCCAGAGGACGTGATTTACCTCGGCGCGATCGACTGCGAGCTCACCCTGGCGCAGATTTACGAGCGGGTTTCCTGGAACGTCGCAGCGTGATTTCGAGTGCGTTCGCGACGAGCGAGCGATGACGGAGAACGAGCTCACTTTCGAGATCATCGCGGAGAGCGAGGACTTCATCGTCGTCGGCAAACCGCCGCTGATTGAGGTCCATCCGAGCCGGCCGAATGGGCGCTTCACGTTGTGGGATGGGCTGCGGGAATTGCTGGCGTTCGAGATCGTGAATGGCGGGCAGGTCTCGATCATCAACCGGCTCGATCGCGAGACGAGCGGGCTGACGCTGATCGCGAAATCGCACGACGCGGCGCGGACTTTTCACCAGCTCATGGAGCGGCGCGCGATCGAGAAGGAATACCTGGCGATCGTGTGGGGCTGGCCGTCGGAGGACGAATTCGCGGTCGATGCGCCGCTGCTCCGAAAGGGGACGCAGGAACTCTCGCGCATTTATCTGAAACGCATGGCGCACCCCGCTGGCGCGGCGTCGCGGACGCGCTTCCGGGTCGAGCGGCGGTTCACGCGCGCGACCTCGAATGGCGACCGTTTTTCGATCGTCCGCTGCTTTCCCGAGACGGGCCGGATGCACCAGATTCGCGTCCATCTTTCGCACCGCGGGCATCCCGTCGTCGGGGATAAAATCTACGGACCGGACGAGGGCTGTTATCTCGAATTCATCGACACCGGCTGGACGCCCGCCCTCGCCGCTCGGCTGCTCCTGCCACGCCACGCGCTGCATTCGGCGTCGCTCAAAATTCCCGAGCTCGGCCTCGCATGGCGATCGCCGCTGCCGCCGGACCTCGCGGAATGGATGCGCGAGGCGGAGTGACGAAGCGCATTTTGCTCGCGGCGAGGGAATCGGCGAAACTATAACCCAGCGCATGAAGGTCACGACGAAGTGCCACAATTATTCGGGGTGCCTGCGGGCGTATCACGGGGAGGAAATCGAGATCGAGGAAGGGAGCGCGCTCGTCTGCCCGGAGTGCGGGAAGCCGGTGAAAATCGCGCCGCGTTCGCGCGTGCTGCCGATGAATCTGATGATCAGCGGCGGGCTGCTGCTGCTGGCTCTCGTGCTCGGGCTGGTCTTTGGGAAATCACTTTGGTCGAAGAAACAATCGCCGCAGCCGTCAGCGGTCGCGGCTGCAAAATCGACGCCCGAGCCGATGTCCACGCCGCCACCCGCGGCGCAGCCACGCGAGGAGCCGGTGCGTAAAATCGAGCCGCCCATGCCCGCGCCGCAGCCCCCGACTCCCGCGCCGCCCGAGCCGGTGGCCGTGATCACCTCGCCGGCGAAGATCGATTTGAGCCCGAAGAATTCCGAGAACCAGCGCGTGAAAGCCGACGTGCTCGCGCGCATCGACGTGATGCCGAACATCACGCAGAACAACAAAGACAAGCTTTACGCGAGCGTGGAGCGGGCGCGGAGCATGGGAAAAGTGCTGACGATTCCGTTCGGCTCGGGGCGCACGACGCTCGTGGCGGCGGACATCGCGGCGCTGAAAACGCAGGTTGATTCGCCGGAGCTTTTGCGGATTCGCGATGATGCCACCGCGGTCTTCGTGGTGCTCGGGTATGCCGACCCGAAAGGCGACAAGCAGAAGAACATCGAATTTTCCCAAGCCCGCGCCGACGCCGTGCTCGCCGCGATGCGGGACAAATGCGGCGTGGTGAATGTGATGCACGCCGTCGCGATGGGCGCCTCGACGCTGCTCGACGAGAAGAATCTGGAGAAGAATCGGACCGTCGAAGTGTGGGCCGTGCTGCCGTGACGGGGTCGAAGGTCGCGTGCAAATACTGTCATCCTGAGCGGAGTGCAGCGCAGCGGAACGAAGTCGAAGGACCTCTTACTTTTCCACCTCCTCGATGCGCGCGCCGCAGGGGAGAAAAGTAAGAGGTCCTTCGACTTCGCTGGCGCTCCGCTCAGGATGACGAAGCTTTCGATCCGCAACTCGCAAAACTCCCCGTGCCCTACCTCGCCATCGTCGCCGGAGTCCCCGCCCGCGTGCTCGCGCTCGTCCCGGGGACGGTGATCGCGGGGCGTTCGCCGGAGGCGGATTTGGTGCTCGGGCACGTCGAGGTTTCGCGGCAGCACTGCGCCTTCATCTGGGACGGCGCGCGCTGTGTGGTGAAGGATCTCGGGAGCGTCTGCGGCACGGCGGTGAATGGCGCGCGCATCGTCGCGGAGACGGAGCTGCACAGCGGCGACCGGGTGCAGCTCGGGCCGGTGGTCGTCGAGTTTGGGCTCGGGGAAGCGCCCGCTTTTTCTCCCGGAGAATCGGCGGCGCGCCCCGCGATGATGCTCGTCCGCGGCGTCCCGTCGGAGCGGATCGCAATCACCGCCGAGACCGTGATCGGGCGCGACCCGGGCGCCGAGGTGGTGATCAACGACCCGGCGGTTTCGCGGCGGCACGCGAAAGTTTTGCCGGGGTCCGGCGGCGGCTGCGTGGTCGTCGATTTGAACAGCACGACCGGCTCATTCGTGAACGGGCACCGCTTCGACGAGCACGAGCTGACGGTCGGCGACCGGCTGCAGATCGGGCCGTGCTTTTTGCAGTTCGACGGGCAGGCGCTGATCCGCGTCGCCAACGCCGCCGGCGGCTCGCTCCGCGCGGTCCGGGTCCGCCAGAAAGTCGGCGCGCAGACGATCCTCGACGACCTCACGATCGCCTTTCCGCCCTCGCGTTTCATCGGAATCATCGGCCCGAGCGGCGCGGGGAAATCCTCGCTGCTGAACGCGATCTCGGGGCTGCGGCAGCCGGAGAGCGGGGCGGTTTTGGCCGACGGCTCGGATATTTATGAGGGAAAGGCGACGCCGTCGTTTGGCTTCGTCCCGCAGGAAGACATCGTCCATCCCGAGCTCACGGTCTGCGAGGCGCTGCGCTTCGCCGCGCGGCTGCGGCTCCCGCGCGCGACCCCGCCGCTCGAGATGCAAAAGCTGCTCGTGCAAACGATGGAGCAACTGAGCCTCCGCGAGCGCTGCGATGTCCCGATCGCGCGGCTCTCCGGCGGGCAGAGAAAGCGCGTCAGCGTCGGCGTCGAGCTCCTCTCGAAACCGTCCATCCTTTTCCTCGATGAGCCGACCTCCGGCCTCGACCCGGCCACGGAATTCCAGCTCATGGAATTGCTCCGCGATCTCGCCGACACCGGCTGCACGATCATCTGCACCACGCACGTCATGGAGAACGCCTACCTCATGGATCAGCTCGTGATCCTCGTCGGCGGCTGCCTCGCCTTTCAGGGCTCGCCGCAGGAGGCGCGCGAATATTTCGGCGTCGCGAAACTGAACGCCCTCTACGACGAACTGCTCGCGCGCCCCGCGCCGGAATGGCAGCGCGCTTTCCTCGAGAAAAGCGCGGCCATCCCGCCGCCGCCCGCCACCGACACCCCGCGGGAAACAGCCAGGGCACAGGATCTCCGGCCCCGCACCCTGCCCATCCTCCTCGCGCGGCAGTGGGCCATCCTGAGTTCGGATTGGCGGAACTTTGCCATCCTCCTCGGCCAGCCGCTGGTCATCGGCGCGCTCGTCTCGTGGGTCACCGACGAGACCCCGCTCGTGATGTTTTTCGCCTACCTCGCCACGCTCTGGTTTGGCTGCAGCAACGCCGCGCAGGAGATCGTGAAAGAGCTCCCGATCTACCGGCGCGAGCGCCTCGTCGGCGTCCGCACCCACGCCTATCTCGCGAGCAAATTCATCTTCCTCACCGCCATCACCGCCACGCAGGCGATGCTCGTCTATGCGACCCTGCTCGTCGGCGAGCACGGCCCCGACGGCGCGGTCGGCTGGCAGCTCGCGGCCCTGCTCGGCACGGCCCTCGCGGCGGTCGGCATCGGCTCCGCCATCTCCGCGCTTTCGGGCAGCGTCATGCAGGCGGTCATGATCGTGCCGCTCATCCTCATCCCGCAGATCGTCTTCTCCGGCTTCACCGTCCCGGCGAGCGAAATGACCGGCCTCGTCCGCCGCGTCAGCCGCCTCATGCCCAGCTACTCCGCGCAAGTGATGATGGACACGAGCTTCCTCTGGCGGCGGCAGCTCAGCGGGCAAACCATGAGCGACCACATGCAGTCGTATCGCAATCTCGACCCCGACCGGGAGCTCGGTTCGCGCGACACCTTCGCCCGCCGCCGCCCTGCGACCTGGGCGCTCCTCGGCCACGGCGCCTGGGCCATCGGCACCTACGCCGCCGCCTGGCTCGCGCTGAAAAGGCGCGAGCGAAAGTAGCGCCGCTCAGACCGTCCCGAGGCCGCTGCAATCGCCGCTGCCGTTCGCCGTCGAGCCCGCTGGCAGCTCCGCCATTCCGAAGACCCGCACGAGCTGCTGCTTCCCTTTCAGCGCGCGCTCGCCGAAATCCTGCCACCCCCGCGGCTCCGGCAGATGCCCCGCGAACTCCCCCGACAGCACGAGCTGTTGCGCGAGCTCCTTCGCCATCCCCTCCAGCCGGAAGACCGTATTCACCGCATCGCCGATGATCGTCGCATCGCGCTCCGCCGCGACCCCCACATTGCTGCACGTCACCCGCCCGTAGTGCAGCGCCACCGCCACGCGGAAAGGGTCGCCATTTGGCCAGCCCCGCGCCGCCGCGAGCGCCAGCAGCTTCTGCGACACCTCCCACGCCGCCCCGCAATCCGCCGGCCCATCGTGCGCCCCGCCCCAGTACGCCAGCACCGCATCGCCGATGAATTTGTCGATCGTCCCCCCGCTCTTCGCCACCACATTCCCCGTCTCGCGGAACCACACCCCCAGCACCTGCGCCAGTTCCCCGCTCGGCACCAGCTCCGACATCGTGCTAAAGCCGCGGATATCGCACACCAGCATCGCCACCGGCCGCGCCTCCACCGGCCGGCTCTCCAGCGTCGTCCCCGCCACGGTCAGCTCGAGATGCTCCCCGTCCTGCTCGTCCAGCTCTTCGGCGAAAATAATCGTGTTCTCCGCGATCCGAATGCGCGCCCCATCGACCAGCGTCACCGGCATCACCACCCGCTGCTCATTCACATAAGTCCCATTGCGGCTCCCGAGATCGATGATCTGGAATTGATACCCATTGTAGCACCGGATGATCGCGTGCTGCCGCGACACCAGCGGGCTCATGCTCAAGCAGACCGTATTCTCCCGCGTCCGCCCGATCGTCGCCGTATTCCCGATCGGCACCTCGAACGCCGCCGCCCGCGCCGGCTGGATTAAAAGTTTCGCACCCATGATTTCTCGAGCGCGCATCGCACAAGAGCGTCGCCCGGAAGGCAAACAAACTCGCGCGCCGCGCCCCGTCCCCTATTCCTGCGATCTCAAACACCTCCATTTTTAACCACCCCTCCAGACGCCCTCGCGACTCTCGGCGCAGGAGGGCCCGCGCTCGCTGCCGGGCGAATCATCCGCCCCGATCGCACCCACGACGCAGCAACACACGCTGCTGACTGAGAAACTTTCCCCGATCTGGTGCGGTTTGCGGTGTCCGGGCGTGGGTTGGGGCGGTGGGCAGTTTGCGCGCAGCGGACGGGAGCTCGGGGAGGCGGTGCGCAAGGCCCCGCGGCGTCTGCGACGGCGCGGAGGAGGAGCAGACGTATCACATGCTCTGAGAGCTGGTGCGGGAGGAAATCGTCGATTTGCAAACGGCCGGGAGCGCACTGCCCGCGGCGACGACGCGGCCGATGTGCGAGCCGGCGGGTGGGTAGCGACGGGCGTTTGCGGGTTGCGGGGGATGAGGCGGGCGGGCAAGGTCGGGGGGCTTGCGCGATGCCTGAGACTCTCATTTTCGACCACTATGAAGTGCTGACGCGGGAGGATGGGTCGCCATTCGAGCTGGGGCGCGGGGCGATGGGGATCACTTACAAGGCGTTCGATACGAGCCTGCGGATTCCGGTGGCGCTGAAGGTGATCAATGGGGCGTATCTGAATAGTGAGGTGGCGCGGGCGCGCTTCATCCGGGAGGCGCGGTCGGCGGCGAAGCTGCGGCATCGGCATGTGGCGTCGGTCTTCCATCTGGGGATCGAGGGGGAGGCGTATTTTTATGCGATGGAGTTCATCGATGGGGAGACGGTGGATGCGCTGATCAAGCGGCAGGGTGCGCTGGCGCCGGCGGTGGCGTTGCAGATCGCGGCGCAAGTGGCGCGCGCGTTGAATGCGGGGCTGCAATACGGGCTGGTGCATCGGGATCTGAAGCCGGCGAATCTGATGCTGGTGCGGGAGGATGATGAGCTGGTGACGAAGGTGATCGACTTCGGGCTGGCGAAGGCGACGGGGGTCGGGGAGAGCGAGGAGCTGTCGGCGACGCTGTCGTCGGGCGGGTTTGTGGGGACGCCGCATTTCGCGAGTCCGGAGCAACTGGAGGAGCGGGAGATCGATGTGCGCTCGGACATCTATTCGCTCGGGGTGACGCTGTGGTACATGCTTTGCGGGCAGACGCCTTTTGCGGGGTCGATGGCGCAGGTGATGAGTCAGCATTTGTCGAAGCCGCCGCCTTTCGAGCGGCTGGGCGATCTGCCGGCGCCGCTGGCGGGGCTTTTGCAAAGGATGCTGGAGAAGGATCCGGCGGCGCGCCCGCAGACGCCGGTGGAGCTGCGGCGGGAGATCGAGGAGTGCGCGGAGGCGATCGCGGGAGGCGGCAGTGCGATGGCGGCGGCGGTGGCGGGGGAGGAGAATTTCGCGACGGTGCTGGACGATGCGTCGCGGGAGATGGCGGGGGGGAAATTCGAGGCCGGGGCGACGGTGGCGGGGCGGTACGAGATCATCGAGGATCTCGGGGAGACGAATACGGGGCACGTTTTTCACGCGCGGGATCTGACGGGCGGGACGGAGGTGCGGCTGCTTTTGCTCGGGAGCGATTTGCGCGAGGACGCGGCGACTTACACCCAACTGGAGCGCGAGGTGGAAAGGACGGCGGCGGTGCGGCACGCGAATTTGCTGCGGGTGGACGCGCTGGAGACGACGGAGACGGCGAGCTTCATCGCGATGGAATGGACGGTCGGCTTTTCGCTCCTGGAGCTGCTGCGGGCGCGGCGCGAACTGCACGCGGAGGAAGTGCTGGCGCTGCTCGCGCAGGCGGCGGAGGGCGTGGATGCCGCGGTGACGGCGGGGCTGAAGCGGCTCGATCTGGCGCTGCATCAGGTGTTCGTGCATTTCGGCGGCGGGTCGGTTTTTACGAAGGAGGAGCGGCTGCGGCAGCCGGTGGGGTCGTGGCCGGAATTCTCGGTGAAGGTGAATCCGCTGGGGCTGACGCGGGAGCTCTCGGCATCGGAGACGTGGGCGGGGCGGCAGACGATCGCCGCCGGGGCGTCGCCGCAGGGGACGGCGGGCGGGGTGGACACGCGGACGCGCTGCATCCAGGCGCTGGCGACGATCGCGTATGAACTGCTCGGCGGGACGGTCGCGCCGCTGGCTTTCGGCTCGGGTGGGGCGCTGCGTTACACGCCGCTGGCGACGCTTTCGGAGCAGGGGAACGATGTGCTGCGCCGCGCGCTGGACCCGGCGCGGTCGTATCCGAGCGCGCGGGAATTTCACCGGTCGCTGGAGGGCGTCGGCGTGCTGGAAGTGAAGCGCCACGAGAGCACGGGCCACGTCTCGCGGACGACTCCGGCGGAAGTCGCGAATCGGGTGCCCGCGCCGCCGTCCTCGCACGGGTCGCGGTCGCAGATGCGGGAGCCCGTCGCGCCGCCTCCGGTGGCGGTGCCAGGCCGGCCCGCGAGCAGGATGCCGGTCGCGATTTTCGCGATCGTGCTCGTGACCGCGATGGCCGGCGCGGCGATCTATTATTTCGCGCAGCCGCCGAAAAAAGAAGTGGCGGCGGCGGTCGCGCCCGCGCCGGAAGAACCGCCGCAGCAGATCGACGAGGTGCCGCCGATCCCTGTGCCCAAGCCACTTCCCACGCCGGTGCCCGTGCCCGTGCCTGTGCCCACACCGGCTCCACCGCCCCCGCCCACGCGGCAGGATTTGCTGAAAATGGCGATCAGCGAAGCGGACGCGGTGGAGGCCAAAGAGGACTGGCCCGCGTGCCTCCGCGCGTGGCTGAAAATCGCGCACGAACATCCCGAGACCGACACCGCGAAAGTGCATCTCAACGCGATCCTCGAAAACCTGCGGACACGCCCGGACGAGGTGAACGCGCGCGAATTTCCCGCGCTCCGCGAGCTGATCACGGAGGCGGCCAATGCCGACATCCTCGCGGCGATGATGTTCCTCGCCGACGAGGTCCGGAAAACGGAACCGGAGATCGCGTTCAATTGGTATTCCGCCGCTTCCGCGCGCGGGCAGGTGGCAGCGACGCGGCAGCTCGGGCTGATGCTCTCGAATGGCGTCGCCGGCCGCGAGCGCGACCTCGGGAAGGCGTTCCTCTGCTTTCGAGAAGCGGCGGACAAAGGCGACGTCGCCGCGAAGTATTTAGTCGGCGAATGCTACCTGCGCGGCAAGGGCGTGAAGCGCGACGAACGGCGCGCGATCGAGTATCTGCGCGAGGCCGCGGACGGCGGGAATCTTTACGCGATGGACCTCCTCGGCACCTGCTACCATCAGGGTCTCGGGGTGGAGAAGGATTTCAAAAAGGCGTTCGAGCTCCTCTCTCGCGCGCACGAACGCGGCTACGCCGTGGCGACCGGCGACCTCGGCGTTCTCTACATGAAAGGCGACGGAGTGAAGGCCGATCCGAAGAAAGCGGTGGAGCTTTTCTTGAAGGGCATCGCAATCGGCGACGGCAATTGCATGTTTTACTACGCGCTCTGTTTCGAGGGCGGGATGGGCGTCGGCGCGAACCAACTCAAAGCGCAGGAATGGTATAAAAAAGCGGCGGTCGCCGGGAACCGGCTCGCGGCGGATTGGTGCCGCGCGCACGGCATCGAAGTGCCCGCGGCGAAGTAGTCCGCGACCGCGCGCGAGTCCGCGGGACGCGCGCCCGGCTTTGCCTTGCCTCGCCCCGGGGGCGTCTTTAAAACCGGCTTCACCATGAAATCCGGCACCATCAAATCCACGGTTTTGCTCGCGACGATCACCCTCGGCGTCGCGGGTTGCGAGAACCTCACTCCGGGCGAAAACGCCGCGGTCTTCGGCGGCGCGAGCGCCATCGCTGCGGGAACGATCGCCCGCGCTGCGGGGATGAACACGGCGGGCTCGCTGGCGACCGGCGCGGCGGTCGGCGCGATCGTCGCAGCGACGACTTACGTCATCGCGAAACATCAGGCGACCGAGCGGCAGCGGCAGCTCGCGGAGCAGCGCGCGCGAGTTTATTACGGCCGCCTTTCGGTCGAGAAAAAGGCGACCTTGAAAAAGAAACGCGTGCGCTACATCGCGGTGGACACCGTGAAAGACGAGCGCACTTCGCCGAAGGCGCAGAAGTCCGTGATGATCTGGGACACGCAATCGCAGTCGGTCGTCGGCAATAATGTTTACGACGTCGAAAGCACTCCCGCGGTCGGCTCGACGGCGAAGTTCGAGACCTACGCGGCGGAGTATGTCGGCAGCGGCTCGTAGCATAACGTGAGCACACTGCAGCCAGCTCAGGGTCCGGAGCTGTCCGATGTGAAGAGCACGAGTCCGGTGTCGAATGTTTCGCCGGACCGCGAGCGCGTCGATGCCTTCCGGCGCAAGCATCGCATCGCGCTGCTCACGATGCTTTTCACCGACCTCGTCGGCTCGACGAAGCTGAAGCAAATCCTCGGCGATCAAGCGGCGATCAAGCGGCCATCGAGTTGATCGGGCAGCATCACGCGCTGCTCCGCGAGACCCTCGCGCAGTTTCCCGAAGCGGAGGAAATCAGCACCGCAGGCGACTCGTTTTTCATCGTCTTCACGCGGCCCAGCGATGCCGCGCACTTCGCGCTGCTCGCGCAGAAGGCCACGCGCGAACTCGCGGCCAAGTGCGAACGCCCAATCTCCGACCGCATCGGCATTCACGTCGGCGAGATCTTCATTAGCGAGCGCGTCGAGCCGCATCGCGATCTTTTCGGCATCCAAATCGACACCGCCGCGCGGGTGATGTCGCTCGGCGATGGCGACCAGATTTTGCTCTCGCGCTTTGCATTCGACAACGCGCGGCAGGTGCTGCGCGGGCAGGAGCTCAACGGGCTAGGCGAGCTGACGTGGCTCAATCACGGGCGCTACGAAATGAAAGGCGTCGAGGAGCCGGTCGAGGTCTGCGAAGTCGGCGAGTCGGGACGCGCCGCGCTCGCGCCGCCGGGCGATTCGAAAAAGGCGCATCGCTTTATCGCGTCGGACGAGGAGCCGGTGCTCGGCTGGCGTCCCGCGGTGGGCGCGGTCGTGCCGGCGACGCGCTGGGTGCTGGAGCGCGCGCTCGGCGAAGGCGGCTTCGGCGAGGTCTGGCTCGCGCGGCACGAGCAGCTCAAGCAGCAGCGCGTTTTCAAGTTTTGCTTCAAAGCCGACCGCGTTCGCTCGCTGAAACGCGAGGTCACGCTCTTTCGCATCCTGCGCGAGCGCGTCGGCGAACATCCCGGCATCGTCGCGATCCACGACGTGTTTTTCGACGAGCCACCGTTTTACCTCGTGATGGATTACGTCGCGGGGCCGAACCTCGCGGAGTGGTCCGCCGCGCGCCCGTTGGCCGAGGTGCCGCTCGCCGCGCGGTTGGAAATCGTCGCGCAAATCGCGGACGCGCTGCCAGCGGCGCACGACGCGGGCGTGATTCATCGCGACGTGAAGCCGTCGAATATTTTGCTCACCGACGACAGCGCGGAGCCGCGCGCGAAGCTCACCGACTTCGGCATCGGCCAGGTGGTGAGCGAGGAAGCGCTCGCCGGCGTGACCCGCCTCGGCTTCACGCAAACGATGATCTCCGGCTCCGCGACCGGCACGCAAATGTATCTCGCGCCCGAGCTCGTGGCCGGGCATCCCGCGACGACGCGCAGCGACATCTATTCGCTCGGCGTCGTGCTCTGGCAGTTGATCCGCGGCGATCTCGCGCAACCGCTGACCTCGGACTGGGCGGAGGAAATCACCGACCCGCTGCTGCGGGAGGACATCCAAAAATGCGTCGCCGGCGATCCGCAGAAACGTTTCGCCGGACCCGCCGCGCTGGCAGTGAATCTGCGCGCGTTGCCACTGCGCGGGGCGGCGCGCGAGGTGGAGGCGGCGCGGCTGGCCGGGCTCGAGAAGCGCGCCTTTCGCCGGGGAATCCTGCGCGCGGCGGGGGCGGCTCTCGTCGTCGTCGCGCTCGTCGGGGCGCTTGCGGCGTTCGCTTTTCACCAAGCCCGCGCGGCGCATGAGAGCCGCGCACGCGCGGAACGCAGCACACAGGCGGAAACCGCCGCGCACGCGAAATCTGACGAGATGCTCACGCGCATGCAGCTCCAGCACGCGGAGCGACTTTTCGAGGAAGACGATGCGCCCGGCGGGCTCGCGTATCTCGCCGCGGTGCTGCGCCGCCAGCCCGGCGATCGACTCACCGCCGCGCGCCTCGTCTCCGCGCTGCGCGACCGCAGTTTCGCGCGTCCGCTGATGAAGCCGCTGGAACACGGTAGCTCCGTCTTCGCCGCCGAATGGTCGCCGGATGGCAAGACGCTGATCAGCGTGACGAAGGATCGCATCCACGCGTGGGACACAACGACCGAACTGTCGCTCGCCCCGCCGGTCGCGGTCGCACACGACGAGGACCTGCGAGGCATCCGTTTCACCGGCGACGGGAGCCGTTTCGTGGCGATTGGCCAGGATTCGCAGGTTTTTGAAACACGGACACTCAAAGCGATCACTCCGCCGCTCGTGCATCCGGGCCGCCTCCCGCATCGCGATTTCGCCGACGCACAATTCCTCGGGGACGGCGCGCGGATCGTGACCGTCACACGCAGCCCGGACGTAAAAGTCTGGAACGTGGAAACCGGGCAACCGGTGGCGGAGCTAAAAACCGATGCACGCATTGAAGGCCTCGCCCTTCACCCCGACGGCAAGCGCCTCGCGGTCAGCACCGACCAGCACGAGCTCGTCGTCTGGAACATCGAATCGCAGCGGATCGAGCGGACGCTCGCGACCGACGGCGTCGCCAGCTCGCTCACCTTCTCGCGCGACGGCTCGCGGCTTTTCTACAAGGGCTTTTCGTTCGTGGGTGGATTCGATTTCGAGAAAGGCGAGCGCCTGCCGTGGACGATCGACGCTCACGAAAAGATCGCCGGATTCGACCTGAACCCCGCCGGACAAACATTCGCGGTCGCGACGCTCAGCCGCACCGTTCGCTTTTTCTCCGCCGACCACGGCGAGGAGCGCGGAAGCGCGTGGCCGCAGGGCTCCATGATCGGCGGCGTGCGCTACAGCGCGAACAGCGCGCGGCTGCTCTCGCGCACGGAGCAGGCGGTGCGCGTGCGCGATGTCGCGACCGGCATTCCGGTCTGCGCCGGCATCCGCCCCGGCGCAGGCGTGGAGTGCGCCAGCTTGAATCGCGACGGCACGCGCGTGGCCATCGGAGACGCGGCGGGCGCGGTCACGCTGTGGGAGGTCGCGGCGTCCGAAGCGCATCCGATGCTCTTCGGGCTCGATGTTTTTTTCCCGCCCTTCGTGCTGAATGCAGACGAGTCGCTGCTCGCTGTCTCGGACAATCATGGCGCGACCATTTGGGATTTCAAAACGGGGCGTCGCGTCGGCACGGTCGATCACGGCGAGACCTCGTGGTGTCTCACCTTCAACCCTGCCGGCGATCAGCTCCTGACCGGCGGCACAAAGGATCAGCAAATCCGCGTCTGGGACGCGCGCACCGGCAAAAGCGCACGCCCCGCTCTGCCGACGCACGCGTGGCTCGGCGGACTGTTTTTCCCACGCGCCGGCGACTCGCTGTTCGTCATGGAATCCGCGGGTGGCCACGCGCAAATCTGGGACTTCAAAAAAGGGGCGCAGCGCGTCCCGCCCATCGGTGAATGCCTCACCACCTGCGCCCTCACACCCGACGGCGCGCGCGCCGTGCTGATCGAGGGAAAGCGTTACGTCGCGAGCATCTTCGACACGTCCACCGGCCAGCCGTCGGCGCCCGATGCGGAATACAGCGCGCCGGTGCAGACGCTCGCGCTCAACGCGAGCGGAACGATGTTCGCCGCCGGCTCGATCGACGGCCGGGTGCGCGTCTGGCGGATCGCGGATGGCCAGCCGGTCACCCCGTGGATGCAACATCGCACCGCGGTGACGTCGATGGATTTCAGCCCCGATGATCGCGCGCTCGCGACTTCGTCTTCCGATGAAAGCGTGCGCCTCTGGTCGATCCCGGAAGGTCGCGAAATCGCGGAGCCGCTCGTGCACGAGCAGCCGGTCTTCGAGGTGAAATTTTGCCCCGACAATCAGCGGCTCGCGACCACTTCGCACGACGGCAGCGTGCGGCTGTGGGACCGCCAGACGGGGCGGCCCATCTCCGACCGGCTCCCGCTTTATGCACGCGGTCGGAATTACCGCGATCCAGTCGCTTACTACATCCGCTGGACCCGCGACGGGACCCGACTACTGGGCGGTGGTGCCGGGATGGCGCTCGCGTGGGATGTCCCCGCGCCCAATACGCCGCCGCCCGCGTGGCTCGCCGAATGGGCCGAAGCAGTCGCCGCGCAACGGCTCGATGTGCAGGGAATGCTCCACCGCATCGGCGCCGCGGAATGCGCCGTCGTCGCCACGAAGCTCGCATCGATTTCCGGCGATGACCTTTTCTCGCGCACCGCGCGGTGGTTTTACGCAAGCCACGCGGAGCGCTCCATCTCGCCCTCGTCGCAGATGGGCTTTGCGGATTACGCCACGCTCGTGACCGAAATCGATTCCGACCGTGCGCTCGCGGCGCTGGCCAGGATGGAGCCGCATGATCCGCGCGCATGGGGGCGCTACGTCGAACTGCTTTTCATGAAGGCAACTTCATTCAACGCGCGGCCTCCCGAGGATCTCGAATTTCTGCTCGAACAAGCCGCGCCGCTCGGCCCGCGTGAGCCCTCGCTCCGACGCGCGCACGCTCTTCTCGCCGACGAGCGCCGACAACCGGAAGCGGCGCTCGCCGCCGCGCGCCGGGCGGTCCAGCTCGACCCGGAGGACTGGCGTTCGCAGTGGCTGCTCAGCGAGTTCGCCGACAAAGCGGGCGAACACCCCGCCGCCGCCGAGGCCGCAGAAAAGGCGCTGGCGACGATGCACCGCTCCGGTTACGACGAAGTGGTCCGCGAGCGCCTGCTCAACCTGCGCAAGGAAGCACTGAGCCCAGCCGGGCACGACGTGAAATAAAGTGGCAAGTCCGCACCCGGAGATGGCTGTGAATTTCATTGGCTTCCTCTCCGCGAAAACGGACGCCGCGCCATTCCTTGTCGCGATCACGGCGGAGTGATTCCCGATTCACCTGAGCTCGAAAAATTGGAATTCCGTTGCCGAGTACGCGGCGGATTCTTACAACGCAAAAACGTCTTCGGCCGTGCGCCGGAAGCACGAATTTTTTCCAATGAACATCCACGAATACCAGGCCCGCGAACTCTTCGAAAAATTTGGCGTCGCGAGCTCGAAAGGGCGCGTCGTTTCCACTGCCGACGAAGCCGCGGAAGTGGCTCGCAGCCTTGCCGGGAAGAAGATCGTCGTCAAAGCGCAGATCCACGCCGGCGGTCGCGGGAAGGGCACTTTCACAAATGGATTTCAAGGCGGCGTGCATCTCTGCGACACGCCGGAACAGGCGCGCGAGATCGCGGAAAAAATGCTCGGGCAGACGCTCGTGACGCATCAGACCGGGCCGGAGGGGAAGCTCGTCAGCAAGCTTCTCGTCGTCGAGGCGGTGGACATCGAGCGCGAGCTTTACTTCGCCATCTTGCTCGACCGCGCGAGCAGCGCGCCGGTCGTCATCGCGAGCACCGCAGGCGGGATGGACATCGAGCACGTCGCCGAGCATTCGCCGGAGAAAATCATGCGCGAACCGGTGCATCCGCTGCTCGGCTTGCAGGCGCACCAGACGCGCAAAATCGCCGCGGCGCTCGGGCTCAAAGGCAAGCTGATGACGCAGGCGACGAAGCTCTTTCTCGCGACGTTCAAGCTCTTCCTCGAGCGCGACTGCTCGCAGATCGAAATCAATCCGCTCGTCGTCACGCCGGACGGCCAGCTCCTCGCGCTCGATGCCAAATTCAACTTCGACGACAACGCGCTTTACCGGCAGCCCGAGATCGTGGCCATGCGCGACAAATCCGAGGAAGACCCGCGCGAAGTCGCCGCCAGCGAGCACGCGCTGAACTACATCGGCCTCGACGGAAACATCGCCTGCCTCGTCAACGGCGCCGGCCTCGCGATGGCCACGATGGACATCATCGGCCACTGCGGCGGCAGCCCCGCGAACTTCCTCGATGTCGGCGGCGGCGCGACGAAAGAGCAGGTCACCAGCGCATTTCAGATCATCCTCAGCGACCCGAAAGTGGAGGGCATCCTCGTCAATATTTTCGGCGGCATCATGGACTGCAACGTGATCGCCAACGGCATCGTCGCCGCCGCCCGCGAGACGCACATTTCCATCCCGCTCGTCGTCCGCCTCGAGGGCAACAACGTCGCCGCGGGCAAGCAAACCCTCGCCGACAGCGGCCTCACCATCATCTCCGGCACCGACCTCGCCGACGCCGCGGCGAAAGTGGTCGCGGCAGTGAAAGCGGCGTAAATTTCTGCGCATGAATCCGAGGTCAAACTCCGCAAAACTTTCCGAGCAATTGCTTGCGCCTTGCGAGGTTGACGATCGAAACGATGCGTGGATTGAAGCAGCGAGGGACTGGGACATGACGCTCGTCGCTGGGACGCTGGCGAGCGGTGTTGAACAACGAATCCGGGAACATCGCGCCGCGCTCCGGCAGGTGGAATGGTTGCTTCAAAATGCGAAAATTGGCGCGCACGTCTGATCTCGAAGCGATCATCAAACGGCTCGTCGATTCCGAGGTCGAGTTCGTCCTCATCGGCGGCTACGCCGCCATCTTGTACGGCGTCAGCCTGATGACGAAAGACGTCGATGTCTGCTGTCCGTTCACGGCGGAAAACTTGAAGCGGATCGTAAACGCGCTTGCCGACCTCCACCCGTATCACCAGCTCACTCCTCAAAACCTGCCATTCGTCGTCACCGAGACGTTCCATCGCGGGTTGAAAAATCTTTACATCGGAACGGACATCGGTCGCGTCGATTTCCTGGGTCATGTGGAGGGGATCGGTGGTTTTGACGAGGTTCGAGCGCGCAGCGTGCATGTCCATGTTCCAAACGCGGACTTTCTCATGATCGATATCGACGCGCTGATCGCCGCCAAACAAATCGCCGGTCGGGAGCATGACCGGGCTGCCGTTGTTCAATTGGACGCAATTCGAAAGAGCGCCCGAACCCCGCATCGTCCTCCGCCAACTCCTGAACCATGAAAATTCTCGAAGTCGCGTTCTCCTGCTACGCCGTCACCGATCTCCCGCGGGCCCGCGCTTTTTACGAAGGCTTGCTCGGCTTAAAGCCCGGAATGGAACACCTCAGTGACACGGGCGGGTGGGTCGAATACGAGATCGGGCCGCACACGCTGGCCATCGGCGCCCACGAGTCGTTCAAGCCGAATCCGGACGGTTGCAGCGTGGCGCTCGAGGTCGAGGACTTCGACGTCGCGATCGAGGAGCTGCGCGCCGCAGGCGTGAAGTTCCGCATCGAGCCGATGCCGACACCGGTCTGCCACATGGCGATGATTTTCGACCCCGACGGCAACTCGCTCTGCATCCACAAACGCAAGCCGCACAATCACTAATTCCTTTTTTTCATGGCCATCCTCGTCACTCCCCAAACCCGCATCCTCGTTCAAGGCATCACCGGCGACTTCGGCTCGCGGCATGCGAGACTTTCGCTCGATTACGGCACGCAACTCGTCGCCGGAGTCACACCCGGAAAAGGCGGGCAGACCTTTGAGCACGGCGAGAAAAAGGTGCCGATCTTCGACACCGTCGGCGACGCCGCGCACCAGACCGGCGCGACGGTTTCCGTGATTTTCGTCCCGCCCGCATTCGCCGCGGACGCCATCCTCGAGAGCGTCGCGGCCGGCCTCGATCTGGTCGTCGCGATCACGGAAGGCATCCCCATCAACGACATGGTCCGCGTCAAAGCCGCGATGCGCGACGCGAAGACGCGGCTCATCGGCCCGAACTGCCCCGGCCTCGTCACGCCCGGCACCGGCCCGCAGTCGCACGGCGGCTGCCGCATCGGAATCGCGCCCGGCTACATTCACAAAAAAGGGAACGTCGGCGTCGTCTCGCGCAGCGGCACGCTGACTTATGAAGCCGTCTGGCAGCTCACCTCGCGCGGCTTCGGCCAATCGACGTGCGTCGGCATCGGCGGCGATCCGGTCAACGGCACCTCGCACCTCGATGTCCTGAAAATGTTCAACGACGACCCCGAGACCGAGGCGATCATCATGATCGGCGAAATCGGCGGCGACGCCGAAGAACAAGCCGCCGCCTGGGCTGCCGAGCATTGCCGCAAGCCGATCGCCGGATTCATCGCTGGAGCCACCGCGCCTCCCGGCCGCCGCATGGGCCACGCCGGCGCGATCGTTTCCGGCGGAAAAGGAACCGCCGCCGACAAAATCGCGGCCCTCCGCGCCGCCGGCATCGCGGTCGCCGAGACGCCCTCCGTCATGGCCGACACGCTGCTGAGGCATTGGGGTAAAGCGTAGCGGCCACGTCCATCGCCATCCGGGAATTTCCAAGCCAGATCTCTTATGATTCATTCGCGGATCGTGATGCTCCTTCCGCAAATGACAGACAAGCGGTCGAGGCCTACGTTCTGAACATGACCGCCATCCTCGAAATTCCCGAAGTCCGGCAACGTGTGTCGCGGCTGTCAGTCGCGGAATATCATCAGCTTGGGGAGTTCAACGAGAACGGACGCCGGACTGAGCTGATCCGCGGAATTGTCATCGAAAAAATGTCCCGATCACCACTTCATGCTTCGATCGTGAATCGCCTTTTCAAAATGCTATCCCTGCGACTGCCTGAAAGCTACGTCGCACGTAAGGAGGACCCACTTACCTTCCGCGACTCCGAGCCGGAGCCTGATATTTCGGTGATGATCGGTAACGACGAAGACTTCGCACACGCGCATCCGACAACCGCAGAGCTCGTCGTCGAAGTCGCCGTTTCGAGCGTGGCGCTGGATCGGGCGAACGTGTCGCTTTTTGCTGAGGCGGGCGTGAAGGAATACTGGATCGTGCTCGCCCGGCAGCGGGCGGTGGAGGTTTATCGTGGACTCGGCGCGGAGGGCTACGCGGAGTGCGTGACGATCTCCGCTCCCGACGTGCTCGAATGCCTCGCGGTCCCGGCGGTGCGCGTCGATCTCGGCGCGCTATTTGCCTGAGCGGACTGCGGGTTGGAGGGGGCGAACCGCGGATTGCGCGGAGGAAGATTCCGACATCCGCGTTCATCCGCGAAATCCGCGGTCAATTCCGATTTTCGCTGCATTCGGCGAGGCAATTCCGATTTCGCGCGCCTTCGCGCTTGATGCGGCGCGCGCGGGTCGCGAATCTTCGGCTCGATCATCGGCGGGACGGCCCGTGCGGGAGATCGCAACGTCTGTTTTTTCCACTCCCAACCTCACTCACCCCACCAAAACCATGCCCGTCATTTCCAGAGGACTCGAAGGAATCATCGCCGCTGAAACCCGTGTCGGCGACGTCCGCGGCGACATCGGCCAGCTCATTTACCGCGGCTACGACATCAACGAGCTCGCGGGAAAAGTGAGCTACGAGGAAGTGGTGCATTTGCTCTGGCACGGACATCTGCCGACTCAGCGAGAACTCGAAACTTTGACCACCGCGCTGAGGGCGGAACGCGAGCTGCCGGATGGCGTCCTCACCTTCATCCGCAACGCTCCGAAGACTGCCGCGCCGATCGACATCATGCGCACCGTCGTGAGCATGCTCGGCTGCTATCCGACCGTCCGGCCTGGCCTCGCGATGGACGACAATCAGGCCATCGCGATCAAGCTGGTCGCGCAAATTGGAATCGTCGCCGCCTACTTTCACCGCGCGCGACTCGGGCTGGAATTCCCGCCGATCCGCAAAGATCTCAGCGAGGCCGCGCACTTTCTCTGGCTCGCGAATGGCGAAGAGCCGACGGCCGAGGCGACGCAGACGCTCGACGTGGCGTTCGTGCTCCACGCCGAGCACGGCTTCAACGCCTCGACCTTCACCGCGCGCGTCGTCGCGTCCACTTTGTCCGACATGTATTCCGCGATCAGCGCGGCGATCGGCGCGCTGAAAGGCCCGCTGCACGGCGGCGCGAATGAGGGTGTCATTCACATGCTTCAGGAGATTGGCTCGCTCGACAAAGTCGATGCGTGGATCGAAGACGCGCTCGCGCAAAAGAAGAAAATCATGGGCATCGGGCACCGCGTTTACAAAGTGCTCGACCCGCGCGCGCCGCATCTGAAAGCGATGGCGATCAAGCTTTCCGAGCAGCTCGGCGATGCGAAATGGATTCAGATGTCCGAGCGTATCGCGACGATCATGAAGGAGCAGAAAGGGCTGAATGCGAACGTCGATTTCTACTCGGCGACCGTCTATTATTCGCTCGGCGTTCCGACCGATTTGTTCACCCCGATCTTCGCGATCTCCCGCATGTCCGGCTGGACCGCGCACGTGCTCGAGCAGCTCGCGGACAACCGCCTCTTCCGCCCGCTCAGCGAATACGTCGGCCCGGCAGTCGGGCGAAAAGTGGTGCCAATCGGCGAGCGCTGAATCCCCTCTTCGTCTTTTTCTTCATCTCCATCTTCATCTTCTGCTCCCCGATGGACGAAGATGGAGATGGAGAAAAAGACGAAGAGAAATCCTGAAACCGCACCTTTCCCCGATGCTGCATTCGCTGTTCGACTTGCAGGTGAACGGGTTTGCCGGAGTCGATTTTCAAAGCGGAGATTTATCCCAAACCGATCTTCGCCGTGCGGTCGATGCGCTGAGAACGCACGAGACGCAGCGCATTTTCCTGACTCTGATCAGCGATGAAATCGACGCGCTTTGCGGGAAGTTCCAGCGCGTGGAAAAGCATCGGCAGGCGGATTCGGCGATCGCCGAAACAATCTGCGGCTATCATCTCGAAGGGCCGTTTTTGAGCCCGATCGAAGGCTATTGCGGAGCGCATTCCACGACGTTGCAGCGCGCGCCGGACCTCGCGGATTTCGACAAAATGCAAGCGGCGGCAGGAGGAAACATCCGGCTCGTCACGCTCGCGCCGGAATGGGCGGGGAGCGCGGATTTTATCGGCAAAGTGACGCGCGGCGGGGTGACGGTTTCCCTCGGGCACACGAATGCGACCGAGGCCGAAATCGACGCCGCCATCGCGGCCGGTGCGACGCGCTCTGCACGCATCTGGGAAATGGCGTCCCGCAGACGCTTCCGCGTCACGACAACATCGTGCAGCGGCTCCTCGCGCGGGATGAGCTGACCGCGTGCTTCATTCCCGACGGCGTGCATCTGATTCGCCGCCGATGCCGCCGACTCCGAGGGCGAATGCGAGCGATACGCGGCGTTGCTTTCCGCACAGCCGATTGATCTTTGCTGCATGGGCATCGGCGAAAATGGACACCTCGCTTTCAACGATCCGCCGGTCGCGGATTTTGAAGATTTGCAGCTCATCAAACGGGTCGAACTCGACCGCGCCTGCCGCGAGCAACAGGTCCACGACGGCTGCTTTTCCGCGCTCGCGGACGTGCCGACGCACGCACTCACGCTCACGATTCCGGCGCTGTTCGGTGCACGCGCGATCTCATGCGTCGTGCCGGGCATCCGCAAATCCCAGGCGGTGTTCGACACCATCCGAGGCGAGATCACGACGGCTTGCCCGGCGTCGATTCTTCGCACTCATTCGCGCGCTGTTCTGCACATCGACTCCGCCGCGGCCTCGCTGCTTGATTGAGCCATGAATGAACCCATCGGATTCGCGATCGTCGGGACCGGAACGATCGCTGACGTGCATGCTGCCGCGATCCGCGCATCGCCGGACGCGCGGCTGATTGCCGTCTATTCTCGCGGGACGGAAAGGTGCCGCGAATTCGCGCAGCGGGAAGGTTGCCGCGCGGCGGCGAGCATCGACGAACTCGTCGCCGACCCGGCGATTCGCGCGGTCTGCGTCACGACGCCGAGCGGCGCACACGCTGACGCCGCGGTGCCGCTGCTCGAAGCTGGAAAAGCGGTGCTCTGCGAGAAACCGTTGGAGGTCAGTCTCGCGGCGGCGGACCGCATTCTCGCCGCGGCGGAGCGGGGCGGCGGCGTGCTTGCTGGCGTTTTTCAGATGCGGCTCGGGCGCGGCGCGCGACTGCTGAAAGCGGCAATCGAGAGCGGACGTTTTGGCCGGCTCACGTTGTGCAGCGCCTACATCAAATGGTGGCGCGCACAGGATTATTACGACTCCTCGAATTGGAAGGGGACGTGGAAGCTCGATGGCGGCGGAGCCCTGATGAATCAAGGGATTCACGCCGTGGACCTGCTGCAATGGCTCGTCGGTCTGCCGCGCGAAGTCGCCGCTTTTTACGGCACGCTCGCGCACGCCGGGATCGAGGCCGAGGACACGGTCGCGGCGACGCTGCGGTTTCCAAATGGCGCGCTCGGCGTCATCGAGGCGGCGACTTCCTGTTACCCCGGTTCCGATCTTCGCATCGAGATCATTGGCGAACGCGGGACCGCCGTTTTGGTCAACGATCGCATCGTGCGCTGGGAGTTTTCCGAACCGCAATCCGGCGACGACGAGGTGATGCGCGAAGACGACGCGCCGGCGATCCAAGGCGGCACTTCGGATGCGAAATCGATGAGCAACGAGGGCCACCGGCAGCTCGTCCACGATCTTGCCCGAGCGCTGCTGGAAGGCCGTCCACCCATGATTCCCGGCGCGGAGGCGCGGCGCTCGGTGGCGCTCGTCCTCGCGATTTACGAGGCCGCGCGGAGCGGCCGGAGCACGCGGGTCGATGGCGCGGAATGAAGACGCGTTTCGCTTTCGCGGGCTTCCGGCACAGCCACATTCTCGACCTGCTCGCGGGCGTTGAGGCGCACGCCGATTGCGAAGTCGTCGCGTGCTGCGAGGAAGATTCCGCCGCACGCCCGGAGCTGGCTGCGGCGGGGCGCGTGTGCGTTACGCATTCGGATTTTTCGGCGATGCTGCGCGAGGTGGAATGCGACGTGATCGCGATCGGCGATTATTACGCGCGCCGTGGTGCGCTCGCGATCGAGGCGCTGAATGCGGGCAGGCATGTGCTCAGCGACAAGCCGCTCTGCACCACGCTCGAGGAGCAGGCGGAGATCGAGCGCATCAGCTCGGACAAAAATCTCGCCGTCGGCTTGCAACTCGACAGTCGCGGCTCCGGCGCGTTTCGCGCGCTGCGCGAAATCATCCGCGCCGGTGAAATCGGCGAGGTCTGCACCGTGCGCATCGACGCGCAGCATCCGCTCCTGCCCGGCACACGTCCGGGCTGGTATTTCGAAGCGGGCAAACATGGCGGCACGATCAACGACATCGGCATCCACGCGTTCGATTTCATCCCGTGGCTTACCGGAATCGAGTGGCGTGAAATCGCCGTCGCGCGCTCGTGGAATGCGAAGGCTGCGGCTCCCGATTTCCACGACTGCGCGCAATTCATGGCGACGCTCAGCAACGGCGCGGGCGTGCTCGCGGACCTGTCATATCTGGCTCCCGATCGGCTCGGGTACAAGCTTCCGCACTACTGGCACCTGCTCGTCCACGGCACGCGCGGGCTCGCGGAAACGCATCTTCTTTCCAACGAAGTGACGGTGATCATCGACTCCGACACTGAGCCGCAGACGCGCCCCGCCGCCGGCGATCTCCCGCGCGCCTACCTCGCAGATTTCCTGCACGTCATCGGCGGACATCCTGAACTCGCGGACCTCCTCCCAGCCGACTGCCTGCGTGCCTCGCGCCTCGCACTCGAAGCGCAGCGGCTGGCGACGGGCTGAATTTTTTTCGTCAGGTCTCGAGCGCCGACGCCCCGGCCGGGATGAGCACCGGCGCGCGCGGTCGGCCAGAGGCGGGCGCGATGCGGTCGCGGAGCGCGAGGAGCGGCTCTTCAAAAAACACAGTCAGCACGGCACCCACGGCGAGCGATCCGCCGAGGTAGAGCAGCGTGGAAACCGCCCAATTTGGCGTCCAGTGGACGAGGCGCGCGAGGCAGCCGACGCCGTAATGCCCGATCCAAAAATGCCAGAGATAGGTCGCGTACGAGTGACGTCCGATCGACGCGAGCCGCCGCGCCAGCCAGCCGCCGCAGCCTTTCGCGCCTGCCGCGACGCAGATCAAAGCCGCGCCGGCGAGCGAATGCACCGCGAGTCCGGGAACCTGCAAATACCAGCAACCCGGCAGCTCAAAAACGAACGCCGGCACCAGTGCCGCGATTCCACCGGCGAGCAACTTTCCGCGATGCTGACGGCAGAAGGTGAGGAAGCGTTCGCGATGGTCTTGCGCGCACCACGCGAGCAGGACGCCGCAAAAAAGGCCGTCGATGCGGAGGTGCGTCGGGACGAGATGCGTCTGCACCATGAACGGTTCGAGCGAAGCCATCACGCGCCACGCCAGACATCCGATCGCCACGACCGCGACCGCCGCCGGCAGCCTCACCCACGGACGCGCGGGGTCTGCGGAAAAGCGTCGCACCGCCCAGAGCAACGCCGGCAGCAGCAGGTAGAAATGCTCCTCCACGGCGAGCGACCAATTCGTCCCCCACAGGCCGACGACGTAGTTTTGGAAGAAGAAAAGTTCCGCCAGAATCTGCGTGGAAGTCACCGGCTGCCCGACGCTCTTTTTCCAGATGATGACGAACGCGAGGAACAGCCAGAACTGCGGATAAATCTTGAAGCCGCGCCGCAAATAAAACCGCCCGAGCGCGATCCCGCCGCGGTCGCGCCGTTCGCGAAAAAGCAGGCCGCCGACCAGGAATCCGCTCAACACAAAAAACAGATCGACTCCGACCCAGCCGCCGCGAATGAAAAACTCGCTGACCGCGTGAAGCACCGGACTGAAGTCCTCCGGGCACGGAATCATGTGCCGCCCGAGCACGAGCAGCAGCGCGACGGCGCGAATGACATCGAGACCTGCGGCTCGGTGTTTTGGATTCATCGGCGCTGTTGAGCACGGGGCGTTCCCCGGCTTTTCAGTTGAAGATTCCGCGTGGCCGGGGGCATTGACGCAGCGCGGCGCGGCGCTCAGTTTTTTCCGCATGAATCCCTCCCCGATCCCCGAGCCCACGAGTCGCCGGACCTTCCTCAAAACCACCGCCGCCGCCTCCGTGCTGGCCGGCGTGAAACTCCCGTTCGTCTTCGCCGCCGAGGACAACACGCAGCAAATCGCGCTGGTCGGCTGCGGCGGTCGCGGGACCGGCGCGGCGGCGAATGCGCTCTCCGTCACGGGCCCGCCGATCAAGCTCGTGGCGATGGCGGATGTCTTCGAGAACCGGCTGAAAAGCAGCCTCAATGGATTGCAGAATCAGTACAAAACGCAGGTCGATGTGCCGGCGGATCGGCAGTTCATCGGCTTCGACGCCTACAAACACGCCATCGATTTGCTGCCGAAAAACGGGATCGTTTTGTTCACCACGCCGCCGGCTTTTCGGTGGGTGCATTTCAAATACGCGATCGAGTCGGGGCTGAAAAACGTGTTCATGGAAAAGCCGATCTCCGTCGATGGACCGACGACGCGGCGGATGCTCGCGCTCAATGTCGAGGCAGAGAAAAAAGGGATGAAGGTCGCGGTCGGGCTGATGTGCCGGCATTGCCGTGTGCGCGGTGAACTGCTGCAAAAAGTGAGGGCCGGCGAAATCGGCGACATCCTGCTGCTGCGGGCGTATCGCGTGCAGGCGCCAGTGGCCTCTTTCCGCTCGAAAAAACGGCCCGAGGAAATCCCGGAGCTGCACTACCAGATTCAGCGGTTCCACAGCTTCCTGTGGGCGAGCGGCGGTGCCTACAGCGACTTCAACATTCACAACATCGACGAGGCGTGCTGGATGAAAGGCGCGTGGCCGGTCGAGGCGAAAGGACTCGGCGGGCGGCATTTCCGCGAGGACTGGGTCGATCAGAATTTCGACAATTACTCGGTCGAATACACGTTTGAGGACGGGACGAAGCTCTTCCTCGAGAGCCGGAATATCGAGGGCTGCAGCGGCGAGTTCGCGACTTACGCGCACGGGACGAAAGGGCTCGCGATCATCTCGAGCGCGGGGCACAGCCCGACGAATGCGCGCATCTTCAGCGGGCAGCGCGTGAAGAGCGAAGAGGTGATCTGGAAAGCGCCGAAGCCCGAGCCGAACCCGTATCAGACCGAGTGGGACGACTTCGTCGAGGCGATCCGCAACGACAAGCCTTACAACGAAATCGTCCGCAGCGCCGAGGCGAGTTTGATCACCGCGATGGGCCGGCTTTCCTCGCACACGGGCCAGACGATCACGCGCGACGAGGCGCTGAATTGGGCGCACGAGTTCGCGCCGGACGTGGACAAACTCACGCTCGATTCGCCCGCGCCGCTGCTCGCGAACGCGGACGGGAGCTACCCGCTGCCGCAGCCCGGCGTGACGAAAAAGAGCGAGTACTGATTCGTCAAAAACTTCGCTCGGCAGCACCGAGCCGTTGAACAAGCCGTCGTCCTGAAATCGGTTGCTGAACGGAATCAGACCGAGCTCCACCGGCACCACCACGTCGTCCGCGACCAGCGCCGCGCCGACGCTGGTGCCGAAACCGACGAACAACATCCGCCCGCCTTGATAGTTCGCGAGCGCCTGCATCACCGCGTCGTTAATGATCCGGACGGGCCGGTCGAAGGCGCGCGCGAAGTCGAAATTCAGCCAGCCGCCCGAGAGATTCAGCGGCTCGCGCGCGAGCTTTCCATTTTCCACCAAACCGGGAAATCCCAGCGTGATCGCGTCGAACCCCCAACCCTCGGCCTGCTGTTTCACTCCCTCGACCATCTGCCCGGCCGTCAGCTCGCGACCCGACGGAAACTTCCGCCACCGCCGGATTCGCCAGCGAAGGTGTCATCTCCAAGTTCCGGGCAGGCCCCCAGTCAAGAGACCGCGATGACCTGATCGTCGCTCCGCCCGCCTCCAGGCTCGATCTTCAGCCGATCGCCCTTCCGTTTCCCCATCAGCAGACGACCCAAGGGCGAGTGCGGAGTCAGGACGATCACGGTTTTTTTCCCGTGCCTGATCTCGGTCCCGCCAGCGCGCGGGCCGATGAAGTAAAGGGACCGCTCCCCTTTGCTTTCCACTTCCACCAGCGCGCCCAGATCGATCGGATCGGCCGACCCGAAAGCGCGCACGATGAGCGCCTCGAATTGCTGCCGCGCTTGTTCGGTTTCGGCCGCCTGGCGCGATTGCCCGTGCGCCAGATACGAGGCCTCCAGCGCGCGGGTGTCGTATTTGTTCTCGGCTTTATTCTGCTCGTGCGTGGCCTCGGCGTGGGCGGCACGCGCGGACTTTTCGTAGGCCTCGAGTTCGCCGGACAGGTGAGCGATGATCTTCTCGATCAACGTGCGTTTGTTCACTCGAAACTCAGCGCTGAATTTCGCCTTTGGTCACGTCGCCCTCGATGTCCAGCGCCTGGATCTGATTGATGGTCTTGAAGTGCGCGTGATCGGCAAATTCCCAGACCACTTTCTTGTCGCGTGTCACTTCAAAGAACTGCGGCTGCTCGGCAATGTGGCCATGACCGAGATAGTTACAGATGATCGTGTTGCCGTCGGGGAGACGCTGGCATCCGGCCATCAGGCGGAGCGGGTTACCCAGAAAATCATTCTCATTCAACTCCCACCGGAACTGATTGTGAAGCTTCACGCTGGGATCGGTGGAAAGCTTGATCTCCCGGGCGACCGTCCCACCTCGATTCACTTCGACAATGCGGCTGCTCCCACCTTCCACGACGAGCACACTTCCATCGGGAAGCGGCTGACATCCATGCACCTCCGTTTTCTCTGGCGCCTTGTATTCCCACACCACCTCTTTTGTGGGCGTTACTTCCATCGCACCACCGACGTAGGCAAAAAGAATGTTACGGTCGGGCAAGCGCCAGCAGTCCTGCGGATTCCTGGCCGCGAACTCCCACTCCACGACTCCGTCCGCAGACACCATGCACACCTTGCCGCCATTGTAATCACAGCAGAGAAAGGGGTGCGCCCCATGAGCAGTGAGAGCCGTCAGCAGGGCTAAAAGAAGCAAAGGAAGACGCATGCGGAAACGATGATCGCAAATCCAACTCATCGCCACCTTCATCTCACGAGAAGCCTTGCCGATGATTGAAGGACCACGACTGGGGATGACAGCTACGGCTAGCCCAGTCACGCGACGAACATTGCTCACATCTCTTGTCGATAAGAGCTTGACACATCACGACCCGGAACCTAACAGCAAGCCTATGACTGAATCCAATTCCTTCTGGGACCATCCTATCGACAAACTCGAAGAAGCTTTGTTGATCCGCAAACAAATCGGCGCGTTGCAAGACAAGTTGAGCAGCCTCTTCGGAAGCAAGCCCACTTCAACTCCCGCTGCCAAACCAACCCGCCGCAGGGCTGCAACGAGCCACGCGAAAAAGACCGGCCCAACGCAGTCCGGAAAACGTGTCGTGTCTGCTGAAGCCAGGGCGAAAATGGCCGCTGCGCAAAAGGCGCGCTGGGCCAGCAAGACGGCTCCCGATCAAGCTGCTGCGAAGCCCGCCAAGAAGGCCAAAAAACGGAGCGGCATCACGCCTGAAGGCCGGGCGAAGTTGGCCGCCGCCATGAAAGCCCGCTGGGCCGCTCGGAAAAAAACGCAGGAGTCCTGAACTTAAGTTAAACGTAGATTTGAAAGAGGCGCGGCGTGTCACGTCGCGCCTCTTTTCGTTTTGCGGAGATACTCGGCTCTCCATTCAGGCGTGGATGGCCGTGTCAACTTCACTGACGTTCGTGCCGGACAGTGCCGCAGATTGCCCAAGATTTGTCCCCACACACCACAAGAGCGAGCCGGGACGCCTAATTCCCTGTGTGCCCTCCGACCATTTGTTGTCTTAAAGTGCCGGCGGAGGGGATCGAACCCACACACCCTTGCGGATACCAGATTTTGAGTCTAGCGCGTCTGCCAATTCCGCCACGCCGGCTTACTATCGGATCGTTTCCCGTTTTGATCTGCGCCAGCCAATCTCGTGAAAAAACGGCGGGCTAAGATGCGGGGGAACTTGAGGGCGCAGTTTATCGCGACGGTCGATCCACGCAACCGCAAAGTGCCCGTTGCAAACTCGTGCCGCTCGAAAAGCAGGTGAACAAAACTGCTCCGTGCTCACTGATCTGATGATCCCCTTCCATCGCCCGTCCGCGTCACTTCTTGGTTTGGCTTTTGTCGGCTGGATGATTCCGGCATTTGGCGCGGACGTTATTGATTTAGACCGCGTCCCCCCAAAACACTCAGCCGGTCGATGCCGACGGGCAGCCGTCTCCGAGCGGCAAGGTCGTGCTCCTGTCGATCGGGATGTCGAATACGACCCAGGAATTTTCGAAATTCATGCAACTCGCCAACGCCGACCCCGCCAAAGCCGCGAATGTCGTCCTCGTCGATGGCGCGCAAGGCGGGCAGACCGCCGATCGCATCGCGGATGAATCCGCGCAATTTTTGGGTGTCATCGATCAACGCCTCACATCATCTGGCGTGACGCCGAAGCAGGTGGAAATCGTCTGGCTCAAAGAGGCGAACGCGGGACCGACCGGCGGGTTTCCATCCGCAGCCGAGCACTTGAAAGCCGGGCTGGCGCAAGACCTTGCCATTGCCAAAAAGCGCTACCCGAACCTACGAATCGCGTATCTCTCGAGCCGCATCTACGCTGGCTACGCGACCACCCCATTGAATCCCGAGCCTTACGCGTACGAGGGAGCTTTTGCGGTCCGGTGGGTGATTCAGGACCAGATAAAAGGTGAACCGAGCCTGAATTTCGACGCGGCCAGGGGTGTGGTGAAAGCGCCGCTGCTGCTGTGGGGACCGTATCTCTGGGCGGACGGCGAGAACGAGCGCAAGGCGGGCGACCTCGTCTGGAAACGAGAAGACTTCGGCGGCGACGGCACGCATCCCAGCGAGAGCGGGCGGGAAAAGGTCGCAGGGCAACTGCTCAATTTTTTCAAGTCCGATCCCAACGCCCGGGCTTGGTTCGTAAAAAAATAGCGCAATTCCGAGCGACGAATTCCGGCTCCAGATTCAGGGGAACGCGGGAAGCGAGCCGCCGGTTTGGAGAGCCCGCGGCGGGCCGAGGATTTCGCGCAGGAGGACGAGGTTGCGCAGGCCTCGCGGGGATCTCAAAAGCTCGCGGATGCTGTCGGGAGGCTGTTCGGACGGCTGTTCGCTCGCGGTCTTGTAGGCATCGCGCATGTCGGCGTGCGAGGCTTCGAAAGGGATCGCGGTGACCTGCGAGGATGCGGTCTGGAACTCGCGGACGAGCGGCGTCTCGAGTTCGCGAAGGCGAATGTTGTCGGCCTTCGTCTGCATGACCGGCAGTTCGGCGGCGAGCGGCGACTTGGGCCGCGGTGGCACCACCAGCGTCGCCGGTGTCTGCAGTTTTTTGGTGTAAGACGGCGCGATGTCGCGCGCGACGATCGGCCCGCGCGGCTGGATTTTCGGCAGCACGGCCTGCCCCGCCGGAGGCTCGCGACGCTTCACCGGCGGCGGTGGGCGCTGGTCCGCGGGCACGCCGAGCGCCTCGAGAAAACGGCGCATCCGCACTTCCTCCGGGTCGTCGCTGGGGCGGACGGCCGGCGCTTTTGCGCGCGCTGCCGGGGGCGGTTTCGTGATCGGCGTTTCGTCCTTTTTCGTCATCCATTTGATCACGCCGACGATCCCGGCGATCACCATGAAGACGACGTTCGCCTCGATGGATGCGAGGACCGTCATTGCCCGCCTTCGCGCGGCCGGTCACCGCCCGCGATCGAGCCGCGCATCTCCGTGTCGGCCTGAATGTTTTTCATCTTCACGTAATCCATGATTCCGAGATTGCCGGAGCGAAAGGCATCGGCCATCGCCTGCGGCACCTGCGCCTCGGCTTCGACGACTTTCGCGCGCATCTCCTGCGTCCGCGCGCGCATCTCCTGCTCGACGGCAACGGCGGCGGCGCGGCGGACTTCGGCCTTCGCCTGGGCCACGCGCTTGTCGGCGTCGGCCTGCTCGGCCTGCAGTTTCGCGCCGATGTTTTCGCCGATATCCACGTCGGCGATGTCGATCGAAAGGATCTCGAATGCGGTGCCGCTATCGAGGCCTTTCGCGAGCACGGCTTTGGAAATGCGGTCGGGATTTTCGAGCACGAGCTTGTAGGAATCCGCCGAGCCGATCGCGCTAACGATGCCCTCGCCGACGCGGGCGATGATCGTCTCCTCCGTCGCGCCGCCGACGAACTGCGCGAGGTTCGTCCGCACGGTCACGCGCGCCTTTGCTTTCACGCCGATGCCGTCTTTCGCCACGCCGTCGATCGTGTTCTTGCCGCTGGTCGGATTCGGGCAGTCGATGACGCGCGGATTGATGCTCGTCCTCACTGCGTCGAGCACCGTTTTGCCGGTGCCTTTCGTCGCGAGGTCGATGCCGCGCGCGTGATCGAAGGTGAGCGCGATGCCCGATTTTTCCGCAGCGATGAGCGCGAGGATGACGTGGATGACATCGCCGCCGGCGAGGTAGTGCGCCTCGAGCCCGTTGGTATCGACGGGCAGTCCCGCTTTCACGGCGGTGATTCGCGCACCCACGATTTGCGCGACGGGCACGCCGCGCAGTTTCATCGCGATCAGCGTCCCCATGCTGACTGGCGCGCCAGAGATTTTTGCGCGCAGCCAGAGGCCGAAGAAGTTGAAAAGGACGATCGCGAGGACGAGCCCCACGACGATGACGAGAACCAAAAGTGCATTGCCCATAATTTGCCGCAGAAGGTAGTCGGTCCCCGCGGCGGACCGCGAGCGGGAAAGCTCGCGAGCCAAACGTGGCGGCGTTGTTTTTAGCCACGGAAGGACGCGAAATTTCACGGAAGCCGGAACTTCAAATTCCGATTCCGTGACCCTTCCGTGTTTTTCCGTGGCTAAAAATCCGGGCCGAACGACCGGCCGATTACGCGCGCCGGACCACGACCTTGCTGCCTTCCACCCGCACGACGCGGATCGCTGCGCCGCGGTCGATCTGTTCGCTCTCGGCGATCACATCCACGCGCGTGCCGCCGATCAGCGCCGTTCCCGCCGGTCGCAAATCCGTCAGCGCGCTGCCGTCTTGATCCGCCAATTGCTGGAAACTCGACTGCGCCGAATCGTTCGGCACCGCGGTTTGCAGCGTCCATTTTCGTCCCATCCGGCTGTTGGAAAAAGAGCGCATCCACCAGACGAGCAGCACCGTTCCGAAGACGAGCACGCCAATGAACATCAGGTTCCCGCGGTCCACGCCATACTCCGAATAACAGAGCGCCACGGCGGCAAAAAGCGCGAGCCCGCCGACGATGCCGGCGACCGCGCCGGGCACGAACATTTCCACGAACAGCAGCAGCGCTCCGACTGCGGCTAACGAAACGATCAGTTCAAACATGGGCGCATCATGCCACAGCCGACGGCCTCCTGCGACGAGCTACTCGCCGAGAAAGAAATTGCGGATCTGATCTCCGCGCCTTTCGAAATGCTGTTTCGCGCGCCGGAAGAGGCTCGGCACGTTGCGGATCGGCTCGTGCGCCTCGACCCTGTCCTCGTCGATCCGGCGATCCTCGTATCGCCGATCGACATATTCGCGATCCTCGGTGCGCCGATCGTCCGGCGGGGGCGCGACGTAATCGCGGTCGGTCACCGGCGGGCGCTGATCGACTCGCGGATACGTGCGACCACCGCGGACGGTCAGCCCGTCTTCGCGCAAAATCGTCCCGCTGTCGGCCGCGATTTGCACGGTCGCTACACGCTCCGACGCGCCATGAAAAAGCTGCAACTCCCACACCGGCGCGCCGCCGTGGCTCCCGCTTTTCAGCAAATAATCGACGCGCTCGAATGCGACGCCCGCCTTTTTCGCCTCATCGTTCGCGATCGTGAAAGCGCCCTCCGAATCGAGGTTCAGCGCGTTGAAATTCATCGGCGCTCCCAGCGTGCGGCCGGTCGGCGCGCGCTCGGAAATCACGCGTCCGCTCTGCACTTCCACCTCGCGCACGCCACCGCGCGATTGCGGATCGGCGAGCACGATTTTCCACACCGCCGGCGCAGGCGAGCCGCCGCGCGCGCGCAGCTCCACGACCCGGTTCAGCGAATCGGCACCGCTCCCTTTTCCCACGACTCGCAGCGCGGAATACGCGGTATCGACCGCGCGCCCGGCGAGCGGCAAAACAAAAAATGAAACGGCGAGCAGGACGATTTTCATGAGGTGAAACGATGAAACTCCGACGTGCGAAATTCCAGCGCTATTCAGCTAAATCCGACGGAGTTCACTCCCGCCTTCCGCCTCCCGCGAACTTCCCTACATTTCCCTCCGCATGTCTTCCGAAATCGCCCGACTGGAGCGGCTGCTCGAAGTTTATAAAGGCCTCGTCGAAGTCAGCGCGCTCATCAACGGCATCACCGAATCCGGCGAACTCCTCGCCGCGATTCTCGAGGTCGCGCGCCGCGTCATGCGCGTCGAGGCGGCCTCCCTTTTTCTCGTCCGGCCCGACGGCAGCCTCGAGCTGAACAGCGCCAGCGGCGGCGGCATCCCACTCGCGGATGGAGGCGGAGAAAAGATCATCGTCCCGCGCGGCCGCGGCATTTCCGGCTGGGTGCTCGAGCATCGGAAGCCGCTCCTCATTCCCGACGTTTATGCCGACGACCGGTTTTATCGCGACGTCGATCGGCAGACCGGCTTCCGCACGCGCTCGCTCCTTTGCGCGCCGCTCGTCAGCGGCGGCAAGGACATCGGCGCGCTCCAGGTTTTGAACCCGATCGGCCGCGAAGCCTTTGATGAAGCCGATCTCGAAGCCTTCACCGCTTACGGCACGCTCGCCGCCACCGCCATCGACAAGGTCCGCACCAGCGAGCGGCAGCGCGGGCAGGATCGTCTCGAACAGGAGTTCGCCTTCGCGCACGAAATCCAGTCGAGCTTTCTCCCGCAGTCGCTCCCGCACCTCGCCGGCGTGCAGTTCGCCGCGGTCTATCGGCCCGCGCTCAATGTCGGCGGCGACTTCTACGACGTGATCGAACTCGGCCCCGACGAGATCTATTTCGTCATCGGCGATGTCTCGGGAAAAGGGATGCCCGCCGCGTTGCTCATGGCGCAGGCGCTCAGCATTTTGCGGCTCGTGCTGAAGCCCGGCCTCTCGCCCGTCACCGCCGTCGCGCGGTGGAATTCCATGCTCAGCGGCCACACCATTCGCGGCATGTTCATCACCGCGATCGTCGGCCGCGTCGTCTGCTCCACGCGCCGCGTCGAGCTTTGCAGCGCCGGCCACTGCCACCCTTTTCTCGTCGATGCGGAAGGCCACGCGCGCGAACTCGCCATCGCCGGCTCCCCGCCGCTCGGCCTGCTGCCCGAGCTTCCCGGCCGCTCACATTCGCTCACGCTCGAGCGCGACGAATGGCTCGTCCTTTTCACCGACGGCCTCGTCGAATCCTTCAACGCCGCCGACGAGGAGCTCGACCGCGGCGGCATCGCGCGCCTGCTCGAGCGCCCATTTTCGCATGCCGCCGATGTCGTCGATGCACTGCAAGCCGGCGAAATCCAGCATCGCCAGCGCGCCGATCGTTTCGACGATCTGACCATCCTCGTCTTCGGATTCAAATGAAACGCGCCATCGGCCTCAGACGCGAAATCGAGTTCGCCAGCCATCCCGGGAACCTCTCCCTCGTGCGCGATTTCGTGCGCCAATTTCTCGCCCCGCTCCCGCTCTCCCCGACCGAGAAAGACCTCATCATCCTCGGCCTCGACGAAGCCTGCACGAACGTCATCCGCTACGCCTACCACCACGAGCCCGACCAGCTCATCAGCCTCATCTGCGAGCAGCGCGCGGCCGGCGTCGTCTTCCGCCTGCGGGACTTTGGGAAACAGGCCGATCCCTCGCAGCTCGCGGGCCGTCCGCTCGATCTCGTGCAGCCCGGCGGCCTCGGCATCCACCTCATCCGCAAGGCCTTCGACTGCGTCGATTACAACCTCAAAAAAGAAGGCACCGAGCTCGTCCTCGCGAAAGATTTCCCCGCGGCGTGAATGTCTCGGGAGGCCCAGCCCGTCATCCTGAGCGCAGCGCCAGCGCAGTCGAAGGACCTCTTACTTTTTCTCCGATTGGCGCGCGCATCGCGGAGGGGGAAAAGTAAGAGGTCCTTCGGCTGCGCTTCGCAAAGCCGAAGCTCCGCTCAGGATGACTCGGAAGGCTGGGACGCGCGAGGGGGTTGCGGCGCTCCGTCACTTCCCGCCGAGGTCCACACAGACGAGGTCGCCCGCGTTGTTCTTCGCGAAGATTTTGCCGCCCGAAAATGTCGGCTGCACCCAGCAGCGCCCGCCGAGCACTTGCGCGCGGAGCCCAGGTTTGAAGCCGGTTCGCGAGGCCGCACCGATCAGCAACTCCCCGCGCTCGCTGAGCACGATCAGTTTTCCATCGGCCAGAATGAGCGAGCCGCCGGCGACGTTTTTGTCGGTGAAACGGACGCTGCCCGTCGCCGCATCGAGACAGACCAGCGGCGCCTTCGGCTCGGCCTGCCCGTCGATCCCGAAGAGGTCGCCCTGCCACGCCACCGGCGAATTGATGTGCGCCTTCAGGTTCTTGTTCTTCCAAACCTCGCCCGCCTTCCCGCCCTTGATCTCGATCATCCCACACCCTTCGCCGTATCCGCTCGCGATGAAAATCCGATCGCCGAGCACCAGCGGCGTCGCCGCGTTCACGCCATACTGCGTCTTCCAATCCGTGCGCCACAGCTCCCGCCCATCCTTCAAATCCAGCCCGACCAGCGCGCCCGCCTTGAAAACCACCGCCGTCCGTTTGCCCCCGATCGTCGCCGCCACGACCGACGCGTAACCCGCCTCATCGTCGCCACTTTTCCACACGATCTTCCCGCTCATCTTGTCCAGCGCCACCGTCGATGCGCCCTTCCCGCCGACATCGAGCAGCAGCAAATTCCCCTCCACCGTCGGCGATCCCGCGAAGCCCCACTGCGGCCGATGCCCGCCGAGATCTTTCTGGTAATGCTGGTACCAGCGGGGCTTCCCGGTCGATGCGTCGAGGCAGAAGAGGTCGCCCTGATGGCTCACCGTATAGACCCGATCGCCATCGAGCGTCGGCGTCGCCGCCGGCCCGCCCTCGAACATCCGCTTATCCAGCGCCAGCGGATACTCGTGCCGCCAGACCTCCTTCCCCGTCTTCGCCTCCAGGCAAAAAACCACGTCCTCGCTGCCCGCGTTACCCATCGAAAACACATACCCCCCCGCCACCGTCACGCCCGAAGTCCCCGTCCCCAGCGCCACCTTCCACAACTGCTGCGGCTCCGCCGGCAACGTCCCCGGCAGCTTCTCCGCCGACGCCCCATTCATCCCCGAGCCACGATAATGCAGCCAATCCGCGTCCACCTTCGCCGAAAAAAATCCGAGCCCGAGTGCCGCGGCGAAGGCCCCGCGAGTGAAAGAATTCCAAGCGTGTCCGTTCATCCCGCAAGCCCTAAAAGCCCCGCCCGGACCTGTCAACCGCACCGCGTCACTTGATGAACCGGATCGTCATCGGGTAGCGGAAAGCCACGCCGTCATACGACTTCACCGCCGCGATCAGCATGCACACCACATGATAAATCCCGAGCGCCCACAGCATCGGGATGCCGATGATCGCGAAGATGATCGTGAAACATAAAACGATCCCGATGCCGAAGAGGATCGAGCACGTGATCTGGAAATTCAGCGCCTCCTTTGCCTGATCATCCACGAACGGATTCCCGTCCCGCTTCATCAGCCACACGATCAGCGGCCCGAGAATGTGCCCGATCCCCGTGAGATACATCGCGAACGCGCTCAGGTGCGCGATCATCGCCCAAGTCCGCTGTTCCTGATTGACGACCGGCTGATCGGGTAAGTCCATGACGCCTTTCTCCCCCACCCTGCCCATGCCTGCAACCCGCAAATCGCCCACCCTCCCCCTCGCCCTCCTCGCCACCGTCCTCGCCGTCCTCGCATGGTCCGCCATCGCCCCCTTCGACCGCCTCACCTGGTGGCTCGAAGTCTTCCCCGCCCTCCTCGGCCTCGCCCTCCTCGCCGCCACCTTCCGCCGCTTCCGCCTCACCGACCTCGCCTACGTCCTCATCGCCGCGCACATGCTCATCCTCCTCGTCGGCGGCAAATACACCTACGCCCTCGTCCCCCTCGGCGACTGGGCGCGCGACGCCTGGCACCTCAGCCGCAACCACTACGACCGCCTCGGCCACTTCGCCCAGGGCTTCGTCCCCGCCCTCATCGCCCGCGAGATCTTCCTTCGTAAAAAAGTCATCTCCACCGCCGCCTGGCGCGCCTTCCTCATCGTCAGCGTCTGCCTCGCCCTCAGCGCCGCCTACGAGCTCCTCGAATGCGCCGTCGCCCTCATTTCCCACGAAGCCTCCGACGCCTTCCTCGGCACCCAGGGCGACCCGTGGGACACCCAATCCGACATGGCCACCGCCCTCGCCGGCGCCCTCCTCGCCCTCGCCACCCTCGGCCCCTGGCACGACCGCCAGCTCCGAGACCTCGCCTAATTTCCTCGTTCCCAAACTCCGCTTCGCAAAGCCGAAGCTCCGCTCAGGATGACTCGGAAGGCTGGCCCGCGCGCACACCCTCGCGGCGCTCCTTTCCCTCCGGTCATCTTGAGCGCAGCGCAGCGAAGTCGAAAGACCTCTTACTTCTCCCCCCGTTGCACGCGCGCCGTCGGGGATAGGTCAGGCGGTTACCTGGGGCGGATGTTCCGGCGGAGGAAGGTGGGGACGTCGAGGTCCTGGCCATCGACGATGGTCGGCTCGCTTTTCTCGAATCGGCCGCGGGTGACCGGCTCGAATTGCATCTGCTCCTGCTTGCCCGCGCGCTTCGCCGCGGCGGCGTCGGCGGCGGCGGGGACGACGGGCGCACGCGCCGGGACCGGCGTCCGCATCGGCACGGGCGGGGCGATGGCAGCGGGGACCGCAATCTCGTCATCGGTCTCGACGTAGGAAATCTGCGGGACGTGCTCGTCCTCGGAAGCGAGCGCGGGGGCTGATTCGCGGGCAGGCATGGCGGGCGGCCTTTCGACGCGAGGGACGCTGATCGCCGGGGCGGGTGCCGCCGCCGCCGCCGCCTCGACCGAGCTGAGGATCGTGACGGTGAGGCGGTTTCCGAGCCTCGGATCGATCGCGGTGCCGAAGAGGATGCGGGTGTGGGCACCGATATGGCGGTTGAATTCCTCCATGAGGATCTGGACTTCGTTCAAGGTGAGATTCGGGCCACCGGCGATGTGGACGAGGACGTTCTCGGCGTCGGCGAGGAGGCGTCCGCGATCCATGAGCGGGCTTTTCAACGCGAGCTCCAAGGCGGCGTGCGCGCGGTTGCCGCCCTCGGCTTCGCCGGAGCCGAAGATGCAGCGCGAGTTTTGCCGGCGGAGCGCGGTGGTCAGCTCGTCGAGTCCGACGTGAATCAGCCCGCGCCGCCGGACGAGCGCCGCGACCGCGCGCACGCTCTGGCTGATGGTCTGGTCCGCCGCGGTGAAGGCTTCCTGGATCGCGGCGCGCGGCGAGACGGCGTCGCCCATTTTGTCGTTCTCGAAACAGATCACCACGTCCGCGTAATGCCGGAGCGTGGCGAGCGCCTCCTCCGCCTGGGCCATGCGCCGCCGCCCCTCGAAGCTGAACGGCAGGGTCGCAAACACGACGACGAGCGCATTCTGCTCGCGCGCATACGACGCGACGAGCGGGGCCGCGCCCGAGCCGGTGCCGCCGCCGAGACCGACGCAGAGAAAGATCATGTCCGCGCCATCCATCGCGGCGCGGAGTTCGTCGGCGGCCTCTTCCGCGGCCTGATAGCCGAGCTCGGGGTCGCCGCCCGCGCCGAGGCCGCGCGTGGTTTTCATGCCGAGCTGCACCTTCACCGGCGCGACCGATCCGGTGAGCGACTGGAGGTCGGTATTGATCGCGATGAGCTCCGCGCCTTCGACTCCGTCGAGCTGAATCCGATCGAGCGCGTTCGCACCCGCGCCGCCGAGGCCGAGGATTTGCACGCGGGGTTCGGGCGCGTTGGCGTGATGATTTCGAGGAAGTTCGATCATGGGCGGTGCAGGAAAAAGGCGACGGCGATGAGGATGAGAAGGGCCGGGAGGAGCAGCCACATTCCGAAGAACGGGAGCCTGCGCGTGATGCGGGAAAACCAGCCGCGCGGCTTTTCGCCCTGCATCGCCTGCGCGTATTTGATGAGCCCGATGGCGGTGGAAAATTGCGGGTTTTCAAACGCGGAGGTGATCCCGCTGACGGTGTGCGCGTGCGTGAGATGCACGGGCATGCCGAAGATTTCCTCGGCCAATTTGTCGATCCCGGCGATGAGCGAGCAGCCGCCGGTGAGGAGCAAGCCGGCGCCGAGATAGTCGAGAAAAGTCGTGTCCTCGAATTCGCGCTTCAGCAGCTCGAGCGTCTCGCGCACGCGGCAGTGGATGATCGTGTTCAGCATCTCGCGCTCGATCTCGCGCCCGGCGAATCCCGTCTCGTCTTTCAACACCACCGGCTCGCCCGGCAACGAATCGCCGAGGGTCACGCTCCCCTCCTCGATCTTCAGCCGCTCGGCGCGCGCCATCGGGATGCGGAGGCCGAGCGAGATGTCGTTCGTGATGTGGTCGCCGCCGACCGCGATGCAGCCGCTTTTCTTGATCCCGCCATCGACGTAGGCCACGAAGCCGGTGGTCCCGCCGCCCATGTCGATGACCAGCGCGCCGAGATTTTTCTGGTTCAAATCGAGGACGACCAGCGCGGAGGCGATCGGCGCGAAGACGATCTCCTCGACTTCGATATCGAGCTCCTTCACGCAGCGGATGCTGTTTTTCACGCGGTTGCCGATGCCGTGGACGATGTGGAAATCGGCCTCGAGTTTGCGGCCCATCATGCCGATCGGATTGAGCACGCCGTCCTGCCCATCGACGTAATACCGCTGCAAAAAGGAGTGCAGAAAAATGTTCGCCGGCGGGATGGTCACCTCGCGCGCCGCGGCCTGCACGTCCTCGTAATCGTCCTCGCAGATATCCTCGCGATCCTCGGGAATGGTCACCGATCCGCGGTTGTTGAAGCTCGCGACGTGGCCGCCCGTCACCGCGAGAAAGACCGCGCGGATCATCACGTCACTCTTTTCCTCCGCGTCGGCGAGCGCCTCCCGGATGCACTTTCCCGCGGTGTCGAAATCGACGATCTCGCCCTTTCGCACGCCGCGCGACGGCGCGTGCCCGACCCCGAGAATCTTCACCGTCCCGTCGCGCCGCGTCTCTCCGACGACGGCGCAAACCTTTGAGGTGCCAATTTCCAAACCGACGACGATGTCTTCGCTAGCCATTGAGATTGAACCGTTTTTTGACTCCATCAGCGGGCGATTTCCGACTGCCCGGCGTGGCGTCTTTCTTTGAATGGATCGGCGTCGGCGTGGCGCTCACCGCCTTTTTTGCCGGCGTGGGCGTCGCCTTCGCGGCAAGGAATTTGTCCCGCGCGGAGATGGTTTTCGGCGGCGCGGCGATCGGCGGCATCTCGGTCTCGGAGACGGGCTCGGCGAAAGTAACGGGCATGTTTCGCTCGACGAGCAAGTTCACCGTCTGCAGCTCGCGATGCACCGGTTCGGTGCGATCGAGCAGGCGGTTCAGCCGGTCGAGTTGCTGGTCCACGCGGTCGAGGCCAAATGTGATTTGCGCGTGCGTCCGATCCGTGACGACGAGGCAGTAACCTTTCGCGAGGTCGATGTTCCGCGCCTGAAAACGCGTGCTGTCCGCGTTCAGCCGCACGAGGTCGAGCGCGGCCTGCATTTCAAAAGTCTGCACGCGCTGACCGGCCGCGAGATTGTCCACCTCCACGCCCGAGATCACCGGCAGATGCAGATATTCGGGCAGCACCGTTTTGCTGCGCATCACGACTCCGCGCGCATCGATCAGAAACGATTTTTCGGACGAGGTCGGATCTTCGTCGGCTTTGGAAATCACCCACGCGATCGGCCGCCGCTCGGTGACGCTGATGTTCACGCGATTCGGCAGGACGCGCTGGATTTCCACGCGCTCGACCTGCGGCAAATGCTCGAGCGCCTCGTGCGCTTTCGCGAGATCGACGGTGAAAATATTGCGCCCCTCGACCACGCCGCTCGCCGCCACGATCTGCTCACGCGTCAGCGCGCCGTCGGTCGCGACGCGGACATCGCTGAGAAAATACTCGGGGTTCTCCCACAGAAAGCGGCGCAGACCCTCTTTGCCGCCGAGGTAAATTCCGACCACGAGAGCGACGTAAAACAGCACCTTGCACGAGGTAAAAAATATCGCGCGATTGCGTTGCGCCACCGCCTTGTCACGGCGGATCGTGACTTCCAAAACATGCTGCTGCCGGCGCTGTTTCTGGTTCGACACGCGCTGATTGCGAGAGGCGGCGTTTTTCATTTTGAGGAACGGGCGAGGGACAGTTCGATGATGCGCGCGCAGAGCGCTCCGTAGCTGATTCCAGCGACGCCCGCAGCCTCGGGCAGGAGGCTGGAAGGCGTCATTCCGGGGATCGTGTTGACCTCGAGGACGAGCGGTTCGTCCGCGTCGGTGAGGAGAAAATCGACGCGCGAATAGACTTGGAGGTCGAGCGCGCGGTGCGCCGCGAGTGCTGTCTGCTGCACGATCCGCGTGAGTTCCGGGCTGAGCGCCGCCGGGCAAAAATGATCCGCCCCGGGCGCGTTCGGATTCAGAAACGGGTATTTGTTTTCGAAATTGTAGAAGTCCTTTTTCGCCACGATCTCGATGATCGGCAGCGCCATGTCGCCGACGATCCCGACCGTCAGCTCGCGTCCGGCGATGAACTTTTCCACGAGCAGCTCGCGCCCGAACGTATGCGCCTCGCGCAGCTTCCCTCCCGCCTCGCCCGCCTCGCGGACGATGAAAATTCCGACGCTCGAACCCTCGCGCGGCGCCTTGATTACGAACGGCACCGGCAGCGACGGCGACCCGCCATCGAGAAGAATCTCGAACGCCGCCGTCGGCACTCCGCGCGCGACGAGCCTTTTTTTCGTGGCGATCTTGTCGATCGCGAGCTCGCTCCCAGCGACCCCTTCGCCGGTGTAAGCCACGCCGCGCGATTCGAGAATTCGCTGCACCTGACCATCTTCGCCGAACGTCCCGTGGATCACGTTGAACACGATCTCCGTCCCGTCCGGCACCGCGAACTCCGGCCCATCGACTTCGACCGCCGCAACCTCCGCACCGAGCTCGCGCAGCGCCTGCACGACACCCTCGCCCGACTTCAGCGAGACCTTCCGCTCCGAGCCCGGGCCGCCCATCAGCACCGCGATTTTTTTGTTCTGAAGATCGATCATAAAATTAGCCGCCGCTCACGGGTGAAACCCGCTCTCCTCGCCGATGATTTGCACCTCGGTTTCGAGCGTGATCCCGCGCTCGCGGAGCGCGCGTTCCTTGATCAGCGCGATCAGCGCGAGCACGTCCGCCGCGCTCGCGCCGCCATCGTTCACAATGAAATTTCCGTGGATTTCCGAGACTCTCGCATGTCCGACGCTCAGGTTTTTCAAGCCGAGTTCATCGACCAGTTTCCCGGCCGGAATCGTGCCGGGATTTTTGAAGATGCACCCCGCGCTCGACTCGCGCGGCTGCGTCGTCCGGCGCTTTTGCTGCGAAACTTCGAGCATGCGTTCGATCTCGTCCGCCGTGCCGGGCTGCCCTTTGAAAGTCGCGGAGACCGCGAAGTTCGCGACGAGCGAGCCGACGTGGCGATAATGCACGTCGAGTTCCGCCGGCGTTTTCGTGTGAAAATTCCCGGCCCGATCGACGAAGCGCACGCTCACAATTTGGTCGAACGTCTCGCCGCCCATCGCCCCCGCGTTCATCCGCAGGCTCCCGCCGACGTTGCCCGGGATGCCTTCCATCCACTCGAATCCGGCGAGCTGCGCATCGCGCGCGGCGTAGGCGATCTCCTTTAATTTCAACCCGACGCCCGCGATGATTTGCCCCTCGTGGACTTCGAGATGCCGGAATTCGCCGCGGGCGAGATGCACGACCACGCCGCGAATTCCGCCGTCCCGGATCAACAAATTCGAGCCGCGGCCCATCATGAAAATCGGGAGATTTCGCTCGCCGCAAAACCGCACGAGCCGCGCAAAACCCTCCTCCGTTTCCGGCTCAGCCCAAAACTGCGCCGGCCCGCCCACCCGCATCGTGGTGTGCTTCGCGAGCGGTTCATAAAGTTTCACGTCGCCCGCGCCGACCGCGTTTTGCAGCTCCTCCAGCAGCGCGACATCCCGCGCGAGCAGCGTCGCGGTTTCGTGAATATTTCCCGCGCCGAGGCTGATTACGCAATCGCCCGGCTCGAGCATGCGACCGATCTCGAGCGCGAGTTTTTGCCGGTCCGGCTGATACGTCGCGCGCTCGTGTCCGTCGCGGATGATCTCATCGACGAGCGTCTGTCCGGTGACGCCCGGAATCGGTTTTTCGCTTGCCGCGTAAACGTCGGTGATGACCACGGCTGAGGCATCGCGAAACGCGCGGCCGAACTCCGCCTTCAGCGCCTGCGTGCGGCTAAAACGATGCGGCTGAAACATCACGAGCACGCGTTTGCGGCCCGTGCTTTTCGCCGTCGCGAGCGTCGCGCGGACCTCAGTCGGATGATGCCCGTAATCATCCACGATCATGTAGCGATCGCTGCGATGCTTGATTTCAAAACGCCGCCGCGCGCCGCAAAAATTTTCGAGTGCCTCCGCGATTTTTCCGAACGGCACTCCGAGTTCCGTCGCAAGCGCGATCACTCCGACCGCGTTGCTGACGTTGTGCCGGCCGGGGACATTCAGCGTCAGCGCGCCCAGCGGCTCGCCGCCGCGCAGCACGCGGAAATGCGACTGGAAATCCTTCGCGTGAACATCATCGAAACGGAAAAATGCCGTCCGGGATTCGCCATACGAAATTGCGCCCGGATGCTCCGAGCAGATGCGCGTCGCGTGCGGATCGTCGGCGCAATAAAACACCTTCCCGCTCGTCTGGCTCAGGAGTTGGCGGAAGACCGCTTCGATCGCGGCGAGGTCTTCGTAGTAGTCGAGATGCTCTTCCTCGATGTTCAAAACGATCGCGTGCTCGGGGTGGTAAAACGCCAGCGTGCCGTCGCTCTCATCGCCTTCGGCGACGAAATATTCTCCCTCGGAATCCCAGTGCGCATTCGTCCCGAGAATCGGAATTTCCGCGCCGACGTAATGCGACGGCTTCACGCCGCCGTGCCGTAAAACATGCGCCGCCATCGAGGCGGTCGTCGTCTTCCCGTGCATCCCCGCGACGACGATTCCGCGTTTGCAATTCATCACCGCCGCCAGCGCGTCGGCCCGGCGCACCACGCTTTTGCCGAGCTCGAGCGCTTCGTCGTAATCGGGATGACCGGCGCGAATCGCGGACGAATAGATGACGAGGTCCGCGCGCTGCACCGCTTCCGGCTGCGCGGGCGTGTAAAATTCCAGCCCGAGTTTTTCCAGCCGCTGCACTTCGATCGTCGAGACTTTATCCGACCCGCTGACGTGATGCCCGAGCGCGATGAGCAGCCCCGCGATGCCGCTCATGCCGGAGCCCGCGACGCCGATGAGATGAATCTTCAGCTCACCGCCGACGAGGATTTCCGCGAGGATTTGACCGGTATCCATTCGCATCAAACGCCTGCTGCGCGTCCCGCTGGAAGTGACAGTTTTCTAAGCACAAAATTTCAAGATCGTCTCGGCGACCCGCTCTGCCGCCGCGTGCGGAGCGAGGCTCGCGCTGCGGGCGGACATCTCGGCGAGACGGGCCGGATCGTCGAGGATCGAGCAGAGCGTTTGCGCGAGAATCCCGCCGGTGATTTCGCGCTCATGCAATAGCGTCGCGGCACCCGCGTCGGCAAAGATTTTTGCGTTCAAAGTTTGATGGTCTTCGGCTGCGAACGGATACGGGATCAGCACGCTCGGCAGCCCGAAATGCGAGAGCTCCGTCAGGCTCGCCGCGCCGGAGCGCGCGATGCAAAAATCGGCCGCGCTGTAGGCCTCGCCCATCCGATGCGAAAAGGCCGCGACGAATGCCGGCAGACCCGCCGCCGCGTATGCCGCGCGCATCAATTCCTCATCCTGCCGGCCGGTGAGGTGGATGACTTGAACCGCCGCATTTTTGAGCGCCGGGAGCGCTGAGAGCAGCGCGCGATTGATGCCCTGCGCGCCCTGACTCCCGCCCATGACGAACAGCGTTCTCCGGCCCGGCAGGAGTCCGAACGCCGCGAGTGCGGATCCTTTGTCCATGCGGGTTGCGAGCGAGTTGCGAATCGGAGTGCCGGTCACGATCCAGCGCGATTTTGGGAAGTACCGGCCGCATTCCTGAAAGCCCAGAAGCACCGCGGTCACGAGCCGCGCGTTGAGCCAATTCGCCTTGCCGGGAATCGCGTTCGACTCATGCACGAACGTCGGGATTTTGCGCGGCCGCCCGGCGAGAATCGGTGCCGTGGAAGTGAACCCGCCCATGCCGAGCACCGCGTCGGGTTTGAACTCGGCGTAGAGCGCGCGGCATTGATCGAGGGCCGCCTTGAATCGCCGCAAAAATCCGAAGATCGCGGGCGAAAAAATCTTCGGCATTCCGATGCCCGGAAGCCGCTCGATGCGAAACTCCGAACGGCCCTGGGTCGCGAGCGCATCGATCTCTTTTTCCGAGATCAGAATCATCACCTCGTGCCCGCGCGCCAGCAGCACTTCGCCGACCGCGAGGCCCGGGAACAAATGGCCGCCGGTTCCGCCGGCAGCGATGGCGAATTTCATCGTGTCAGATGCGCATCGGGCGCGGCTGGAGGCGGGTCTTCACGCGCATCCGAATGCTCGTCTTGTCGGCCTTTTCGCTCACGCCCTGCCGGTAAATATTGATGAGAATCCCGACGCAAAAGAGACAGAAAGCGAGGTTCGATCCGCCGTAGCTGATGAATGGAAGCGGCAGGCCTTTGTTCGGCAGCAGCGCGGTCGTCACCCCGATATTCAGAGCGGCCTGGAGCGCGATGATAACGACGATTCCGAAGCCGAGCAGCATGCCGAATCGGTCGCGGGCGCGCGTGGAAATGATCGCGCCGCAGAGGATGATCACGACGTAGCACGAGACGATGAGCAGCGTGCAGCGGAGGCCGAGTTCTTCGCCGACCATCGGGAAAATGAAGTCGGTGTGCGCGAACGGCAGATACGCCATTTTCTGCCGGCCATTTCCAAGGCCGAGTCCCTCGACTCCGCCCGATCCAAAAGCGATGAGCGCCTGGTACTGCTGAAGCCCCGCGCCGTCCTTGAATTTCTCCAGGTCGAGGAAGGCCAGCAATCGTCCGCGCCGCTCGGTCAGATGGCTCGCGACATACAGCATGGCCCCGATCGCTCCGGTAAAAATGGGCGCGATGTAGAGCAGCCGAGTCCCCGCGACGAACATCACGATGAACATCGTCGCGCCGATGAGCGCGGTGCTGCCCATGTCCACTTCGGGCGCGATCAGCGCCATCAAAATCCCAGTCCCAGCGATCGGGAAAATGAAGCCATTCAGGAAACTGCGGGCATCCGTTTTCTCGCGCGCGAACCACCACGCGAGCGCGCAGACCGCGGCAAATTTCGCCATTTCCGACGGCTGAAAAGAGGCGACGCGAAAGTTGAGCCAGCGTGCCGAACCGTTGATGCGTTGCCCGAACGGCGGCACGAAACAAAGCAGCAGCAGCAACGCCGACACGCCGAACCAAATCCACCACGTCCGCTGCCAAAAATGGTAATCGATATTCGACGTGATCACGCAGACCACAAACCCAACCGCGAGCCACGCAAACTGGCGCTTGATGAAAAAGTTCGGATTGCCGTGGCTGTCCTGCGCGAACGCGCTCGTGCTGAAGAGCATCACGCAGCCGATGACCACGAGGATCGCGACCGCGACCACGAGGAAATAGACGCTCTTGCGATGCATTTCAGACGAGCCTCAGCGGTCAGCTTTTCTTCGCCGGCGGCACTTTCAACGTCTGCCCGATCTGTAGTTTTTTCGGGTCGTCGATGTTGTTGAGTTTCAGCAGTTCGTCCTGGCTCACCCCGAGTTTGCGCGCGATCGAGACCGGGTTATCACCCTTCGCCACGACGTAGGTTTTCGGCGTCACTTTCGCCGTCGCACCGACCTTGGGCGCGTCGTCGATTTTCTTCGCGGCGATCGGTTTTGCTTTGGGAATGTTGAGCACCTGTCCAACCCGCAGTGTCGCCACATTTTTGGCGCCGTTCACTTCCTCCAACTCCGCCACCGTGACACCGAATTGCGCCGCGACTTTGGCCGGATTATCGCCCGCCTTGACATGGTAAAGTTTCGCACCCGAGAGCGGCGAAACCGCGGTTGATGAAAGTGGCGGGATCGCTCCGACGGGCTCGGACGCTTCCAGCTTTGGTCCGGTGACCGCGGGCGTCGCAACGGACTTTGCGAGCGATGACGGTGCCGGCAGCACGGGCTCATTCGCCTTCCGATGCGCCTTGATGCTGTTGAACGCGTAGATGCCGCCGATGGCTACGACGTGCAGGATGAAGACGACGATGAACGCGCTCGAGAGCCTGGTCTGCGGCTCCGCGTCGTAGTCGTCCATCGCCGGGACGACGCGACGCGCGGCGGTTGTCGTGTGGTACTTTTTGCGGGCTTTGAGCCGGAACAGATTTTGGAGTTTCGGGATCTTCATGGTGCGATTGGGTGTTGGGTCAGAGCAGCGACGAGGGCGCGGAATTGATTCCCGCGGTCGGCGTAATTTTTGAACATGTCGAACGAAGAGGTGCCGGGGCTGAAAAGGACGACATCGCCGGGCTCCGCGGCCGCGCGCGCAAGCTGCACGGCAGTCTCGAGCGAGCGGCCCGCGTTGAAGCACGGCACGCGTTCGCGCCAGAGCGTTTCGATGCGATCCGACATCTCGCCCAGCAGCACGGCTGCGCGGCATTTCTCCGCGACGAGGTTTGTCAGAGAGTCGTATTCGAAGCCTTTGTCTTTTCCGCCCGCGATCAAAACAACGGGACGCGTTTCGGAAAGCAGGGCCTTCTCGACTGAGTCGAGGTTGGTTCCTTTTGAGTCATTCACCCACTCGACGCCGGCGATGTTCGCGAGGATTTCGCACCGGTGCGGAAGCGGCTGATACGCAGCCAGCGCGGGTGCCATCTGCTCGAATTCCAGTCCACGGGCGAGGCCTACGCCGAGCGCCGCCATCAGGTTTTCGGCATTGTGCGCACCGCGCAATTTCGTGTCGCTCATCGCGAGCACCGCGCGGCCGTGGTAAGAGATCATCCCTTCCCGCAGATCAAAATCTCCGCCAGCGACATACGCGCTGAAGGTTATTTTTTGCGCGGCGAGTTCGGGCAATTTGTCGCGAAAGTTGACGACCGCCCAATCGACGGCGGTCTGGTTTTCGAAGACGCGAATCTTCGCCGCGAAATACTCGTCCATCGAGGCGTAGCGATCGAGGTGATCGGCTGCGAAACCAAGCCAGACGGCGATCTGCGCGCGGAAGCGATCGATCCGCTCGAGCTGAAACGAGCTGACCTCCAGCGTCATCACGTCGAGATTTTTGCTCTCCCGGACTTTCGCGGAAAAGGCCGGGCCGATATTCCCGCTCGCCACCGTTTTCACGCCGCAGGCGTTGAGCATTTGGTCCACGAGCTGGGTCGTCGTGGTCTTCCCGTTCGTGCCGGTGATCGCGATGATCGGGCACTCGCACATCTCGTACGCGAGCTCGAGTTCGCCGATCATTTCGATGCGTTTGCGGAGAAAGTTTTGCACGAGTGGCATCGCCGGATCGATGCCCGGACTGAGCACCGCGAGGTCGTACCGTTGCGCGTCATGTTCGGCGGCCAATCCCGCCAACACGCGGATTCCACGCCGGCCGAGCGCGTCGATTTTCTTGCGCAGCTTGTTCTCCTCCGCGGTGTCGAGGACGGTCACGTCAGCACCCTCCTCGTGCAGCAAAATGGCCGCAGCCTCGCCGCTTTCTCCAGCTCCGAGGACCGCCACCGACTTGTGGTGAAAGCGTTCATTTTTCAACGCAGTTTGAGAGTTGCGAGACCGAGGAGCGCGAACATCACGGAAAGGATCCAAAAGCGGACGATGACCGTGTTCTCCTTCCAGCCTTTGAGTTCGAAATGATGATGAATCGGCGACATCAAAAAGACGCGCCGACCCTCCCCGTAAACGCGCTTCGTGATTTTGAACCAGGTCCGCTGAATCAAGACGGAGAGAGCCTCCGCGACGAACACGCCGCCGACGACGACGAGCAGCAGCTCCTGTTTGCAGCAGATCGCGACGACTCCGAAAAAGCCGCCGATCGCGAGCGATCCGGTGTCGCCCATGAAGACTTTGGCCGGGTGGCAATTGAACCACAGAAACCCAAACGACGCGCCGACCAGCGCCATGCAAACGACCGCGAGCTCGCCGGCAAACGGGTAATACGGAATCTGCAAATACTGCGCGAGTTTCACATTCCCGGCGGCGTAGGTGAGCACCGAATACGCGACGCCGGTGGTGATCGTGCAGCCGGTCGCGAGGCCGTCGAGGCCGTCGGTGAGGTTCACGGCGTTCGACGCGCCGATGATCACGAGACCGAAGAAAACGACGGTGAACGCACCGAGATTCCAGATGAGCGGCGTCTTGTAAAATGGGACGTAAATCGCGCGGGCCTGCACCTCGATCGCGGGATTGAGCAGGAAAAAAGCGGTGACGATTCCGGCCATGATCGCCTGTCCGCCGAGCTTGGTCCGCTCGCTCATGCCTTTCGCATTCTTCTTCGTCACCTTGAGGTAGTCGTCCCAGAACCCGAGCGCGCCGCAGAACACAATCGTAAAGAGCAGGAGCCAGACGGCCATGTTGTCCGGGCGCGCCCAAATCACCGACGAGATCACGACGCTGCCGAGCAGCAAAACTCCTCCCATCGTCGGCGTGCCGGCTTTTCCGCCGTGCAACTCGAACAGCTTGTGGACCTCTTCTTTCGTCCGAATCGGTTGTCCGAACTTCAGCGAAACGAGTTTGCGAATGACCCAATTTCCGAAGGTCAACGACAGCAGAAAGGCGGTGAGCGCCGCCGCCACCGCGCGGAAGGTGATGTATTGAAAAACATTGAGCGCGCGCAGGAAATCCGCCGATGGGGCACCGATGCTCAGCTTGTGCAGGTAGTACATCATGGCGTCTGCAAACCCTCCACGATGCGCTCCATCCGGGCGGAGCGGCTGCCTTTCACGAGCACGATGTCACCGGCCCTGGCGATCTCTCGCAAGGCGGCCAGAGCCTCCTCGCCGGTCGCGCATTTTTCGACGCGGGAACTGCCGCCAATCAAGGCTGCATCAGCAATGAGCGCCGCCTCGTCTCCGACGGCGAGGACCAGGTCGATGCCGAGTTTCGCCGCCACTTCGCCGACCGCGCGATGCCCGCGCTGGCTCTCCGCACCGAGTTCGCCCATGCGCCCGAGCACCGCGATTCGGCGTCCCGTCGTCGGCATTTGCGCAAGCGTTTTGAGCGCCGCGACCATCGAGTCGGGATTCGCGTTGTAGCTGTCGTCGAGGATTTGAATTCCGCGGATCGTCTTTTGTTCGAGCCGGCCTTTTGCGAGCTGAAGCTTGAGCAAACCCGCGGCGCACTGCTCGAGCGAGAGGCCGAAAATGCGCCCGGCGCTCACCGCCATTAGCGCATTGCTCACCATGTGCAGACCGGGGACGGGGAGCTCCGCCTCCACGCTGGGTTGGTCAGCGTGAAGACGGAACCTCGTTCCCCCGAAATCCTGGCGCACGTCGCTCGCGCGCACGTCGCCGCGCTCCATTCCGCAATAATGCACGTGCGCTTTTGTCCTCGCCGCGATCGCGACGGCGAAGTCGTCGTCGGCGTTTAAAATGAGATCGCCCTCCGCCGAAAGCGCTTCGGCGAGCATTCCTTTTTCCAGCGCGATCGCCTCGCGGCTGCCCATGAATTCAATGTGCGCGACGCCGATGTTCGTGATGATCGCCACATCCGGCGCGGCCAGCGCGGCCAGCGGCGCGACCTCGCCGGGATGGTTCATTCCGATCTCGAACACGCCGATCTGATCGCCCTTTCCCGCCCGCAAAATTGTGAGCGGCAGGCCGATGTGGTTGTTGAAATTCCCCGCGGTTTTGATGACCTGAAATCGCTCGGCGAGCACCGCGGCCGTGAGGTCTTTCGTGCTCGTCTTGCCGTTGCTTCCGGTGATGGCGATCACCTTCAAATCAAGACTGCGCCTGTAACGCGCGGCGATCTGCTGCAATGCGCGCAAGGTGTCCCCGACTTTGATGACGATGAATTCGGCTGGAAGATCGCCGGGGATTTCTTCGGCGATCACGCCCAGCGCGCCGCGTTTCGCCGCCTCGGGAATGAAGGTGTGCCCGTCGAAATTCTCGCCGCGCAAGGCGAGGAACAAATCCCCGGATTTCAGCGCCCGCGAATCGGTGCAGATGAGTTCCGCGAGCGATGACGGATCACCCGCGATGACGTTGCCGCCAGCCCACTTTGCGAGCGTCTCGATTTGGGTCGGCTCCATTTTCACCCGTTGTATTCCACGCGCTTCCCCTCGAGCGCCTGAGTCGCCACCGCCACGTCATCGAACGGCACGGTGCGGCCGGCGAATTCCTGGTAGTTCTCGTGGCCTTTGCCCGCGATCAAAACGATGTCGCGCGGCTCGGCCATTTCGATGGCTCTGGTGATTGCTTCGCGCCGATCGACGATGACTTCGTAACGCCCGCGTTTCATGCCGGGTTTGATGTCGGCGATGATCGCGACCGGATCTTCGCCGCGGGGATTGTCGCTCGTAATGATCCCAAAATCGGCGTGCTCATCGACGACCGCGCCCATCCGCGGGCGCTTGGTTTTGTCGCGATTTCCGCCACAGCCGAAGACGACGATGAGGCGCGCGGGCTGGAGTTCCCGGCACGTTTTGATGACGTTCAAGAGCGCGTCGTCGGTGTGTGCGTAATCGACGAAAACCTTGAACTGGCGCTGCGCCGGCACGCGCTCGAGCCGGCCGGGGACGGACGGCGCATTCGCCATCGCGAGGACGGCAGAGCGGATGTCCACGCCGAGCGCGTTCGCCCCGGCGATGGCGGCGAGCGAGTTGTAAACGTTGAAGTTTCCGATGAGCGGCAGGCGCACGAGATAGCTGCGGCCGCCCGCGTCGAGCTGGTAGCTCGTGCCGTTGAAATCGATGCGCACATTGCTCGCGCGAAAGTCGGAGTGCACGCCGACGCCGTAGGTCGTGATCGGCAGTTCGTTCGCGAAGCGCTTCACGAGTTGCGCGCCGTAGCGGTCGTCGAGGTTGATGATCGCCCGGCCCTTCTTTTTCGCTTGCGCCGCGAGGCCGGTGAAGAGCCGCGTTTTCGCCTCGAAATACGCCTCCATCGTCCCGTGAAAATCGAGGTGATCCTGCGTCAGGTTCGTGAAGATCGCGGCGTCGAATTCCACCCCGCGGACGCGCGCCTGCGTGAGCGCGTGCGAGGAGACTTCCATCGCCACGGTCTTGCAGCCGGCGGAGCGCATCTGCCACAGCAAATCCTGAAGATCGAGCGACTCGGGCGTGGTGCGCGGCGCGGGCAGAATCCGCTCGCCGAACTCGTACCGCACCGTGCCGATGAGGCCGCAGCGCAGCACCATTTGATCGCAGATGTGCTTGATCAAAAACGTCGTCGTCGTCTTTCCGTTCGTGCCGGTGACCGCGGCGATTTTGAGGAACTTCGAGGGGTGCTGATAAAAGGCCGCGGCGAGGTCGGCGAGCGCGATCCGAGCGTTCGGGACGACCACATTCGTCGCACGCATTTTTAGTTCGCCCTGTTCGCTCAAGATCGCCTCCGCGCCTTTGTCCACGGCCTGCGCCACGAAATGCGACCCATCGACTTTCTCTCCTTTCAACGCCACGAAAAGTGCGCCGGGTTGCACGCGCCGGGAGTCGTACGAAATCGAGGTGATTTCGCGATCGACGGCACCGTCGATCAGCGTCGTCGCCGTGGCTGAGAGGAGCGCTTTGAGTTGCATCCGAAAGTCCTAATCGCGGAACGGCCCGGACTGCGTCACGACCACGTCACCACCGGGTTCTTCCGGCGAAGGCGTGAGATTGAGATAGCGAGCGGCCCGCTCGCCGATGCGCGAAAAAATCGGTGCGGCGACGAGCCCGCCGTAATTCTGATCCGGCTTCGTCTGCGGCTCATCGAGCATGACGAGGGCGACGAATTCCGGCGCTTCCGCAGGCATGAATCCGACGAACGAGACAACGTGCTTTTCGTGGTCGTAGCCGCCGGTCGGACTGGCCTTTTGCGCGGTGCCGGTTTTGCCCGCGACCTTGAATCCAGAGACGTGCGCGAGTGGCGCGGTGCCCTTTTTGCTGACCACCTGAACGAGCGCGTCGCGAATGATGGTGACCGCGTCCGGCGAGGCGACACGGCGCACTTCGGCCCGCTGCAACGACTGCACGATATTGCCGTCGTGGTCGGTGATCGAATGCACGATCTGCGGCATCAGCAGCGTGCCGCCGTTGGCGATCGCGGCCATCGCGGTGACGACTTGCAGCGGGGTCGCGGTGACCTCCTGGCCCATCGGCACGCGCGTAATCGAGACCTTGCTCCATGTGTGCGGCGGATGCACGACGCCGGGGATTTCGCCGGGCAGGTTGACCCCCGTGCGCTCGCCGAATCCGAAGCGCCGCACGGCCTCGTAAAGCCGTTGTTCGCCGAGCTGAATCCCGAGCTTCGCCGCCCCAATGTTGCTGGAATGCATCAGCATCTCCTCGACCGTCAGGTCGCCGTATCCTCGGTGATCGTGCAGCGTCCGGCCCCCCCACAAAAACGCGCCGTTCTCGCAAAAAATGTAGCTGTCACGCCTGACCAATTTGAGGCTGAGCGCCGCGGCGGTCGTCACAATTTTGAAGGTGGAGCCGGGCTCGACCATGTCCGTGATCGCGCGGTTCCGTCGCATCGCGAGGAGGACGTTGTTTCTGACCGGGTCCACGCTTTCCTCAATGACGTTCGGATCGAAATTCGGCCGGTTTGCCATCGCCAGAATCTCGCCGGTTTGCGGGCGCATCAGGATGCACGTCGCCATCTTCGGCCTGAACTGTTTGCACGCCGCGTCGAGCTCGCTTTCCACGATCTGCTGGAGGCCCATGTCGATGGTCAGCCGCACGTCGAAGCCGTCGCGCGCCGCGCGCTCCTGGCCGCGGTACGGGACGAGTTCGCGCCCGGTGCGGTCACGCTCGACGAAGCGGAAACCGTCACGGCCGTGCAGGAATTCATCGAAGTTCCGCTCGATCCCCTCGACGCCGTTGTTGTCGTTGTTCACGTATCCGACGACGTGGCAGAGCATCGAGCCGTTTGGATAATTCCGCTCGGTATCCGGCTCGAAATAGATGCCGCGCAGCTTTTGCGCGGAGAGATCGGCGGCGATGATGCTGGCCACGCTCTCGGCCACTTTTTTCTTCAGCACGATGTAGCGCGAGGGCGTCTTTTTGTTGTCCGTTTTCGACACGCGCTGCGTCGCCAATTTTTCGAGGAGCACTTTTTCCGGCAGCTCGAGCGGACCCGCGAGAGCACGCGCGATGGCCGGCTGATCTTCCATCAGCGAGCCGTCGGCGATGACGACTTTCATCGGCTCGTTCTGCGCGAGCGATTCGCCGTGGACGTCGCAGATCGCACCGCGCTTCGCGTAGATCGGCTCCTTGTTGACGTGCTTCTCGGCAGCCTTCGCAGCGAACTCGTCGCGCATCGTCACCTGCAAATGCACGAGCCGCGCGGAGAAGCCGGTGAAGCAAACCGCGAGGCCGCAGCACGTCACGAATGCCCGCGTGCCCGTTGCACTCATGGGGCCGTCCTTTCGTTCGAGACGGCGCGCAATTCGCCGGGCTCTTTTCGGGTGGAAGACTCGACGCGGACGAGCCGGTCGTCGGTGATCGGCACGAGCTTGATGAAGCCGTCATTCAGCCGGCGCTGCAGCGCGGAGCGCGACGAAAGGAGGGCGATTTTCGAGCGCACGACCTCGTCCTGCGTCGCGAGTTCCGCGAGCTCGCGCTCGAGCGCTTTGGTCTTCGTGCCGGTCGTGATGATCTGGTTTTTCAGATACACATAACCGAGCCCGGTGCCCGCGAGAAAGACGCAGCCGATGACCCACGTCGCGATGGAAGCAAGCGGGAGCGCGTTGGCGTGACGGCGACGATTGGAGGCCATAATTGGGGGGCTAGATTTTCTCGACGACCCGCAGTTTCGCGCTGCGCGAGCGCGGATTCGCGCGCTGCTCCGCGTCGCTGGCGACGACGGCTTTGCGCGTGATTTTTTTGAAGATGCAGTCGGGATTCCGGCGCGGCTCCGGCCACTCCGGGCGGTCGAGCCATTCCGCGCTGCGGTGCGCGAAGTACGTTTTGACGATCCGATCTTCGAGCGAATGGAACGTGATGACGGCGAATCGACCGCGGGGAGCGAGCCGCGCGGAGAACTGCGCGAGCGCTTCTTCGAGTACTTCGAGTTCGCGATTCACAGCGATCCGCAGTGCCTGGAAAACGCGGGTCGCCGGATGTGTTTTGCCGTGGCGCGGGACCACGCTTTCGACGGCGTCCGCGAGCTGGAGCGTGGTCGTGAATGGGCTCACCATCCGGTCGCGCACGAGCCGCGCGGCGATTTTTCGAGCCGCTGGTTCTTCGCCGTGTGTGCGGAAAATGCGCTCGAGTTGCTCGGCGCTCATCGTGTTCACGAGATCCGCCGCGGAGATGGGCGCGCCCGGATCCATGCGCATGTCGAGCGGCCCGTCGTGCATGAACGAGAAGCCGCGCTCGGGCGCATCGACCTGATGCGAGGAGACGCCGAGGTCGAGCAGCGCGCCGTCGATGGCCGGGACGCCGAGCGAGTCGAGCACGTCACCGATTTTCGAAAAGCTGGTCCGCACGGGCGTGAAATTTTCGCCGAAATGAGCAAGCCGGCGGCTGGCAAACGCGATCGCGTCCGGGTCTTGATCCAGTCCGATGACGCGCGCGCCGGCCGCGAGCAGCATCGCCGAATGCCCGCCGCCGCCGAGGGTTCCATCGACGATCACCCGGCCCGCGGCCGGCGCGAGCCGCTCGACGGTTTCCGCGAGGAGGACGGTGTCGTGATATTCGTGGCGGGGCGTTTTCACAGTGGCGATGCGGCGGGGCATGGTGACGCGCGAAATCGGTTCGAGCTCGGCCGTGGCGGTCATAATCCGAATTGCGCGAGGTGAGGCGTCGCGATCATCGAGGTTCTCGACTTCGCGTTTTCGCGAGCCGCCGAATTCCAAATTTCAAACGTGTCGAACGCGCCGACGAGCGATACGTCTCCGGACAGGTTGAGCCCTTTGCAAAACTCCTCCGGCACGATCAGGCGCCCCGCCTTGTCGAGGCGGCACTGCCGCGCGCCGGAGCCGAGCGCCCGGAGCACTTCGAGGCGCTGCGGCCCGTCCTGCATCTCCGCCGCTTTGGCACGGATGCGGTCGAGTTCGAGGCGGGTCAACGCCTTGAGGCAGTCGCCCTTGGTGCTGGGCATCAGAAAAAATTCGGCCTCCTCCTCATATCGCCACGCCGAGGGGATGGTCACCCGGCTCTTGCCATCGAGAGCATGGGAGAACTCGCCGACAAACAGAGGCGGTGCGGAGTTCGGTTGAAAGGAAGGCATTGCGACGTTGCTTTGGGTTTTTGTCCCATTTTCTCCCAAAACGGATCGTGTTATCTTCCGCGCCTTGCAAAACGTCAATGCGTTTCCAAGAAAAAAGTGAGCCTCACCCCGCTCTCAGCCACGGCCCCGATTCCGCGGCTAGTGTCACGTTCACGATATATCGCGACATAACGCTCTGACGCTGCCAAGGCGAGCGCATGGCCAGACCCATTGCTCGTTTCACCATCGATCCACAACAGGAACGCGCGCTGCGCCACGCCGCC
>JAYVPW010000060.1:0-8406 GCA_043777315.1 Spartobacteria bacterium | reverse complement strand
TCCACTGCCCGCAGGGAGCGCCGCTCTTTTTGTCGCCTTGGCTTTTCTTTGCCGCGCGAGAGCGCTGGCCGGGAGGACGGTGAAAGGGACGGTGATTTCGCCGTGCTCGTCGAAATAAGCGACGATCGATTCGAGGGCTTTGCGCACGAGCGTCGATTCATCGAGGCCGGTGATTTCCTGAATCTTCATCACGCGCGCCTTCAATTCCTCGGCGACCCGGACGTTCACGCGAATCTCTTTGGGAGGACCAGCCATAGGAAGAGAATTATCCCGCTGCATCCCAAGCGTCAATGAATTTCATTATTTCCCATTGACGCCGTGGGATAACTTGGGATAACTTCGCGCATGCCAAAAAACAACGAACTCGGCGTGACGATCCTCGCCGACACGAACAAGCGGCTGGAGCGGATCAAAAAGGTGACGGGGCTCTCGAAGGGGATGCTGGCGAACATCGGCCTGGCATTCCTGAGCAACGAGATCCTCGCGGGCCGGATGGTCGTGGTGAACGGCGAGATTCGCCGGAGCGAAAAAGCCGCTGCCTGACTTTATGGACGCGAACGACACGGCTGGGGCGGCGCCTGCCCAAAATTTTGAACGGGAGGACGCGCGATGAACGTCGATCTTCCCCCCGAAGAATTCCGCGCGCTGGCGGCACCGCTTTTCGAGCGGGCGGCGGAGCAGGTGTGCGAGAGCGTGGCGGCGGCGGCGCGGGCTTTCGCGCAGGATGCGGAGGGCGGGTATTGGGACAAGGAACGGGCGGCGCAATATCTCGGGATCAAGGTGCGGGCGCTGGAGGATTGGATGGAGCCGGTGGTGCCGGGGACGCGCGGGCGCGGGCTGCCGCATTTCAAATTTGGCGGGACGGTGCGTTTCAAGCGCTCGCGCATCGATGCCTGGGCGCTGACGCAGGAAATGAATCGGCCGGCCATTTCGCTGCTGGAGGAGGCGGCATGAGGGGCATGAGGGCGCTGGCGCTGGTGATCATCGCAGGGGACGTTCAGTTTGCGCTCCTGGGGGCGTGGTTTGGGGATTGGGCGCTGGCCTTTCTGTGCGCTGGATTTGCGCTGCTGCTCTGGCTGGTGCGGCCCGGAATGGAGGCGGCATGAAAGCGAAGATCGGAGTTTCGATTTTGGAGATCGCTCGGAAGATTGCGGGCGAGCTGTTTTGCAATGGCTATGGGCAGATCGCGCAACGCCTGGTGCTGGAACTGGCAGGGGATGCAGATGGCGGGGGCTGGGGCCGCGGGCAGGCCGAAGTGGTGGTGCAGGGCATTTTGGAAAGGTATCTGGAGGAAGATGCCGGGCGCGCGAAAAGTGTCGCGATCGAAGATTGCAGCTACGAAACGCTGCTGCGGCGCTGGCGGTTCTCGCCGGTCGGCGATCCGATGATGCAAGGAGAGGCTGGGGTCAGGTATGCGCGCGTGATGCAGGCGAAGCGGCTCCAGCTCGGGCCGGACGGCGCGGTGGCCGCGAGCATGGCGGTGGGCTGGATCGGGCCGGTTGACGATTTTGGAGTCGGTTTGTGTGGTCTGGATATGAACCAAACTGACGACGGAACGGGGGCGCGGACGGCGCTCGATCAATTGCAGAATGAAGACCCGCACGAACTGCTCGGGCGGGAAAAGGCGGCGGAGGTCGCCAAGGCGAAAGGCGGTGTGGTGTGAAGATCCTTGTGTTTGAGCCGAGGTCGGAGCCGTTGTGGAAATCGGCGCAGCGCGCGCAGCGCGCGCAGCGCGCGGAGCATCTCGCTCACGAAGCGGAATGTCTGCGGCAACAGGCGAGTGCTCTGGAAGAGCAGGCCGACGAACTCAGTGCCGAACGGCAACGGGTGCTGGAGTCGAGCGACGCGGTCTCGGACATCGCAGCGTGGATGCTGGAGACGCTGGAGCGGGAGCTGACGCCGAACGTCGAGCATTGGCTGCGTCGGGCGATGGAGCATGGCGATATTCGCATCGTGCGGGCGGTCGCGGTGCTCTACGGGGTGGCGTTGCCGAGCGATTACTGGCCACCGGTCGGGACGCGGACGAACTGGACGGTGCGCGCGCATCTGCTGCCGCTCTGGGGCGGTGAACTGGAAGGGAGCGCGGCGTGAGGCGCGGGGGGACGATCGCCTTGCCGACGGGCGTCTGCGTGACGCACGACAAAGGGAACCGCGTGGTGTTTGCCTACATCGGCGGGCATCGCAAGCAGCGGGCGAAACGGTTCAACCCGCGAGTACTCGGCTCGTTGGAACTTGCGGTGAAATGTGCCGCTCATTGGCGGCGGGAGATGGAAGGGAGCGCGGCGTGAACACGACCCTGCTGATTCTGACGGTGGTGGGCGTGTGGATCGGGTTCGATTTGCTGTGGCTGGCGGGGATGGTCGCGCGGCATCGGTGGGTGCGTCCGTGGCTGAACACGCGGCACGAACGAATCTGCGGGGAGTTGAACCAGCGATGGCAGTGGAGGGTGGTGCGGGAACCGGCGACCGGGCGGGTGGGGCTGTGCGTGAAGGTCTGCACCGCGAGGCAGGGAATACGCGATCTGCTCTGGCCGCGGTGGACGGCCGCGGTGGTGCCGTGCCCTCGGCTGGCCGGGAGGATGATGCGGCCCCCGGAGAATTTCATGGACGCGTTTTTGCGGATCTCGGAGGTGTCGGCGGGGCTGGCTGGCGAGGGCGCGATGCTGGCGCTGCCCGTGCGGGCGATCGCGCCCGCGCCGGCCACGGAAAGCGCGGCGTTTCGCGCGGAGATGGAAGGGCAACGCTCATGAACAAACCATTGGACGAACGAACTTTGCTGGCTGTCTTCCGGGGGCTCGACGCGCAGGTGGCGCTCGACGTGAGCCATGTGGGGCTGGACAAGGAGACGGCGCGGGCGGTGTTGCGAATTCTGCGGGACCAGATGCGGGCGGTGGCGCCGAAGATCGCGGTGCAAATGGAATGGACGAGGACCGAGGCGGCACCGCATCGGGAAGCCGCGATGGGGGCGCGAGGAGCATGAGCGGACTCTGCCAATGGTACGCGTCGGCGCTGGATCGGCGGACGGGGCAGGTTTGTTTCCTGGGAGAAGTCGAGGCGGGCGATCTGCACGTCGCGGGCGTCGAGGCGGAACGGGTCGCGCAAATGCGCGCCGGTCATCTCGAAGTGGAGGTGACGCAAATCGCCAAGCTGGGCGAGGGCGGCGCGTTTGGGTCGGTGATCAGGAACGTGAAGCCCGGTTTCGAGCGACGCTTTCAGGAACGGGAAAGGAGGCACGCGACGAACACGCCGAGTTAGCCAGGGGCTAGCCAATCGCAAGAAAACCGGGCCGGGGCTGCATGGCAGACCGCCGGAGATGAAAGAAATGGAGCGGCGCGGGTGTGCAATCCCGCGCCGCTCCCAAGCCAACAAAACTGCCAGATGACGACCGACTCTTTAACCTCATTAACTAAAACCACAAGGCCCGTGACGGGCGCGCTGACTCCGTGCCCGTCTGCGGCGAACGCCGCCGGGGAGACCCCAAAGGCATGAGCGCGAACTCTCGGATCGAGTGGACGGATGCGACGGTGAATTTCTGGTGGGGCTGCGATGAGGTGAGCCCGGCCTGCGCGCACTGCTACGCGCGGGAGTGGGCGAAATTTGTCAGCCGTCAGCTCTTCGGGCGGGTGGTGGAATGGGGACGCGGGAAGCTCCGGGCGGAGCGTCTGACTGCGGCGCGGAAAGAGGCGCTGGCGCTCAATGCCAAAGCGGAGAAGGCCGGGACGCGGATCCGGGTTTTCGCGAACTCGATGAGCGACTGGCTGGATGAGGAGGTGCCGATCGAATGGCTGGCGGTGATGCTGCGCACGATTCACGAGACGCCGTGGCTCGACTGGCAATTGCTGACGAAGCGGCCGGAGAACTGGGAGCGGAGGTTGCAAGAATCATACCGCTTCTCGTTCAGCTACGGCTCGATCTCGATCTCCGCGCGTTACTTCATCGATCACTGGATTTGGGGTAAGCCGCCGACGAATGTCTGGGTCGGCACGACCGTCGAGGATCAGACCCGCGCAGATGAGCGCATCCCGTCGCTGCTTCGCATCCCGGCGGCGGTCCGTTTTCTGAGCTGCGAGCCGCTGCTCGGCGCGGTTCGGATCGCGCGCTGGGGCACGATGCAATGCACCTGTGCCGTGCGTGACTTGCACTGGATTATCGCTGGCGGGGAGAGCGGGCCGCACGCCCGCGGCATGTCGGCCATCTGGGCGCGGGATCTGCGCGACCAATGCCGCGCGGCGAACGTGCCATTTCACTTCAAGCAATGGGGCGAATGGCTCCCCGAATCGCAACTCGCGCAGATGCTCGAAGCCGGCGAAACGCCGGGCCTGCTGCAAGCGATGGGGCGTGGAAAAATCCGCGCGCTCGGCTGCGAAACCCTTTACCTGGTCGGGAAGAAGATGGCGGGCCGGCTGCTCGACGGCCGCGAGTGTAACGAGCTGCCGACGACACACGGTGCGGAGGTGTTGCGATGAGCGCGGAAGAGCCGTCGATCGCGGTGGAAGAATTGCCGAGGGAGCCGCAGGCGCGTCCGACGCGGCGGACGCATCGCGCGGAGTCGGAGCTGTGGCGGAGGGTGAAGGAGGAGGTGGCGTTGGGAGTCGATGGGCGACCGATCATCCTGACGAATTTCCATCGGTGCGGGGCGGAGGTCGGGGTGACGTTTGGGCTCTTTGATGGGGCGACCTGGCTGCGGCAGTTCGTGGCTTTGGAGCCGGAGCGCGGATTGCCGGTCTTGGTCTGCCCGCGCTGCGGCGAGCTATTGCGGACGGAGGAGGTTTCGGCGCTGGAACCGGATCTGGCGCGGCTCATGCGGCCCATCTCCGCCGGATTCTCCGCCTCGATGCTCGAGCGCGGGCAAACGAAGGAGGCGCGATGAGGCTTTTCGATGTGAGCTGGACGCCGGCTTTGGAGCGGGAGCTGGCGGAGATTTTTTGCGAGCTGCGTTATCACACGCCGGCGGCGGGGGATTGCTCGACGCCGGAATTGTTTGCCGGGCAGGCAGGCCGCGAGTGGGAAGTGAAGCGGGATTTTCTGGGCAGGGTGCGGGCGGCGTTGGAGCGATCGGGGCCGCGGGTGCTCGACTGTGAGGTCATCGAAGCGACGGAAAAACTGCGCCATTTCTTGACGCCGGTCCCGGCGGCGATAGCGCGGGGCGCGCTGCTGGCTGGCTGACTTTTTATGCATACTCCCCTACCCCAAACCGAGGCCGCAGATTGAGTGCGGTCGAGACGGACCGGGATTTTTATTGTGTCCGGCGCGGGCTGATGCCGCGCGTGCATGGGCTGCTCTATGCGGTACCGAAGGACGAGCTGGGCAATTTGTTGCCGGTGCGGGATTGGCGGCAGATCGAGCTGACGATGACGGTGCTCGGGGCGATCATGGATGAGTCCAATGCGCGGCATGTATTTTTCACGAATGGAAATGACCGGGTTTCGGCAGTGCGGTCGCTCTTAGTCAAGGGCAAGCCCAAGTCGTCCGAGAAGGTGTTCACCGAGGAAAGGATCGCGCTCGCGCTCAGATGGCTGATCGACGAGCTGCGAATCCTGTCCTGGGACACCTCGGGAGACGAGCCAAGGCTGGTCCTGCGAGAGCACCTCTGGCCAAAATACCGTGAAAAACCGGACGGAAAAACGAAGCGAGCAAAGGAAGACGATCGGCCGCCGATCATGCAGCCTGAGTTGACGGTATTTTGCGCGGTGACGCCCGATTTTCCGGCGGGAGTGGCGTCGTGGCCCATCCCCGCAGTGAAGGGGAGAGAAGATTCAGAGTCAGATTTAAAAGAGAATCGAACCGATTCGTGCGCGCCGCCGCCGGTGCTGGAATTGCGACTGCCGCGGCGACCGTTCACGCCGGAAGAGAATCGGGAGAAAAGTCTCGGGCAAGGAATCGAACCTGGACTCTCGCGCTACGCGCGGAGCGTGGCGGAGCTGACGGTCGGACCGCTGGGGAAACGCCTGGCGCGGTTCCTCGGGCCCGCGCAGATGGAGAGCGAAGCGAGACAGAGCGGGGCGGAATGGCGGCGCATCCTCAGCGACGAAGCCGAGACCCTCGCGGAGCTGCTGGAGCAGGGTGAACGGAGCCAAGGCACGATGCCCAGCGCGAAGACCCGGGCGAAGTTCCTGACGGTGCGGCTCAAACAACGGAGGGCGGCGTGACAGAACCAAGCCGCGCCGAGTATGAGCGTCGGCCTATGAGCGCGCCCGAATGACAAACACAACCTCTACTCAATGGGATACCTGACGTATCGGCTGCACGTTGGCTGCCACGCCGGAAACGTGCCTCTCTCAATGCTCGAGGATACTGGCGAGCGCGTTCCGCTCGAACGCTTCGACGTGGAGCGATACGACAATCGGCCCACCAACTAAATGAACACAACACTACTCCAACGTCTCAAAAACAGAATGAACCTCGCCCGCGCTGGCATCCATGAATGCGAGAAAAAAATCAGAGAGCAGGAAATGCAGCGCGAGCGACTGCGCGGTGAAGTGTCATCGCTGGAGGATGTGATTGATGAAATAAATAAGGCAACGCCCGCGACTCCTGAGGGCGGCGGGGGTGCGGAGCAGGGGGCGAATAACGGGACGTGTGAGGCGCAGGGCGGCGCAAGTTCGTCCATCGAATTAAGCTCAGCGACCGCCGAAGGGATGCGTTCGTGAGCACGAAAAATGTGCGCGGCGGTTCGCTGGAGCGCATGGTTGTGCCCACGCCGCTCAATTTCAAGACCACCCTTCACCGGCAGAATCCGGGCGGCGGGGAGTGGGAGGTAAAACCACCCGGAAGCAGATAACCCAAACATGACAAACACAGACCACAATCAGTATATCGGCGACAACGCCGAAGACCCAGCAATGCGAGAGATGAAAGCGAAGCTGCGCGCCGCCGAGGAGAATCTCGCCCAAGCCGAGATGCCTCGCTACAAGTGCCACAAGGAAGTCCACGCGCTAAAAATCGCGGAAGTCATCGACCCGACGAAGCCGAACGAAGAGACGGACGGCAGCCGTCTGTTGCGCGGGGACGAAGGGTTCGCGCCCATCCGCGTGGATCACGAGTTCGTGCGAAAACACAAGCCCGAAGCGGGCGGCTACTACGTCGTCTATGCCGACGGCTACAAGTCGTTCTCGCCAGCCAAGGCGTTTGAAGATGGCTACACGCGCTGCGTCTGAGTTCCGAGGGTGTGGGGCGGTAGGTCTTCTTACCGCCCCGCATCGGGAGGGAAGTGGGCATCGGACCAAGCTCAGCGACCGCCGACCAATGACTATGGACAACAAGAACGACGACACCGGCGGTTCGCTGGAGCGCATGGATGGACGAACGACCGGACAAGAGCCGCCCGTGGATCGCACGAAAGATGCGGTGCGGAGCGGAGTGGGGAGCAGGCGGGTAACTGCGCTCGTGTGGAAATCTCGCGTCTCCCGGAAGCGCAAAGCGGAGGTGACAGACATCGCGCGCCGCATCTATCCCGACGCAACCGACAAAGGCGAGGCGCTGGAGATGACTGTCGATGGAGACTGCAAAGACATTTGGATTTTCATGCTTTGTAAATCGTTTCGCGACATCCGGGCGGGGAGTGCGGAGCAGGGGGCGAATAACGGGACGTGTGAGGCGCAGGGCGGCGCAAGTTCGTCCATCGAAAAGCTGAGCGACTGCCCATGAAAGCGCCTCCTGCTACCACCGACGATCAAGGGCAGTTCGCTCCGGCGCATGGTTCGATTTCTTTGGAAGCCGCGCTCAAACGCGGAATGGAGCGGGGGGCGAGAGAACGTGAGGCGATGGATGAAGCGTGGCGGCGGGAAGGTCGGCGGATGGCGTGGATCAGCATCGCCCTCAACAGCGCTACCGCCGCGCTGATTGGATGGATCGCATGGGGCACTTGGCTGGCGTGGTGGCTCTTGGCGCTCCAAGTCGCAGGGATGTTGGTTGGGCCATGCGCTTATCTTCGGAGCGGGGCCAAGAAATCGAACGACAAGCTGAGCGACGGCGGGGGGGAAATATGAACGCCGCCAAAGACATCCAAGCAACGCGCAGCGTTGCAACGAACGGCATCGCCGTTCGTCTCCAGCGCATGGTTCGGCGTTTCTTCGCGCCCAAACCGAAGAGACTAGAACTCAAACTGGCGACCTACAGCGAAGCGGAGGGGCTGCTACGCGCGGGATGGACGCTCGCGCCAGAGGAAGACCTCAACCGGGCATTTGGACTCGTCTATTTGGAGCGGTTGGAAACGCCGAACGATGATTCTGCGGCTGGTGGTTCGATAACTACGGGGGGAATGGGATGAAATCGAAGCGGTTGGAGGATGGATTGGAACGGATGGAAGGTTGGCTGGTGATGAAGCGTCGGGATCATAAGACGCGGCGGGCGTATCGCAGGGAGGCAGGGAGGTTTGCGGATTGGCTGGGGGGCCAGCGGGAGCTGG
>JAYVPW010000059.1:0-2184 GCA_043777315.1 Spartobacteria bacterium | reverse complement strand
CGGCTGGTGGTGATGTTCCTGGATTTCGCGGAGGATCAGGCGCGGCGGCGGAAGCAAATCTTTCTCCAGAACTGGGTGACGCGCCTGCATGATTTCCTCAAATTGAATGAGCGCGAGATTTTGCCCGACGCGGGCAAGGTAAGCCGCGAGGAGGCGCACCGGCTGGCTGAAGAAGAATATGAGCGTTTCGCCGCCCGCCGCCGCGCGGCGCTCGAAGCACAGGGCGAGGCGGATTTGCTCGGGCTCCTCGATGCCGAGGTGAAAAAGCTGCCGAAGCCGAAGAAGCCCAGACCGCCCAAACCATGAGCAAGGACAAGCCACTCAGAATCCGCAACAGCACGGCGGAGTTTCTCATCTTCACCCGGCAGGCGGGTGAGGAGGGCATCGAGGTGCGGGTGGCGGAGGAGACGGTTTGGCTGACGCAGAAGCTCATCGGCGTGCTGTTTGAGGTGGACGTGCGCACCGTCAGTGAACACTTGCGCAACATCTTCGGCAGCGGAGAACAGGCGGAGGATTCAGTTGTCCGGAAAATCCGGACAACTGCTGCCGATGGGAAGAGCTACAATACGCAGTTTTACAACCTCGACGCCATCATCGCGGTCGGCTTCCGCGTGAACTCGGCGCGGGCCATTCAGTTCCGGCAGTGGGCCACGGGGGTGTTGCGGGATTTTGCGATTCGCGGCTATGTGCTCGATAAGGAGCGGCTGAAGAATGGGGCGTTTCTGAGCAGGGAGTATTACGACAACCTGCTGGCGGAGATTCGCGAAATTCGAGCGAGCGAGCGGCGCTTTTACCAGAAGATCACGGACATCTATGCGACGGCGATGGACTACAGCGTGGAGGCGGAGACGACGCAGACGTTTTTCGCGACGGTGCAGAACAAACTGCACTTCGCCATCCACGGGCACACGGCGGCGGAGTTGATCGTGGAGCGGGTGGACAGCGAGAAGGAGCGCATGGGGCTGACGACTTGGCGCAATGCGCCGCATGGGAAGATTCTCAAGCCGGATGTCGTGATCGCGAAGAACTACCTGACGGAAAAGGAACTCAAGGCGCTGGATCGCATCGTGACGATGTATCTCGACTACGCCGAGGATCAGGCCGAGCGGGGCATCCCGATGACGATGCAGGATTGGGCGACGAAGCTGAATGCGTTCCTCCAGTTCAACGAGCGCGACTTGCTGGATCATCCCGGCAAAGTGAGCGCCGAGGTGGCGAAGGCGTTTGCGGAAACTGAGTTTGAGAAATACCGGGCGATTCAGGATCGGCTGTTCGAGTCCGACTTTGACCGGGCGATCAAGAAACTGCCGAAGAAGGGCGGCAAGGCATGAGCGAGACAACCGACACGAGCACGCGGACGGGGTTTCGCGAGGGTGAGTTTTTGAAACGGGGCGAGGTCGGTTTCATTTCATCGAAAGCCAGCGCACGGCGTTCTCCACGACGCGCAAGGGCTCGGCTTGTTTGAAGACCGGATAGGTCTCGTGGCCGGGGCGGAAGTAGAAGACGCGGCCTTTGCCAACCGTCCACACGCAGCCGCTACTTCACCACCGCGCTCTCGAAGAGCACCTTCCCGCTGGCGTCGGTGACTTTGATATTGCGAAACTCCGCGCTGCTTTCGCGCGTGCCGAGGGCGATGCCGCCGGTGGCGGGTTCGATGGGCTTTTTGGTTTCGGTGACTTTCTTGCCGGCGAGGTCCACGGTCACTTCGGGGCCTTTGACGGTGAGGCGGATGTCCTGCCATTCGTCCCAATTCGGCACGATGAATGTGTGCGGTCCGCCCAAGGTGACGCCGCCTTCTTTCAGCGCGGTGCCTTTGCCGTCCTGACCGAAATCGACGACCCAGGATTTCTCCGGGTTGCGGGCGCGGAAGTGGAGGCGGTAGGCGTTGGGCCCGGCGAGGCGGCGGGCTTGCAGGGCGATGGTGTAGTCGCCCCATGTTTCGCTGCCGGGGAGGAAAAGCGTGGCCATTTTCGCGGTGGGGTCGGACTGGCGGAAGACGCCGGTGTCGAGCGTCCATGCGCCGCCTTTGATGCGCCAGTCGGCTGGTGTTTTCCACGGCTCGGGGAGCTCTTTCACGTCGGCGATGGCGCGGCGGTAGATGGAGAAATCGTCGAGCGCTCCGGCGAAGAATCCGCCGCCGGTGCTGGCGCGGCCGAGGTAGCCTGCGGTGAATGCGAGGTCGCC
>JAYVPW010000058.1:0-133393 GCA_043777315.1 Spartobacteria bacterium | reverse complement strand
TGATCACGCAGCTTCGCGAGTCGCACGATGGGCGCGATGCCGACGTGATTTACAGCCCTCAGAACTGAAGTCGCTTGCGCTCCGTTACTTCGACGTTCGACGTTCGACGTTCGACGTTCGACGTTTGCCCCCTTCCTCTCATTTTCCGCCTCCCGTCACCTCGAGAAAGTACCGCTCCAGCGTCGTCTGCGGCTTCCGCTTTTCGACCACCCGCCCCTGCCCCCGCGCGATCGTCGCCTCCACTTCCGCGAGCAATTCCGGCGACGCGTTTTCGAGGATCAGCTCGGTTTGGTTCTCGATCGAAATCAGCTCGTCGAGCCGACCTTCCCGCACGAGCACGCCGCGGTGCAGGATGCCGACTCGGTCGCAAATCTCCTGCACCTGTCCGAGCAGATGCGAGCAGAGCAGCACGGTGATCCCGCGCTTTTTGAAATCCAAAATCAGGTCGCGAATCTCGCGCGAACCCGCGGGATCGACGCCCGCCGTCGGCTCATCGAGCACGAGCAGCCGCGGCTCCTGCACCAGCGCCTGCGCGAGCCCGATGCGCTGCAGCATCCCTTTCGAATACCCGCCGATGCGCCGGTCCGCCGCGTTTTCCAAGCCGACGAAATCCAGCAATTCCTTTGTCCGCGCGCGCCGCTTCGCCCCGCGCAAACCGCACAGCTTCCCGTAAAAATCCAGCGTCTCCGCGCCGGTCAGATATTTGTAAAAATACGGATTCTCCGGGAGGAATCCGACGTCCTCGCGGCTCTCCACGCGCCGGCTGTCGCGCCCGAAAATCTCCGTCGTCCCCGCCGTCGGCGCGACCAGCCCGAGCACGATTTTCATCGTCGTGCTTTTCCCCGAACCATTCGGTCCCAGCAGCCCGTACACCTGCCCCGCCTCGACTTCGAGCGAGAGATCTTTCACCGCGACCACCGTCTCGCGCTTGAAGGGGATCGGGAAAACCTTCGTCAGGTTTCGGATGGAAATGGCGGGGGTCACGGTTCGGGAATGCCCAAGTCTCGGCAGAGTTTCCGGGCGAGAAAGCGATTGATTTCCGTGTGTCGTGGAACGGCTGAGCGCCGCCCGCTCGCCGCATTTCCCCACCACGAATGATCGCTTCCTTCGCGCACGAGGGCGCATCCGTGCTGGTGCAAATGCTGGATCAGTTCCCGCCGCTTCAAACCTCGATGTGCTCCTCTTCGAAGTCGTTCTGCGCGGCGGCGAGTGCTTCCGCGCGATTGAACTCGAGTGCTTCGCGCAACGCGGAGCGGAGATTCTGCATCAATTCGAGTCGCGTTTTTCCTTGCGAGTTCACGCCGGTGACTTCCTCGATCCAGCCGATCCACCAGCCTTCGTCTTGCTTGATCACGGCGGTGTAGCCACGGGTATTCATGAGCTGAAATCTAGCCGGGTCGGTTCCTTTGTCACCGCACGATCTCAAACCCGCGCACGCCCGCCAGCGGCGGCGCGGGATGCGCTTCGACGCTGCGGATGTGGCTCTTGAGTTCGCTCTCGGCGATCGCTTCGAGAAAGCCCTCGACCTCTTCGCGTTCGCCGGTGAGCTGCATTTCCACGCGCCCGTCCGGGAGGTTGCGCACCCATCCGATCACGTCGTAACCGCGCGCCAGCGACTTCAAGGTGAAGCGGAATCCGACGCCCTGCACGCGGCCTTCGTAAAAGACCTGCCGGCCGATCACTCCGGCACCTCCAGCCCGCAAAGAAAGTCAGCCGCGACCTCGGGCCAGACGCTGTTGACCCAGCAACCGGTGCCGAGCTCGAGCGCGCCGATGGGCTCGAGGCGCGGGAGGATTTCGACGTGCCAGCGGAAGTCGCGTTCGATCGTCGTCCAGTGATCGCGCCGCTCCGTGCGCGTCGGTGCGGTGAAGAGCATCAGATGGAACGGCGGGCGATTCAGCGCGCGAGTAAGTTTGCGCAGCGCGGTGCGGAGCACATCGGCAAATTGCACGCATTCCTGATCGCTCAGCCCGTGGAAATCCGGGCATTGCCGCTTCGGATAAATCGCCAGCTCAAATGGCGCGCGGGAGGCGTAGGGGCAGAAGACCGCGAAGCCGTTGTTTTCGTACACGAGCCGCGTGCCGGTGCGCACTTCTTCGGCGAGGATGTCCTCGAAAAGGGAGCGTTTCTTTCGCTCATAAAATGCGCGCGCGGCGTCGAGCTTGCGCTTCAGCAGCGGGTGGATGATGCCCATCGCGATGAGCTGACTGACCGCGTGATCCACACGCGCCCCGGCCGGCCCGCCGACGTTTTTGACGATCGCAAAAGAGCGCATCCGCGGATCGCGCATCAGATCGAGCATGCGAAATTTCCACGCGAGAATCACCTGCTCGACCTCGCCGAGCGACAGCTCCTCGAGTGCGCGATGACCCGGGTCTTCGATGATCACCTCGTGCGCGCCGACGCCGTCCATCCGGTCGTAAATCCCGTCTGCGTGACGCGCGGCATCCCCCTCGACGCGGAGCACCGGCGCGCGATTTGGCACCACGCGCACCTGCCAGTCGGCGGCGCCCTCCGTGTGATGCAGCGCCTGCGGCGCGAAGCGTTCGAGCCCGGCGAGGAAAGGATTTGGGAGGGGATGTTTGGCTGATTCGGACGGCGCAGCCGGCGTTGTCGCGCCGACCGCCCGGGCTTCCGAGAACAACGTCCAAGCCTCGGTCAGCGGGTCGAGGCGCATTTCGGTTTTGTCCATCTGCGGAGGCTAAAGCAGCGGACGCGCGGCGCGCAATGCGTCCGCCCAAAAGTGAGTCCGCTACTTGCCAAATCGTTCCTCGAGCGCCGCCGCTGCCGCTTCATTCGCCGCGTCGATGACCACGACTTCCTCCGCGCGCGGCGAGACGACACGCACGATCCGGGCCGCTTTGGCGTAGCGTTTTTGCAGCGTCACCTTTTCGGCATTCGCGAATTCCGTGGCGTCTTCCGCCGTCGCCCAGACGCTCTTCCAGACGAGCGTTTTTCCGCCGTCGAAACACAAATACCGATCGCCGCGCCAGCCGTCCGCCGCGCGCTCCGCGGTCGCCCCGTCCACGCCGTCCGCGAGCAAAATTCGGATGCCCATTTCGCCGAGCACGTTGTCGGCGATCGGCGCGTGATCGTCGAAACGGAGGTCATCCCACGAGATCGAAAGTGGCTCCTCGCGCGAGCCGAGAAATTTCGCGGGATGCAGAATCTGCGCGGTCGAGCCCGGGGGCTGCGCGTAGGCTTTGTTCACCGCTTCGTAGCCGCCGCGCGTGAAGATCGCGGCGCAGAATTCCTGCCCGCGGAGATACGGGAAAACGAGCATCTCGCGGAGATACCGCGGGGCTTTCGCGAGCTGATCCATGTTCTGCGTGAGCGACGCGGAGAGGTTGTCCTTCAGCGCGCCGAGCGAGAGATGTTTGAGCATGAACTCGCTCATCACGAGCGTCGCGTCGCCCTCGCACAACGCGCTCGCCGCGACGGCACGATCGTCGTTCGTCTTCACTTCCAGCGGCAGCCGCGCGAGGCCGAAATGCTGGTCCTGCAGCGCGTGCGTGAGCTCGTGCGCGAGGACTACGCGGTTCTGCGCATTCTCGAGCGAGGCATCCTCGAACATGAACAATTTGTGCGTGTGCTGATCGTAAAAAGCGGCCACCTGCTCGCCGAGCAAATCGACGTATTTCTGCCGCAGCGGATAGCCTTCCCCGACCAGCCCAAGCCGCGCCAGCGCCGCCGTGAGATCGGCAAATTCCTCCTCCGAAAAAACCTCCGAGATCTTCCGCGAAAGCGTCTCCTTGATCTGCTTCCGATCGAGCACCTGGTAATCGACCGGCGTTTTGAATTCCAGCCCGCGAATCTCCACCACCTCCCGCTCGATCGCCTCGCGCTGCGTCTTGTTTTTGGCGAATGCTTTCGCTTTTTCCCGCTCCTCGACGAGCCCGCGCAGCCGGTCGTTATCCTCGCGCGCGACGGCGAGCTGCCGCTCCAATGTCGCGCCCCGTTGGGCGAGCCGCGCTTTCGAGGCCTCCGAAATTCCCGCGGTCGCGACGATACCAATGGTCGCGCCGATGAGCAAAGAAAGTCGGGAGGACGCGGCCATGCGGGCCGCCGAAACTACCGCCCGCGACGCGAGTGGCAATCCCGCCTTGTCCCGGCCGTCGTTCGGAGCAAACGTGCCATGTGGAAAAAAAAATCCGCGCGATTCGAGAGGCTGCCGAAAAGCTGAAGGCGCTGCCGCACCTCGACGAAAGCGAGCGCCTGCTTTACGCGCGCAGCCTGCTGGCGACGCCGGACCAACGTTGGGAGATGCACGAAAATCATCTCCGCTCGCTCGGCTTATTCAGGTTCTCGGACAGGAAAAAATTCGGTTTCAAGTCGTCGGAATGAGCGCGGCGATCCTGCAGGGTGTGCCGGCGACGACGCTGGACACGGACTTGTGGATCGACCTTCCCGAGCGGCAATACATTCGCCTGCTCAACATTTGTGTGAAGCTTGGCGCGCGCGTCATCGCCAACACCGTCGTCGCGCTGGAAGACGATTCGCTCGTCAATTTCATCTACCAAATGACCAGCCTCCGTTCGTTTGCCACGGAGGCGAAAAGCGCGCACAAGCTCCAGTGGAACGGAATGGAAATCCGCGTTCTTCCGCTCGAGCGGATCATCGCGAGCAAAGAAAAGATCGGTCGGCCGAAAGACCTCGCGCACCTGCCGCTGCTGCGCGACGTCGCCGAGAGTCGGCGCCGGTTGAAGATCAAAATCTAGTGCGCCGGCAGCGCCCGGCGGATCGTCGGCTTGTCCGGGCGGCCGCGGCTCTGCGTCGTGGATTGCGGAGCGACGAGATTCCCGCTCGCGTCGTAGTCATCGATGCGCGCGTTGCCCTTTGAGTCGTAGTTGAAGACGCGGCGGCCGAGTGGCCGGTCATTCGCCGAGACGAGCACCGATTCCGAAATGCGGTCCGACTGATCGAGTTTGTAGATTTCCTTGTACCGCACGTTGCCCTTCGCATCGAAATGCGTCGCGCCGGTGGCGATGTGCCGCTCGTCCGTCGAGAAGACCGTTTTGGAAATGAGCTTCCCCGCGGAATCTTTCAGTGACTCCTCGATGGTGTGCTGATCCGGATTGACGATGCGTGTGGCCATCGAGCCGTCTGGCCGAAGTTTCGTGGTGGCCTTGATCGTGCCGAGCGATTCTTGCGCGGAAGCGATGACAGGAATGGCGGTGAGGAGGGCGAGGAGGAGCTTCACGGAGCAAAGAAATTCATCATTTACGATTGATGATTTGATCGAGGGCGTTGCGTGAAATCGTAAATCTTAAATTCCCTCACGACGCCGCCGCCATTTCCGCGAGCGGCACTTCTTCGCCGGAATGCCGGTTGAATTGCAGATCGTAGAGCCGCCGGTAGTAGCCGCTTTTTTCAAAAAGCTCCTGATGCGTGCCGATCTCTTTGATCATCCCGCTCTCGAGCACGACGATTTGATCCGCCTTCAAAATGGTGGAAAGCCGGTGCGCGATCGCGATCACCGTGCGGCCAGTCGAGAGCGTTTCGAGCGCGGCCTGGATTTGCTTTTCGCTCTCGGTGTCGAGCGCGCTCGTCGCTTCATCGAGCAGGAGAATCGGCGCGTTCTTCAGCAGCGCCCGCGCGATCGAAATGCGCTGCTGCTGCCCGCCGCTGAGCAGGCAGCCCTTGTCGCCGATCACCGTCTCGTAGCCGTGCGGCTGCTCGAGGATGAAGTCGTGCGCGAACGCCTGCCGCGCCGCCGCCTCGACCTCGCCGTGCGTGGCCTCCAGCCGGCCGTAGCGGATGTTGTTCGCGATCGTGTCGTGGAAGAGAAAAGTGTCCTGGCTCACAGTCGCCACATTCTCGCGCAGCGACGTCTGCGTGACGCTGCGGATGTCCTGCCCATCGATCGAAATCGCACCCGTCTGCGGCTCGTAAAGCCGCTGCAAAAGCGCGAGCAGCGTGCTCTTCCCCGCCCCGCTCGCGCCGACCAGCGCGCACGTCCCGCCTGCGGGAATTCGCAAGTCAATCTCCCGCACCGCGACCCGCTCGCGGCCATATCCGAAGGTCACGCCATCAAAAATGATCTCGCCCTTTTCCAGCCGCAAACGCTTCGCATCCGGCGCGTCTTCGATCGCCGGTTTGCGGTCGAGGAGCTCGAAAACTTTCGTCGTCGAAGCGAGACATTTTTGCATCGTGAGATAGATGCGGCTGAGCGATTTGAACGCCGGATAAAGCAGCATCAGCCCGCCGGTCAGCGCGATGAAATTGTCGAACCCGAGCTTGTAATACCAAGCCCACAGCAGCGCCGCCGCGACCCCGAGCGAGGCGATCGTCTCGACCAGCGGCCCGCTCAATTCCATCGCCTTCCGCCACCGCATGATGAACTGCATGATCTGCTTGTTCGCCACGTTGAAGCGCGCCGATTCGTAATCCTCCCGCGCGTGCGTTTTCACCACCCGCACTCCGGCGAAGGCCTCGTGCATGATCACCATCAGCATCCCCGCCTCCTCCTCCTCGCGGCTCCCGGCCTTGCGCACTTTTTTGCTCACGATCACCACGGGCAAAATGCACAGCGGAAAAATCACGAACGACATCAGCGTGAAACGCCAGTCGAGGTAGAACAACGTCCCGAGCGCCGTGAGGATCGAAATGGGCTGCTTCACGAGATCGCCCGAGATCGTCGTCAGCGCCTGCTGCGCCATCCGCGTTTGGTTGAAAACCGTCTGCACGAGCTCGCCCGCCTTCGATTTGTTGAAGAACTCCATCGACTGATTCAGCGCGTGCCGGAAGGCCTCCGTGCGGATGTCGTCGAGCACCCGCACGCTCACCCAGAGCATGTAGTAGCTGTTCAAGTAACTGCACAAACCGCGCAGCAACATGATCGCCGGGATGCTCGCGCAAATGATCAGCAGCACGCCGAATCCGTCGCCGAGATTCAGATCCGCCAGCCCCGGCAGCCACCGCAGCACCTTCTCGCTGACCTTCACTTTTCCTCCCGAAAAAACCGCGCCCGCCACGAACCGCACATCGAAAATCAGCAATGCCTGCACCGCGCCGAAAAGCGCGCCGAAAACGATGCCGAGCCCGAACCGAAATCGATACGGCTGAAGATACGAAAACAGCCGCCGATACGGCTCCCGCGCCGCACGCACGAAATCGCGGAACGACATTTTGGCGATGTCTTTTCGGGAGATTTGTTTGGAAGCCATGGGAGATTTTTTAACCGCGAAGGAGCGAAGGAGCGAAGATGAACTCCTGCTCTCCCCTTCGCTCCTTCGCTCCTTCGCGGTTCATTTCAGGGCGAATCAAGACGCGCATCGGTAGCACGGATAACTACCTCGGTCGAGATGCGCTCCATCGTCGCGCCGCGCATCCGCGGCTCGAAACGCGTGAGCGGCGCGTCCGGTTGCGCTGCGGAAATCACGACCGCGCGGTCGTGCCGCGGTCGCCAGTGGAAGGGATTCGTCGGTCCGTAAAGGGCGATTTGTGGAATGGCAAAAGCCGCGGCGAGATGCACCGCAGCGGTGTCGCAACTCAGGCAGGCGCTTGATTTGGCGATCACGGTCGCGAATTCGAGCAGGTTGATTTTGCCGGACAAATCGAGGCACGGGGTCGCGAGCGCGCGCTGGATTTGCGCAATGTGCTCGCGTTCCAAATCCCCCGCCCCACCGGTGATCACGCACTCGATTCCGTGCACGCGGCGAATGTGCACGATCACTTCCGCCCAGCGCTCGGGCAGCCAGAATTTCTCCGCGCGCGCGGTCCCGGGATGGATCACCACGAATGGCCCACCGCCAGCCAGCCCCACCGATTTGGCCAGAATTTCCGCAGGCAATTCGAGCGCCAGGGGTGCGGATTCCTCGCCTGCGGGAGCGGCGTCGAGACCGCGGAGGAGATGCAAATAATGGTCGATCGTGTGGTGCTCGCGGACCGGCGAATCGACGAGCCGATTGTAAGCCAGAGCGCGGGTGCGTGACCGTTTCACCGACTCGAAAGCGACCCGCTGGCGGGCGCGCGAGAGCAGGGTGAAAAAGGCCGAGCGGTCGTTGCCTGTGAAGTCGAGGCAGACATCGAACCGCGTCGAAATCAGCCGCCGCCACGTCGTCCAATTCGACCCCGCGAGCCGCTCATCGATCCCCGGAATCGCCGGCAGCAACTCCGCGCAACCCTCCCCCACCGCGAGCGTGATCCGCGCTGCCGGAAACCGCCGCCGCAGCACCGCCAGCGCCGGTGCCGTGAGCACGAGATCGCCGATGCGCTTGAGCTGCAGCGCGAGGATCTTCATCGGCAGCTCCGGGTAGCGCACTCGTCCCGAGTGCTGGTCGCGGCGTCCCGCCGCGACGGACTTTTAAAGCCGCGCGCGGTGGGAATGCGCGCTCTCGCACAGACATCGCGCGTTGTCGAAAGTTCGATTCGGCGGGACGCCGAAACCAGCACTCGGGACGAGTGCGCTACCTGGAGCCGATGCTCGCGGACTGTTCTCATTTCGCGCCCATCTCCATCGCCGCGCCATACGCCTCCAGCAGGCGCGCGCGGAAATGCTCCCATGTGAAATTTTCCACCACGCGCCGCCGCCCCGCCGAGCCGAGTCGCGCGCACCAATCCCGGTCGCCGTGCAGCCGCGCGAGCGCCGATGCGATCGCGTCGGGATCGTCCGGCGGGATCACGATTCCGTTCACGCCGTCGCTCACCACATCGCCGGATTCGCGCGTGGTGATTTGTGGCAGCCCGCACGCCGCCGCTTCGTAGGTCGTCTTCGCCGAGCCTTCACAGCTCGACGGAAATACGTGCACCGCCGCCGAGCGGTAGCATTCCTCCACGTTCGGGACGAAGCCCGGCAGCTTCACGTTTTCGCTCCCGAATTCGCGCAGCCATTTCTCCATTTCAGGATGCACCGTGCCGACCAGCACCAGTTCCGCGTCGCCCAGATTCAGCGCCTTCCACGCGCGCAAAAGATGATGCACGCCCTTCCGCTCGATCAGCGCGCCGACGAAGACCGCGCGGAAAATGTCCGGCGTTTTTTCCGCCGGCGTGAAGCGCGCCACATCGACCCCGCGCTGATGCCGGAAGAGCTTCTCCTTCGCCACTCCCGCCAACAGAAACGTCTCCTCCGCCTTTTCCGAAAGCACGAGAATGAGGTCGGCCAGCGCATACTCCTCCAGCATCTGCTGCCGCGAAATGAGGAGCCCATTTTTCCATCCGGCGATCCCGCGAAAGGCCGCGCGTTCGCGCTCGGATTGCGTCAGCCGCTCCGGCTTGGTTCTGCCTTTGTGCCGATGCCACGTCGGGATTTCGATCATGCTCGGGATGCCGCGCCGCCTCGCCTCGCGCAGCGTCCGCACGCATTCGCCGGACCAGCCGTGGAAAAGATCGAAGGCTCCGCGATGCAGCATCCGCGCGGCTTCCCGGTCGAGCGCGTGTTTTTTCGCCCCGTAATAAAACTCCCGCTCGACGAACCACGAGAGCATCCGCACCGGATGCCGCGCGAGTGTCCGGATGCGCTCCGGCGGGATCTCGGTCTGCCGATTGTCGAACGTGATCGCCTCTCCGAGAATCCCCGCGCGTTCGGCTCCGCGCAGCGTCTCCAGCGCCACGGCATCGAGCCCGCTGCCGCCGAGGCGCGCGGAGGTGGCGTAGAGAAGATTCGTGGGAAGAGACATTTGGAAACGCCGGGTGCGCGGCACTGAGCTTCCCGAACGGATAAGCAGGAAAACAGAAAAACAGGAGTCGGAGTTTCCCGCTCGTTCCTGTTTTCCTATTTTCCTGCTTCGCTTCTCCCGCCGCGCCGCCGCGATGTGGGGCGGGAATGCCGATGCCCCGTGCAAACGGAAATCACCCGTGAATCACCAACCCGAAAACCAAATCCCACCACCATGAAACTCGGTTTGGTTCGACGCGGCTTTTCGCCGACGGGTGGTGCTGAGGCGTATTTGCGCCGTTTTGCGGACGCCGCGGCGCTGGCGGGGCATCAGTGCGTGCTTTTCGCTTCGGGTGAGTGGGCGGGGTGGCGCGGGGAAATCATCCGCGTGGCGGGTCGTTCTCCGCGCGCTTTCGCCGATGCGCTGGAGCGGACTCGGCCCCACGAGCATTGCGATTTTCTGTTCAGCCTCGAGCGCGTCTGGCGCTGCGATGCCTATCGCGCGGGCGACGGCGTCCACGCCGGGTGGCTGGAGCGGCGGGCGAAAAGTGAACCGGCGTGGAAGAAAATGCTGCACGCATTCAATCCCAAAAATGCCGCGCTGCTGGAGCTGGAGACGAGCCTCTTCCGGGACGGCGGAGCGAAGCTGGTGATCGCGAATTCGCGCATGGTGAAAGGCGAGATCGAGGGCCGCTTCGGCTGCGCGGCGGAGCGGATTCACGTCGTTTACAACGGCGTTCCCACTCCCGATTTCCCGCCCGGCGCGCGCGCCGAAGTGCGCCGTGAGCTGGGGCTCGACCCCCTCGATTACGTCGTCCTTTTCGCCGGCTCCGGCTGGGAGCGAAAAGGCCTTCGCTGCGCCATGCAAGCGATGAATGCCGCCAATCTCGCGCGCCCGACGCTGCTCGTCGCCGGACGCGGCAATCCGCGCTCGATGCCCGGCTCCCGCCGCGTGCGCCACCTCGGCCCGCGCGCCGACATCCCGCGCCTGCTCGCCGCCGCCGACGCGTTTTTGCTGCCGACGATTTACGATCCGTTCTCGAATGCCTGTCTCGAAGCGCTCGCCGCCGGGCTGCCCGTCCTCACGACGCGGCACAATGGCTTTTCAGAAATCATCGAGCCCGGCCGGGACGGCGAAGTGCTCGACGATCCCGCTGACGTGGAGACGGTGGCGCGAGCGATCGAGCGTTGGGCTTCCGCCGAAAAGCGCGCCGCGATCCGGCCCCGTCTGATCGAGCTCGGGGCGCGATTTTCGATCGAGGAAAACGTGCGCCGGACGCTCGCGCTGCTCTCGAAATAAACTCTGGAGCGCGATGCTCCGTCATCGCCAGCCCCTCGCGGCGACGGCGCGCCGCGCTCCACCAACCTTGCCGTTTCGGCCCGCTCGGAGCGCCGCTATTTCAGCGCCGCCCAGACGCGATGCACGTCGTCGTGATCTTCCAGCGCCTGCAAAAATTCGCCGACTTCTCCGCGCTGATCATCGCCAAGATCCACCAGATTCTTGGGGATGTAGCCGAACTCGCTCGTCACGACCGTCCAACCATTTTTGCCCAGCCACTGCGACACCGTGTACAGGTCCGAGCGCTCGCAGAGAAAACGCGCGCCGGTGCGGCCCTCGGGAATGTCGTCATTTTCGTCGTGCGAAAGCGGCTCGACGTTTTGCGCGCCCGCCTCGATCCCCGCTTCCTCGATGTCGATGCCGGCGTCGGCGTGATGCGCTTCGACGAGCCCCAGATGATCGAAGAGAAACTTGTTGCTCCCCGGCGCGCCGAGCTGCGCCTTTTTGAACATCAGCCGAATCTCCGGGTTCGTCCGGTTGTTGTTGTCGGTCAGCACCTCGACGATCACCGGCACTTTATGCGGTGTGTAGCCCTCGAAAACGACGTGCTCCAGGATGAGTTTGTCCTCCCCGACGCCGCCCCCTTTTTTGATCGCCCGCTCGATCACATCGCGCGTGACCGACGCCCGCCGCGCCTTGTCCACCGCCGCGCCGAGGCGTGCATTCCCCTCGACGTCAGCGCCGCCGAGCTTCGCGGCGACCATGATTTCTTTGACCAGTTTCCCGACAGCCTGACCTTTTTTCAGGTTGGCGACTTCACGTTTGGCTTGGAGCCATTGGCGTCCCATAGATCGCGGACTAAATCACGTGCCGCCTGCGGGCTCAAGCGGCGTCCTGCGCGGAAAACCCCCCTTATTTCTCCTCCGGCTTCTGCTTCCCGTCCTCGAAAAACTCGATTTCGGTCTTCTTCCCCTTGTTCACGTAAAGAGCCTCGTAAGTCAGCGGCGTATCCACGCGCTTGATCCGGTTCACGCGTTCCACCTTCGCCCCTTTCGCGCCCGCCTCGATCGCCTTGCGCGGTGCATCCGGCACGTCGGCGAGCGGCACAGTTTCCTCCTCCGCGTGCAGCTTGCCGTCCGCTGTGACGGAGACCTCCCGGTTCGGCTTGCCCGCCTCGCGAAGGTCCAACTCATAGATCGTCACCTTGCCGTCCTTTTCGATGCTCAACTTTTCAATCGTCGCCGTGCCCGCCGCCTTTTTCAGCGCTTCGGATGCCGCCGGCGGAATCTTCGCCATCTTCGCGGCGATTGCCGCTTCATCGGCGTGGAGAAGGGCCGTCGAACCAAGGAACGTGCTGAGTGCGAGGAGTGTGAGTGATTGGAGTTTCATGGGTAGGTTGATAGGTGTAAGAGGAGCGGTTTGGGATCGTTGACGGGCGAAAGCTAGCAGCACTTCGCCGGAAAATGCCACCCACTCGACATGACAGTCGTGTCAGAGATGCGGAAGGAGTCGTCGTCAAACGCGACCTGCGCTAATCTTCGCCGGTTTTTCTCTCCCACCCGCAAACTATGCGCATCCTCCTCGCTGAAGACGAAAAGAAAGTCAGCCACTTCATCCGCAAGGCTCTTCGGGAAGCAGGCTATGTCGTGGACGAGGTCCACGACGGCGGAGAAGCTCTGCGACTTGCCATCAGCGAACCTTACGATGCCATCGTGCTCGATGTCATGATGCCAGGTCGGGATGGTCTCAGTGTGCTGAAGCTGATCCGGGCAAAGCGCATCTTTACCCCCGTGCTCATCCTCACCGCCCGCGGCGAAGTGTCGGAACGCATCGAAGGTCTGGAACTCGGTGCCGATGACTACATGGCGAAACCTTTTGCCATGCGTGAGTTGCTCGCGCGCATCGCGGCGATGACCCGGCGCACGTCGCCGGAGCACGCGACCTTGCTCAAGGTGGACGACCTGACCATGAACGTGCTTAGTCGTGAAGTCACCCGCGGCGGACAGACGGTGGACCTGGCTTTGCGTGAGTTCGCCCTGCTCGAGTTTCTCATGCGTTCGCCAGGCAAAGTTCACACCCGCACCAGTCTGTGTGAGCACGTCTGGAACTACCATTTCGATACCGGAACCAACGTCGTCGACGTCTATATCAAACGGCTGAGAAACAAGGTGGATGACGGTCATCCGGTAAAGCTCCTGCATACCTCGCGCGGCGTGGGCTACATGCTGAAAGGACCTGAGTGAAACATTGGTCGCTCGGCGCAAAGCTAACCGCATGGTCGGCGCTGACTGTTACCGTCGCGATCATCCTCTGCGGCGTGATGGCCGGGATCTTCATCCACAGCGAACAGGTTGACGCTCTCGACGAACAACTCCAAAACGAGGCGCATATCTCTTTCGGCGACTTCGACCGCCAGAAAGGCACTCTGGACTGGAAGGTGGCCGACCAAGTAAAGCAGATGCTCCCACTGACCCTGACGGAACGTTACGTGGAGATCGCCGGCGCTGACGGCGCTGTGCTCTATCTCTCGAGCAATCTCGGAGCATCCCGGCTCTCCGGCATCGGCAAAGGATTGAGCAACGCCGACGTCGGAGGAACTCCCGTGCGCCTTGGAATGTTTGAGGAAAATGGACTGACACTCTACCTTGCGGCCAGCCTTGATGAGATCGATGGCGATACCAAGGAACTGCTGTTCGGATTCCTTGGGGGTCTTCCCTTCCTGTTGGCGGCGGTAACGATCGGCGGCTGGTGGCTGGCGCGCAAGGCACTGGCACCGATGCGCGACATCACAGTCGCAGCGGAACAGATCACGGCGGAACGCCTTGATCGTCGCCTGCCCGTTCCGCTCGTGCGCGATGAAATCGGACGCCTGAGCGCCGTGTTGAATGCCATGTTCGACCGGTTGGATGTGAGCTTCCGGCAAGCCGTGCGTTTCAGTGCGGACGCCTCGCACGAGTTAAAGACTCCTCTGACTTTGTTGCGCTTGAGCATCGAAGACTTGCTCGCCTCCCCTACCCTCTCCCAACCTGATCAAGCTGCCGTCGGCGCGTTGTTGGAACAGACCCGCCGACTATCGTCGATCATGGAGGGTTTGTTACTCTTGTCGCGCGCAGATGCGGGTCAGCTCCGTCTCGATTTCAAAGAAACCAACGTCGCAAGTCTCGTTCTGGCTTGCGCGGACGACGCAGCGATCATGGCCGAGGCGCGTGGCATTACGATCGAGACCCATGTCCCGGGAGAGCTACCCGGCTTCGTGGACGCGGGGAGATTGACACAGATCCTGCTGAACCTGCTCGATAACTCGATCAAGTATAACTACGACGCCGGGCGTGTTCGAGTGACGGCGGAGAGTCACGAGGACGAGTTGGTCCTCACGGTGGAGAACACCGGCCCGGGCATTCCTGCGACCCATGCGCAGCAGCTCTTCGAGCGTTTCTTCCGGTCCGAGCCCCAGCCGGGAACACCCGGCCACGGGCTTGGCTTGAACCTGGCGCGCGAACTGGCCCGCGCGCATCGCGGGGATGTGACTCTTGTGGCATCCGACGCCGAGTGGACTGTCTTTTCGCTGCGTGTCGCCGCGAGCCCGCCAGCGACTGCTACACCGTCTGCTTGAACGGCTCAAAGCCGATCTCGAAAAGGTTCGCGGAGTTCTCCATCACGGTCGGCAGTGCGCCGAGGAAGCTGTCCCAATCCTGGTTGTTCGCATACTGAGTGTCCCAGCCGACGAAGACACTGTTGGGCGTCAGGTTGCTTTGCTCGATGAGCAGGCGGATGTCCTTCTCCCAGTCGGAAATCTGCACGTAACCCATCGCGGCCGGGCGGGCGATGAGTGGGTTGTGGGCAAAGGTCCCGAGGTAGTCATCGCGCTCCTCGAGGGTCGGGAACTTCGCGTGGACATGAGCCGAGAGCTGTGTCGTGGTCTTCTGGTTGAACTCCATCAGCTTGTAGAAACGGAGCAAGGTCTGGTGGATCACCGTCCAATCGGCGGCGGTGCGCGCGTTGCGGATGCCGAGTTTCACGCGGTCGGCGGTGTAGGTCAGCGTCCCGTTCTCGCCAAAGAACTGCGCGCTGAGTTCAAAGCCATACAACTCGTCCCACTTCTTCAACTTCATCTGATCCGGGCGCAGGCTGAGCCCAGTCACGGTGTCACAGACCTTGGCGCCAAACTCCTCCAGCTTCGCCTGCCGAAAGCCTTGCGGCGACAGGAACGGCACGTCGATGGCCACGCCGAATATTTCGATGGGAACGATCTCCATGTCTTACACCTAGATGTGGATTGCCTCGCCGTAGGCCACGCCGACGGCTTCATGCACGGCTTCGCTGAGGGTCGGATGCGCGTGGATCGTTGCCTCGATGTCTTCGTGCGTCGCTTCCATAGTGATGGCGAGACCTAGCTCGGCGATCATCTCGGTGGCTTCGGGGCCGATGATGTGTGCGCCTAGGACTTGCCCGTGCGGTTCGCCGAGGATGAGCTTCACGAAGCCCTCGATCTCGCCGATCGCGCGGGCCTTGCCGCTGGCCATGAAGGGGAACTTGCCGACTTTGTATTTCAAGCCCTGCTCCTTGGCCGCGCGCTCGGTCAGGCCGACACTCGCGACTTGCGGATGGCAGTAGGTGCAGCCGGGGAAGACCTTTACCTTTTTCGGCACGTGTCCTTCCTTGAACATCCCCTCCACCGCCTGGATCGCCTCATAGCTCGCGACATGCGCGAGCCACGGCGGCCCGATGATGTCGCCCGCCGCGTAGATGCCGGGCGAGCTGGTCTCATACTTGTCGTTGGTCTCGATGTAGCCGCGCTCGGTCAGCTTCGGTTTCCAGTTGCCGCCGGGGAGGAGCGGGGTCACGCCGATCGCCACGAGACACACATCGGCCTCGATGACTTGCTCCGCGCCTTTGGCATCGGCGGCGGTGATCTTCACGCCGGTGTCAGTCGCTTCGGTCTTGGTCGTCTTGGTGTTGGTTAAGATTTTGATCCCTTGTTTCGTCAGCGCCTTTTCCAAGGTCTGCGACACTTCGGTGTCTTCCACCGGCAGGACGTTCGGCATCATCTCCACGACCGTCACCTTGGTCCCGAAGGCATTGTAGAAGTAGGCGAACTCGATCCCGATCGCGCCCGCGCCGATGATCACGAGACTCTTTGGCTGCGGGTCGAGCACCATCGCCTCGCGCGAGCTGATCACCGTCTTGCCGTTGAAGGGCAGCCCCGGCATCGGCCGCGACAGCACTCCGGTCGCGACCATGATCCGCGGCGCGCCGTGGGTCTCTTCCTTGCCGTCGGCGGCTTTGACTTTCACCGACCCGGCTTTGTCCAGCGTCGCCTCGGCGCGGATGTAATCGATCTTGTTCTTCTTGAACAGGAACTCGATCCCCGCCGCGTTCTTGTCCGACACCTCGCGGCTGCGCTTGATGATCTTCGCCCAGTCGTAGCTCAGCTTTTCAAAGCTAAAGCCGAACTCCGCCGCGCGATGCTGCATCAGGTGATACAGCTCGGCATTGCGCAGCAAGGACTTGGTCGGGATGCAACCCCAGTTGAGACACGTCCCGCCCGCGCGCTCCTTTTCCACACACGCGACTTTCTTCCCGAGCTGCGCGGCGCGAATGGCGGCGACGTAGCCGGCCGGTCCGCCGCCGATGACGATGAGATCGTAATTCATAAAGCCCGACAATTTGCCCGGTCTTATCAATGCTTGTCAAGCATATCAACGATGATTAGAAAGACATTGATATGACGACAGACGAGTTGCGGCAGATAGCCGCTGAGTTGCGTGCGAACGGATCGGACACGCACTTTGTCGAGGCCAAGCGGGCGCAGCGACAAATCCCGAAGCGGCTGCGCGAGACATTGTCGGCGTTTGCAAATACCTCCGGTGGCGGAGTCATCGTGCTCGGGCTGGATGGGGAAAGTGGGTTTGAAATCACCGGAGTCGAGGAAGCGGGCAAACTTTGCCAGGATCTGGCGAGTTTGTGCGGAGAGATGCAGCCCCCGGTGCGCGCGTTGATCCAGACGCACGAGTTGAAGGGCAAACAGGTCGTCACTGCGGAAGTTCCAGAAGCGGACCTCCAACAGAAACCCTGCTACTATTCAGGAGCTGGGATGAATAACGGCTCGTTCATCCGTGTGGGTGATGGAAATCGGCAACTGACTCATTACGAAGTGGCCATGTTTCTCGCCTCCCGCGGGCAGCCGCGAGAGGACGAACAGCCGGTCGAAGGTGCCACGCTCGCCGACTTGGATCCTCATTTTGTCACGAGTTTTCTCGGCCGCCTGCGCGCGAGCGGAAGTGCATTTCAAGATCTTTCCGATGAAGAAACGCTGAAACGCAGCAAGATCATGGTCAACAAATCCGGCGATTGGATGCCCTCGCTGGCAGGCCTGTTCGCCTTGGGCAGGAACCCGCAGCAGTTCTTTCCCTCGCTGTGCGCCACACTCGTGGTCTATCCCGCGGAAAAAGTCGGCGAGCCCGGCCCGAATGGAGAGCGGTTTCTCGATAACGTGCGACTCGATGGCCCTCTTCCGCTCATGGCTCGCGCCGCTCTGCTCGCGCTCCAGCGGAACATGAAGCGGCGGGCGATCGTCCGCGGTTTGTTTCGAGAAGACACCTGGGAGTATCCGGTGACGGCGTTGCGCGAGGCGGTGGTCAATGCCTTGGTCCACCGGGACTACAGCACCATGTCGCAAGGCACGCCGGTCCAAATTGCGGTATTCCCGGACCGGCTCGTCATTTCCAATCCGGGCGGGCTTTACGGTCCGGTGACGATCGAGAGTCTGGGCGATCCCGGTGTCTCCACGGCGCGAAATCAAGTGCTGATGCGGATTTTGGAGGATGTCGTCCTTCCCGGGGAAAACTCGGCGATTTGCGAGAATCGCGGCTCCGGCATGGGCGCGATGCTGGCCGCGTTACGCGCAGCCGGCATGAGTCCCCCGACTTTCAACAACCGCATCTCGCAGTTCGTCGTGACTTTGCCAAATCACACCCTCCTCGACGAACCCGCGCTCCGCTGGCTCGAGAGCATCGGCACCGACGATCTCACCGATAGCCAGCGAATGGCGCTGGCCGCGATGCGAGGAGACGAAGGGATGACCAATCAGCGCTACCGGCAGATCACCAATCTGGACAGTCGCATCGCGACGCGTGAGCTGGGCACCCTGGTCGAGCGAAAAGTCATCCGCACGGTGGGGACTGGTCGATGGACGACTTATCACCTCGTCCCGACACCCGTGAAAACGAGTCCTTCCATTCACGCCCGTGAATCTGAACTGGTGAAACTTCTGCATGAACACGGCGAAATGTCGCGAGCGGAACTGGCCGCAAACCTCAAATGGAAGCCTGGGATCACCAGCCATTGGCTGAGGCAACTGATCCAGAAAAATCTGGTGAAACCGACTACGCAGACTGCGCGTTCCCCTCACACCCGGTATCGGCTGAATGCATGACAACGTCTTCGCAATCCATTGCAGCCGGCATTGGCATGGCATTGCCAAGATGCTTTTCCACGCCTCGTCCGCAAGTCTCCAAGACAAGTTCGTTTCCAAGCCGGAGCTTGGGAACGAGGAGGAAACCAACTGCCCCACAGCCAGCACAAAGCGCCCTTGGCCCGTTCCGAGACGCCCCACACCAGCGACAACGTCTTCGTCCCAGGCCTCCGGCACTTCGGGAAGGTGCGGCGGGGCTTTGTCGCCGATCACTGGCGTTCCGTGACGGTTCTTTGGGAGTTTGTGCAATTCGACCGCGCAACGGAGGGGAAAAGTAAGAGGTCTTTCGACTCCGCTATCGCTCCGCTCGAGATGACCGAAAGGGAGAGGCGTCCCGCCTGCCGGCCACCGGACAAATCCCTTCCCAACCACCGGCTCTCGGGCTAGGCTTCAATAGTGAAGCGTAATACCTGTTAGCCGCTGCTGGCGCACATGAAGCGTGATGAAACAGAACTACGCGACGACTGCTCGAAATGCGGTGCCGTTTCGTATCAGGGCGGTTACTGCTTTCGCTGCGGCACCTACCGCGCATCAAAGCACAACCTCCGTGATGAGGAGTTGGATGCTGCCAGCTTCATGGAGGGCAATTTCGGCCAGCGAATTCGGGCGTTCTATGCGGAGGCCGAACCAACCGCTGAACTCGCTGAATCTGAGGAACTCACCCCTCCAGATTCGAGACCGCGCGGTCCAAGGAAGGAAAGGACCAGGAACCGGCCTCCATCGCCTCCACGCCCGGCGCCGCAACCAGCGCATCCACCGGTTACACCTCCACGCCCCCAAATCTTCTACGTCCGTCCTGACGACACGGTTCACAGGACCACTCCGCCAACAGGTCTAACTATTTCAGAGCACATTGAGCAAGCGAACCGCCGCACTAACCGCAGCCCCACTCAACCGCCGCCACAGCCGCCCGATGCTGTATCACTAACCGTCCCGCCGCAAACCAATCAACCTGTCGTTGTGCCACGACCCACTCGAAACCCAGATGTCGCCACTTGGGTTGCGCCCGAACCCCAGCCTCCGCAGCTTCACGCTTTTGAGGCTCCCGCTCAACCCTACACTCCTCCATCTACGGCCGCCCCGCAGCCCGCAACTACCGCCGCCAGTCACCGGCGCACTCAGCCAGCCACCACTTCACCACAGCAATTCACCCCACCAACGCAGGCGCCTCGGAACAGCTACGTGCCGACATTCTTTGGGCTTTGGGCATTGCTAGCTGCATCTATGTCCGACCGGCATGCGCCCGTTGCCACAGCCATCATCCTTGGCGCGATGCTTTCCGTGTTCCTTTCCGTCTTCGTCTCCTTCGCCATTGATTGGCTGATCGAAAAAACTCGAAAATGACCGCCGCCACTTAAACCACCATGCCTTCTTTCCCACGCAAGCCTTTCAACCCGCAGTTGGTAGCCACGATCCGCCCCAACATGGAGAGCAAGAGCACGCCCGCACTTTTAGCCATCTACCGAGAGTATAATGTCTCCTATTGGTCTTCGGAAGCATTTCAGGCGATTCGCTATATCCTTATCGAGCGGGGACAAGAGATACCCGAACCGGCAAGGAAACCATGCCCTGCCTGTGGTGTAACCGGACTCGGCCAAGCCCTTGACTGCGAATGCGGCTATGACTTTACCAAATCATTAATTCTCGAAGACAAGCCCAAGCCTTTTGTCGCGCATTGCAACATTTTACAGTTCAAATGCCTCCAAGAGTGGGACTCATTGGACGAGACAAACGACCGAGACATGCGTTATTGCCGCGGGTGTGATGAACGAGTCTATTTTTGCCGCACCGAAGACCAGTTTCGCCGTCACGCCAGAAAAGGTCATTGTGTGGCGATCACGGTGATGAACCCCACCGACTCAGAATTTGAGATGCGAACCGCAGGCATGCCGAGGATGCCAGAACCCGAATGACCGCAACGCCTAACTGTTGCGCCTCACCACGTTCTTCGCAGGTTTGCGCGGTCTGAAACAGGGAGGGCGGACTACAGGAGCAAAAGCGCGGGGCTCTCGAGGAGGCGGCGGAGCTCGGCGAGGTAGGTGGCGCCGATGGCGCCGTCGATGACGCGGTGGTCGGCGCTGAGGCCGAGGGACATGCGCTGGCCGGGGACGATCGTGTCGCCGGGGCCGATGACGGGCTTTTTCACGATGGCGCCGACGCTGACGATGAGGGCCTGGGGGGGATTGATGATGGCGTCGAAGGTCTCGATGCCGTAGCTGCCGAGATTGGAGACGGTGATCGTGCCGCCCTGGTATTCCTCGGGCTTGAGCTTTTTGCCGCGAGCGCGGGTGGCGAGGTCTTTGACCTGGTCGCTGATCTCGCGGAGGGATTTCTTTTGCGCGTCGCGGAGGACGGGGGTGATGAGGCCCTCATCGACGGCGACGGCGACGGCGAGGTTGACGCTGCCATATTGAATGATGGCGTCGCCGGCAAAGCTGGCGTTGACGGCGGGGACTGCGACGGCGGCGGCGACGACGGCGCGGAGGACGAAGTCGTTGACGGTGAGCTTCGGGGCCGGGGGGGCGTCGGGGGATGCGGGTTTTTTGGCGTCGGCGGCGGGGCCGTTGAGCTCGGCGCGGAGCTTCATGAGCGGGCCGGCGTCGATCTCGATGTGCAGGTAGAAATGCGGGATGGTGCTCTTGCTCAGGAGCAGGCGCTCGGCGATGACGCGCCTCATGCCGGAGAGGGCGATGCGCTGGTCCCCTGCCCCGGCGGGCATCGGGGCGATGGGCTGCGGGCCTGCGCTGGCTTTGGCCGCCGGGGCCGCGGTGGTCGCAGGGCCGGCTTTCGCGGATTCGATGTCGGCGGCGACGATGCGCCCGCCGGGGCCGGTGCCGCGGAGGGTGGACGGGTCGATCCCCTTCTCGGCGGCGAGCTTTTTCGCGAAAGGTGAGATCTTAATGCGTTCGCCGTTGCCTGCCGGAGCGGCCGCAGCGGGTGCGGGCGCAGATGCCGACGCGGATTTCTGAGCAGGCTCGGCAGGTTTCGCGTCGGACTTGGCCCCGGCTGCCGGGGCTGCTTTTGCGGGCTCTTTCCCGGCGACGGCCGCGGCGGGCTCCGCACCGGCAGCCGGCGGTTGCTCGTCTTTGCCGAGAAGCAGTCCCATCTTCGCGCCGATGGCCACTTTCCCGCCCTCGGCGAGGAGCTGGTGGAGGATGCCGTCGTCGAAGGCTTCCATTTCCATGGTGGCTTTGTCGGTCTCGATCTCGGCGATGATGTCGCCGGTCTCGACTTTGTCGCCCTGCTGTTTGCGCCACTTGACGAGGGTGCCCTCGGTCATGGTGTCGCTGAGTTTGGGCATGTTGATGGAGGTGGCCATGGTGTTGAGAAAAGGGTCGCGGCTGTTGAGGAGAGTTGGTGGAGGCTGGAGAAAGCCAGCGGGGATTTAGCAGGAAAACAGGAAAACAGGAAAACAGGAAAAGCGGGAAGTGCGGCCCTTCCTGTTTTCCTGTTTTCCTGCTGAAATCCCGGCGGGTTCCGAGTGGCGGGGATCAACAGATGGTAAGGACCTTGTTGACGATATCGAGCGGCCGCGGGAGCTGCTGGGCCTCGAGTGCGGGGCTGTAGATCGCGGGGGCGTCGATGGCGCTGATGCGGAGGACGGGCGCGTCGAGGTCGTCGAAGGCTTTCTGCATGAGGATCGAGGAGATCTGCGCGTCCACGCCGCAGAAGGGTTTGTTTTCCTCGATGAGGACGGCGCGATGGGTCTTGCGGACGCTTTTGAGGATGGCCTCTTCGTCGAGCGGACGGATGCTGCGCAAGTCTAGGACTTCGGCGCTGATGTCGTGCTCGGCGGCGAGTAGCTCGGCGGCTTTCAATGCGGTGAGGACGGCGCGGCCGTGCGCGATGAGAGTGATGTCGGTGCCTTCACGCTTGATGTCGGCGACGCCGAGCGGGATGAGATATTCCCCGTCGGGGACCTCCCACTTTTCGCCGTAGAGCAAGGTGTTCTCCATGAACATGACGGGGTCGTTGTCCCGGATCGCGGTTTTGAGCAGACCTTTCGCGTCATAGGCGGTCGCGGGACAGACGACCTTCACGCCGGGAAGGTTGGCCAGCATGTTTTCTGGCGTGTGACTGTGGGTCGCGCCGACGTTGGTGCCGCCATTGGCGGGGCCGCGGATGACGATGGGACAGTTGATGAGTCCCCCGCTCATGTAGCGGACAAAGCCGGCGTTGTTGACGATCTGATCCCACGCGACGGTGGCGAAGCTCCAGAACATCAGTTCCATGACAGGCCGGATGCCGAGCATCGAGGCTCCGACACCCATGCCGATGAAGGCGGCTTCGCTGATCGGTGTATCGACCACACGCTTGTCGCCGAAGCGTTTCCACAAGCCCTCGGTGACCTTGTAAGCGCCGTCGTACTCGGCGACTTCTTCACCGAGGATCACGACGTTTTCGTCGCGCTCGAGTTCTTCAGCGAGCGCGTGTCGCAGGGCTTCGCGATAAGTGATTTGAGGCATAAAGTGTTAGTCGTTGAAAAAGTGTTTGCCCGTGCGCCCGGCGACGGTCTGCCGATCGACTTCAAAGTAAACATCCTCGGTGATGGACGCGAAGCTCGGGAGCGGGCTTTGCTCCGCGAAGGTGACGCTCTCCTGCGCTTCGGTGCGGGCCGCGGCGTCGATCTCATCATACTTCTCTTCACTCAGGACGCCTTCACTGATCAGCCGCGCCTTCCACAGCCGGATCGGGTCATGGTTCTGTTTGTATTGCTCGATCTCCTGCTCGCTGCGGTAAGTCTTGTGTTTCGCGTCGGCGACCGAATGCCCGTACCAGCGGTAAGTATCGACTTCCAAGACCGATGGGCGCGACTGCTTGTGAGCCCGGTCCAGCGCGACCTGTGTCTTGGCGCGCACTTCGTAGATGTCCTCGCCATTGCAGCAATCCCAGTCGATGGCAAAGCCCTGCGCCCGCTCGGCGAGACAACTGCGAAAGGCACTGGAGCGTTCCAGGCTCGTGCCCATGGAATACTGATTGTTCTCGATGATGTAGATGACAGGCAAGTCCCACAGCGACGCAATGTTCAGCGACTCATACCAGCAACCTTGATTGACAGAGCCGTCGCCCATGAAACAAAGCGCGGCTCCAGTGAGACCTTTGTATTTGATCCCGTACGCCAGACCTAGACCGAGTGGTGTTTGCCCTCCGACGATCCCGTGTCCACCCCAATAGTTCTTGTCCGGTGCAAAGAAGTGCATTGAGCCCCCCTTCCCTTTCGAGCAACCCGTCGCCTTGCCAAATAGCTCGGCCATGCACTCGTTCATGTTCATCCCCACCGCCAGCGCATGCCCGTGATCGCGATAGGCCGTGATCACATGATCATTGCCGCCCATCAGCGACACCGTGGCGACGGCCACGCTTTCCTGCCCGATGTAAAGATGGAGGAAACCGCCGATCTTGCCGCCGCTGTATTGTTCGTTCGCTTTCTGCTCAAAACGCCGAATGCGCAACATCTCGCGGAGGAAGCGAATTTTGTCGTCGGAGGACAGCGATTGATTGATCGATGCTGACGCGAAATCGTGGGCTGTGACGGCAGTTTCCATAGGGTGTGAAATTAAACCGGCAATCTGTAAATCAGGTCAGTGGGGTCGCGCAACACTGAACGTAGGACGATCGACCGGAACCCGAGGCAGAAAGATGCCGCGAAGGCGCAGCACGGGCGACAATGCGGCGCAACCTGCACGAATACAACAACTTAGCGAATGTGGACAGGTGCGATGGAGCCTGTCACACTCAATCCAAGTCAGCGACAATTGCGCTTCGCATTCAGATCTCGCTGACGTAGCGCAATGATCCAGTTTTCTACACTTCTCGAAGCCGCTTGGGCGGTCAGGGAAAATGCGTACGCTCCGTATTCCGATTTCTCCGTCGGGGCGGCGCTTCTGGCCGCCGATGGCCGGGTGTTTTGCGGCTGCAATTCTGAGAATCTTTCGTTCGGACTCACCATTTGCGCCGAACGGGCGGCGGTGTGCGCGGCGATTTCAGCGGGAGTTCGAGAGTTTTTGGCGGTGGCGATCGTGTCTCATTCGCGAGAGCCGGTGAGTCCGTGTGGGGCCTGTCGGCAGGTATTGGCGGAGTTCGCGCCGGATTTGGAGATTTGTTCGTCCAATCAGGACGGCGTCGTGTTCCGAGCGAACTTGGCTGAACTGCTCCCGCGAGCGAAGGCGGGCATTTTGGGGACTTGAATTGTTCTACGTAGAACATGTTCGTTTATCCGAAGAGGTATGATGTGGTCGTGATCGGTGCCGGGCATGCCGGCATCGAGGCTGCCACGGCGGCTGCCAGATTGGGCTGCGAGACATTGATGCTCACGCAGAATTTGGATTCGGTCGGGCAAATGTCCTGCAATCCAGCCATTGGAGGGCAAGCCAAAGGTCAGATGGTGCGGGAGATCGACGCGCTGGGTGGCGTGATGGGATTGAATACCGACGCGACCAGCATTCAGTTTCGGCTCCTCAATGCGAAGAAAGGTCCGAGCGTGCGGTCCCCCCGAGCGCAGTGCGACAAGAAGGCGTATCAATTTCGAGCCAAGGCAATCCTCGAACGGCAGCCGGGGCTCGACCTGAAGCAGGGAAACGCCGTTCGGATCGTCACGGACGAAAATGGTGCGACGGGGGTCGAGACGAATTTCGGCCTTCGCTTCGAGGCGAGGGCGGTGATCATCACGACGGGGACGTTCATGCGAGGTCTGCTCCATGTTGGCCTGCGAAATCAGCCGGGGGGACGCATGGGGGACGCATTTTCGACGTTGAGTGACAGCCTGGTCGATTTGGGGTTTGAAATTGGGCGGTTTAAAACGGGGACACCGTGCCGGTTGAACGGGCGTTCGATTGATTTCATGCGGTGCGAGCGCCAATCCGGAGATGAGCCGCCGATGCCGTTTTCGTTCATGCCCGAGGAGATGGGCGAGAGGAGTGATGACATTTTCACGCTCAATCGGTTTCGGGATGGAGTGTTCCATGTGGAACAACTCCCGTGCTGGATCACCAATACCGGACCCGCGACGCACACGCTCATCCGCAATAATCTCGATAAATCTCCGCTTTACGCTGGTCGAATCGAGGGGGTTGGCCCGCGGTATTGCCCTTCGATCGAGGACAAAGTGGTGAAGTTTGCAGAAAAGGAACATCACCAGATTTTTCTCGAGCCGGAGGGGCGGCACACGGAGGAATATTACGTGAACGGGGTCTCCACGAGCCTCCCGATGGAAGTGCAATATGATTTCATCCGCACGATTCCGGGGCTGGAAGCTGCGGAGATCATGCGCCCGGGGTATGCAGTGGAATACGACTTCTGCCCGCCAACTCAATTACGCCACACTCTCGAGACCAAGCGGGTGCCGAATCTTTATTTCGCGGGCCAGATCAACGGGACCTCAGGATACGAGGAGGCGGCTGCGCAGGGATTGTTGGCGGGGGCCAACGCCGCGTTGAAAATTCTCAAGCGTCCGCCGCTCGTGCTCGGCCGGGCGCAGGCTTACATCGGCGTTTTGATCGACGACCTAGTGACAAAAGGCACGCCAGAGCCGTACCGGATGTTCACGAGCCGGGCCGAGCATCGACTCGTCCTGCGTCACGACAACGCAGACGTGCGCCTGACGATGCTGGGAAAGGAATTCGGCTTGGTGGATGCCGCGCGCGTTGCAAAACTCTCGACGAAACTCGCAGCACTGGAAGAGTTGCGGGCGTACGCTGGGGCCGTTCAATACGAAGGCGTCCGTGTCGCGCAGTGGCTGAAGCGTCCTGAAGCGAGCCCTTGCTCGCTTCCCGAAGCGGTCCGGTCGAAGTGGAACGCGGATCTTTGGGAGGCGATCGAAATCGAACTCAAATACGAGGGTTACATCGCTCGCCAAAACGCGGCCATCGAGAAGCTGAGTGCAAGCGAGGCGAAGGCACTCCCGTCGGATCTGGACTACTCCGCGATCGAGGGTTTGCGAGCGGAGACCCGGCAAAAGCTCGCGGCTGTGCGGCCCGAAACGCTCGGGCAGGCGGCCCGCATCAGTGGAATCACCCCGGCGGATCTTTCGCTGCTCGCGATCGTCTTGAAGCGAGGCCCGCAGTCGTGAGTCAGAGTTTTGCGCCCCCGGCGGCCGCGACCGATCGGCGAAGATGGCTGGCTCCAGCGGGGTTGCTGATCGTTTTTGGGGTTTTACTTTTCGCGTGGGCGATGGACCGTTCCTTAAACCACGACGAACACCAATTCCTCGCGCCGGGCGCGTTGCTTGCCAAGCAGCACCTCCTGCCATTCCGCGATTACCCGCTTTTCCACCTGCCGAATCTGGCGTTTGTTTACGCGGCCCTCGACCAAATCTCGGGCCATCCCATCCTGGCGGCCAAAATCCTCGGAGTGTCTTGCACTTGGCTCGTGGGGGTGCTCCTCGTTGTGCAGTGTTACCAGACCCCGCCATTCGGCGAACGCCGCTGGTCGTTCCCCGCGGCTGCCGTCGTTTTGCTCCTGCTCTTTTTCGACCCCGTCTTCCGATACACCACCGGAAAGACTTGGAATCACGAACTACCCACCTTTTTTACCCTTGCCGCGTCGGCACTGGTCATTATCTCTGCGAAGCGGAACTCTGTGATGTTCTCCGCGCTCGCCGGGGCCTGTGCGGGGATTGCGGTCGGGAGTCGTCTTACCTTCGCGCCGGTGCTCATTCCGTTGTGGGCGGCGCACTTCGTTTTCCAGTGTCAGTTTCGCAGACAAGCCGCTCTCTCCGTGGTGTTTACCGGCGGTGCATTGCTCGCGCTCGCCCCGTCTTTTTACCTCTGGTATTCCTCTCCCGAGGCCTTCGTTTTTGGCAACCTGCAGTTTCCGCGATTGCGCTTGAGCGATCCGACGGATTCCAGGGCGCAGAAGACGATCACCTCGTGGCGGAAGGCGCGATATTTTTTCAAAGAGATCGTCATTCCGAGTTGGCCGATCTTCGCCGCTTATCTGATTTCGGTCCCGGCGGCGGTGCGGTGGTTGCGGAGAAGGGCAGGGGGTGACTTTCCATGCGCGCTGATTTTTTTCGTTCTGCCGTTCATTATCGCGGGGTGTTTCGCGCCGTCGCGGTATCAATATCAGCACTATTTCGTGGTGATTCCCTTTCTGGCGTGGGGAGTGGCTTGCGGACTGGGGGCTATCCCAGCCACTTGGAGGTTCGCTCCCCACCTCCGTGCCGGGTTGGTGTTACTGGTGATAATCTCCTCCGGCAAAAGTGTTTACGATACCATGCAACATTCAGGGAAAAACGGCTTTTCGTGGTTCGCCAATGTAGTTCACCCCGCCGAGTGGTTCCCGGGGCGGGCGCACGAATTCAGCTCGGAAATCGGGAGACACGTCGGGGGCGGGAAGGTTCTCACGCTTGCCCCGGCGTGGGTGATCGAGACGGGCCTGCCAATTTATCCCGAATTCGCGACGGGACCGTTCGCCTGGCGCGGGGCGCATTTGCTCGACCCGGAGCGGCGCAAGCGGCTGAAAATCGTCGCACCGGCCGACCTCGAGGATTTTCTCGCGGCCGATCCACCGTCGGCCATCCTCACCGGCGTGGAGGATGAGGACTTGGAGCGACCGCTGCTCGACTACGCCCGCGCGCACTCATTTTTGCTCGTACCGCTGGCGAAACACCGCGCGTTGTGGGTCGCTCCGGACAGGCCGACGAAAGTTTCGCCAAAGTTTTAGTGGCGAGGTTGCCACGGAGGTGCGAAGTGCCCGCTGATTTTCGGCCCCAGCCCCTTTCCCCCGAGAACTAAACTGGGCAATGAATCCGATGCCACGCCTTCCGTTCGGTTTTCCAGTCAGTGCGGACGCTCCCTTCCGGCTATTTTTGCCGGAAAGCGGGTGGCTCGTTTCTTTCTGTAGTTCCTTCGGTCCGCAGCACATGCAGTTCGTCCCCCCACGCCCATGAACATCCAAACTCTCCTCTGCAAGTTTGCCGTTCCCGCAAAAAAAGCGCCGACGCTCCGTATCGGGGCACGCGATACTCGCATCGAACCGCTCGAGTCGCGCATCGCCCCGGCGGCGCTGGCGACGCTTGCCGCCGGGAGCATCGCAGTGCAGGGCGATCAGGGCGGGGTAGGGGAAGTGGAGACGCTCACTTTCACGATCAGCGGCAGCGATTTGCACATCAGCGATCCGACGCATGCCATCACCGCGGGCGCAGGGTTCACGCAGAATGGAGCAAACGATGTCTTCATCGCGTTTTCGTCGCTGACGGTCGATCTCGCCGTCGATACGGGCACGGGCGCGGACACCGTCGCGGTGAACAGCGCGCTCAGCCTGCCGGGGGCGGCGGATTTCACCAGCGGGACGCTCACTTTCAACGCGCCGATCAGTGTCGCGGGCCCGGCGGTGCTGCATTCGACGGGCGACGCGAACATTTTCGCGCAGGTCGAAACGACGGGCCTCACTGCCGATCTCACCGTCCTCGCCGACTCCGACGGCGACGGGACCGGCGGCGTTTTGATCGGCGACAACCTGCTGCAAGGCGCGCTCAAGGCTGGCCACAATCTCGACGTGCGCGGCTCGGAATACAGCGGCAGCGCAGTGCCCGCGCTCGGCGGTTTGCAGGACAGCGTGATCGTCCAGTCCAACGGCGCGAACGCGCGCCTCGAAGCGACCGGCACGATTCTGGTGCAAAACAATCCCGACGCCCCGGCCGACGCGCGCCTCTGGCTCGGCGGCTTCGTCCGATCCAGCGCCACCGACGATGTCACCCTCGGCAGCGCCGTGCTCCTCACCTCGGACGACGCCCGCGTCGCCACGCGCGGCGGCGGCGGTGTGATTTTCCTCGGGGCGATCGACAGCGCCGCGGGCGCGGGTTCGCCGTTCAATTTGCGCGTCTTCACCGATGTCGGCGAAGTGAAGTTCAACAGTGCGATCGGCGCCGCCACGCCCGCCGGCGACGTCGTCGTCGAGTCCGCTTTCGATGTCACCGTTTCATCGACGCTCGCCGCCAGCAGCTTCACGGTCGGCAAGGCCCTGGGCGCCGTGGAATTCGACGGCGCGGTCACCACCACCGGGTTTGGGGCGAACCTCTCGGTCAACGCGGCATCGTTGCTCGTGAAAGCGCCGATCACCGCCACCGCGCCCGGCGCGCTTTCCAGCACCATTTTCTTCCAGACGGAAAATATCGCGATCACCGCCGACATCTCGGGCGACGGGACGATCACCGTCCAGCCGCAGACCGACGGTCGCTCGATCGGGATCAATGCCGCGGGCGACCTCAACCTGACGACCGCGGAAATCGTGCTTCTGCAAAGCGGCGCCGCCTCGATTCAAATCGGGCGTTCCAGCGGCACCGGCGCGATGACCATCGGGAGCATCACCTTCAATCATTCCGTCCTGCTTCTCTCTCCGGCCGGTGCCGGATCGATCACTGTCAACGGCACGCTGGCCGGCACCGGCACTGCGTCCATCGAACTCGACGCGGCGGCGATTAACCTGAACGTCGCGAGCCCCGCCGCCGCGATTTCCACCGCAGGCAAGGGCGTTGCCCTCATTGGGAATGTGCATCTTCTCGCGAACACGCTCATCAACACGAACTTCGCCGGCGCGGGTGGCGACGTGAACACCGACGGGACGATCAACGGCGCGTTCGCCCTGCGCATCGACGCGGGCGATTTCCTGACCGGCGGCACCGTCGAATTCGGCGGCGCCGCGAACGCCCCCGGCGGCGCGAGCATCGGGGGCGGGACCGCCCTCGCCTCCCTCCTCGTCGAGGCCGGCACGATCACTCTGGGTCCGCGCATCGTGACTTCCGGCGCGCAGACCTACAGCGCGAACAACGCGATCGAGGCGTTCGTCGGCTCGCTCCGCAGCAAGGTCAGCGGCGCGATCACTCTGGACGGCCCGCTCCAACTGAACGGCGGGCTCCCCATTTTCACGAGCGGCCTCGTCGGCGCGGACATCGTTTTCACCAGCACCGTCGATGGCGTCGCCATCGGGGGTGCGCTTGCGCTCAACAGCGGTGCGAACGGAGCTGTGCATTTCCAGGGCAACGTCGGCACCACGACTGCGCTCTCGAAAATCATCGTCGCGAATTCCGGCTCTATCCTCGCCGACGGAGAACTGCGCGCCACCACTTCGATCAGCCTCGACTCCAACGAAATCGACTTCGCGGGCGGCGCGGACAGCGTCGGGACGACCAACGGCACGCTCACTTTGCAGACGCACGGAATCACCACCGCCGTGCTCGTCGGCGGCACCGCTGACCCCGGCGCTTCCACGCTGCATCTCAGCACGACCGACCTCGCCGCACTCGACGGAAACTCCCATCTCATCAGGATCGCCCGCGTCACCGGCACGGGCGGACTCACCATCGCGGCTGCCGGCGCGACCTTCCGTTCGCCCGTGGAATTCCACCAGTCGGGACGCATCGGCGCGATTTCCGTGCTGGGAAATGTGACCGGCACCGGCAACGCGTCGCTCGGCTTCACCGTCGGTACGACCACCCTCGCCGCCAATCTCCGCACCGCCGGGCAGCCGATCAGGGTCGATCATCCGTTCCTCGGCACGAATCTGGTCACCGTCTCCACGATCGAGTCGGGCGCTCCCGGCGCGGACGTGACTTTCGCCGGCGCGCTCCTGACCACCGGCGCCGGCGCGCACAATCTCACCGTCACCGCCGGCACCGGCACCGTGAATTTCCTCGGCTCCGTCGGCAACACCGCGTCGAAACCCGGCGCGCTCGACGTGACCGCGGCCCTCATCAAAGTGAACAGCAGTCTCACCGCCGGGTCGCTCACCTTCACCGGAAACACCGAGCTCCGCGGGAACCTGATCGCGACCAGCACCACCGCCGGTCAAATCTACACCGGCGACGTGAAGATCGGAACTTCACTCAAAATCGCCGTGCCGATCGGACCGCTCCAAATCACCGGCACGATCAACAGCCCCGCGGCGGCGGCGCTCACCATCGTGACCACCGAAAACATCACGGTCGGCGGCGAAGTTGGCGGCGTCACGCGGCTCGGCGTGATCGCGGTGACGACCACCGGCAGCGCGACTTTCGCCGCGCCGATCACCGGCCAGTCGCTCCTCGTCAAGGCCGCGAGTTTCGCGGTCAACGACGTGTCCACGAACACCAGCCAGACCTACTCCGGCATCGGCACCTTCAACGGCGCGCTCACCGCGAACACGCTCAAGATCACCGCCAAAAACAACATCGCCATCGCCGCGCCCGTCGTCGTCACCAGCACCGCGACCTTCCTGGCGAAAGGGTTCGACGTCTCGGCGACGAACAGCGCGAATCAGTTCGGCCGCCTCGACGCCACCGCGCGCCACGCGACCTTTGCCGAGACCGGCGACACCAGTCTCGGCACGGTGAACCTCACCGGCACGCTGACCCTCGATTCCACCGGCAACGTCGCGCAGGTCGGGAGGCTCACGGTCAACGCCATCGACATCACGTCCGGCGGCGCGGTCCAACTCGGCAGCTCGGTGAACACCATTCATTCGATCCAAAAAATCGCCGCCCAGACCGGCGTCCTCCTCGTCGCCACGCACTCCAACTTGGCCCTCGACGGCCCCACTTCGACCGTCACCGGCGACATCGTCGTGGCCACGAGCGCGTTCTTCAGCACGACGGCCTACAACGTGTTCAATCACGTCGGCTCGAGCGCCTTCAGCCACGGAAGTTCCGGGCGGCTGCTCGTCTATTCCTACGCTCAAAGTGCGAGCAGACTCACGGGCGTGACCTTCGACCATGTCAGCCTCGGCCTGCGCTACCCTCTTCTGCCCCCGGGCTACTCCGACGACCTGCTGATTTACTTCCGGGCGTAGAGCGATTGCCGAAAGTCGTTCGGAATCCCTGGCCCGGCGGGCCTTCGGAAGGTAGCCGCGGGCGTCAGCCACCGGTCTTTGCCGATCAAGGCCAATCCGCCCCCGCGGGGCGGTGGAAACTCCAGCGATGCCCGCACCCCGGCGGGGAGCCTGGCATTTCTAAAACACATCGGTGGCTGACGCTACCGGGCCGAAATCAACTCCTCGGCCGCCCGCTCGATCCCGTCGAGCAGCTCGCCCCAGTCGCCCGGCTTCGTCTCCCAGCCGCTGCTGAACCGCAGCACGCGGGCCGACTTCGCCGACGGAAAACCCATCGCCGCCAGCACATGAGACGGCTGCTCTTTCCCGCTCGCGCACGCCGAACCGGTCGAGACCGCGAACCCGAGTTTGTCGAGCTTCACCACCCATCGCTGCCGGCAATCGATCTCCGGCATCACCGCGCAAACCGTGTTCCAGAGCCGATCCGCGGGCGATCCGACGATTTCCACGGCCGGCAGACGCCGCCGGATTTCGCTCTCGAAAATCTCGCGCTCAGCCCGCCATTCCCGCGCCTCCGAAGCACGCATCCGCACCTCCGCCGACTCCAGCGCCGCGACCATCGCGAGCACACCCGCCACGTTTTCCGTCCCCGCCCGACGCCCCTCTTCCTGAGCCCCGCCGACGAGTAGCGCCCGCATGTTCGGCGGACATTTCAAAAACCCGACACCCTGCGGCCCGCCGAATTTGTGCGCGCACCCGCTCACGAAATCGCACGCCCCGAGCCCCGCCGCGGGCATCTTCCCGACCCACTGCGCCGCGTCGCAAAAAAACGGCACCCCGTGCTCGCGGCACAGCGCCGCGACCTCGCGCCACGGCTGCAGCACGCCCGTCTCATTGTTCGCCGCCATCACCCCGACAAACGCCGGACGCGCCGCGCGGAACTCGCGCGCCAGCCACTCCATTTCCACCACGCCCTCGCGGCTCACTGGGATCAGCCGACGCCGATTTTCAAAATGACGCCGCGTCGCCGCCAGCACGCACGGATGCTCGATCGCCGAGACCCAGGCCTCGCCCGCACCGCCCGCCGCGAGATGCGCGATCGCCGTGTTGTTCGACTCCGTCGCGCCCGAAGTCCACACGATCTCCGCCGCCTCGCAGCCCAGCCACGACGCCACCTTTTCCCGCGCCTCCGCCAGCGCCGCCTCCGCCCGCGCCCCGAGCCGATGCGGGCTCGAAGGATTGCCCACGAGCCGCGAAACAGCCTCCAGCCAAGCTTCCCGGGCGACCGCCGAAAGCGGCGAGGTGGCGTTGTGATCGAAGTAAAGCACGGCAGGGAGGCGGAAAACGCTCAACGTTCAACGTCCAACTCTCAACGTCCAACTTGCGGCATCCGCGCGCGGTCCGACTTGGACGTTGGACGTTGGACGTTGAAAGTTCGCGCCCCATGAGCCGATTTCTCGCCGCCCTTTTTTTCGAGCTGCAAGTGGTCGCGCTTACGAAGGAATTCGCCGTCCCACTCGTCGCCGAACTCATGGATCCAAAAAAACCGACGCCGCGTTTATCGAGTCAGCGAGCCAGCCAATCACCTCGAACTTTTTCTCCTCAAAGCGACCATTTTGAAGGTTGAGTGAGCGGCGGCGCGGGGTTTCGTTCGCGCGCCGCACCACCGCTTTCTCATGCCCGGCACCGTCTTCTACAAACGCTCGAACTTCGTCACGCACCTCCCCGCGGACTGCCGCTACAGCCCGTCGCATTTCTGGCTCGCGCGCGAGGAGGGCGACCACTGGCGCATCGGCTTTACGAAATTCGCCACGCGGATGCTCGGCGAAATCGTCGATCACCAGTGGGAAAAAGAGCCCGGCGCAGCGGTCCGTTCCGGCGAAATCATCGGCTCGATCGAGGGCTTCAAAGCCATCTCCGATCTCTACTGCGTCGCCGATGGAAAATTCGCCGGCGGCAATCCCGCGCTCCGCGAAAAGATCGAGCTCGTCGGCAAAGACCCGTACGGCGACGGCTGGCTCTACCGCATCGAAGGCACTCCCGACGCCAAATGCGTGGACCTCGAAACCTACCGCGGACTCCTCGACACCACGATCGACCGCATCCTCGAAAAGCAGCAACACGAAGAATCGGAATGAATCAGCAATCAGCAATCAGCAATCAGCAATCGCCCCGCAAAGCCCGCTACATCATGATCGGCGGCTTTCTCGGCGCCGGAAAAACCACCGCCGTCGCCGCGCTCGCGCACCGCCTCACCGCGCGCGGCCTGCGCGTCGGCTTGATCACGAATGACCAGGGCAGCGAGCTCGTGGACACCGCGATGCTCCGCTCAAAAGGCTTCGCGACTGAGGAAATTCCGGGGGGCTGTTTCTGCTGCCGCTTCAATTCGCTCGTCGATGCCGCGGGCAAGCTGACCGACTCCACGCGCCCCGATGTTTTCATCGCCGAACCCGTCGGAAGCTGCACCGATCTCGTCGCGACCGTCACGTATCCGCTGCGCCGAATCTACGGCGACCGCTTCCTCATCGCACCGCTCAGCGTCCTCGTGGACCCGGTCCGCGCGGAGCGAATCTTCGGCCTCGCGAGCGGCGGAAAGTTCTCCGAAAAAGTGCTCTACATTTATCGGAAACAGCTCGAGGAAGCCGACCTCATCGTCATCGGAAAAAGCGAGCTGTTGCCCGCCGATCGGCTCCAAGCCTTGAACCGCAGACTGGCCGCGGAATTTCCGCACGCCGAAATCCGCGAGGTCTCCGTGCGGCAGGGCAGGGGAGTGGACGAGTGGTTCGACCGCATCTCCGAGGACGAACAAATCGCCCGCGCCCCGATGCCCGTGGACTACGAAATCTACGCCGAGGGCGAGGCGCTCCTCGGCTGGCTGAACGCCACCGTGCAACTCGCGCACCCCGGCGGATTCGACTCCAGCCACGTCCTCCGCGCGCTCGCGATCGACCTGCAGGCGCGGCTCGGCGGCACGGAGATCGGCCATTTGAAAATGACCCTCAGCCCCGACCGCGGACTCGGCGACATCGCCGCGATCAACCTCGTCCGCAGCGACTTCATCCCCGAGCTCTCGCTCACCCTCGACGAGCCGGTCGAGAGCGGCCAACTCATCATCAACCTCCGCGCCGAAGCCGATCCCGCCCTCCTTTCCGCCGCCGTCACCGCCGCCGTCGCCGACCTGCCCAACACCACGCCCGGCCTCACCACCCGCCTCGAACACCTCGAACATTTCCGCCCCGGAAAACCGCTCCCGACCCACCGCGACCTCACGCCCCTGTGAGGCCGTCTTCAAGTCCGGCCGCCCCAAATTTGCAGAGTCCGCTCGATCCGTCGCGCCACGCGCCGCCAGCCTTTCCGGGGCAGTGCGCATTCCCACACCCGCACCACGCGCCACCCCGCCTTGCGCAGGGTCCGCGTCACCAGCCGGTCGCGCTCGCGATTCCGCGCCAGCTTCGCCGCCCACCATTCCGCCCGCGTCGCCGGCCGCGTCGCGTGCTGCGGGCACCCGTGCCAGAAACAGCCATCGACAAACACCGCCACGCGCTCCCGTCGAAACACGAAATCCGGCTTGCCGAAAAGATTCTGCCCCCGCCGCCAGCCGGTGATCCCATGCGCCCGGAAAAGCGCGATCATCTGCAACTCCGTCGCCAAGTTCCCGTTGCTGCGAATCAGCGCCATGACCGCGCTGCGTTTCTCGGGAGTGAAAACGTCAGGCATCGGCAATGGGATTTTTCATCCAACTCCATCGCGCGCTGCGACGGAAAACATCTCCACCAGCCCGCGCAGCTTCTTCAAGCCCAGCCCAGGCTTCATCCGCAAAGCCGCCCAGTCCATCGCGGCGAACCCCGCCACCGCCTCCCGCCGGAACTTCGGCGCCCAAGTCCGATTCGTGTAAGTCTCCATCCCCTCCATCGTCCGCGGGTCGCTGAGAAAAGAGCCGCGCACCTTCTCCCACTCGGCGGCGAGCACTTCTTCATCGGTCGTCGGCGCGACGAATGACCGCTCCGCCCACTCCCGTTCCCACGCCGCCGGCACCGCAAAATCCGTCTCCCGGAACTTCGCCCAGCACGCCTCCCTCTTCGACACCTCTCCCGGATTCCCGTCGCCCTCCGTGATGTGTTCATGCGCCGCCGCGCAGACGATTTCCAGCGCCTTCACCAGCCCCGGCGGCAGATGCTGCTCACTCCAGATGCGCTCCAGATTCACCCGCCGTCCCGAGCGTTCCGCCAGCCACGCCACCGCGTACGCCACGCTGTTCGCCCGGTACCCCTCCAGCCCCAGCGACGAGAAAACCTTCTCCGCCGTCCGCACGAAAATCGCCTTCGCCACCAAATGCTGAAAATACGTCGGGTCCACGAACGGCTCCCCGTCGTCCTCCATCCGCTCCGCAAATTTCACGAAATTCTTCTCCGCCCCGAGACACACCAAATCCGGCCGGCCCAGCCACGCGTGCTCGAACTTTGCCACATCCGCCTTCGTGAATTTCTGCGTCGTCGGATTCTGCTCCCCCCAGACCCGCTGCTTCGGCTTCGTCCCCTGCCGCGCCTTGTCATCGAGATACGACCCCCGCGCCCGTTCGTAATACCAGTGCGACCCCCGATCCAGCCCGCCCGCCGGCGGCGTGAAGATCATCCGCGACTGCTTCTCCAGCGCCTGATGAAACGGCCCATTTGCCGCGATGTCCGTATTCTTCACCGTGTTCTGGCTGTTCGCGTAGCGCGAGATCAGCGGCACGATCTCCGCCACCTGCGCCGGATCCTTCAGCACCGTCAGCTTCATCTGCACCACCACCTGCCGCACATCCACCTTCTCCTTTTTCATCGCGTGGAAAATGGACGCCGTCGTCTGCCCACCGTTCACGATCTGGAAATCGCGCACCCATTCCAGCCGCGCGTGCCCGTCCTTCCCCGCCAGCACCCGCACCTCCGCCGCCGTGCAGCAGAGCCCATTGTTGTAAGCCAGAAAGCGGTGCGGCTCCTCCTTCAGCGTCTTTTGCAAACCGCGATTCACCTTCCCCTTCGCCTGCAAAAACGCCCGCACATCCGTCTCCGTTGTTGCGGAGGCGGCTTTTCGTGCCGCTGTTTTGATGAGCTTCACGGACGCGAGAGTGGAGCCAATCGCAAAGAGGTCAACAATTATTTTTAACCCAAAGGGTTAAAAAACCGTTGCATGTGGAACAATGCGAGGCTAGCAGTTCAACCGTTCCCAGGCAGCTTGATGCTCATCCATTTCCGAAACTCAAAACTGGAGAAGATCTTCTCCTCGGAAAAAGAGTTGACGCGAACCTACGGAGCAGAACAGGGGCGAATGCTCATCCGGCGCGTGTCCGAATTGCGAGCGGCGCGCTGCCTGGCTGACCTTCGCCTTCTGCCGCAGTTGCGAACGCACGAACTCACGGGCGATCGCAAAGGACAGATTTCAATCACCGTGCGCCAGCCTTACCGGCTGATCCTTCTCCCCGCCCATGAGCCGATTCCACGGCTGCCAGACGGGGGATTGGATTGGTCGGCAACGACCGAAATTAGGATGATCGAAATCGTCGATTACCACTGAGGTGTCCGCGGAACCAGCCGCAGCATTTTTTAACCAACGATCGGAAGAGCCAGCCGAACAAACGGGCGATGATAGTTATGACCAGCACCTTCAAACCCGACTACGCCTCACCCCCGGGCGCGACACTCGCGGAGACCATCGAAGCGATGGGCCTCACGCAGACGGAACTCGCCCGGCGCATGGGGCGCCCCATCAAAACCATCAATGAAATCATCCAAGGCAAAGCCGCGCTCACCGCCGACACCGCGCTCGAATTGGAGCGTGTCCTCGGCGTGCCGGCGTCGTTTTGGAATGGTCTGGAAGTGAACTACCGCGAGCATCTCGCCCGGCAGCGATCGGTGCAACGGCTCGAAGTGGACGAGGCCTGGCTGGGCCGTCTGCCGGTGACTGCGATGCAGAAACGCGGCTGGCTGACGCGGACGAAAGACAAGCGGCAGCTCATGGACGAGCTGCTGAGTTTCTTTGGCTGCGCGAATGTCGCGAGCTGGACCGCGACTTGGCCGGGCTGCGCCGTCGCCTACCGGAAGTCGTCCAGGCTGCGGAACGATCCCGACGCGATCATGGCGTGGCTTTGCAAAGCGGAGTCAGAGGGACGCAGGCAGGCGTGTGCGCCTTACGACGTCGAGGCATTCAAAGCGGCGCTGGCACGCCTGCGGAAGGCGACGACGCTGCCCGTGCAGAAATGGGCGGCGACGATTCGTTCCGAGTGCAATGCCTGCGGCGTGGCTTACGTCATCCTACCGGAACTGCCGGGCGCGCCGGTCAGCGGTGCCGCACGGCAAATGACCGACGAGTGCATGCTGATCGTGCAGACCGGGCGCTACAAAGACGACGCCCACTTTTGGTTCACGTTTTTCCACGAAGCGCGTCACGTCCTGCAAGGGAAGCTGCGGCGCGAGTGGCTGATCGAATTCGAAGGCAACGATGACCCACTGGAAAAGGACGCCGATCGGTTTGCGCGCGACTTCCTCATTCCGCCCTCGGCACTGAAGCAGATGCGCCTGCGCCACGGCGGAAAGATGCCGGTGAAAGCGGCCGAGGAGCTGGCGAAGGAGCTGGGAATCGCCCCCGGAATCGTCGCGGGCAGGCTCCAGTTCGACAAAGCGTGGAAGCCAATGGTCGGCAACAAACTCAAGCATCACTACAATCTCGAGGAGCTGCTCGCCTCCGAGACCGGCGTCGCTGCCTGATTCCGAGCCGCCGCGACTTCCAGCCGGTGAGCTGGATTTCCGAGAGTCAGGAGGTTGGGGCGACACCGCCCGTCGGCTGAAACCGCTGAAACTCCCGGGGCAGCTTCGCCAGTAACTCGCCCGCATTCATGGCGTAGAGATCCCACGTCACGTCGAACTGATTGCACACATCCGCGAGCCGGCGGGCGGTGCCGCGGTTCTTGCCGCCGGCTCCGCGCTTCGGCTGTTGCGTGGCGGCGTCCACGTAGAGCGCGGTTGCGGCGGACATGAACGCTCGGTTCGTCACCAACTCCTGCCGCGAGGCGAGTTGCTCCACGAGATCGCCGGGTGTGTGGAGCGGCTGGCAGAGCGCCACGAGCGCGTGGCTCGGATCGTCGCGATGTGCGCGGACGATGCGCCACGGGCCGGCGAGGAGGTGCCGGTAGTAGCGTTGGAAATTGGTCGCGTCGGGAATGTGCCGCGCGCGTTCGCCGGGCTTGCGGTGCCTGCGGCCATCGGGCGGGCAGACTTCGTCGAAGAAGAAAAGCGACAGCCACGCCCACAGGCCTTTGTCGCGCGCGAGATTGGCGCGGCCCGCGTTTTCGAGGAGTCCGTGCAGGTAGCGCCCGGCGGCGAGTCGGCTCCCGAAAGTCTGCGGCGCGATGGCCACGGCGGATGCCTCCTCGGAAGTCGCCGGGTCCGTCAGCAGCGCCACCGGCGGCGGTTCGGCAGGCGTGGTTTTGAGCGTTTCGAGATACTCGCCGAAGCGGCGCACCCCTTCGACGTTGAGCCGGCGCAGGCTCATCGCGCCTCCTCCCCGGCCCAGAACGATTTGAATTTCTCCAGCAGCCCGTGCTTGCGCGCAAAGGCCGCGACCGCGGCATCCACCCATTCGCGATCCTTCCCGTCCTCCTCCGCGGGCGGTTCGCCGACCCCGAGCACCTGCACGGCAAAGCGCAGCCAGCGCGATTGCGGGTCATTCGCGTCGTCGAAATCCCGATGCTCCTCGACGACAAGAATGTGCTCCAAAATCTCCCGGAACGCCGCCGGATAAACGATCGCCACGAACGCCGGATGCAGCCCGACGTGCTTGTAATCGGCCCCCGCGTTCCGGTTGATCTGCAACCGCGGCCTCCGGTCTGCGTCGTCAAAATCCACCCGCCAAAGCTCATCGCCGAGATCGGCCGAGACCACCGGCAGCAGCGGCTCGCGGCTCTCCTCCGTCTCCTCCGGCCCGCGCAAGCGCACCCGGTCCGCCTCCGCCAGCAGCAGCCCGTGCGGCTCCTCCGGCGTCCCCGGCGACGTCACCCGCACGCGAAAAAGAATGTCCTCCGGCGAATCGAACTCCGCCAGCGTCCGCCGCCCCGGCGCCTGCAACGCCCCGATCGTCCCCCACTCGAAACGCATCCACACCGTCTGCCGGTAAGCCTCGACGAAGACCAGCGAATCGCCCGGCAGGACGTCGTCTTGTGCCAGATCGCTACGCGGCGACGGCGTCTGGAGAAGGAAGAAATCGGTCGAGGAAACTCACACTTTCCGCCGGCAAATGAGCGCGCCATTGGCGCTGCGTATCCGGCCACGGGATGAAACGGCGGCTGCGAGTCAGGCCGTGCTTGAGCACTTTCCAAGTGAACTCGGACCAATCCTCGGCGGAGTAGTCTGCGATGCGCGCGGCCAGTTCGGGAAAGGCGGGCAAAAGTGCTTCCGCCATCATCGCGAGGTTGTCGCCTTTCGGATTCAGCACTTCGCAAAAGATCTCCCGCGGGCGCAGCGGGAGGATTTTGGAAAGCACGGATTCGAGAACTTCACGATCGTGGAATGGCAAAAACGGGGCGACTGCCACATAAACGGGGATGCCTGCATCGGCGGCGCGCTCGAGCATTCGCAGCCGCCGAGTCGGTGCGGAGGCGCGCGGTTCGAGGGCGCGCGCGAGCTTGTCATCGAGATGCGGGAGGGAAGTTCCGAGCAGCACCTGGTTCGCGTGCGCTACGAGCAAATCGAAGTCACGCTCCACGAGGACCGAGCGCGTTTGGAGGCGGACTTTGTGTCCAGCTTCGAGCAGCAGTTGAAGGCATTGGCGGGTGAGTTTGTGCTTCGCCTCCGACGGCGTGTAGCAGTCGGTGAGGAAGGACATCAAAATCCATCCGTTCCCCCACTCGGTGCGCTTCGCCCGGTCCGGCGTGAACTTGCGCAGTTGATCGCGCAACGCTTCGACGAGACCGGGTTTTGGGAAAAGATAGGTTCCCCATTCGCGCTGCGTGTGGCCGTGATTGGCAAACTTCACGCCCGGCATCGCCGGGCAGTAGCAGTGGAAACAGCCGTGTTCGCAGCCTACGTAAGGATTGAGCACCCAGTCGCCGAGGCGCTTCTTCCAGAGTTGCGATGGATTGATGGCGGTCGTCACAGGTCGAGTTTCATTTCAGTTTGGCCATGCTCATCGATGGTCGTGATTTTCCGCCAGAATTCATCCGCTTTCGGATGGCGGCTGAACAACGCGAGCCGATAGAGCGGATTGCCGTTCGCTTCGACAGTGATCTGTTGGCTGCCTTGAAACCCGAGTGAGCCGAGTTTTTCGATCCAGCGAGTGAGCACTCGCGCTGTGAATTCCGCATCCGTCCGTTCCCGTCGCCACGTCCGCCAATCACGCTCTCCGAGAAAAACGTCCAGCGCCGTAATCTGCTCCGGGCCTGATTCGACGTATTGATAGACGTTCAGTGTGATGCCCATCGCGTATTGCAGGGTCGCAAGCAGGTCGATCTTCGGAGTGTCGCGCAACAGGAGTTCCATCGCTGTCCACGGAACCTGTGAGATGCCAGTCGGATCAACGAACGCAACAACGAGCCCTCTCGGAAAACTCAGCCGTCCCTCGGCAGCGATCTGTGTCCAGTCGCCGGAAATCACCGTCGCCAGTCTCGCTTTCGGGTGAGTGGCGAGGCGTTTTTCAAGCGCCGCTGCAAGATCGGGGTTCGATTCGATGAACACGAACTTGGTGAAGTCGTGCCTGAGTGCGATGAACGGTGAGCCGGGAAATTCTTCGCCGGTGTCTTTGATCCTGCAAACGCCCGGCCCAGCCATCACGTCCACGAACACGCGTTCGCTGAACTTATTTTTCATGCCAGTCGCCGTGATCGCGCAATAACGGTCCAGGTAGTGATGCTTGCGGCGAATCCAGTCGCCGCTCACCCGCGCGGACAGGCCGTCGGCGGCCATCGGATTCGGATTCTCGTTGCTCGGCATATCGGTCAGGCAGCCGAGCGCCAGCGCTCGCGGTGTTGCGCGAGGAGCGCGGCGTCAGGGCTGAAGTTCGGCGGCAGGATAAGTTCGCATCCATCGAAGGCGAGCAACCACTCCGTGCCTGCTCTCGCCGCGTCGCGCGTTTGCGTGGAGAAGCGCACGCGCAAGTTCTCATCGACAAACATCAAGCCTCGGTCGAACGCGCGATCGTGAAGCGCATTGAGGCAAAGTCCGTTTCGCGGATTGAGCCGATTTGCCGCGTCCGTCGCCCACGGAACGATGTGACTGGCGACGAGCAAAGGCTGAATCGGCAGACCCGTGACGCAACAGCGATATTGGTAGGCGGAAAGAACCCGACGACGGAAAAAGCATTGGTTCACTCGCAGTCGCACAATGGCCTCACGCTCGACGCCGGGTGGAGGAAGGTCATGCACCTCGATCTCTGCGATTTCTTCAATGCTTTGCCCAAGCGTCTCCGCGAGCAATCGAGCGCTCTCGAAGGCCAGTTGTTCGGGATGATCTGCAAACTCGTTCCACACCGCGGCCTCGCCTTTCGCGCCGCGCTTCATTCCTCCGATTCCGCGCGCTTTCAACGCCGGGTCAAGCCGCGCGAAATTTGCCAACTTGTAGGACACTGAACCTATCTTCCGACCGAGCAGTGCTGCCAGTTCGATGACTTGCGGATTCCGCATGTGAATCGAGCCGAACGGAATCTGACTGTAGAGATTGAACGCGATGATGTGTTCGTCACGCGACCAGTTCTCGCCGTCTCGCTCAACCGGAATTTCGAGGCCCGGCTTCCCTCCCTGACAAGCCGGACACTTGCGCTGAAATGCATCGGTGTTGTTGCAGCCGTAGATGTGTCCGCACGCTCCGCACTTCAAAATCCAGACGTAAGAATTGTGATCCGTGCCACGCGCTTCCGTGATGCGAAGGAGGCGCTGCGTATTCCGATTCTTGTCTCCCGGCTTCACGAAATGGCGGGTTCAGTTTGTTCCGAATGGCCGCGAAACGAGCGGCGGGACAGCGTTGCCGATGATCCGAAACTGATGCGTGCGGGCGACCGGGAAGCGGAACCAATCGGGGAAGCTTTGCACGCGGGCGGCTTCGCGCGGGGTGAGCGAACGGAGCTGCGTGGGATGGATGAAACCAAGCCCGTCCTTGCTCAAATGCGCGACGATGGTGGAGCAGAGCGCTGCGCTGTGCTGGCGTTTGTAGCGGTCGGTAAAGCAGGTGCGTTTGTAGAGGAACTCCATCTTTTCACCGCGAGTCTCGGCCTCTCCGCTGGGCTCGCCCTCGCGCAGGCGCGCGAAATCGCGCAGGTCTTTTTCGTTGTGCGGCCGGGCGCGATGCGCGGTGAGCTTCGCGGCACCACTGAGTTCGAGCACGGTTTCGAGGTAGTGCCGGGCGGGCTCGCCGCGCGTGGCGAGGGCGGCGGCGCGGCGGGCGAGATCGTAGTCGCATTCCTCGACGCCTGTTCCCGCGGCGAGCGCGGGCAGATCGCCGATGGCATCCCCGAGAGTCGGTGCAAGGTGCGTCCCGGCGCGCGCGGTGGGGCGAAGCTCTCGGGGAAAATAACCGGGGATGTCGCTGCGCACGCCAACGATGAGCTGACGCCGGCGTTTCTGGGGGACGCCGAGTTTCCACGCCTCCTCGACCTGCGCCTGCACGCGGTAGCCGAGCGCGCGCGCTTCGGACTGCACGAGGGTGAAGAATTTCCCCTTCGCCGCGCTCTGGATGCCGAGCACGTTTTCCATCACGAAAACGCGCGGGCGAAAGGCGGCGACGTAATCGAGGAAGCAGCGGAAAAGCCAGCGCCGCCCGTCCTTCTTCACCCGCGATCCGTGATTGGCCGACTTGTTCTGCCGCACGTTGCTGAAGCCCTGGCACGGCGGCCCGCCGACGATCACATCGACCTGATTGACCCCGAGCTTCGCCGCCAGCTTGTCCGGCGTGAAGGTGGTGAGATCCTTCCGGCTCACGAAGATGTCCGCGGGAAAGTTGGCTTTGAAAGTCGCGATGGCCTGCTCGTTGAAATCGATCGCCGCGAGGCAGCGAAACCCGGCGCGTTCCATCCCGAGCGAGAAGCCGCCGCAGCCGCAGAAAAGGTCGATGAAAGTCGGCTGATCGCTCATGGCCGCACGCCTTCGCAAAGCTCGGAGACGCTGAGCCCAAGCGCCTTCGCGAGCCGGCAGATGCTGACGAGGCTCGGGTTGCGGACGCCGCGCTCGATGCCGCTGATGTAGGTGCGGTCAAGGTCCGCTTTTTCGGCGAGTTGATCCTGCGAAAATCCGCGCGCTTCGCGTTGCTGGAGGACGTTGCGGGCGAAGGTGTGCAGGGCACGGTCACGCGGGGGAGCCATGCCCGCGAACGGTAGTCGTGACTACGAAAACGTCTGTGGACGATCGGCTACAATGTTCTGAACTGGAACATTTGCCTGCGCGGGGAAGCGTCCGCGTTACCTGCGATTCATCTCTGCAAAATTGCCCGCCGATGAGCGCCGGACCGTGCCGGCACAAAGGACTTTTGCCGGGGCGGGTTGAGCGTAGGGTGACCCGCCTTTTTCCCATGAGCGAACGCGCGCCTTCGATTCTTTATTGCCACTGCCAATATGCGCAGGTGGTGCCGAAAGAGGTGAAGGATTCCGTGCTCCGGCAGCTCTGCGAATCCGGGGTCGCCTTCGAAGCGGTCGCCGATCTTTGCGAACTGGCGGCGCGGCGCGACCCGGCGCTGCAACGGCTCGCGAAGGCTGATGGGCTGAAGATCGCCGCCTGTTTCCCGCGCGCGGTGAAAGGTCTTTTTCACCAGGCTGGCGCCGACCTTTCGGCGGCGAGCACGGAGGTGCTGAACATGCGCGTCGAGCCCGCCGCCGACGTTTTCGCCGCGCTCCTTTCCGCCGAACTGAAGCCAAATCTCCCCGTGAAAATCGACGCGTCCGGCCAATCGCCAATCTGATGTCCCTCCGCGACCAACCCGCCCTCCGCGTCATCCTTTACGAAGGCCCCGGCGCGCACTCCCTCGAAGCCGCCGACCGCTTCGCGACGATGACCGCGTTGCTCGAACGCGGATATTCCATCACGCGCACCGGCGGCGACCGCGCCGTTGCTCCGGTCGATTCCAGCGCGACGCTGATGCTCGGTCGTTTCGCCGACGGCGGCCCTGAATTCTCCCACGGAAAGGAAGTCCGCTCGCACGACATCGCCGGGCTCAATCCCGCGCAGATTTCCGACCTCGTCGAGACCACCCGCACCGAGCTCGGCGCGGCGCAGCATGGCGCGTGGAAACCGTGGTTCCCGGTCATCGATTACGACCGCTGCACGAACTGCATGCAGTGCCTCAGCTTCTGCCTTTTCGGAGTTTACGGCGTCGATGAAGAGCGGCGCATCCAGGTGCAGAACAACGACAACTGCAAAACCAACTGCCCCGCCTGCTCGCGCGTCTGCCCCGAGGCCGCGATCATGTTTCCGAAATACAAAGCGGGCCCGATCAACGGCGACCTCGTCAGCGACGCCGACCTTCAAAAAGAGAAAATGAAGGTCGATATTTCCGCCCTCCTCGGCGGCGACGTTTACGAAATGCTCCGGCTTCGCAGCGAGAAAGCGAAGTCCCGCTTCGGCAAGGAACGCGACGCCGACAAGGCCCTCTCCGAACGCCAAAAGTGCCTCATCAAACTCGCGGCGGCCGGGGACATCCCGCCCGAAGTCCTAATGTCGCTCCCGGCGCCCGAAGAGATCGCCCGCCGCGCGGAAGAAGCTGCGGCAAGAGCGCAGGCGGCCCTCGCAGCGCTTTGATGTCGCAAATTGCGACTTCAAGTTTCTTCCCCTCATGAAGACCGAAAGCCTGATCCCCATCGAACGCATCCAGCAGGGGATCTATTTGATTCGTGGGGAAAGAGTAATGCTCGATTCGGAGCTTGCGGCAATCTACGGCGTGACGACGAAGCGGCTCAACGAGCAGGTCCGGCGGAATGCCGACCGCTTCCCGTCCGACTTCGCATTCCAGCTCACGACGGAAGAGTTCGAGAACTTGAGGTCGCAAATTGCGACCTCAAGTTTGGGTCACGGAGGCCGGCGCGCGCTTCCCACCGTCTTCACCGAGCACGGCGCGCTGATGCTCGCGAGCATCCTGAACAGCGGCGTCGCCGTGCAGGCGAGTTTGCAGATCGTGCGGGCGTTCGTGCAGCTCCGGCAGTTGCTCAGCGAGAACCGGCAACTCGCTGAGCGCGTCGCGGAATTGGAGCGGCAATTCGGCGGCCACGACGCGGCGATCCAGAACATTTTCGAGCTGCTGCGCGAGCTGATGAATCCGCCGGAGGAGCCGCGGCAGCCGATCGGTTTTCACGAGGACCCGCCCGAGCGCGAATGAAGCGACTCCGCGAAATCCGCGGGATCGCCGCGGCGCTGCTGCTTATTGTCGCCGCGAGCACCGCGCCGGCGGCACCGATTTCGCCCGAGCAGGCCGACTTTTTTGAGGCGAAAATCCGGCCCGTGCTCGCGGCGGAATGCTACGAATGCCACGGCGCGAAAAAGCAAAAGGGCGGGCTCCGGCTCGACTCGCGCGAGGGCTGGAACGCGGGCGGCGATTCCGGCGACGTGATCGTCCCGGGGCAGGCGGCGAAGAGCCTGCTCATCCAGTCGATCCGGCACGAAGACCCCGATCTCAAGATGCCCGCCAAGTCGCCGAAGCTCGACGACCCGATCATCGCCGACTTTGAGAAATGGGTGAACATGGGCGGGCCCGATCCGCGCGACGAACCGCCGCACGAGCAATCCGGCAAGCCGGTCTGGAGCGAATTGCTCGCCGCCCGCAAAAGCTGGTGGGCGCTCCAGCCCGTGCAAAAACCGGCCCTGCCCGCGGTGAAAAACCGCGTCTGGTCCGAGCATCCGGTCGATCTTTTTCTCCTCGAAAAAATGGAGGCGAAAGCTCTGGAACCGAGCGCCCAAGCCGATCCGCGGACGATCATTCGCCGCCTCACCTTCGTCCTCACCGGGCTCCCGCCGACCCCAAACGAAGTGGACGCGTTCGTTTTTGAATCAATCAGCAATCAGCAATCAGCAATCAGCAATGCCACCCGCCGCCTGCTCGCGAGCCCACGTTTCGGCGAGCATTGGGCGCGGCACTGGATGGACCTCATGCGTTACGCCGAGACGCACGGCAGCGAGGGCGACCCGGAAATTCCCGACGCGTGGCGCTACCGCGATTACCTCGTTCGCGCGTTCAACGCCGACGTGCCGTACGACCAATTCGTCCGCGAACATCTCGCCGGCGACCTCCTCCCGCGACCTCGAAAAGGCGCGGATGATTTCAACGAATCGATCCTCGGCACCGCGCACTTTCGACTGGTCGAGCATGGCTACCAACCCATCGATACGCTCGAAGATCAGGCCAAGGCGGTGGACAACCAGATCGACGTGGTGAGCAAAACTTTTCAGGGCCTCACCGTCTCGTGCGCGCGCTGCCACGACCACAAATTCGACGCGATCAGCCAGCGCGATTACACCGCGCTTTATGGCATCTTCGCGAGCTGCCGTCCCGCGCTCGTCACGATCGATGCGCCGTCGCTGCTCGCCCGCCGCGACAGCGAACTCGCCGCGTTGAAAGGCCCGATCCGCGACACGCTCGCCGATGCGTGGACAGAAACGGCGGCGCAGTTTTCCGATCGTCTGCAGCATCCACGCGACGGCGAACCGCTGGCCGCGGCGATCACCGACGCCGCGAAAAACCCGGCGAACCCGCTGCACGTTTGGTCGCAACTCAGCGGCGCGGACCCGGACGCGTTTGCGGCGGAGTGGACACGCGTCGCGGCGAAAATGCGGGCGAAATCCGACGAAACGCGCGCCTTCAATCGCGAGCATTTTCGCCCTGCGTGGAATTTCGCCGCGGGCGACGATGCGCGCTGGTTCAGCCACGGCCTCGGCCTCGCGGAGCCGTTCGCGAAGGCAGGGGAATTTGGCGTGAATCCCGACGGCGACCGTGTGCTCGACGGCTTGCTGCCCGCGGGCATTTCAACGCACCGGCTCTCGCGAAAACACAACGGCCAGCTCGCGTCGCCGCGCTTCAAAATCGACAGCGACAGCATCTTCGTCCGCGCCGCCGGCGGCGGCGGCGCGTGGCTGCGGGTCGTGTTCGACCACTACCCGCTGAACCAAAATCCGACGTTCCCGAAGTTTGAATTCAAGAGCGGGGAACCCGGCTGGATCCGGCTCGACACCGCGTATCGGAAAGGGTCGTGGGCGTATCTCGAGTTCGTGACCGCCGAGGACAGCACCCGCCGCGAGCAGTCCGTGCCGAAGGACAGCCGGTCGTGGTTCACCGCCGATCGCGTCGTTTTCGGCGACGGAAAAGAGCTGCCACGCGACGAGCCCCCGGCGGCGGAACTGCTTCTCGCGGGCGACGCTCCGGCCTCAGCCTCAGCGCTCGCGGCGCGTTACGAGCGCGTCCTGCGCGACGCCGTCGCGGCATTTCGGATGAACGAAATCAAGGAGCCGCAGCGGGCGCTGCTCGATGTTTTGGTGCGCCGCGACGTGTTGCCCACGGCGCTCCCGGCGCTGCCGAAAATCGCGGGGATGATCGCCGAATATCGTCGGCTCGAAAACGAAGTGCCGATCCCGCGGCGTGCGCCGGGCGTGTTTGAAACGAGCGGGATCGACGCGCCGTTTCTGCCGCGGGGCGATCATCTCAAACCGGGCGAACCCGTGCCGCGCCGCTTTCTCGAAGTGCTCGGCAGCCGCCCGTTTCAGACCCCCCTCAGCGGACGCCTCGAACTCGCGAACGAACTCACCGGCTCGCGCAATCCGCTCACCGCGCGCGTGATGGTGAACCGTATTTGGCAATGGATTTTCGGCCGCGGGATCGTGCCCACGGCCGATAATTTCGGGCGCCTCGGCGAAAAGCCGACGCATCCCGAGCTGCTCGATTTCCTCGCGACGCGATTCGTCGAGCACGGCTGGTCGGTGAAGGAAATGATCACCTTCCTCGTGACCTCGCGCGCCTTTCAAATGAGCAGCGAAGCGTCGCCGCACGCGGCCGAGATCGATCCCGGAAACGAGTGGCTCTCGCACACGCGCGTGCGCCGGCTGGAGGCCGAGGCGATCCGCGATTCGCTCCTCGCCGTGGCCGGAAAACTCGACCCGAAAATGGGCGGGCCCGGCGACGGTTTCGACGCCCCGCGACGCAGCATTTATCTTCAAATCAAACGCACAAATCTGAACCCGTTCCTTCAGGTTTTCGACGCGCCAGTTCCCTTCACCACGCTCGGCCGGCGTGACGCGACCAACGTCCCGGCGCAGTCGCTCACGATGCTGAACGCGCCCTTCGTCATCGACCAGGCCCGCGCGTGGGCGCAGTCGCTTCTCCGCACCGGTGCGGATGAAAATGCCGACGCCCGCGTGCGCCGGATGTTCGCCGCCGCCTTCGCTCGCCCGCCCTCCAGCGACGAACTCGCCGCCTCGTCCAGCTACCTCGCGCAGCTCGCCCGCGAGCAGAAGATCGCGTCCGACGCGACACTCGGAAACGAGCGCGTCTGGCAGGACTTTGCGCAGTCGCTCTTCAACCTGAAGGAGTTCATTTATGTCCGATAAATTCGCCTCGCACGCGTGCGGTTTGACCCGCCGCGAGGTGCTTCGCCGCTGCTCGCTCGGATTCGGCGCGGTCGCGCTCGGCGGCCTGCTTTCCGACCGAGGCTACGGCGCGCTCCCGGCCGGATTGCGTCCCGCCGGTCCGCATTTTCCACCGCGCGTGAAGCACGTCATTTTCGCCTACATGTCCGGCGGAGTCTCGCACGTCGATTCCTTCGACCCGAAACCCGAGCTCGCGAAACGCCACGGCCAGCCGATGCCCGTGCCTGTCCAGCGCACCGTCTTCAACGAAAACGGCAACATCATGGCCAGCCCGTGGGAATCCCGCCCGCGCGGAAAAAGCGGGCTCCCGGTGAGCGAGCTTTTTCCCCGCCTCGCAGAGTGCGCCGACGACCTCGCGGTGATCCGATCGATGACGAGCAAGGTGAACGAACACGCGCAGGGAAACTACGTCGCGCACACCGGTTTTCCGTTCATGGGGCACCCCAGCGCGGGCGCGTGGACGAGCTACGGTCTCGGCACCGAAAACAAAGACCTGCCCGGCTTCATCGTCCTGCAAAGCGGGAACGCGGTCGCGCCACTCGGCGGGGTCGGTGTCTTCGGCAACGGCTACCTTCCCGGCGAACATCAGGCATCGATCCTCCGCGCCGACGCCGCCGAAGCACTCGCGAACATCAAGCCGCGGGAGAGCGACGCGGGCCAGCGCGGACGGCTCGGTTTCATGCGCGGGATGGACGAAAAATTCCTTCGCAGCGCGAGCGAGCCGCAGGTCGATGCCGCGATCCGAAACTACGAAACCGCGTATCGGATGCAGACCGCCGTGCCTGAGCTCTGCGACATCGCCGGTGAAAGTGACGCGACCAAAAAACTCTACGGCCTCGACTCCACCGACCCGGAAAAAGCCGGCTACGCGCGGCAGTGCCTCGTCGCGAGACGCCTGATCGAGCGCGGCGTGCGCTTCGTCGAATTGAGCTGCCTCAACAAAAACATCGGCGCGGGCAACGCCCCGAACCCGTGGGACCAGCACAGCAAAATCAAGGAAGGACACGGCGCGATGGCGCATCAAGTCGATCAGCCGCTGGCGGGCTTGATCACCGATCTAAAAGCCCGCGGGCTCTTCGACCAGACGCTCATTTTGTGGGCTGGCGAATTCGGCCGCACCCCCTTTTCGCAAGGCAGCGACGGGCGCGACCACAACCCATTCGGCTTCAGCGTCTGGATGGCCGGCGGCGGCATCCGCGGCGGCACGGCTTACGGAGCGACCGACGAACTCGGCTACCACGCCGTCGAAAACGTCACCACCGTTTACGACCTCTACGCCACCATGTTTCACCTCCTCGGCATCGACCACGAGAAGCTCACATACCGTTTTGGAGGCCGCGATTTCCGTCTCACCGACGTCCACGGGAAAGTGATCCGCGAAATCCTTTCGTAATCTGCTCGCAGATCATCAACTCAGCGCGTCCCGCAAGCCCGAATCCCGCCGAATCTGCCGGGCCAACGCGATGCGAAGACTCGCTTCCCGGTACCAGACATCCACCCGTTTCCGCGCCCGCGTGAGGCCGGTATAAACGAGTTCTCGAGTCAGCACCGGGCTGTCTGCTTCCGGCAAGAGCAGCAGCACCTTCTCAAACTCCGAGCCCTGGCTCTTGTGAACAGTCATCGCAAAAGCCGGCTCATGCTCCGGCAGCCGCGCCGGGGAAATGTGCCGCAAGTTCCCGTCTTCACCGACGAACCAAGCCAACAGCGCGCCAGTGTCATCGGGCAGGAGAATGCCGATGTCGCCGTTGTAGAGATGCAGTTGATAGTCATTCCGCGTCACCAGCAACGGCATCCCCGCGCAAAGCTTCTGCGTGCCAGTGATGAGTCCTTCCTGCCGTAAAATGCCCTCGATGAGCCGGTTCACATTCACCACCCCAAAAGGCCCCGTCCGCAACGCGCACAAGACCCGGAACCCTTGGAACTCCCGAAGCGCATTGCCCGCATCTCCCGCGCGAAGATAAGTCGAATAACCTTCAATGACTTGCGCGCGCAGCATGGTTGCGAGTTGTGTCGGCGAAGGAGTCAGAGCGCCACCGAGTCCCGGATGCTCGCTCTGCTGCAACATCGCCAGTGTTTCTTCGACACTACCCGTGCGGACCAATTCGCAGAGCGTCGCGATCGGGCTCTCGTCACCGAAGCGATAGTTCTTTTGCAGCGTCACGAGACTTCCCTCCAACGGTCCGCCGGGCACAGAAGCCGCGTCCGCGATCTCACCCAAAACCGCACCCGGCTCCACGGACGCGAGTTGATAACGATCACCGAGCAGAATCACTCGCGCGTGCGCGGGCAGCGCGTCGAAGAGCTTTGCCATCATGGGCAGAGCTACCATCGATGCCTCATCTACAACCACGACATCAACTGGCAGAGGATTCTTTGCGTGATGTCGAAAATAGACAGAGCCATGCCGCGCGCCGAGCAAGCGATGAATCGTTGAAACTGTCTTCGGGAGAACCTCTCCCGCCGAATCTGACTCACTCCCGGCACGCAAACTCTCCTGCAAACGGGCCGCCGCCTTTCCTGTCGGCGCCGCCAGTGCAATTCGCAGATGCCTCCCGTCGGGCGCATTCACCATCCGGCGGAGAACCTTCAACACGGTCGTCGTCTTGCCAGTCCCCGGCCCGCCGGAGATGACGACAAAGCGTCGGGTCAGTGCGGTCTCAATCGCCAACTTCTGAAGGTCTGCATCGGGCTTAACCGACAACCCTCGATCGCAGCGATCCAGGATCGCCTTCGCAAGCAACCGCTCATACTCCCAGTAGCGCCGAAGGTATAACCGTCCCGCACTCGTCAGCACGAGAGGCCGTCCGTCGTCAGGCCCTCCTGTAGCTCTGCTTTGGCTCAATTCGCCCTGCCATTCTGACATGTTAGGCCACGAAACATCACGCAGCGATCCTTCCAAATTACCGGACCCCGCGAGATCGAGACAGATATGTCCGCGCCGGATATTTCGACTTAGGAATGCTGCTGCCGCCACAGCCAAGTCACCGCCGCCAAACTCCCCGATGAAGCGCGCAAAATGACGGTCGAGTTCGTCGAACTCAGGGGCTGCCAACAAAGCCGCCGTGTTCATGATTCCCCTCCCAATAACTCTCGTCGAAGCGCGCGAACCAGTCCCGCATCCGGTTTGTCGCGGAAGATGCCGCGGCCAGGAGTCATGGGATCAATCCCACGGATGAACACGTAAAAAACTCCCCCGAAATGCTGGTCGTAGTCATAGCCCGCGACTCGCTGGCTGAGGTATAAGTCTGTGGCAATGGTGTAGAGATGATACTGGAGAAAGTAAGAGTGCTGGAGCATGCACGCGCGCATTCCCGGCTCGTCGTAATCGCTCAGTCGAGCGCCAAGCCAGTTCGACTTCCAATCAACGAGATAGTAGCGCCCGTCGAGTTGAAACAAGCAGTCGATGAACCCACGCATGAAACCTTCCACCGGACGAAATTGAAGACGACCCAAGCTTGCCGAAAAGTCCGAGGACGATAAGGCGGAGACGGCGTGCTCCACTAAAACGCGCTGAAGCTGCTCGGGACGCAACGACACAATCGGATGGGTGAACTCGACCTCATTCAACCGGTCCGCCGCAGTAACCCGGCGGAGCGTCACTCCCGGAGCCAACGCCACATCCAGAAGCTTTCGCAACTGCGCCGAAACGCTCTCCCGCAGCGGATGCCCCGACATTCCGTGCGTGATCAACTTTGACTTCACCAGTCGCTCCACCGAGTCCGGCGCAGTGAAATCCAAGTGCTCCAGCACATCGTGAAAAAACACCCCCGCGCCCACTCCCCGATCGAAAGCCGCGAGGTCCGAAAACCCCTCTTCCTGCACTGGCTCATCGACTACCGCTAACACCGCGTCGCGATCCGGTTCTTCTTCCGATCGACCGGAAGTGAGACCTGTAAAACTGGCAATCATCCGCGTCTGCGAGATCGCGCCTCGAAAGGGGCGCGCTTGCAGGCTTTCGGCGCCATGACTTTCGCCGGATGCCTCCTCGATGTGTCCCGGCCCGGACATAGCCACCAGACTAATGCTCATCGCCTCAGGCGAATTCTGGACAAGCCTTTGCAGCGCCGTCAGGGGCTCCAAAGCGCCGAGCAGATAAGACAGTGGCGAAGCCTCAAACCCGGAAATTTCACCGGCATAAACGTAACACCGGTTCTGGGCGCGAGTCAGCGCGACGTAAAGAACTCGCAAAGACTCCGCCATCCGCTCCATCCCAGTTCTCTCGTCATGCTCCGGCACCTCCTTCTTGCCGCGGAGATCGAGCGTGAGACGATTGTCAGCGCTCGGATCGTGATACAGGATCTCGCTGCGCCGACTGCCATCTCCCGCTTTCCAGAGAAAAGGACAAAAGACCACCGGATACTCCAGGCCTTTGCTTTTATGAATCGTCGAAAGCAGCACTGCATCATCGTCACTCTCGAGCCGGAGTTGATCTTCATCCGCCGCTCCTGTCTCACGGCCACGCTGTTGTCGGAGCCATGCACACAGCCCGCCGGGTGTGAGCCGTTGCTCGGTCTCCGCCTGATGCAGCAACTCGGAAAGGTGCAGAAAATTCGTCAACGCCCGCTCGCCGCCAGGCCACTGCACGAGACGCTCGCGCACCTTCTGATCAACCAGGACATGGCGGAACGTAGCGATGAAACATCCGCTTTCCCACAGGGTCCGGTAGCCCAGAAATCGGTCGAGCCAATGCTGCCACGGTGTCTCGTCCGCATCGAACGCGACCAGTTCTGCAGCGTTCAATCCGAAAAACCGGGTCACGAGCGCAGTCTTCAGCGCAGTGGGCCGGCCCGGGTCCGCGATCCCTTCGAGCAGACGCAAAACCTCGCAGCCTTCCCGCGTGCGAAAGACGCTGTGGCCCGTCTTTAAAACGCTTTTGATCCCACTCGCGCGAAGGAGTTCCTGCAAGTTTGCCGCCTGCGCATTGGACCGCACGAGCACCGCGATGTCGCTGAAAGCCAGCGGCCGGTTTCCAAGCTTGGCTCCGCTGGCTTTCAAACGTGCGATGTCGGCCACCACCGCTTGACTGATCTCCCGCTCCGCTTTGTCCTGGTTGCCGGGGCTGTCGAGCCAGCGGAAGCGCATCGGTGCCTCACTCGTCCCTTCGATCATTTCGACGAAGGACTTCTTGGGCGTCAATGGAGGGCTGACCGGACGATGGGCGATCTGCTCGACGAGAAAGGGTTTCGCCACGTTTCCGAACAGCGAATTAACGCCCGCGATCAAAGCCTTTTCAGAGCGCCAGTTGGTGCCGAGCGTGAACTTGTGGTCGGCCCCGCCGGCCGCGCGCAGATAGGTGAAAACGTCCGCCCCGCGAAAGCCGTAAATCGCCTGCTTGGGATCGCCAATGTAGATCAGGTAGTGCGCGCCACCGGCAAAGAGCCGCCGGAAAATCTCGTATTGAATCGGATCGGTGTCTTGAAACTCGTCGAGTAGGACGGCGCGAAACTTCCCACCGACAATCGCGGCGAACTGACTCCCCATCCCGCTCTCCAGCGCATCCCGGAGACGGGTGGCGAAGTCATCGTACGTGAGCACGTTCCGGCGCTCCTTCCGCAGCGGCAACTCCCGTCGCGCGAAGGCGATGAACTCATGCGTGAGCTCGTGAAAGAAGCGCGCTGTGACGAGGCGAAACTCTTCGCACAAGTCGAAGAACGGGTGAGCCGGCGCGGTCCCGGTTGGCTTGGTGCAACGCTCAATCTCCGAGCTCGACAGCTTGGAGATCGCCGACAGGCATGACGGTGTGGCCTTGCTCAAATCCGAGCATAACTCTCCGAGATGGCTGACCATCTCCGCCAGCCCGTCCGCGGAACAATGGGACTTACTTTTGTCTCGAGAGAGTCCTTCGTCTTCCGCGAGCAGCCGGTGGATGCGATCTCCGCTTCTCCGCCACTCGTCGATGACCCCCGCGAAGCTTGTCTCGATGCTTCCGAGTAGTTGAGCACAAGTCTCGTCTCCGCGTGGCGGGATGACCACCAGGTCTGGGTGGTTGCGCAGCCGGTGAAGCAAAGCCGTCCAGTCCGCTGGGGACCGGCCTTGTGACAGCGCGAGGCGTGAGAGGAGCGGAGAGCTCTCGTAGAACTGTGTCCGCCAAAAATCGTGCGCGACTTCCTCGAAGATCGGCGTGGGATCGGCCAGGAGTTCCATTTCAAAAAGCAACCCGCTCTCGAAAGCATTGTCCCGCAGCACGCGTTGGCAAAATCCGTGGATCGTAAAGATCTGCGCCTCATCAAAATTTTGCACCGCGAGATTCAGATCACGGATGCCTTGCGCGACATCGCCAGATGCGAGGAAGCGCCCGGTGATCTCGTCCTGACTCTCGCCTCGACGCAAGGTTTCGAGCGCATCGTGCAGCCGCCTCCGCACGCGGTCGCGCAATTCCGCCGTCGCCGCCACGGTGTAAGTCACGGCGAGGATCTCATTGATTGGGACGCGCAGTTCGAGCACCAGTCTCAGGATGATCCCGGCGATGGTGTAGGTCTTCCCGGTGCCCGCGCTGGCTTCAATCAACGTCACCCCTTGAACCAAGGAAGTGTCGGCCAGATCAAATGGCTCGATGTCGTTCATGCGGAAGCGCTGACATTCCGCAGTATTGGCTCGAAGACAGCCAACGCGATCCGTTCGAATTCCTCGTCGAGAGGATTGCTGCCGGCGAAACAATGTTGAAGGTAACTGTCCGACTTTTCTCCAGCGGTCCACGTCGAGCCGTGCCAGGTCACTTCGGCCTTTTGCACCGGTGTTTGTTTCGACCTCGCGGAAGGAAACAGAGCGGCTCGCGCATAAGCCTCACTGGTGCGGGGAAAGAAGGGCAGCGGAAAAGTGAGGCCCAGCCAGTAGAGGGCGAGGAGTGCAGTGAGTAACTCAGCAGCGTCAGGCACCGGCGCAAATTGGACGGTGGCATCGGTGCCGATCAGCACGGACTCGGCAGCGGTATCAGGATGCGCCGCGCACTTTGCCAGATGTGAGATCCACGCCCGCAGCCAGTCCTTTGGCTTGAGCGAGCTACAGCGAAAGTGAACCATCCGAGCGCCGTAGATCGGCTCGATCCTTCCTGTAAGATTGAACGCGCCAATCTTCAGGTCGATGAGCCAGGGTTCGGCGGGAGAATGTCCTGCCAGTTCCGGCTCTACCTTCTGCTGAAAGACCTCCGCGTCCTTTCGCAGATCGTGAAAGTGCGACACACCGATCTCGCCCAGCGGCAAAACTCCCCGCGCAGCGAATTCATCAGCGTCCGCCGGTTCCTGATCCAAGGCGCGCGCGACCAAGTCCTGTCTCGCGTGATACCGCTCGAGTGAGTCGAGAGCGAAGGGCTCGCTGTCCTCGAGCGAGTCGTCCTCCTCCTCCAGGCGAATGCCGATTCGCTCGCGAAGGAAGTATTTCGCCGGACCCGCGAAGAACCGGACGAGCGTGTTTAACTCGACCGCGCGGAAATCATCGGTCGGGTCAGGAATCACGCCGTGCAAAAAGTCGGGAGATGGCTCGCCAGGACTTGCGCGGATGTTGCGAGCCGCCGCCGCGTTTGCTTCGGAGTAACTGAAGAGACGTGAACTCGTTTCGGCAAAGTAATGGCGGCTGAACGCGTGCAGGCGATGCTCATGGGTGAGGAAGTCACGGGCGCTCGCGCCTTCGGGAAAGACACAGGCTTGATCGAGATAGTCGAGCAGCTCACTGACTAACACGGAAGGCGGGATGACTTCATTATCGATCACCGATCGGCCCACGTAGCTTAGATACAATCGCTCGCGCGCTGAGATGAGTGTCTCGAGAAAAACATAGCGATCGTCGTCCCGCGAAGATCGGTCGCCGCAGCGGCGGTCTTGAGCCATCAGATCAAAGCCCAGCGGGTGCGCCTGCCGGGGAAAAGCCTGATCATCCATGCCAATCAGGCAGATGACTTTCGCGGGGATGCTGCGCATCGGCTGCAAGGCGCAAAACGTGACTCCACCGGTCAGAAAGCCGCCGCGCTGTTCGCCCTGATCAATTAGCTGCGCGAGACAATGCCGGATGACGCAGAACTCTACCTTCTTGTTCTCATCTGCCACTGCGGAGTGACGCCGCAACTGATCCAGCGCAGCCCGGATGCTTTCCAAATCAGACAAGTCCTCGGATGTCTCCGACACAAAGAACCGCTCGACGAGCTCACTCAAAACCTCCGGCCATTCGCTGAGTGCGCGCGGCTTCGGCAGGTCTGTCGCAACCTCGAAAATCGCATCCGTGGCGGCGAGGAACCGTCCCAGCACCTCCGCCGCGTTCCCTTCGACTTCATCGTGCGGAAGAATGCCCTCGAAGGTGAGTCGATTCCCGCCGGCCATCGCATAGCCGAGCAACAGGCGTCTTAGCCCCGCGCGCCAGGTGTTTCCTTCCAACTCTGGGAGCTGGAAGGACGTGCGATGCTTCCCATCGATGCCCCAGCGAATCCCGGCCTCGGCAATCCACGCGCGAATCGTGGACAGCTCGTCGTCGGTAAAGCCAAACTGTCGGGAGATAGGTGCGCGCGCGAGAAGGGAATAGATCTCCGAAGCCGCGCAACGGCTGCCGGGCAAATCGAGCAGCGCGAAGAGTGTCTCAATGACCGGGTTGTTACTCCCCGGACGGCGGTCCGCAACGCTGAAGGGAATGGCACGCCGCGCATCTTCGGGATAAGCGAACACAGCTTGGATCAGCGGCGCGTATTTCTCGATGTCCGGGGTCATCACCAAGATGTCTCGAGGCTTCAAATCGGGATCGGCCTCGAACATCGCGAGCAACTGATCGTAAAGGATCTCGACCTCCCGCATCGGGGAATGACACCCGTGGATTTGGATCGAGGAGTCGTCTGGAGAGACGTGACATTTCGGAACGTCGGAGTCGCCGCGATTGCGGGCGTGAAGGATGTCGTTCTGAACCATTCCGAGCATCGCCGCATCACCTGCGTCGATGTAGCGTTCCGGTTGTTCGTTCGTGATGAAACCGGCCTGTTCGTCCAGCTCGATTCTTACTTCCACAAGGTCGCGGTTGAGCTTGCCCAGTGATGAAAGGAGTGGATTGCCGATGAGAAGTTCGTCCGAGGATACGGCAGTGCCACGGCTCTCCAGTTGACTGAGCAGCCTGGCCCTTAATTTTGGGGGAAGGTCGTGTCCGAAATACTCCCGGGAGGGATGAAGCGAAAACAGATTCACTTCACAATGGCGCGATAGCTCAAAGAACACGCGCAGATGGAGTGGAGGGATGGATGAGAGGCCAAAGATCGAGATGCGCCCGGGAAGATGACTGTCCGCGGGAAGCACCGCCATGCGTTCAACGAGCAACTCCGCGATGGCAGCCAGATGCCACGGCTCGCGGCCCCGCACGAGCGCGCGCCAGAGCATCGCCTGCCAGCCTTGCTCATCTCTCTCGCGCTGCCAGCGCATGAGCATGTCTGGTCGATAGACGAGGTATTGGTCGAAAAGGTGCGCGACCTTCTCGGCGAGCTGAAAGGTCTTCAGTCCGTCGTCCTGCGCCAGGTAACGATTCACGAGCGCGAACTCCGGCCGCTTTGCAAACCCGGGTAACAAGTGGAAAATCCTCCACGTCATTACTCCGACGCTGTAGTCATCCGCCAAGGCCATTTCGGGAAAGAACTGCCGCAAGGTTCGTTCGACAAAAGCCTTCGGAAACGGGAACTCGCAGTTCATGCAGATGCCCGAAAGCTGCGCGAGCTGCAGTGAAGCCCAGCGAGCCATGCCCCGGCTCTGCACGATGATTACTTCCGGCGCGAGCGGAGAGCGGAGCGGTGCTGCCATCGCGCTGGCGAGTTGCTCCGCGAGACACTCGAGGCGATTGCTCGTGAAGAGTTTAAGGCCGGAGATCAAGGATACGTGAAAGGTTTCGACCGCGAAAGCAGGCCTGTAACGCAGCGGGGAGGCCACGTTGCGCGCCGGGGATGCAGCGACTCTTTTATTCCGCAAGCGCCAGTGCGGTCAGATGCGCCTCGTCTTTGACAAAGAGTTTCCCATCCACGTAAGCCGGGCTGGCCCAGGTCTTGGCGCAGGCCTGCAACCGGCCGAGTTCTTCGTACTTGGCGGGGCTGGCCTTGATTAGGGAAAGTTCGCCCTTCGAAGTCAGGGCAAGGATTTTGTCGTTGATCGCGGTAAGACTCGCGTAGTCGCCGAAGCCGGGATGAGACCAGAGTTGGGTGCCCTTTTCCAAGTCCACGCAGACAAGGTCGGTGCGATCGCCCGCCCCGAGGGTGTAGAGTTCTTTGCCGACGATCGTCGGTGTGCCGATGACTGTTTTGAGCGAGAGGTTGGTCCAGTCGGGGGTGGCCTTGAACTCCGCGCCTGACTTGGTGATGTGAAACTTGATCGTGCCGATGTTGGTCGAGGCAACCGTCACGGTGTCTCCGGAAATGACCGGCGTGCAGGCGTGGCGTTTCGCGCCGGTCTTGAGCGGCTGACGCCACAGAATTTTACCGGTCGTGACCTCGACTCCCATCAAAGCGTCGGCGGTGAAATGGACGGCCTGACGGACGCCGGCGAGAGTGGCGACCATGACTGAGGTGTAAGCCGTGTGGTCGTTGCCGGCGCCCCAGAGTTGTTTGCCCGTTTTCTTGTCGAAGGCGACGAGGGTCGCGCCTTTCGTGCCGCCGACGGGGACGAAGATGCGATCACCGTCGATGGCGGCGGAGCCGTTGTTGCCGTGGCGGCGGGAGGCGGCTTCCTTCGCTTCGGGATCGCCGCTTTTGTTGCCGAGAAAAACCGCGCCGTAGTCGCTGCCGAAATTGGTCCGCCACATCGGCTTTCCCGTGGCTAATGCGAGGCACTGGAATTCGCCGCTGCACGACTGGACATAGACGCGGTCGCCGTCGATCAGCGGCGTGCAGCGCGGCCCTTCGCCGTACGCGTTTTGAAACTCCACCATCGGCGCGATGGGCGTCTTCCACAGAGCTTTGCCGGTCGCCGCATCGAGACAATGCGCGGTTTCCTGGCCGTCGATTCCATCGAGGAAAATGAGCTTACCGCCCGCGACGATCGGCGACGACTGCCCCGGCCCGGCGTCGATCTTCCAGAGCACTTTCGGATCCGGCGGCAGCGCGTTGAGTGGATGCTTCGCGTCGATGACCACGGCGTCGCGATTCGGCCCGCGCCACTGCGGCCAATCCGCGGCGGAGGCACCGGTGGTCACGATTGCGAGAGCAGCGAAAAGTGTGGGGCGGAGGGGAATTTTCATGCGCGTCGATTTGTAAGCGCGGCGGGTGACTGCGCACAAGGAGCGACGTGCGGCGGGCATGAATTTCACGCGCGGCGGCGACATGATTTTCAATGAACGCCTCCGCCGTGAGCGCGATAGAACTGCGCCATGCGTGAGCAAACTCAAACTCTGAACCGCCCGGCGGTCCGCCCCGTGCCTCGTCCGCGAAAGCCAGCGCCCTGCTTCCACGGAGGCAGGTTTTTCGAGGCGATCGGGCCGCGCTTCGACCATCTGGAACGAAAGGACGCGATCATTAACGCGGACGTTTTGGACGCTTGGTTTCCGCCATCTCCGAAAGCGATCGCAGCACTCACCGAAAACCTCGCGTGGCTGATGAGGACTTCGCCGCCGACCGGATGCGAGGGATTTGTCGCGACCGTGGCTGAAGTGCGGGGCGTGCGCCCTGAGAATATCCTGCCGGGAGCTGGGTCATCCGACCTGATCTTTCGCGCGCTGCGCCACTGGCTGACTCCAGCGTCCAAAGTGTTGTTGCTCGATCCGACTTACGGCGAATACGCGCATGTGCTGGAGCAAGTCATCGGCTGTGCGATCGAACGTCTTCCGCTTTGCCGCGCCGATGGTTACGATCTCGATCTCGATCAACTCGAGGCACGCTTCGATGAAAGCTACGACTTGATCATTCTCGTGAATCCAAACAGCCCCACTGGTCGTCATGCCGGTCGCCGTGAGTTGGAGAGAACACTGCGCAAAGTTCCGGCCTGCACACGGGTTTGGATCGATGAGACATACGTCGAGTTTGCGGGCGCGGATGAGTCGCTGGAACAGTTCGCGAGCCGGAGTGAGAACGTCATCGTGTGTAAGTCCATGTCAAAGGTCTATGCCCTCAGCGGAGCGCGCGCGGCTTACCTTTGCAGTGGAGCGCATCAGTTGGAGGACTTGCGCGGAATTACTCCGCCGTGGGTGATGAGTCTGCCCGCGCAAGTCGCGGCAGTGCATGCGTTGCAAGATCCCGAATACTACTTGGCGCGCTATCGGGAGACTCATGTCTCGCGCGGATGGCTGGCGGGAGAGCTGGAGTTCTTGGGCTGGCAGGTGGTGCCGGGGATGGCGAACTTTCTCCTGTGTCATCTGCCTGAAGACGGGCCACCGGCGGCGGAGGTCGTGCGCGAATGTCAGCGGCGCGGGCTCTACCTCCGGGATGCCGCCGCGATGGGGGCGAACCTCGGACATCATGCCATTCGCATCGCGGTGAAAGACGAGGCGACGAACCGGCGGATTGTGACGATCATCAGCGAGGTGTGGCGCTCACTCGTCGCGAGCTTCGCTGCGCATCTGTCATGAATATCCACCACCTCGAACTCTTCTACTACGTCGCGCGCTACGGCGGGATCAGCGAGGCGGTGCGGAACATTCCGTATGGCATCCAGCAGCCGGCGGTGAGTTCGCAGGTGATTCAGTTGGAAGAGTCTCTCGGCGCGAAGCTCTTCAACCGGCGGCCTTTCGAACTCACCGCCGCGGGCGCGAAACTCTTCGCGTTCGTGGAGCCGTTTTTCAGCCGGGTGGATGAAGTCACCGACGCCATTCGCGGGACGGAGACCCATCATCTCCGCGTCGGCGCATCCACGGCAGTGCTGCGCGATCATCTGCCTGCGGTCTTTCGCGCGATGCAGGCCCGGGCCTCCGGTGCGCGCCTGACGTTGCACGAAGGACTGGAGCCGGAATTGCTTTCGGAGTTGGAAAAGAAAGAGATCGACCTCGCGATCACCTCCATCGACCGCAAGCCGGCCGCGGGACTTTCCGCGCAGGAGTTGCTAACTCTCCCGCTCGTCCTGCTGGTCCCGTCGGCGAGCCGCCTCCGCTCGGCCGACGAACTCTGGCAGCGCGACAAGATCGAGGAAACACTCATCGCGCCGCCGCCCGGCGAGGCGGTCTGCCGCTGCTTCCAACGCGGCCTCGCCGAGCGTCAGGTCGATTGGCTGACCGGCATCCGCGTCAATTCGCTCGAACTCATCGAGTCCTACGTCTTGCACGGATTCGGCATCGGCCTCTCCGTCCAGATTCCGCAAAAGAAGCCCGCGCCCGGCCTCCGCGCCCTCCCCTTGGAAGGCTTCGACCCCATCCGCCTCTGCGCCATCTGGCGCGGCAAACTGACCCCACCGATCAAGCTCCTCGTCGAAGAACTCCGCAAGCGGGCGGCCGCGGTGTTGGCTTGAGCGAAGAAGTGCAGAGCTATGAGCTATCGCGAAGTCCCACAGTGCTAGCGCGTCACTCCGTTTGAAAGAGTCGAGCTACTCGCTTTCTGCCACGTTGTTTGGGTTCCAGTGCAACTGGTAAGACCGTCCAACAATAGGACACGGGAGGCTGATTCGATACGAATGGGTGAAGGTATCAAACGGAACATCGGCAATCTTGGATGCCGGTCGAAGATGACTTGGGTTATCGAGCGGAACCCACACGAGCTGAGCCGGTTGACATACGGATCGATGTCTCAAGACGGCCTCGAGAATGAAAAACTGACAAGGACGGCGAACCGTCTTGCTGAGCTTCGGCACATTTTGTTGGCTAGTGTCTTCTAACTCGAGAGTATATTGAATCAGAACTGTCTCTCCAAATCGGCGCGGCTCCGATAGTGGGAAGCTAAACGACAACTCGCCAGTCTGGCCGTCCGAGGTGAATGGAATCTCACCTTGGATGAGATGGGAGCGGACGCTTACGGTACCACGTCCAGACCATGTGAGTTTGACTGGGATTGCCGTCACGACGGGCTGCATTATGCGCGAGACTTCTGTTACCTCGTACGACATTTTCGTCGGAGTGTCGAAGACGTAACGAACATATTGAAATACCTCTTCGCGTTCAAAGGGATGCACGCAAGCATTACGTCTGCGGACATAGTGCCACCACACTGCGACAATAACCGTTTCAGCGATGAGTAGACTAACCAAGGCGGCGACTTTGTAGTCGGTGAGCGCAATCATACAGATGCTTGCGACAAAACCAACAATTGAGGCGATTGCACCCAACGTGTCGAGAGTGCGGGATGGACCCGACATACCAGAGAAAATAGCTATTCCTGAGTCATTTGTTGAAAAATCGATCCGAAACGTAAAGGTGGCCGGGTGAATGTCGAGAGGTTTTTTCGTCCCTCCATCGATCATGCGGCCCGAGAACCGCCGAGAATCCGCGCCTTGATCGCCTCCCAAGAGGTGACTTGCGTCGGGTCTTGTCGGTAGCCATCCATGCGCCGGTCGAGTTCCGCGAGCTGTTCGGGGCTGACGGGAACCTCCGCCGGATGCGTGGCGAGGTCGTCCCAAAGCTCGGAAACCAGCGCCAGCTTATCGGACGGAGAGAGCTGCCGCAGCTCCGGGTTTTGCTCGAGAATCATGCCGCCACCGTATTCGCGCCCCGGCAATCTTCAAGACTTCACGCCGCCGCGTGCTGGCGTTGCTGGAAGCGCTGACACGCGTTTTCGGCGAGCTTGGGATGTTCTTTTGCGCCTTGGAGGAGGCCTTCGATGCCGAGGTCGCAGTCGAGTGACTCCCAGTGGAGGGAGTAAGGGCTGACTTCCATCGCGTTACGCTCTTCGTCGGTGGCGAGCAGGAGCGTCGGGTAAAAAGTGAGGGGGACGGTGAAGGTGAAGCCGCCGTCGAGTTCTACGGTGAGGTGGGTGGCGTCGATGGACGCGGTTTTAATCTCCCGCAAGTAGCTGTTCATAGGTCTCGTTGATGAATCTGAGCCGAGCTTCGGCGGGCCAACGGCCAGTGACAAGCCAGCCCAGGGCAACGCCCTGGGTAAAGGGAAAAGAAGGCAAAGCCCTGAAGGGGCGACACAGGTTGCTTCGCCCCTTCAGGGCTGGATTGGATGGGGCAATCACCCCAGGGCGGTGCCCTGGGCTGGCATGCTTTTGCGCCGTTGGCGCGCAGCGGATCGATCGGTCATGGAGACGAATGCCCCGTTTCCGATTTGATGATCGGCTCCGGGAAATGGGTCATCGGTTTTGGGGAATGGGTGATCGTTCCGCGGGATGGCTGATCGGATCTCGGGGAAGCGTGGGACGGGAGAGCGGGCGGTGTTGGAAATACCACCACTCGGCGAGGAGGAGAAAGAAGGCGGTGAGGGCGAGGGGCCACCAGAGGGCGCGGTCGGATTTGAGGGCGGGGCCGGTGGTGGCCTGGACTTTGATTTGGTCGGCGAATTCGAGCTGGTCGAGGCCGGTGAGAGACGTTTCGTTTTGGGAGAGGAGGCCGGTGGCGGTGGATTCGGCGAGGTGGGATTCGCGCTGGGCGGCTTGGACGAGGTTGGAGACGAAGATGGGGAAGCCGACGCGATACGGGAGGGTGGAATGGTCGGGGTGGAAGAGGAGGTGGAGGCGGAGGCCGTCGGGGTCGTGCTTTTCGAGGAGGAGGGGGCCGTGGGTGGCTTGGGCGAGGATGGTGAAGCCGGCCGCGGCGAAATCGGTCTCGGAAAGGTCGGGCGCGGTGCGGGGGTCGTCGGAGAAAATGACGTCGTCGAGGAGGACGTGCTGGAGGAGCGGGGAGTCGCGGCGCCAATCGACGGCGGAGGTCTGGCTGCTTTGGATCGCGACCATTTTCGCGAGCTCGGGCGGGACGAATCCGACGGTGCAAATGACGCGCGCGGCGAGGGGGAGGTCGGCGGGCTGGTCGGTGAGGGCGAGGTCGTAGGTCGCGGGGCCGGGCGTGTTTTCGTCGGGGAAAAGGTGGACGCCTTCGAGGGCGGCGAGGGCGTGGCGGAAGGCGGTCATCTTCGCGGGGACGAAGATGTCGAGTGGGCGGGGCGCGGGGAGTTGGAGCGAGGCGGCGTTGTCGGCGGCGAGGGAGTCGAAGCCGCTCGGGGTGAAGCGGACTTGGACGGCGGTGGGGTTTGGCGCGGCGATTTTGAAGACGAGGCGTGGGGTGCTCTCGGCGACGAGGGTGACGGTTTCGGTCGCGACGACGGTGCCGTCCTGCAGCAGCTCGACGGTGCCAGTGGTCGATTCCGCGCCGGGCGAGCCGCTGAGTTGGACGAAGATTTCCCATTGTCCGCTGAGCCCGCGGCGAGCGGTGCAGGCGGTGATGCCGAAGTTCGGGCCGGCGGGTTCGAGGCGCTGGTAGTCGATTTTGAAGGGCAGCTCGAAGTTCGTGCGGGCGGGAAAATTGCCGTCGGAGAGGAGCAGCACGCGCTCGAATGGCGTGGTGCGCGCGAGCCCTTGCGCGAGCCGGAGCGCTTCGTCGAGGTCGCCGGGGATGTTCTCGATTTCGATCGCGTCGAGCGCCTCGCGGAGTTCGCGCGCGTTGCTGGTGAAGCCGGTGAGGCGACGCGCGCTTTTGCTGAAGGCGACGAGGCAGATTTCCTGATCGGAGGGGAGGCCGTCGAGGAGGGTGCGGACGCGGCGTTTGGCGGATTCGAGGCGCGAAATTCCGCCGGGCTTTTCCAGCGCGGCCATGCTGGCGGAGCAGTCGATGAGGACCGGCAAGCGGCCTGCACGCTTGGTTTGGCTGCGGAGGAGCGGCTGCATCGCGGCGAGGACGAGGAGCGCGAGGAGGAGGATTTGCAGGAGGAGCAGCAGGTTGCGTTTGAAGCGCTGGAACGGCGAATTGACGCGCTGGTCGTTGAGCACCTGCCGCCACAAAACGAGCGACGGGATGACGTGCCGCGGGCGTTTGAGCTTGAGAAAATAGAACGCGATCAGCGGGAGCAGCAGCGTGAAAAGCCACGCGCTGGAGAGGGAGAGAAAGGTGGGGAACACGAGGAGTATCCGGGTGCGGGGCGGTTAGATTTTAGCCACGGAAGGACACGGAAGGGCACGGAAAAGAGGCGGGGCGGACGGTCGCATGGAACCGCGAAGATCGAATTCGGAATAATTAGGTTTGTCTCTTTGGAGCCGGAGGCTCCGTAGAAATTAGCCGGTGGCGTCAGCCACCGGATCACGGATGAACGCGAATCCGCCCGGGCGGGGCGGCTGGGTGTGATCGCGGCGAGCCAAAGCTCGGGTTTGAAGGCGGACGCAGGTTTTTGAGCCGGGGGGCCGGGCTCTACGGCTCCTCGGTGACGTTGAAGCTGACGCTGGTGATGCCGACTTCGGAGAGTGCGTCGAGGACGTCCATGGAGCGGCCGTGCTTGGCCTTGGGCTCGCTGGCGATGACGACGACGGCGGGGGTCTTGGCGGCTTCGCAGTTGGCCTTTACGCGCATGAGGACGGCGCGGAGATTTTGCAGGGTCTTGTCGGTGGGCGCGCCGATGGGTTCCTCGTTGAGGAGCACTTCGCCGGCGGCGGTGATCTGGACGACTTGCTCGTCGGCAAAGGGGACTTCCTTCGCGGTTTCGATCTGGCCGGGGAGCTGGCAGTTCAGCTCGCGCTCGACTCTCACTTTTCCAGCCATGACCATGAAGAAGAGCATGATGACGAACACGACGTCGATCATCGGGGCGATCTGGAAGCCGAGGGTGCCCTCGTTGGGGTCGATGATGACGCGGCGCACGGCTAGTCTTCGTCCTTGTTATAAACGGCGAACGTGACGTCCGCGATGCCCGCCTCGCCTGCGGCGTTGAGCACCTGGTTGATGGAGAGTGCGTTGACTTCGCGGGCTCCGCGGATGACGACGCGGTAGGCGGGGTTCGGCCCGGTCGAAGGCGTGGCGTCGCTCTGCTTTCGCATCAAGGCGAACTGTTCGGTGACCTGCTTGATGTCGGTGTATTCCTTATTTTCGATGGCAAAGGTCGCCTTCTCTTTCACGGCGTCCCACTTCACGTTGACGATGGCCTCGTTGCGCATCATGTCGCGCTTGATGGCGTGAGGGGCGACGGGGAGGGGGACGGGTTGAAATTTCTGCACCTGCGCGGAGGTGATGCTCATGAAGAAGACGAGCAGCACGAGCAGCACGTCGATCATCGGGGCGATTTGGAATTCCGGGTCGCCTTCGCTGCCGCCGCCGCTGGCCATGTCAGTGAGCCCTCCGTTTCATGGGAGAAAAGGAGACGGCGGCTCAGGCTTCCGTGGTTTCGGGCTGCGCCTGCTGGACCCAGTTCGGGACGGCGGCGTAGAGTTCCTCGTCGCCGAGATGGGCGCCGGCGAGGTGTTCGTAGGGCATCCTGCGGTAGAGGGAGCCGATCGTCTCCTGGACGTTGTGGATGAGCTTCGCGGCGCGGTTGCGCAGCCAGTAAAAGGAGAAGAAGGCGGGGATCGCGATGAGCAGGCCGAGGGCGGTGCAGATGAGCACTTCGCTGATCGCGCCGGAGAGCTTGCTGGGGTCGCCGATGCCGGAGACGTTGAGGGTGCGGAACGCGCCTTTCATTCCAAAGACCGTGCCGAGGAGCCCGATCATCGGGGTGCAGACGCCGATGACCGAGAGGTAGCTGATGAAGTACTGCATTTTCGAGTTCTCCTTTGAGACGGCGGCGAAAACGGCCTCCTCGGTCGCGGGTTTGCCTTCGCCGACCATCGTGAGCCCCGCGCGGCAGATGTTCGTGAGCACCGAGGGGTTGGCTTTGCAAAACTTGTAGGCGCCGACGTAGTCGCCGGCGCGGAAGAGCGTCTTGAGCGTGGCCACGTGCAGCGCGGGCATGCTCTTCTTGAAGTTGGTGACGCGGAGCAGGCCGTCCACGATGAGATAGAGCGTCGCGACCGAGCAGATGCCGATGATGATCATCGTGGGCCCGCCGGAGACGAGGTCCTGCCACATCGTGGTGGTGCCTCCGCCCTCGGGGGCCTTCGCCTCTTCCGCGAGGAGGAGCGCGGGTGAGACGAGTGAAAAAATCGCGGTGAGGGTGGGGAGACTGATGGGGCGGTGGTTCATTGGGGGGAAATCCGTTGGGGGATGATTAGCGGAATGCGTCGCCGCGATGCGAGCAATTCTTTGGGCGGAAATTCGGAATGAAGATGCTGAATGGGTGCCGGGCCGGTATGCTCGCCGGCGCGTGAAAATGACCCCTCCCACCTCCTCGCGAATGACCGCGCTCATCGTGACGCTGGCTGGCCTGTGCGCATCGTCGTTTGCCGCGGAGATGCCGCTGCCGGAGGCCTACCGCGCGGCGAAGTCCGCGCTCGAGGCGGGCGATGCCGCAAAGGCCGCGGGCATCCTCGAACCGCGGCTCTCCGAAGCGAAGGGCGAACAGCGCGGCGCGATGCTTTTCACGCTCGGCGTGGCGCTGCTGAAACTGGATCGGCCCGCGGACGCGGAGCGCGATCTCACCGAGGCGAGGAGCTATTTTGAAAACAGCCCCAAGCTCGCAGAGACGTGGGCGCTCCTCGGCGACGCGCGGGCCGCGCAGTCGAAGACCGACGACGCGGCGCAGGCTTACGCCGAAGCAGTGCGCGCGGGCGGGACGCCGGATGCGCCGATCGCGCGCTACGCAGCGGCGCGGACCGGGGAGCTGGCGGCGGCGGATTTTCTGGCGAAAGGGGACGCGCTTTCGGCTGTCGGAAAACTCAGTGCAGCGGCAGCGCTTTCCGGGGAACGATCCGCGATCATCCAGACGCGTCTCGGTGAGATCGCGGGCGATCGCAAGCTGCGTGGCGAGGCGACGGCGGCGGCGACATTCGCACTCGGCGAAATCGAGCAGCGCGCGGGGCATCTGCCGGAGGCGATCGCGTACTACCAGCGGGTCTTTGTCTCGTGGCTGAAATACCCGGCATGGGTCGCGCGCTCCTATCTGCGCGCCGCGGAATGCTTCGACAAACTCGGCAAACGCAAGGAGGCCATCGCGCATTTGCAGGAGATGATGCGCAAGGCGGAACGTCTGCAAGGCCAGCCGGAATTCGCGGAGGCGAGAGCCAGGCTCAACGAGTGGACCGCGCCGACCCGCTGAGCCCGGCCGCGCTTCCGCAAGACTCGGCTGGACATTTCCCGGCGGACCATGCCATTTGAAAGACCCCCCATGCCACGACTAGCCATCATCCGGCTCGCAGCATTCGCATGCTTGTGCGTGCTCGCACTTTCCCCGACGTGCCCCGCACAGGCACCTGTATCCGCCGCGGAGACCCGCGCGGCGACGCTCGCGGCGCTCCACAACATGGGGATGCAGTACTTCGAGGGGGGAAAATATACGGAGTGCATCGAGCAGCTCGAAAAATACCTCGGCATGTTGACCGACGCCGAGAAGGTGAACTCGTCCGTCACTCATCTCACGCTCGGCGAAGCCTTTTTCCGGCTCGGGAAGGACGAGAACTTCACAAAGGCGATCAACTATTGGTCGGAGTTCATGCGGCGCTGGCCGGCCGATCCGAAGGTGGTCGAGGTGAAGGTGGCGGTGGCGCAGACCTACATGCTGCTGAAGAAGTGGGAGACGGCGATCACGTGGTGGGTGCAGATCGAGGGCGTCGCGGCGCTCCGGGAGAATTCGCTGACGGGGCAGGTCTATTGTTACCGGCAGTTGAAAAAGCCGGAGGAGGAAATCAAACCGCTCGAGCGGCTGGTGAATCCCGATTTCAACACGCCGCTCTCCGCGGAGGCGGCCGTGCGCCTGATGTCGCTCTACGCGCTGAAGCACGACCCGGCGGTGCCGGAGACGATCGCCTTTGCCGACAAGGCGATCGTGATTCTGAAGAAGCTTCAGACCAAGACGCACCTCGTCGAGAATCTCGTCGCGCTGAACGGCGTGGCCATCAAGCTCGGCGACGAACTGCTGGACGTGAACGCCAACGCCAAGGCGCTCGAGGCTTACTGGGCGGTGCGTCCGCGCGAGGTCGTCGCGAAAATGCAACGCGACCGGATCACCGCGATGGAATTGCGCGTGACGCAAAACACGAAGGCCGCGGGGAAGGATCCCTTCGCGCTCGCCCGCGCGAACCGCGTGAACGACGAGATGATCAAGCCGCGCATCGAGGAAGCGAAAAAGGTCCTCGGTCAGTTCGAGAAGCTGCCGGACTTCATGCCATCGCTCTACTTCCGCATGGCGCGCTGCTTTGCGGACTTGGACAAGAAGTGGGAGGCGATCGTGATCTTCAACCAGATCCTCGACAAGTTCCCGAAGTCGCCGGTGCGCGAGACGGCGATTTTCAGCCGGCTCGCGCTCTACTCGGACCTCGGCCTCGCGGACAGCACCTACCGCTCTTCGGACGAGTACCTCGCGGAATACGCGAAAGGCCCGCACGCGGCGCAGGTGGCCTACATCAAGGGCATCACAGCGATGCGGAAGCAGGATTGGTTTCTCGGCGAAAAATATCTCGGCGAAGCGCTGAAGGTGCTCGCGACGCTGGCAGAGGATCAGAAAAACCTCTACTGGCGGGAAGCGCGCTACCAGTACGGGAACGCGCTTTTTCTGGAGAACAAATTCGAGGAAGCGCAGAAGGACTTCGACACGTTCATCGCCGAATTCGGAAGGGCGGCCGAGGGCAAGGGCGCGTTCATGGAGGACGTGGAGTATCAGCTCGCGCTCACGCATCTTTTCCTCGGGCACTACGTGAAGGATCCGGCGATCACCTTGGACAGCGACGGTGCCATCGAGCGGATCCAGGGCTATCTGAAAAAGTGGGGACTCCAGTCGAGCTACGGCACCGATGCGAAATACCGGCTGGCCGTCTGCGAGTTCGCCTCGAATGAACACGCGACCTGCGCGAAGGAATGCCAGGAGTGGCTGGACATCTTCGGGAAGAAGGAGGGTGAGCTGTTGCAACCCGAGGTGTACGCGCTGCTCGGCGACGCGAAGGCCGCGCTGAAGGAACCGGCGGCGGCGGCGGTGGCCTACATCGAGAGCTATCGGCGGGCGACGACGGACGAAGTGCTGAACCATTCGCTTTTCGAGGCGGGCAAGCAGCTCCAGAAGGTGGGCGATTGGGAGGGCATCGAGAAGCTCTACACGGAATTCGTGAAGACGCATCCCGACCATCCGGCGGTGGTGACGGCGCTGTACTGGGTGGGCAAGGCGAAGTCCAAACTCGGTCGGATGGACGAGGCAAAGACACTCGCGATCGAGACGCTCGGGAAATACATCGGCAAGCCGAACACCGAGGGAATCGAGTTGATCCTCAGCCAGCTCGCCGATTGGTCGCGTAAAAAGCCGGTGGTCCGCACGGTCGCGGGGGCCACGCCCGAGCCGGTGAAATGGGACGCGGAAGCCGAACTCGAGCGCATGCTGAAACCGCTGCGCGAAAAAGCGAATCCCACGGTGGAGGCGCGACTGCTTTACGCGGTAGCGGAGCTGCACAAGCTCGCTCGGAAGCCGGACCTGCACGACGAACTGATCGCGAAAATCGCGGAGCAGACGAAGGCCGAGGACCTCAGCCCGTATCTGCTGATGGAGGTCGGCGACTTCCAGATGGCAAAGGGCGAGACGGACAAAGCGGAGATCCTCTTCCGCGCGCTGAAGGAGAATTTTCCAAAAGCCGTGAACGTCGATGCCGGCTACGTCGGCCTCGGCGACGTCGCGTTCGCGCGGAAGGACGTGAGGAAGGCGATGGAACTTTACACGTTTGCGATCGATCGCCTCGGCGCGCCCTACCGGCTGAAGGAGGCTCTGCTCGGCCAGGCGAAATGCCACATGGAATTCGCGACCAGCGCGCCAGCCGTGGCGACAGCGAAGCCTCTGCCGGCAGCGAAGGATGCGAAACCGGCGCCAGTGATCGAGACGGGCCCGGCGGCGTATGAAAAGGCGCGCAAGATTTTCGAGGAGGTCGCCGCCGTGCGCGAGTGGCGCGGCGAGACGACGGCCTACGCGCTCTATCAGATCGCCGAGATTCAATTCCGGCAGGGCAAATGGCAGGAGGCGACCGGGCTGTTTGAACGCGTCGCCGTGACGCAGCAGAAATATCCCACGTGGGCGGCGCGCGCCTACAACCGGGCGGCGGAGGGCTACCGCAAGATGGGCAAAAACGAAGTCGCGAAAGAGCGGCTGAAAGAAATGCTCGCGAAGGAAAAATTTCAGGCGCTGCCGCAGGCGGAGGAGGCGAGAAAGCAGCTCGCCGAAATCGGAGGACCGGCGTGATGCGTCTGTTTTTCTGCATCACCCTCGCGCTCACCGCCGGTGCGCTGGCGCAGACGAGCATCCATTTCAAGGACGGCCGCATCGTCCCCGCAAAGCAAATGCGCCGCGACAAGGATAACATCGTGGCGACGGTGGACATCCCCGCGAAGGAACCGGGAGGCCAGCCGACCACGGGCGAATTCGGCTTCGCGCTCAACGATATTTTCCGGCTGGATTTCCCGAAGCCCGCGGTGCTCGACACGGCCCCCGGTCTCATCGCCGACGGCAAGGCCGAGGCGGCGCTGGCCCAGCTCGATCCCGTGTTGAAATTCTACGCCGCCTTCCGCGATGCGCCGGGAAGCTGGTGGACGGAACTCGTGCCGCTGCAAATCGTAGCGCAACTCGCGCTGAAGCGTGACAAGGAGGCCGTGGAAACGGCCGAGCAGTTCAGCGGCATCGCGACGGACCCCGAGGTGAAAAAATTCACGAAGGCATTCACCGCGGTCGGGCTCACGCGGAAGGGCAGGCACGAGGCTGCGCTGCCGCTTTACGACGAAGCCGCGCTGGCCACCGAGCGCACGGAGATCCTCGGACTCATCGCGGTGAACCGGGGCGACAGCCTCCTCGCGCTCGGCGACGCGCTCGCCGCCAAGGGCGAGCCCGAGGCGGCGGCGGTGCGATACGAGCAGGCGCTGATGAGCTACCTGCGCATCCCGGCGCTCTATCGCACGCAGCGCATGTATTTGCCGCAGGCGACATACGGCGCGGCGCAGGCCTATCTCGGGATGAAGGATTTCGACCGCGCACGCACCTCCGTGAAGGAACTCATCGCGTCCCACGCCGCGACGCCCGAGGGAAAGGCCGCGGCGGAACTCGGCGTTAGGATCGAAAAGCGCGCCGCGCTGCTTGCGACGCCAGCACCGGAGAAAAAATAGCCATGCCCAGCGCCACACTCAGACCCACGGCAGTCCGCGCACGTTCGGAGGAGGCCAGGCCCACGATCTGGGACCGGATCAAGGAGCGGAAATTCCTCTTCCTCGCGATCGGCGTCCACGCGCTCATCGCCATCGGCGCGACCTTCTGGATCGTGGGAAACCATGACGCCCCGCCGCGCAAAAAATTCATGCCGCCGGGCGGCAGCGCGGAGCAGGCGAAAAAAGGCGCGGAGCACAAGGTCTCGCTCGGGCGCAAGCAAAGCACGATGAGCGCGCCGGAGCAGGCGAAGCGCGTGGTGACCAACAGCGCATTCGCAAAAGTCGCGCTGCCGGACATGCCCGAGATGCCGTCCGCGACGACCGATGTCTTTGCGAACCGCGCCATCGGCCTCGGCGGCGCGGGCAATGCGTTCGGCGCGACCGGCACTCCGGGCGGCGGCGGTGGTGGCGGCGGCAGCGGGATCAATTTCTTCGGCCTCCGCACGCGCGCGAAGAGCATCGTGTTCCTCGTGGATGTCTCCGACAGCATGGTGTCGCCGCTCTCGGCGGAAGTGCTGGCGGCGAGGCTCGCGCCCGGCGCTCCGAGGCCAGCGCCGAAAGGACCGCAGACCTACAAGTCGCTCGAGATCGAAATCACCCGCGGCATCCGCAGCCTCGACAAGGCGATGACCTTTAGCCTCGTCTGCTTTGCCGGCGACGTGGAGGCCTACAAGCCGTCGCTCGTCCCAGCGAACGACCTCGAGAAGGAGCACGCCATCAAATGGCTGCAGGCCCACAGCCCCGGGCTGAATCTCGCCGCCTCGAACCGCGAGTTCGACCGGGTCGCCGCAGGCTTCGACAAAGGGAAGGCGGGCGTCGCAAACAGCGTCACGAAATTCAACCACTCGGGGACGCGCTCACTCGCCGCCCTCAAGTCTGCCTTTGCGATGAACCCGGACGCGATCTGCTTCGTGAGCGACGGCGAACCGACCGACGGCGGCTACAAGTCCGAGGACATGCTGCCTGCCATTGAGGCGTTGCAGAAGCAACTGCCGCGGCCCGCCTCGATCAACACCGTCGCGTTCTTCGCGGACGGTGGATTCGACTTGATGAAGAACCTCGCCGAAAAAAACCAGGGCATCTTCAAGGAAATCAAGCCCGGCATGAGCAGCTACGGATTTTGATCCGAGGGCAATCGCCTCAAAAAAATCACGAGCGAAGCTGCATGAGGCGGGAGCGGCTCTCCGGTGATCGCTCTACTCCCGCAGCAGGACCTCGCGGATGTTGCCGACGAGGCTTTCGAAATCGACGGGCTTGGTGAGGTGGCGGACGAAGCCGGAGGCGTGGGCGCGCCGCACGTCGTCCTCCATGCCGAAGCCGCTGAGGGCGATGCCGCGCAGGCGATAGGTGGCGTGGAGGTCGCGCATGAGATCGTGGCCGCTCCCATCGGGCAGGCCGAGGTCGCTGATGACGAGGCCGATCGCGCGGGAGCGTCCGCCGTCATCGACGCTGCGGTGCGCGACTTCGGCGGCGGCTTTGGCCTGCGCGATATTCGCGGCGACGGTGACGTGGTAGCCGCGGCGGCGGAGCATCCGCGCCATGACCGCAGCGGTGTCGGAGTGATCCTCGACGAGGAGCAAATGCGCGAGCGAATCCTCGACGCCGGCGGCATGGTCGCCGGCGGGCGCGGCGACTTTTTGCGGAACGGCGGCGGCATTTTCCACGAGCGGGAGGCGGACGGTGAAGGTGGTGCCGTGATCTTTGCCGCCGCTCGCCGCGGTGATGGTGCCGCCATGCAGGTCGATGATCGCCTTCGCGATCGCCAGCCCGAGGCCGAGCCCGCCGAACTGCCGGGTGACGCCGCGCCCGCCTTGCTCGAAGGCGCCGAAGATGCGCGGGAGCAGTTCGGGCTCGATGCCGATGCCGGTGTCGGTGACTTCGACGACGAGCCACGCCGGGCCATCGTCGGGCTTTTCAAAACGGGAGCGTACCCAGGTCTGCCCGCCGACGGGGGTGAACTTGATCGCGTTTTTGAGCAGGTTCCAAAAAACCTGCGTGAGCCGCGCCGCATCGCCGAGGACGACGTGCGGCCGATCGGCGAGCTGCTCGTGGCAGACGATGAATTTGTCCGACGCCTCGTGAACGCAACAGGTCTTCACCGCGTGCTCGATGATCCCGCGAACGTCCACATTCTCCAGCCGCAGCTCGAGCTTGCCGCGGACGATGCGGGTGACGTCGAGCAGATCGTCGATGAGCCGCGCCTCGAGCTCGATGTTGCGCGTGATCGTGACCATGTCCTCGCGCACGTCCTGCGGCAGGCGCTCGTCGCGCTGCATGGCGGAGACCAGCGCGAGCACGGGGGTCAGCGGGGTGCGGAGCTCATGGCTGAGCGTGGCGAGGAAGTCGTCTTTCGCGCGGCTCGCGGTCTGCGCCTCATGCAGCTCGCGCTCGGCCCGGACCTGCTCCATCACGCCCTCCACAGTCGGCGGGACGAGCTCCATGAAGTTCGGGGTTTTTAAAATGTAATCGCGCACCCCGGCACGCAATGCCTCGACAAGCCGCGTCTCGTCGCTGAACGCGGTGACGAGGATCGCCGGGATTTCGCGGCCCTCTTTTTGCAGCTCCCGGTAGAACTCCAGCCCCGTCATTTCCTCGCCCAGATTGTAGTCGAGCAGGAGCAGGTCGAACGGCGCGGCGTTCAGCTTCGCGCGTGCCTCGGCGATGGTCAGTGCGGTCTCGGTGCGGTAGCCGGCGCGGTCGAGCTGCCGGCTGAGGAGCCGGTTGATCCCCGGGTCGTCCTCGAGCAGGAGCACCGTCGCGTGCGGCGCTTCCAGTTCACTCATGCGGCGGCACCGCTGGCGTTCCGCGGCCGCTTGACGATCTGGAGGAAGAGCCCGAGCCGGGTGATCGCCTCGACGAAGTTTTCGTAATCGACTGGCTTGGTGATGTACACGTTGCAGCCCAATTCGTAGCAGCGGTCGATCTCGCGCGGGTCGTCGGTCGTCGTCAGCATGATCACGGGAATGGCGCGCGTCGTCGAGTCGGCCTTGATCTGCCGGAGCGCTTCGATGCCATCGATGCGCGGCATATTGATGTCGAGCAGCACGATGAAATCGTCGCTGACCACGCGCCCCTCGTGCTCGCCCTGCCCGTGCAGGTAGTCGAGCAGCTCCTGCCCGTCCTTCATGTGCAGAATGCCGTTTTGCACGCCCGCGCGCTCCAGATTGCGCCGCACCAGGCTGGCGTGGCCCTCGTCGTCTTCAGCGAGAATAATCGTGGGCGCGGGATTTTTCATAAATGTCGGCGGCGATCCTAATGCTTTCCTTCTTCGGAGCAACGGCCAGCGGCGAAGTTTCCATCCCCGCCGGCAGCGAGACAAAGAACGTCGAGCCAACGCCTTCCTTCGACTCGACCCAGACCTCGCCGCCGTGCCGCTCGACCATCCGCCGCACGATCGGGAGGCCGATCCCTTCGCCCGGCGCGACTTGCGCGTGCAGCCGCTGAAAGACCGCGAAGACCTTTGACAGATGCGCGTCGGCAATGCCGAGGCCGTTGTCTTTCACGTAAAAAACGCGCTTCCCTTTCGCGCCGAGCGCTTCGTCCGGCAGGCAGCCGACCTCGATCTCCCCGGGCCGCTGCGCGTCCAAATAATTCACCGCGTTGCCGATGAGATTCGCGAAAATCTGCTCGATCGCCGTCGGGTCCGCGAACGCGGGCGGCATCTCCTGCACCGTGATCTTCGCCCCGCGCGCGGCGATCGTGCCGCGCATCGCCGCGAGGATGCGGGCGATCACCGGGGCGAGATCCATGACCTCGGCGCGATACTCCACGCGCCCGATTCGCGAGAGCCGGAGCAGCGCGTCGATGATGCTCGAGAGCCGCTGCACGGCCGTCTGGATGTAGTGAATCGACTCACCGATATCGCGCTCCACGATCATCCGCGCGCGGTCCCGCGCGGCCTCGGTCAGGTCCTCGTCGAAGAGCCCTTTCAAGTCCCGGCGGATCAGCCCCAGCTCTTTGCTGAAGCCCTGCAAATTGACCAGCGGCGAGCGCAGATCGTGCGAGACGCTGTAAACGAACATCTCGTTTTCGCGGCTCTTCGCATCGAGGTCGCGATTCGCGTGGATCAGCTCTTCGTTGCGCCGCTCGAGCACCGTCTGGAAGACGCGCTCCTTCTGCCGCAAGGCCGCGAGCTGCTCGGACATGGCGTGGAAATTTGAATCGAGCTCGCTGATCTCGTCGCGCCCGCCGACGCGCGGGACGAGCGCCTCGCCGCGGGCGATCCGCGCCGTGTTCTGCGTCAGCACCGCGAGCCGCCGGCTGATCCCGCGGCCAAAGATCGCCGCGCACGCCGCGCCGATCACCACGTTCACCGTGAGCCCGAGGACGAGGAGCCAGTTTTGCAAAGTGCTCGATATTGCGAGCGCCGTGAGCCGCGCCTGATCGAAACTCTCCTCGGTCGCGCGAAATTCATCGAAATCGCTCGTCAATTTATCCAGCAACTCCACCCCGCGCAGGCTGGCCACCCGCGCCTGCGCCTGCTCGCGCTGGCCCGAATTCACCAAAGCCACGAGTTGGTTTTCGTAGTCCACCAACTGCACGCTGCGCGCCGAAAGATCGCGCCAGCGCCGCGTCTGGTCCGGGTTGTCGGCGACATATTTTCCGAGCACTTTCAGCTCGCTTTCCACCTCAGCGCGCGCGCGCTCCGAGTCTTTGGAAAACCGCGGATTCTCCGTCAGCACAAACCCGCGCACATCCGCCAGCGCACTCTGCACGAGGCTGAAAATCCGGTCCACATGCACGAGCACCTCTTTCGTATGCACCGCCGCGCGCTGCGCCTCATTGTGCGCCGTCTGCCGCCGCAGCAGCAGCCCGATGAAAAGCGCCTGATACAAAAGCGGGAGTGCAATCAGCAGCAGCCCCTTTTGCATGATGGAAATCCGGCGCGAGGTCATGGGCAGATGAATCGCACATCCACGCGCCACGGCGGGATTCTTTTCCGGGTAGCGCACTCGTCCCGAGTGCTGGTCCCGGCGTCTCGCCGGGACGAACTTTATCCCCCGTCCCCCGACCCATCGCGCCTGTCTTCCGCACGCGTCACCAAAGTTCGTTTCGGCGGGACGCCGAAACCAGCACTCGAGACGAGTGCGCTACCTGGATTTCGTCCCTCAATCTCATCGCCCTTATCTCGCGACTCGACGCCCTGCGCGCCCCTCCCGCATCTTTTCCAAATGCAGGTCCCGCTCCTCGATCTCCGCCTCCAATACGCGCCGCTGAAAGCCCAAATCCTCGCCGAAATCGAGCAGGTCGCCGACTCGCAGGGGCTCATCCTCGGCCCGCGCGTCGAGGCCTTTGAAAAGTCCGTCGCCGAGTATTGCCGCGTGCCCCACGCCATCGGCGTCTCCTCCGGCACCGACGCGCAACTCGTCCTCCTCATGGCCCTCGGCATCGGCCCCGGCGACGTCGTGATCACGACCCCGTACACCTTTTTCGCCACCGCGGGTTGCGTCGCCCGGCTCGGCGCGAAGCCGGTCTTCGTCGATATCGATCCCGCGACCTACAACCTCTCCGTCCCCGCCCTCGAAGCCGCGCTGGCAAAGGAACCGCGGGCCAAGGCGATCATCCCCGTCCATCTTTTCGGCTGCTGCGCCGACATGGCCGCGATCATGGCTTTGGGTGAAAAATACGGCGTCCCCGTGCTCGAAGACGCCGCCCAGGCGCTCGGCGCCGAACACCCGCTCGGCGCCGCCGGAGCGATCGGCGCAGCTGGCTGGTTCTCCTTTTATCCGACCAAAAATCTCGGTGCCTTCGGCGACGCCGGCATGGTCGTCTGCCACGACGCCGACCTCGCCGCGAAAATCAAAGCCCTCCGCAATCACGGCATGGAGCCCCGCTATTTTCACCAATGGCTCGGCGGCAATTTCCGCCTCGACGCCATCCAGGCCGCCGTCCTGCAAATCAAGCTCCCGCACCTCGACACCTGGAGCGCGGGCCGCCGTGCCCGCGCATCTTTCTACCGCCAGGAATTCACCCGCCTCAGCCTCACCGAAAAGATCACCCTCCCCATCGAACCGTGGTCCGCCAGCGGCGTCGCCAATCACCACATCTACAACCAATTCGTCATCCGCACGCCCGACCGCGACGCCCTCCGCGCGGACCTGCAAACCGCCGGCATCGGCTCCGAGATTTACTACCCGCTCCCGCTCCACCTCCAGCCCTGCTTCCGCGACCTCGGCCACACCACCGGCGATTTCCCCGAGTCCGAACGGGCCGCCCGCGAAACCCTCGCCCTCCCCATCTTCCCCGAACTCACCGAGGATCAGCAGCGCTACGTCGCCGCCCAGATCGCGGCCTCCCTGGCGCGCTGATTTCGTCCGCTACCCCACGATTTCCGTCCCGATCCCCGCGTTCGTAAAAACCTCCAGCAGCAGCGAGTGCGGCAGGCGCCCGTCGATGAAGTGGACTTTTTTCACGCCCATCGAGAGGGCGTGCATGGCGGATTCGACCTTCGGGATCATGCCGCCGGAGATGATCTCCTCCTCGAGCAAATGCTCGATCATATCGCGCGTGACCGAGGGGATGAGCGACTGCTTGTCCATCGGATCGCGCATGATGCCGGGCACGTCGCTGAGGTAGATGAACTTCGCCGCCTGCAAGCGCCCGGCGATCGTCCCTGCGGCAATGTCGGCGTTGATGTTCAAAACCACGCCGTCCTCCGTCTCCGCGAGCGGCGAAATGACCGGCACTTTTTCCTCCGCGATCGCCTGCTGAATCGCCTCGATCCGCACTTCGACGACCTCCCCGACGAAGCCGAGATCGACCGCCGTCCCTTTGCCCTCGGTCTGCGGCGGCAGCTTTTTCCCGCGCAAAATCTGCCGTCCCGGAATGCCAACGGCCTTCCCGCCGAAGTCGTTCAGCAGCTTCACGATCCCCGGATTGATCACCGTGTCGAGCACCTCCGTCACGATCCCGATCGACTGCTCATCGGTGACCCGCAGCCCGTTCACGAATTTCGGTTTCAAGCCCGCGTCCCGCATCCGGCTCGTGATCGTTTTCCCACCGCCGTGGATGAGCACCGGGTTGATTCCCACCGCCTCGAGAAACACGACATCGCGCAAAAACCGCTCGACGACATTGTCATCCTCCATCGCGCTCCCGCCGTACTTGATCACGAAAAGCGCGCCGCGAAATTTCTGGATGAACGGCAGCGCTTCCATGAGCGCCTCGGCGCGTGCGGTGGGTGGTTGGGCCATTTTGGGAAGTAGGATTTAAGATTTAGGATTTAGGAAGTACGGAGAGCGCCGCGCGCGCCTAGTTCTAAACTTCCTAAATCCTAAATCCCACTTCCTAAATTCCCCCCCGTCACTCGCCCATGTTCAGCCGCACGTATTCCGTGCTCAGATCGGTGGTGTAAACCGTGTATTCCGCCGCGCCGAGATGCAGGTCGATCGTGATGGTGAAGCTCTTCGCGGCGACGATTTCCTGGAGCTTGGCAAAGGGCGTGCAGCTCGCCATCCCGCCTTTCACCGCGCTCACGCCGTCGTAGTAAATATCGACGTGTTCCTCGCGCATCTTCGCGCCGGAATAGCCGATCGCGTCCATGATCCGGCCCCAGTTTGGATCACCACCGAACCACGCGCATTTGGTCAGCGTCGATTTGGCCACCGCTTCCGCCGCGCGCCGCGCGTCGCTAAAACTCGCCGCGCCATTCACGTGGACTTCGACGAATTTCGTCACGCCCTCGCCGTCCTCCACGATCATCCGCGCGAGCGCGCAGGTGACGAAATCGAGGGCGCTCTGAAATTCCGCAAACGCCGCCGAGCCCGACACCATCTGCTCATTTCCCGCGAGCCCGTTCGCGAGCAAAAGCACCGTGTCGTTCGTGCTCATGTCGCCGTCGATCGTGATCCGGTTGAACGACTGCTCGACCGCGACGCTCAGCGCTTTTTGCAGCAGCTCTTTTTCGATCAACGCATCGGTCGTGAGAAAGCAGAGCATCGTCGCCATGTTCGGGTCGATCATCCCCGCGCCTTTCGCGATGCCGCCGATGCGCACGCGCGCGCCGGGGAGCTCGATTTCGACCGCGATCGATTTCGGAAAAGTGTCGCTCGTCATGATCGCCGCTGCGGCGCGCTCGCTGCCCTCCGCATCGAGCTGCGTGGGCATCGCAGCGATGGTCGCCTCCATTTTCTCGATCGGCAAAGCCACACCGATGCGCCCCGTCGAGCAGACGAGCACCTGCTTTTCTTTCAAGCCGAGCGCCGCCGCCGTCGCGCGCACCATCCGTTTCGCATTCTCGATTCCATCGACGCCGGTGCAGGCATTGGCGTTGCCCGCATTCGCGACGATCGCCCGCACATCGGCGGCCCGCACGTTCGCCGCCGAGATGCGGACCGGCGCGGCTTTGACTTTATTTGTCGTGAAAGTGCCCGCCGCCACCGTCGGCTGCGGCGAGTAAATGAGCGCGATGTCCGGGCGGTCGAGGTTCGCCGCCTTGATGCCGCAGAACGCGCTGCCGGCGACAAAGCCGAGTGGTGCGGTCACGCCGCTAGGGATTTCGGAGTAAGGCATGGGTGGGCTCGCTCGCGTTCGGCTGAACACCAAATCGGAGCCGCAGATTCAAAGCGGATTCCGTGCGCGATTCCGAGAACGATCGTCGGGAAAAATTCAAGCCGACTTTGCGACCGCCGCTTGCCATCCCGTCATCCTGAGCGCAGCGCAGCGGAGTCGAAGGACCTCTTACTTTTCCCCGTTTGCGCGCGTGCTCGGGGAGAAATAGTGAGAGGTCCTTCGACTGCGTTTCGCGCGGCGCTCCACTTCGCTCAGGATGACTATTTAGAGCCACCCCGCGTGGTTAAAGAAGCGCCGTCGTCTCCGGCCAGCCGCACATCGCATTCAGCGCCTGCACCGCCTGCCCCGCCGCGCCTTTCACGAGATTGTCCTCCGCACACAGCAGCACGAGCCGTCGCGTGCGCGCGTCGAAGCGCCACGCGATGTCGCAGAAATTCGTGTGGGTGACGTGCTTCGTATCCGGCAGCACGGAGTCGCCGAGCAGCCGCACGAACGGCTCGCCGGCGTAAGCTTCCACGAGCGCATTCCCGATGTCCGCAGGCTGCACGTCGAGCGCGAGCGATGCGTAGATCGTCGTGTGAATGCCGCGCGTCACGGGGATCAGATGCGGGGTGAAAGTGACTATCACCGTCTCGCCGAAAGCCTTGGAAAGCTCCTGCTCGATCTCCGCGAGATGCCGGTGTTTCGGCACGCTGTAGGCCCGGACGCTCTCGTTACATTCGACGAAAAGGTAGTCCAGTTTCGCCGTCCGCCCCGCCCCGCTCACGCCGCTCATGCTGCTGATGATGATGCTCGCCGGATCGAGCAACCGCCGCGCGAGCAGCGGATGCAGAGGCAGGATCACGCTCGTCGGATAACACCCCGGCGAGGCCACCAGTTGCGCATCGCGGAGCTCGTCGCGGTAAAGCTCGGGCATCCCGTAAACGCTCATCGCCGCGAGCTCCGGCGCGTGGTGCGGCTCGCCGTAAAATTCTTCGTACACCGCGGGATCCTTGATCCGAAAATCCGCGCTCAGGTCGATCACCCGCACGCCCGCGGCGACCAGCGGCTTGGCAAATTCCGTGGCCACGCCATGCGGCAGTGCGAGGAAAATCAGTCGCGCCCCCGTCGCCAAAATCGACTCCATTTTCGAGTCGATGAACTCGAGCCCGGCGTAGCGCTGCCCCGCAAACTTCGGATACACCGCATCGAGCCGCGCTCCCGCGTGCTGCCGCGAAGTGAGCGCGACCAGCTCGACTCCCGGATGCCGCATCAGCAGCCGCACGAGCTCCTCCCCCGAGTATCCACTGGCTCCGACGACGGCGATTTTTTCGAAATTCATGGCGGGGAAAACTAGCCGCGCCGCCCGCCCGGTGAAAGGGACAAAACCCGCAGGAGGCGAGGAAAGACCGGCGTGGTTTTCCGGGTTTAGGAGTTCGGAATTTTAGCCACGGAAAACACGGAAGGCACGGAACCGGGGTGGACGAATGCACAAACCTCGGCCGGCTTTTCTCGAGTCCCCTTCCGTGAGCTTCCGTGTTTTCCGTGGCTAAAATTCCGCCGCCCGAGTCGAGGCAAACGGGGCCGACCTACGCCAGAAGTTTCTTCACCACGTTTCCCTTCACATCGGTCAGCCGGAAGTCGCGGCCCTGAAACCGATACGTGAGTTTTTTGTGATCGATGCCGAGCAGATGCAGCATCGTCGCGTGCAGATCGTGGACCTCCATCGGGTCCTCCACCGCCGCGTATCCGAGCTCGTCGGTCGCGCCGTAGCCGAGCCCGCCTTTGATCCCGCCGCCCGCCATCCAGATCGAAAATCCTTTGTTGTGATGGTCGCGCCCGTCGCCGACCTGCGACATCGGCGTGCGCCCGAACTCGCCGCCCCAGACGATCAGCGTGTCCTTCAACATGTCCCGCTGTTTCAAAATCCTGAATCAGTGCCGCGCTCGCGCGATCGACCTCCTGCGCCTTGAATTCGATGCCCGCTTTCACGCCGCCGTGATGGTCCCAATCCTTGTGGTAGAGCTGGATGAAGCGCACCCCGCGCTCCGCGAGCCGCCGCGCGAGCAGGCAGTTCGACGCGAACGAACCGTCGCCCGGCGTGCAACCGTAGAGGTCGAGAATGCTCTTCGGTTCCCGCGCGACATCCATCAGCTCCGGCACGCTCGCCTGCATTTGACTTGATCGCATTCACCGCGCCGATGCGTCTGCGCCGCATCCTCGCGCGGCGGACGCGAGGACGCTTGCTGGAAGGCCCAGCGTAGCCGCTCTCCATCCTTGTTTTCGCGCAAAATCCGCGCCGCAAAAACGCGCGCGGCTTCGACGTAGCACGGGTCGTTCAGCAGCGCGAGCTTCAGCTCCGGCGCGATCGTGCGGAAATGCTGCGCGATTTTCCCGTTCTCCGCCGCGGTGCGGAAGACCAGCGGCAGCTCGACGAGCGGTCGAATTTCTTTCGGCAGCTTTTTCAGCCCGCCCGCATCGAGCTACGAAATGTTGCATTCGCGGAAGTGATCGCAAGCCGGCGGATGCTTCACCGGCGCGGCCACGCAGGCTTTGGAGGAAAAGCTTGTCAGCTCCGGCGGGAGCGAAAAACTCGCGGCCCATGAGCCTTTTCACGCAATTCGAAAACGTCACGGCTGTCGCCAAAGCAAATGTCTATTTCGACGGCAAGGTCGTCAGCCACACGATCCTTTTTCCCGACGACTCGAAGAAAACGCTCGGGCTGATTTATCCCGGCCAATTTCACTTTGGCACCGACAAAGCCGAGCGAATGGAGATCGTCGCGGGCAGGTGCGCGGTGCTGCTCGACGGGACGACCGAGACCCGCGAATACGGCGCGGGCGAGACGTTCGACGTGCCGGCGAAGAGTGGCTTCGACATCGAGGTCAGCGCCGCGATTTGCGAATACATCTGCTCGTTTCTGGACTGAGCCGCGAAGCACCGCCGCAAACAAAAACGCCGCGCTCCGAAACGGAGCGCGGCGTTTTGAAAACTGCTGCGAAATCAGGCGAGCGCCTGGATTTTTGCGATCAACCCGGCCTTGCTCGTCCCACCACCGACGACTTGATCCTTCACTTCGCCGCCCTTCATAAAAAGAAGCATCGGGATCGAACTCACCCGGAATTTCGCGGCGAGCTGCTGGGCTTCATCGACGTTGATCTTCCCGATCTTCGCAGTGGCTCCGAGCTCATCCGCGATCTGGTCGATGATCGGCCCGATTTGCCGGCACGGGCCGCACCATGGCGCCCAGAAATCGAGGAGGACGGGGACGGACGACTGCATTACTTCGGTGTCGAAGTTCGCGTCGGTGATCGTGAGGACGTTGGAGCTGGCCATGCGTGAAATTTAGGACACCGGAGCCGCCGCCGCAAACGCCATGTAGGCGGTCGCGAGAGCCGCGATGGCGAGGACGAGCGCGGCGATCGAGAGGCCGTTGACCACGGAATCGGAACCGGCCGGAGCCTCCACCACAGCGACGGGAGCGCGGGTAATCCCGGCGGGGGTCATCGCCGCCGCGGGCCTGCTCACGAACGGCTGCGTCTGCTGCATTTTGATCGTCGCTTTCGGCAGGCCAGGCTTCGAGCCTTCCGGCGGCAGAGTGATGCGGGCGGTTTCTTTTTTCGGCGAAGCGCGCTGGGTCACGGGTTCTGGCGCAGGCGTCGGACCGGCGGAGGGCCTCGGTGCGGGCTTGAGCGGGACGGTCGGTTTCGCCCCGAGCGTCGGCGGTTTCGGCGGCGGGGTGAGACCGCTCAACGGCCTCACGGAAGGCAGCGGCGTCGCACCCGGCAGGCGCGGAGCCGGCGGCGGCGGGACGAAAGGTTTCGCGCCCATCGAAGGCGGGGAAGTCGGCAGCGGCGTGCTGCCAGCGGGAGAGGTGTTTGGCAGCTTGGTGGTCTCTTTTTTCGGAGCCACACCAGCGGGCGGGAGCGGCGACGGTGCGGGTTTGGCGGGGACGTTGATGCGCACCGTTTCGCGCTTCACCGCGGGCTGTTCGCTCTTCGGCGGGAGGGTGATGCGGATGGTCTCACTTTTCGTGACATCATCGGATTCGGACGGGGCGGGAGGGATTTCGTCGGCCATATAAAAGGAGGTGAGGCGTTGCTATCTCACCCACCCGAAATCGTGTCAACCCGATACTCCCCGCGCGTGCCGGAACTTTCCCTTGCCCGATTTTTTCCCGTCCAGATAGGTTGCGGCGATGCACATTCTCGTCACCGGCGGGGCCGGTTTCATCGGCTCGCACTTCGTGGAAAAGTGCCTCGCACTCGGGCATCGCGTCGCCGTGCTGGACGAGTTCAATGATTTCTACGACCCCGCGATCAAGCGCGCCAACGTCGCCGCATTTGCCTCGGAAGTGCCGATCCACGAAGCGGATATCCGCGACGAGTCCGCGGTGCGCCGCATCGTCGGCGAGGGCGGCTTCGACACGATCGTCCACCTCGCGGCGCGCGCCGGTGTGCGGCCTTCGATCAAAGAGCCGAAGCTCTACATCGACACGAATATCACCGGCACGTTCCACCTTCTCGAAGCCGCGCGCGCAGCAGGCGTGCCGCGGTTCATCTGCGCGTCGAGCTCGTCGGTTTACGGCGTTTTGAAGACCGCGCCTTTTCGCGAAGACATGTGCCTGAACGAGACGATCTCGCCGTATGCCGCGACGAAACTCGCCGCCGAGCAGCTCTGCTCGAACTACTCGCATCTCTACGGCCTCCGCACCATCAACCTCCGCTTTTTCACCGTTTACGGCCCGCGCCAGCGCCCCGATTTGGCGATCCATTCCTTCAGCAAGGCCATCTCCGAAGGCCGCACGATCAACCAATTCGGCGACGGCTCGACGCGCCGCGACTACACCTTCATCGACGACATCGTGCAGGGAATGGCCGCGTGCCTGAGCTACGAAGGCGCACTCTGCGACGTGTTCAATTTGGGCGAAAGCCAGACGACCACGCTCTCGGAACTCATCGCCGCGATCGAGCAGGCGCTCGGGAAAAAAGCGGTCATCAACCGCATGCCCGAGCAGCCCGGCGATGTGCCGCTGACCTTCGCGGACATCGGCAAAGCGAGGTCACTTCTCGGCTACGCTCCGCGGACGAAAATCGCGGCGGGCATCCCGAAATTCGTCGAGTGGTTTTTGGCCAATCAGCAACGATGAACACCTCCGGTCGCAGGGATTTGAAGAGAGCCACGGAAAACACGGAAGGCACGGAAAAGGGGAAGCGGAGATACCCCTTTTTCCTTTCCGTGCCTTCCGTGTTTTCCGTGGCTCTCTTCTTCGCGCTCGCGGTTTTCGGGCGCGCGGAGACGGCGGACTGGCCGCAATTTCGCGGGCCGAACGCGACTGGCATCGCGACGCTCGCCAAGCCGCCGGCCGAGTTCGGACAGGAGAAAAATCTCGCCTGGAAAACGGAGATCCCGTCCGGCTCGTCGTCGCCCGTGATCTCGGGCGGACGCATTTTTCTGACCGGCTTCGCGGACGGAAAACTGGAGACGATTTGCCTCGATCAAAAGACGGGCGCAATCGTGTGGCGGCGCGCTGCGAAAGCCGAAACGATCGAGCCGTTTTTTGAGAAATTCGGGACGCCCGCCGGCCCGTCCTGCGCCACGGATGGCGAGCATGTGATCTCGTCTTTCGGCTCGTGCGGGCTCGTGTGCCACGACTTTGCAGGCAACGAGTTGTGGTCCGTCCCGATGCCCGTGATCCAGTCGCAAGACGGCTTCGGCACGGGCAACTCGCCGATCATTCACGACGGCTTGGTTTACCTCCTCCGCGATGAAACCGGCGCCGCCACCGGGCTCTACGCGTTCGACGTGAAGACCGGAAAGCAAGTCTGGCGGACGGCCCGCACCGAATTCCACGTCAGCTACGGCACGCCCGTCGTTTGGGACGGCGCGCTCGTCTGCATCGGCGACCTGCGGGCGAAAGGATACGACCTCAAAACCGGCGTCGAGCGCTGGCTCGTCCGCGGCCTTTCCGCGTATCCCTGCACGACCCCCGCCGCCGGGCCGGACGGCCATCTTTTCCTCGCGACTTGGAGCTCCGGCAGCGCCAACGAACCGAACCCGGAATTCGACGACCTGCTCAAGCAATTCGACCGCGACAAAAGCGGCGACATCTCGCGCGAGGAGCTCACGGGCACGCCGATGAAGGATTTCCTCGGCATCATGGACGACAACAAAAACGACATCCTCGAGCGCTCCGAATGGGATCCGATCCAAAGCTACATGCGCACCGGAAAAAACGCGGTGCTTTGCGTGAAACCCGGCGGCCACGGCGACATCACCGACACGCATGTCGTCTGGAAAAACGAGCGTGGCGCGGCCTACGTCGCCTCGCCGCTGGCGACCGCGGGCCGGCTTTTTTTGGCGAAAGATGGCGGCTTCGCGACCTGCTACGATTCGGCGAGCGGCAGGCTGATTTACGAAAAGCAACGCCTCGGGGCGGACGGCGATTTCTACGCCTCGCCCATCTTCGCCGACGGGAAAATCTACGCCTGCTCCAGCCGCGGCGTCGTGGTCGTCGTGGATGCCGCCGGCGAAAAACTGAACGTCCTCGCGCGCAACAATCTCGCCGAGCCGATCACCGCCACGCCCGCTATTTCCGGCGACACGATCTTCGTGCGAACCGCCGCGCATTTGTGGGCTTTCAGGTGAGGAAATTGATGCCGATGAAGACGCCCGATTCCGTCGTCGAATTGCTCCAGGATTTGGTCCGCATCCCGAGCGTCAATCCCGCCGGCGATCCCGGCACCGACGGCATCGGCGAGCAGCGCATCGCGGAATATCTCGCCGACTTCCTCCGCGGCCTCGGCGCGCAAGTCGAGCTCCGCGAAGTCATGCTTGGTCGCCCAAATGTGGTCGCGCGTTTCCCCGCCGACCGGCCCGGAAAACCGCGCCTCCTTTTCGCCCCGCACACCGACACCGTCAGCGTCGCGGGCATGACCATCGAGCCGTTCGGCGGCGACCTGCGCGACGGCAAAATCTGGGGCCGCGGCGCGAGCGACACGAAAGGCCCGATGGCCTCGATGCTTTGGGCGCTGCGCGAATCGCGCGACCTTCTGTCGAGCCTCTCGCACGAGATTTGGTTCGCCGGGCTGATGAGCGAAGAGACCGGCCAGCACGGCGCGAAAGCGCTCGCCGCGGAGGAGCGTTTCGACTTCGTCATCGTCGGCGAACCGACCGGGCTCGACGTCGTCCACACCCACAAAGGCGCGCTCTGGCTCACGCTGACCACGCGCGGAAAAGCCGTCCACGCCGCCGACCCCGACCGCGGTGAAAACGCCATTTATAAAATGGCCGATGTCCTCCGCGCCATCCGCTACACGATCGCCCCGTCGCTCGCCGCCACGCGCCATCCGGTCCTCGGCTCGCCGACCATCAGCGCCGGCGTCATCCGCGGCGGCAGCAAGACGAACATCGTCCCCGACTTCTGCCAGCTCGAGGTGGACATGCGCACCATCCCCGGCGACGACACCCTCCTCGACCGCGTCGCCGCGCAGCTCCGCAACGCCTGCCCCGACCTGGAAATCACGCCCGCGACTTCGCGCCCGATGTTCACCGACCCCGCGCATCCGCTCATCGTGCAGCTCGGGAAATGCGGCGCGAAACCGATCGGCGCGCCGTGGTTCTGCGACGGCGCGATCTTCGCGGAAAAAGGGATGCCCGCCGTCGCGATGGGCCCCGGCTCGATCGCGCAGGCGCACACGAAAGACGAATGGATCGCCGTCGCCGAGCTCGAGCGCGGAGCCGATTTTTTCGCGCGATTTCTGCGCGGCTTGGAAGTCAGACCTCCAGCCTGACACGGCACGCAGGCTTCCAGCCTGCGGCAAATGCGTCCGCCACGCTCGCTCGACAGGCTGGAAGCCCGTCTGCCGGGTCAGGCTGGAAGCCCGACTCCTGGAAGGCCGAACTCCTTCGCCCGCGCGTTTCTGCTTTCGCCATCTCAGCCCCGGCCCACAGTCATTTTTATGAAAAGCGCACTCACCATTTTCGGCGTCATCATCCTCGGCGTCATCATTCTGCTCGTCGCCGGATGCGGCAGTTACAACCGCCTCGTCACGCTCAAACAAGGCGTCGATAAAAGCTGGGCCGACGTGCAAAACGTTTACCAGCGCCGCGCGGACCTCGTCCCGAATCTGGTCAAGACCGTGGAAGGCGCGGCCAATTTCGAGAAAACCACGCTCACCGATGTCGTGAAAGCGCGGCAGCAGGTGACGAACGTGAAGCTCGACCCGAACACCGCGCCGACCGACCCCGCGGCGCTCCAGCGGTTCCAGCAAACTCAGGACGCACTCTCGTCCTCGCTCTCGCGGCTCATGGTCGTCGTGGAGAAATATCCCGAGCTCCGGGCCAACTCGAATTTCCGTGATCTGCAGGCGCAACTCGAGGGCACCGAGAACCGCATTTCCGTCGAGCGCGGCCGCTTCAACGAATCCGTCCGCGGCTACAACACCGCCGTCGAATCGATGCCCGCGCGGCTCTACGCCGGCGCGATGGGCTTCCAGCCGCGCCCGTATTTCGCGGCGCGGGAAGGCTCGGATGTCGTGCCAAATGTGAACTTCAACTTCGGCGGTGCCGCCGCTCCCGCACCGCCTGCCGAGAGCCCGCGATGATCGCGGCACACGGTTCCCGGCTGCTCCGAAAACGCGTCCGCGAAATCACGCGAAATGACGCGAAAAGAGATGGGCGAAGCAGGAATCCAGGAAGCCAGGAACGGGAGATTCCAAAATCCTGGCTTTCTGGTTTCCTGCTTCCCTCTTCGCCTTTTCGCGTCATTTCGCGTGATTTCGCGGACATCATTTCAGCTCTGTGCCGCGCGCTGGCCGTGCTCCTGATCTTCTCCGGTGGCCCGCTTTTTTCCGCGGAGGAAAAGCTCCCGCCCGCGCCGACGAATTATTTCAACGACTACGCCGGGCTCGTCCCACCGGTCGCCGCGCAGCGCCTGGATGACCGGCTCCGGCAGTTCGAGCGCGAGACTTCCAACCAAATCGTCGTCGCCATTTTCCCGAAGCTGGAGACGCAATCGTCGATCGCGGACTACTGCCAGCGCGTCTTCGTTTCGTGGAAAGTCGGGCAGGCGAAACTCGACAACGGCGCTGTTTTTTTCGTCTTCGCGCAGGAACACAAAACGTGGATTCAGACCGGCCGCGGCCTCGAAGGCGCGCTGCCCGACGCGACCTGCCGCCGCATCCTCGACGAGGAAGTGAAGCCCGCATTTCGCGCGGGCGACTACGCCGCGGGCGTCTCCGCCGCGGTCGAGGCGATGATCAAAGCGACACGCGGCGAATACAAAGGCAGCGGGCGTGTGGCGGGCGATTCGACGATGATCCGACACAGCCGGCGGAACCCCGGCTCGTTTTGGGTTTTTGGGTTGATCGCGTTTTTCCTGATCGCGCGGGTGCTGTCTGCTTTCGGCAACCGGGGCACCGTTTTCGGAGGTCGTTCGCGGAGCAGCGGCTGCGGCTGGATGATGCTGCCGATGCTGATGGGAAGCTGGGGCGGCGGCAGCAGCAGCTCCTGGGGCAGCAGCAGCGGCGGTTTTTCGAGTGGTGGCGGTGGCGGATTTTCCGGGGGCGGCGGGGATTCGGGTGGCGGTGGTGCGGGCGGCGATTGGTGATTTATGAAGACCGACGAATTTCTCAGCGCGCTCGACGAAAAGGCGATCGAAGCCGCCATCGCGGAAGCTGAGGCACGCACCTCCGGCGAAATTCGCGTTTGGGTCTCGCATAAAACGATCACTGATCCCGTCGCACGAGCGGCGCGCCGTTTCGACAAACTCGGGATGCGCAAGACGCGCGAGCGCAACGCGGTGCTGCTCTACTTCGCGCCGCTGCCGCAGAAATTCGCGGTGATCGGCGACACGGCGATCCACGCGAAATGCGGGCAGCCTTTTTGGGAGGAAGTCGCCGCCGAAATCCGCGAGCAAATGCGCGCGCAAAATTTCACCGAAGCGGTCGTCGGTGCGGTCCGGAAAGTCGGCGACGTGCTCGCCCGCCATTTCCCGCATCGCGGCGATGATCGCGACGAACTGCCGAACACGATCGTGCGGGACTGAGGCTCTTTCTTCCGGTCATCCTGAGCGCAGCGACAGCGGAGTCGAAGGACCTCTTACTTTTCCGAATTCGCGCGCGTGAGGGAGAGAAGTTAGAGGTCCTTCGACTCCGCTGCGCTACGCTCAGGATGACGACGATGTCCTCTCCACACCGCCCACCGTTTTCCAGCATCCAGTTCATGAACATCTACGAAACCGACCGCCTGCTCGCGGAATATCTGCTGTTCCATTACGGCGAGCCCGCGGAGATTTTGCCGTTCGAGTTCGGCCCGCGCGCGGCGCTCGATTTCGCGGTGCGTTCTGTGACCGAGTGCGTCGGACCGGTGCCTGCAAATGCCCGCGCACTCGATCTCGGATGCGCGGTCGGCCGCGCGAGTTTTGAATTGGCGCGCGTTTGCACGTCGGTGGTCGGCATCGACTTTTCGCAGCGTTTCATCGACGCCGCGACGCGGCTGCGCGATCACGGCCAACTCAGCTACGAGCGGATGGACGAGGGCGAATTAACCACGCCGCTGATCGCGCGCGTGCCCGCGGAAATCGATCGCGCGCGGGTCGAGTTCGAAGTCGGCGATGCGATGAATTTGCGTGCGGGATTGGGCGAGTTCGATGTCGTGCTGATGACCAATTTGATCGACCGACTCACCCATCCGCGCCACTGCCTGAACCGGCTCGCGTCGCTCGTGAAACCCGGCGGGCAGCTCATCGTCACGTCGCCCTACACATGGCTCGAGCAGTTCACGCCGCGCGAAAACTGGCTCGGCGGGCTCGCGCTCGAAGGCGGGCCGGTGACCTCGCTCGCGGGCTTGCAGGCCGCGCTGGAGCCCAATTTCGAGCTGCGCGAAACGAAGGATCTCCCGTTCCTCATCCGCGAGCACGCGCGCAAATTTCAGTGGAGCGTCGCGCAGGCCAGCCTCTGGATTCGCCGCTGATGCCGACCGATTGGGAGGACCACTATCGCCGCGGCGAGACGCCGTGGGAGAAAGGCGCGCCGAGCCCCGGCCTCGTCGATTTTCTCGCCGAAAATCCTATCCGCGACCGCGTGCTCGTCCCCGGCTGCGGCTTCGGCCACGACGTCCGCGCTCTCGCTGGAACGGCGGACGAAGTCATCGGCATCGACCTGGCGCCGTCCGCTGTCGCAGGCGCGCGGACGATCCCGCGAGTCGGAGCCGAACGATACGAACTCGCCGATCTTTTCGCCCTGCCTCGGCACCTCCGCGAGACGTACGACTGGGTTTGGGAGCACACCTGTTTCTGCGCAATCGATCCGTCGCAGCGCGCCGCGTATGTCGCCGCCGTGGCCGATGCGCTCAGGCCCGGCGGCCATTTGCTCGCGATTTTTTACCTCGATCCGGGCTACGATGATCCGAACGAAGGCCCGCCATTCGAGGTCTCGCTCGCCGAGCTCGATGCGCTCTTTTCACCACGCTTCGAGCTCCTCCGCGAGTGGCTCCCCGCCCGCGCCTACCCCGGCCGCGAAGGCCGCGAATGGATGCGCCTGCTCAAACGTCGCGTCGGTTCACCAGCCGATCCGTCATCCTGAGCGCAGCGCCAGCGGAGTCGAAGGACCTCTTACTTCTTCCCCGTTGCGCGCGCGTCTGAGGGGGAAAAGTAAGAGGTCCTTCGACTGCGTTTCGCTGGCGCTCCACTTCGCTCAGGATGACGGATCGGAACGCAAGCCCGCCCGGACCTTTGGCGCGCTATTGCGTCTGAACCGCCTCTTCGTCAGCCGGCTCCTGCCAGCCGCAATATTCCTCGCGCATCGCGGCGGCAGCTTCGTTGAGGCGGTGCTGGATACGGTCGAGATACTGGTGCAGACCCTGGCTGAAGACGTCTTTGATCGTCGTGTAGTGCAGGTCGGAAAGGAGGCGGCCGGAGAGGCGCTCGGCCTCGTTGGTGAAATGCGCGCGGTCGCATCCGCTGATCTTGTGGAGCGCTTCGTCGAAGTGATCGACGCAGAAGCGGATCGACCGAGGAAAGCTGTCGTGCAGCACGATGAACTCGGCGACCGACCACGGCGTGACCGGGCCGGTGTGCAGCTTGCGATACGCCTCGAAGGCGCTGCACGATTTCAAAACTGCCTGCCACTGCACGGTATCGACCGTGCCGCCGACGCGTTCGCCCTGCGGCAAAAGGATGTGATATTTCAGATCCAGAATCCGCGAGGCGGAGTCGGCGCGCTCGAGAAATTTGCCGACCTGAATGAAGTGCCAGCCTTCGTATTGCGTCAACGTCGCGTCGGTCGTGCCGTGAAACTGATGCGAGTGATCGACGATCTGGCGGTAAAGATCGATCGCGCTGCCGGAGTAGAGCTGGCGGGCCTCGGGCGAGTTCAGCCAGAGGTAGAGGCCGTTGATCCGCTCCCACATTTCGCTCGAAATGTACTCGCGGACGGTGCGCGCATTTTCCCGCGCGCGGGCGACGCAGGAGAGGATGGAGTTGGGATTCTCTGGCGAGAAAGTGACGAATTCGCAGACGCTCTCGGCAGTGACGGCGGCGTGGTGTTTGTTGAAGACCGTCTGGTCCTCGAGAGTCGCGAGAATGGGCAGCCAATCGAGGCTCTCGTTGCCGCCGTTGCCGTGCTCGGAATCGAGCGTGACCTGGATGTTCACGTCGAGAATCCGCGCGTTGTTTTCCGCGCGCTCGATGTAACGCGCGAGCCAGTAAAGGGTGTCAGCGACGCGGGAAAGCATGAGTCAATTTTCCGGCTCCTCGTCGATGACCCACGAATCCTTGCTCCCGCCGCCTTGCGAGCTGTTGACCACGAGTGAGCCCTTGCGCAGCGCGACGCGGGTGAGCCCACCGGGGATGATGGTGATTTTCTCGCCGTAAAGAATGTAGGGACGCAGGTCGATGTGCCGGCCTTCGACCAATCCCGCGCCGATGCAACTCGGGCTGCGCGAGAGCGAAATGACGGGCTGCGCGACGTAGTTCCGCGGGTCGGCGATGATCGCCTGGCGGAATTGCTCGTGCTCCTCTTTCGTCGCGTGCGGGCCGATCAACATGCCGTAGCCGCCGCTCTCGTTGGCGCTTTTGATGACGAGCTCGGGGATGTGGTCGAGGACGTATTTCTGGTCCTTTTCGAACATCGTCAGAAACGTCTCGACGTTCGGAAGGATCGGCTCTTCGCCGAGATAAAACCGGATCATCGCCGGGACGAAATAGTACATCACCTTGTCGTCCGCGACGCCGGTTCCGATGGCGTTGGCGAGGTTCACGTTGCCGCTGCGATACGCGTTCACGAGTCCAGGGACGCCGAGGCAGGAGTCTTTGCGGAAGACGGTGGGGTCGAGAAAATCGTCGTCGATGCGGCGGTAGATCACATCGACGCGTTTCAGACCTTTCGTCGTTTTCATGAAAACGACGTCGTCTTTCACAACGAGATCCTGGCCGACGACGATCTCGATCCCCATCGTGCGGGCGAGAAAGGAGTGCTCGAAATACGCGGAGTTGTAGATGCCCGGCGTGAGGAGGACGACGGTCGGATTCGCGGGGTCGGGGCAGTTTTTCGGCGCGACGTATTGGAGTAAATTCTGCAGCTCCTGACCGTAGTGATCGACCGGCAGGACTTTGTGCTGGCCGAAGAGACGGGGGAAGACGCGCTTCATCACCTGCCGATTCGCGAGGACGTAGCTCACGCCAGACGGGCAGCGGCCGTTGTCTTCGAGGACGAGATAATTGCCGTCCCGGTCGCGGATCAGGTCGCTGCCGCAGATGTGGATGTAGATGTTCTTCGGAACGTCGAAGCCCATGAACTCGGGGCGGAAGTGCTTCGCGCTGCGGACGACCTCCTCGGGGACGATCCCTTCCTTCACGATCCGCTGCTCGTGGTAGATGTCGTGCAAAAAAAGGTTCAGCGCCGTGATGCGCTGCACGAGGCCGCGCTCGACGTGATCCCATTCGTGCCGCGGGATGATGCGCGGGATCGGGTCGAACGGGAAGATGCGCTCGGTCCCCTGGTTGTCGTTGTAAACGGTGAACGTGATCCCCTGATTCAGGAATGATTGCGAGGCGAGGCCGTGTTTGCGCTCGAGCTCGGTGGCGCTCAGCTCCTCGAAACGTTTCAGGAGCTTGCGATAATGCGGCCGCGCGTCGCCGGACGCGGCGAACATCTCATCGTAAAAATCGCCGACTTCGTAACCTCGAAACGAGTCGCTCATGCCCTCGCAGGATCAGCCAACCGCCAACGCTCCCGCCAGCTCGCAGTCCTCGCTCGTGGAGCCGTATTTTCGGTAGAGAAATTTCCCGGCGACGACGTTGTCTTTCACAACGCCGCGCGCGTGCGGAAATCCGCAGTTGTGCAGATGCCGCAGCGAGTGCCAGAGCAGCGCGGAGCCGAGCCCGCGGTTCTGATATTCCATGAGCACGCACGGGCCCGAGAGGAGGTGATTTTCGCTTTCGCTGCTGCCCGCCAGGGCTGATGCAGCAATGATCCGCTGGCCGTGGCAGATGACGACGACGGGCACTTCCTCGTGCGTGAATGCGGCCTCGATTTGCGCCGCGAGCGGTTGCTTGAAATCGCCCAGCGCGTCGCTCCACGCGGAGTCGAGCGAGAAGGCGGTGAAGATGACGTTGGTGACCGCCCGCTCCTCCGCTCGATCTGCCGTGCGGACGTGATAACAGCCGAGCAGTGGGCTCTCGAGCGGCGGGAGCTTCGCGAGCTCCCAAGTAAAGCGCTTCCAGCGCACCAATTTCATGGGCGCGGACATTATCGGGCGACTTTTGAAAATCAACGTCGAAGCCTGCTAAGATGGTCGATTCCGGGAGATTAGTCCTTTTTTCGCCCGCGGACGCCTTACGCCGCGCCAGCCGCGCTCAGGGATTCGTGAAATGCGGCGTAGAATTCCTGCATGCGAGAGAGACCGCGCCGCATCAGCGGCCGGAGATGCACCACGTCGTCGAGCGCGATGACCATGTCCACGCTGTGCTGGAAAGCCTGCAGCTCGTCATTCGTGGTGAAGCTCGAGCCGACGAGCGCGAGGAACTGTTTGTGCCGGTTGGCGGCGGGCGCATTCACGGCTTCGGCGAGCAGCGCGTTCGAGGCGAGATCACTCGCGTCGAAATGCTCGGCAATGACGACGACGCTGTAATTGTGCGTGCGCAGCTTCAGCAAAAGATCGTCGAGCGAAAACCCGGTGTGGATTTTGTATCCGATCGCGGAGAGCTGCTCGGTGATGAGGTTTTGCACCTCCGGCACATCCACGCAAAGGAGCGCGGTCTGGTCGCCGGGTTCAAAAATATCAAGTCGGGCAGTGGCGACCATAAGCTTGGGTTTTTAGAGCCTGAAACGGCTGGGCGCGGGCTGCGGAATCGGCATGCCGGAGGGTTTGTCCATGTCCAGACGCAGGCCCGTCGGCGCGTCGTCTTTATGCAGGCCCTGCGCCTTTTTCGCCGAGTCGAGGTAGCGCGTCATGCGCGATTTGTTCGTGGCGTAAAGGGTCGCGGTTTCCTCGGTGATCGAGCCGGCTTCAAAGGCGCGGCCGAGTGACTGATCGAAGGTCGTCCACCCAAACGTCGAGTTGGATTCAATGATGTCGTAAAAGCTGCGGCCGTCCGCTTCGCCGAGCGCGACCGTCTCGCGGACGCGCAGATTGGTGCCCATGATTTCGTTCACGAGCACGCGCCCGGGGCTGCTGGCTTTCGGCGCGAGGCGCTGGCTGACCACGTAGCGGAGCATCTCCGCGAGGCGGATGCGGAGCTGAGGCTCTTCGCCGCGCTCGAACATTCCGAGGATGCGATTCACCGACTGGCCCGCGTTGACCGTGTGAATCGTGCTGATCACAAGGTGGCCCGTTTCCGCCGCGGTGAGCGCGATATCCACGGTCGCGCGGTCGCGCATTTCGCCGACGAGGATGACCTTCGGCGCCTGTCGCAGAGCGGATCGGAGGCCATCCGGGAAATCACCGAAATCCGCGCCGAGCTCGCGCTGGTTGAAGGTGGAGCGTTTGTGCTGATGGATGAATTCGATCGGGTCTTCGAGCGTCACGACATGCACGGCCTGCGTCTGATTGATCTCGTTCAACATCGCCGAAAGCGTCGTCGTCTTGCCGCTGCCGGTCGCGCCGGTGACGAGGATCAGGCCATTTCGCTCGCGGCACATTTCCTTGAAAATCGGGTGCAGCCCGAGCGATTCGAGCGTCGGCATTTCGATCTGCATCTTCCGCATCACGATCGCGAGGCTGCCGCGCTGGCGGAAAATATTGACGCGAAAACGGGCACCGTCGCGGATCGCGTAGCTGCAATCGCAGGCGCCGCGGGTCTCGAGTTCGAGGAGGTGCCGGCGATTGTTGCCGATGATGTTCAGCGCGATTTTTTCGGTCTGAAATCGCGTGAGCGAGCGGATCCGGGGAGCGACATCGGCGGCGCGCAGTTCGCCGAACGCCTCGACCTGAAAAGGTCGGCCGACGCAGAAGAGCACGTCGGAGATTCCCGGATGCGTTTCCAGCATCGCGTTGAGGACGGAGTCGAGTTCGGGGTGGCGCATTTAGTCCTCCCAGTCGTCCGGCGGCGTCTTCAGGAACACGCGAAATTTCTTCTTATCGATCGCCTTTTCGTAGGCCTCTTCCGGCGCGATTTTGGCCGCGCGGAGGAGCTCCATGATCGAATCGTCGAGCGGCTGATTCCCCTTCTTCTTTCCCACCTGCATCATGCCCGGAATCTGGTGCGTCTTGCCCTCGCGGATCAGATTCGCGATCGGCGTATCGACGACCAAAACCTCCAGCCCGGCGAGGCGTCCCGGCTTGTCGATGCGGCGGAAAAGGTTCTGCGCGACGACGCCTTTCAATGACTCCGAAAGACTGGCGCGGATTTGGTTTTGCTGATTCGCGGGGAAAACATCGATGACGCGGTCGATCGTTTTCGGCGCGCTCGGCGTGTGCAGCGTGCCGAAAACCAAGTGGCCCGTCGCAGCCGCCGTGAGCGCGAGATCGATCGTCTCCAGGTCGCGCATTTCTCCGACGAGAATGATGTCCGGATCTTCACGCAAGGCCCCGCGAAGGGCGCTGGCAAAGGATTTGGTGTGCATGCCGACCTCGCGGTGATTGACCAGCGACTGCTGCGAGCGATGCACGAACTCGATCGGATCCTCGACGGTGATGATGTGATCTTTGCGATGCAAATTTGCGTAATCGACCATGGCCGCGAGCGTCGTCGATTTGCCCGAACCGGTCGGCCCGGTCACGAGCACGAGCCCTTTTTTTAGCATCGCGAACCGCTTCAACACCGGCGGCAGGCCGAGGTCTTCCATCGTGAGCACCTTGCTCGGAATGAGCCGGAAGACCGCGCTGATCCCCGTGCGCTGGTTGAAGAAATTCGCGCGATACCGCGCAAAGCCGGGATATTCGTAGCCGAAATCGACGTCGCCCGTTTCCTCGAAAATCTTGATCTTCTGCTCCGGCGCGATCTCGTAAACGAGCGCCTTGAGGTCGTCATTTTCCAGAGCCGGCATGTCCACCCGCACGAGCTCCCCGTGGATGCGCAGCATCGGCGGATTGCCGGTGGAGAGATGAAGGTCAGAGGCGCTCTGCTCCTTCATGAATTTAAAAAACGAGTCGATGCGGGCCATGCCGCCGACACGTAGCTAGCGGGATGCCAGAGGAGGATAGACGCTGCGCCAGCTCGCGCTGGGCGCGCCCTTGCCAGTGTTCGGCTGCGATGTTCGGATCATCTTCGTGAATCGTCACGACGTTGAAACCGTGCCCGTTCCCGCGAGCGGAGGGTCGAAAATATTCTACCGGCGAAAGGTTTCTGCCGCGGTCGTCAGCACAGCGATAGGCGTCGTGCCCTTCCACCGGTCGGCAAGATTCCCCTCGGGACTGCTTCGCGATGGTGCCGACCCGATGGGCGGTTCGGCGGCGAAAGCGGTGGGGGCGAGGAAGAGATCGAGGCGTTTCATCGGGCGAATGCTCCGATCCTCCGTTGCTCAACCCTCAACCCTCAATATCACAGCACCCGCCGCTCGCCGGTGCGCTCGGCGCGGAGGGCGTCGAGGGTGGAGCGGATTTGGGCGAGGAGCTTTTCCTGCGTGTAGGGCTTCGGGATGAAGCCGCGGAGGCCTTTGGCGAGCATGCCGCGGAGGCGATCATGTTCGGCGAAGCCGCTGCTGAGGACCACGGGGACATTGGGGTCGAGCTGCAGGAGTTCGTTGAAAACGTCGGAACCGTCCATCACGGGCATGGTGAAATCGAGTAGGATGAGTGAGATTTGCGCGCCGAAGCGCCGGTAGAGATCGAGGGCGCGGAAGCCGTCGCCCGCGGTGAGAACGCGGTAGCCTTCGTCGGAGAGGACGTGCGCCGCGAGCATGGTGACGAACTCTTCGTCATCGACGATCATCACCAGCTCTTTCGGGCCGGTGGGATTGTGAATTTCTACGTCGTCGAGGGGGGCGATGGAGGGAACTGCGGCGATGTCCGGCTGAATCGGAGCCGCCGCCGACTCGGGAGTGTAGCCACCGACCCGGTCCACCATGATCCGCGTGACTTGCGTCGCGCGTTCGAGCCCGTTGCGGAGGACCGCGAAATATTTGTCCGTCTCTGTGGTCGAGACGCAGAGATTTTCGAGCTGCAGGCTCGATTCGGAGATGACCTGCAAAAGGTTGTTTAGTTCGTTGGCGGTCGATTTGACCCAGCGAATTTCATCCGGTTGCGGCATCGGTAAAAGGCCCGCGATGGGCCGGGGATCAGACGCTTTCGTCGCGGCAAGCCCACCAGACGCAGCCCAAAAAAGCGGCAATAATGAAGGAGAACATCCCCAGAGTCAGCATAAGTGCGGGCGGTAGTGAGGCTTCACACTCTTACGGTCAACACGAAACGTGCCGAATAATCAGATTTTCACGTCGAAGAAATCGCGCAGCACCGCCCGGTAAACCTCATGTTTCATTTCCGGCAGCCAGGCGAGCTGGAAGTCGGCCGGGCGAATCCACTGATACGCGCGGAATTCCGGGTGGGGCGTGGCGACGTTGATGTGATCGTCGTCGCCGCGAAAGTCGCACAAGAAATAGATTTGCTCCTTTCCGTGAAAGCCGCGCTTCGTCTTGCCGTCGCCAAAATCGTAGCGATACGGCCCTTTCCGCAGGACGATCCGGTAGGCCAGCGGTTCCACTCCGATTTCCTCGAAAAGCTCGCGTCCGAGCGCTTCCTCGAAGCTTTCGTTCTCGTCCACGCCGCCTTGCGGAAACTGCCACGCGTTCCCCTCGTCCACCCGTTCGCAGACGAGCATCCGGCCATGCACATTGCGGAGAATCGCCGCGACATTGGATCGATATTTCATTTCAAGTCTGAACGATGAATCGAAAAATGGCCGGCACCGGCGCGGGAGCGATCGCGCTGGCTTTGTTCATTCACTGCGCGCTGCTGTGGCAGCCGGAGCGGCAGGTGCGCCTGCATCAGTTGCACCTGCTCCAGGCAGTGGAAAATCGTGATTGGCCGCGTTTCGCGAAGTTCATCGACGACCAATATTCCGATCGCTGGCAGCATGACAAAAGTTTTGTGACAAAAGAGTCGCAGGAAGTTTTTCGGCAATTCATCTGGGTAACGATCAAGCAACAAACCGGCGACATTTCCATGAAGCACAGAAGCGCCACCGTGCCCGCGCATCTGACGGTCGCCGGCGCTGGGGGACCGCTCGGCGAGATGGTGAAAGAGCGGGTCAATGGCCTCGCGGAGCCGTGCGTGTTTCGCTGGCGGAAGGCGGGCTGGAAGCCGTGGGACTGGCGGCTCGCGCAGTGCGATCAGGCGGAACTCGAGATCCCCGAAATTTAAGCCGGGCCGGCCTGTCGGCGGGGCACCGGAGCGCGTTCAACTCCGCCGGCGGCGCAGCCCGAGGAGGCCCGCCCCGACCGACAAAGCGAGCATCCCGGTGGTCGGCTCTGGGACCGCTTTCAATGCCACATCATTTCCACCCGTGAACGTCCCGGCCACAGAATCGGCCAGGTAAGTGATCCGAAACCGCTGGCTCGAAACGACGAATTCATCGCCCTCGAGTTTCCGGCTGACTCCCGTGCCGCCGAAGGTGCCGGTGATCGGATCGTTGCCGTCGTTGATGATGAGGAAAAACAGATCATTCATCAGGATCCCCGTGCCGATCGTGAGTGTCAGGTTGCCGTTGAGCGTGCCGCCGGGAAGATTGACCGCGCCGGTGCTGATGGACCCGCTGCCGGTCCCGACGATCACTTGATCGTAATCGGTCCCCGCCACCGGGGTGGCGCCGACACCGTGGCTCAACTCCATCGACAAGACGGAAGACGCTGTCGAGAGGGTGAAATTGTTCGCCACGGAAAAAATGCCCGGCCCATCGCCCGGTGACGGAACCCCTCCGACGCGGATCTGGCCTGGAGCGAACGTCGCACCGGGATTGACAAGGAGCGCGCCGCCGACCCCGCCGCTTCCGCCCAAGCTGCCCGCGCTGATCGTGGTGAGGGCCGTGTCCGTGCCGACCGCGTTGATGCCAAGCCGCCCGCCGCCGTCTTTTCGGAGCGGAAAATTGCCGCTGATCGCGCCCTGAAAAGTCACGGCGGTCGGCACGTTCACGACGGCCGTGCCGTTGGGATTTCCCGTCAGATCGCCATTGATTGCGACCGGACCGGTGAACAGCGCTTTGTAATTGCTGCCCGCCAGGAAGTTGACCGTTTCGTTGACGGTGTCCGTCACGAGCAAGGGCGAGGACACGTCGATCCTCAATCTTCCGAACTGCACTGTGTTGCCGACGTTCGCATTGGTAGCGTGGTCGATGTCGATGTTGACGTCTCCGGTGTTGGCCGTGATGTCGGTGTTGTAAACTAGGACGCCATTGCTGGCCGTCCCGTTATCGCGAATGCGCAGCACGGCGGGATTTGCCGTGGTCCCCGCGCCCCCGGCGAGGATGACATCCGCCGCGCCAAGGGTGGTGCCGACGCCGGTGCTGGACTGGCTGGAAAGGATTTGCGCCGGATCGATTCGGAAAATCCCGCTGAAACTATTCGTCGCGTTCGTGAGATTGAGTGAGCTGGTCGCAGTTTGCGGATTGTTCCCGCGCACGAGGAGCTCACTGGATCCCGTGAGCCTGCCGCTGATCGTCAGACTCAGCGAATTTGCCGGAGTCGAATAGCTCTGGAGCGCCACCCTGGAGTTCGCCACCACCGAAACCAAGCCCGAGAAGATCGTCCCATCCGCCGTCCGCGTGGCGAGGTCGCCACCGCTGAGGACGACATTGTTCGCGATCGTATTTGCACCGCCGCCCGCCAGCCGACCGCCGTCATTCACGGTAATGTTGCCGGAGCCGAGCGCGTTCGTCGTGCCGGTCGCCGCTTCCAAGGTGCCGCCATTGACCTGCCAATCCGCGGCCAGCATGTTCTGCGACGCATTCATGCGGACGGCCCCGAAGCCGCCAACATTCAGGATCGGCGTGACCCCGTTCGGACTGAAAATCGAGTTGGTGCGAGAGAACAGCACTTCAGCTCCGATGGCGGCCACGGAAACCGTCCCGCCGTTGGCCGTGAGGTTGAGCGTGCGGGCGACGTTGGGGTCGTTGAACGTCACGCCCCCGGACGCCTGGTTGAAGTCCAGCGTGGCCCCAAACGGAAAGGACTGCGCCGAATCGAGGGTGATGCTCTGCGCCGTCGCCAGCGTCGAACCGCCCGCCCCGAGGACTCCCGCGCTGTCTGCCTGGAGCGTGCCTCCCTTGATCGTGAGCCCGCCGGTCGCGGTCCCCGCCACGCCTGCCAAACTCAGCGCGGCAAAGCCGGTCTTCACCAGCGCGCCAGTGCCACTGAGGCCACCCGCCGAGAGATTCGTGTCCGTCTGGATCGTCGCCCCGCCGACCCCGATCGTGATGCCGCCGCCGAGGGCTTGGGCGGCATTGATGGTGTTTAAAAGCGCGCCGCCGCTGAGGGTCGTCGCGCCAGTCCCGAGCGCGCCGTCCGCCTGCGACTCCACCGTGCCGCCGGTGATCGTCCGCAAGCTGAAGTTGTTCGCGCTCGTGAGCACGAGCTTGCTGCCGTTCGTCTTGGTCAGCGTGCCGCCGATTTTCCCCGCTCCGCCGATCGTGTAGGTCCCCGACGCAGCGCTCACGGTCGTCGAAAATGGCGCGACATCTGCCGGCACGTCGATGGTCGCCGTGCCCGCCTGGCTGAAGGCGATTTGATCATTCGCCGCGAAGCCCACCTGCGTCGCGCCATTCAGAAAATACTTCGCGGTCGAGACTTGGAGCACGCCGTCGGGAGCGCCGCCGACGGTGTGGGCGAGATTGTAGATCAGGTTCGCCCCCGGCCCGCCGACGATCGTCGCGGAGAATGTAAAGTTATCGAGTGCGATATTCGCGTCGGGAGTGTTGGTCGGATCATTGGTGTCCCACCAGCGCAGGAAGAAGGTTCCCCCGACTCCGATCACCGTTGGGAGTGTGTAGTTCAGCGTCGTCGCCTGCCGATTCGCAGCCGCATTCCCGTCGAGCACCGCCGCGCTCGCAAAAGTAAGCGACGCCTGCGTCGCTGCGGTATCGGTCCACGTCGTGCCGTTCGTGCTGAAAAGGAGCTTATATCCAAAGCTCGCAGCCGCTCCCACTCCACCGCGCCAGAACTCCGTGTCGTACGAAAGCGAAATGGCGGTCATCGATCCCAGCGTCCCGTTTTTCAGCGCCAGATCGATCACCGGATCACCGCCCGTATTCGCGGTCCCGAGCGCCCGATCCGTTGCGCCAGTGCTTCCATTGTTAAATAGCCGGAGGCTTGGCGGACCGGCCGCCACAGCCACGCTGCCGTTGCTCACCGACTCGATCGCCGTGGTCGTCACCAGCGCCGCCGTGTTGCCCGTCGTCGTCGGCGTGATCCCGATAAACCACGGGCTCGTCCCATCGTTCGGGAGCGACCCGGTGCCGGAGAGCGACGTCGTCGTGAGCCCGCCGGTGCCGAGATTGTCGAAATTCTCCGTCACTGTCCCCCCGGTGTAAACGAACGTCCCCGCGAAGAGCTGCGGCACGCACGCCGCGATCGCCCCCATCAGGATCGCCGCCCCGGCGAGCTGCGGTCGATACTTGCGCGAATTGAGGAGTTCGGAGAGTGAAGGGATCGTTTTCATTTGGGAGGAAGGCAAACCCGTACGGAATGGAACACATCCCGCCCGAAGTTCACGCTGAAATAGTTATCAAATCCCATCGCGTGTAAGGTTGCCTGCCCGACAACGCGCTCGCCTCCCCCGCCCGCGCGCGCTTCACTCCCCGCATGGCCTACGAATCCTTCGCCGCCTTCCTCGCCGCCCTCGAGCGCGCGGGCGAGCTCACCCGCGTCCCGCATCCCGTGGCCACCGAACTGGAGATCACCGAATGGGCCGACCGCGAGATGAAGTCCCCCGGCGGCGGCAAGGCGCTCCTCTTCGAAAAGCCGACCATCAACGGCGTCGTCTCCCCCATCCCTCTCGCGATCAACACCATGGGCAGCCGCCGCCGCATGGCCCTCGCCCTCGGCCTCGAGAACGTGCAGGAGCTCGCCGACCAGATGCAGCTCATCTTGAAGGCCAAGCCGCCGAGCGACCTGCGCTCTGCCTGGAATCTCGCGCTGCAAGGCCTCGACCTTCTTCACGCGAAACCCAAACACGTCAAAACCGGCCCCTGCAAGGAAGTCGTCCACCTTTTCGGAGAACGTCGAACGTCGAACGTCGAACGTCGAACGTCGAACGAAGAGCAAGCCACCGCCGCCGATCCCTCCGAACTTCGACGTTCGACGTTCGACGTTCGACGTTCGACGTTCTCCCCCTCCCCATCGCCCCTCCCCACCCTCCTCGACTTCCCCATCCTCCACTGCTGGCCCCGCGACGGCGGCCGCTTCATCACCCTCCCCTGCGTCCACACCCGCGACCCCGACACCGGCGAGCGCAACGTCGGCATGTATCGCATGCAAATCTACGACGCCCAGACCGCCGGCATGCACTGGCAAGTCCACAAAGTCGGCGCCCGCCACGGCAAGCGTTACTACGAACGCGGCGAGCGCATGCCCGTCGCCGTGACCCTCGGCGGCGACCCCGCCTACACGTTCGCCGCCACCGCACCCCTCCCCGACGGCCTCGACGAGCTCCTCTTCGCCGGCTTCATCCGCAAAAAGTCCGTCCCTTTGGTAAAATGCGAGACCATCGACCTCGAAGTCCCCGCCGACGTGGACATCGTCCTCGAAGGCTACGTCCAGCCCGGCGAGACCGCCCCCGAGGGCCCTTTTGGCGACCACACCGGCTTCTACACCCCCGTCGATGACTACCCCGTCTTCCACCTCACCGCGATCACCCATCGCCGCACCCCCATCTACCCCGCCACCATCGTCGGCATCCCCCCGATGGAGGACTTCTACATCGGCGACGCCTCCCTGCGCGTCTTTCTCCCGGTCTTTAAAATGACCTTCCCCGAGATCGTGGACCTCGCCCTGCCTGCCGAGGGGGTCTTCCACAACCTCGTCTTCGTCTCCATCAAAAAACAATACCCCTGGCAGGCCTACAAAATCATGCACGGCCTCTGGGGCATGGGCCAGATGATGTTCAGCAAATACATCATCGTCGTCGATGAAGACTGCGACGTCCACGACACCAGCGCCGTCCTCTTCCGCCTCTGCGCCAACACCGACCCCCAGCGCGACAGCACCTTTGCCAAAGGCCCCACCGACGCCCTCGACCACGCCCAGACCGTGGCCTGCCTCGGCAGCCACATGGGCCTCGACGCCACCCGCAAGCTCCCCTCCGAAGGCCACCCCCGCCCCTGGCCCGACCTCCTCGAGATGGACCCCGCCGTCCGAGCCCGCGTCACCGCCATGCGAGGAGTGTAGGGCGAATGCAAAGGTCGTTGCGGACCTCTTCGAGCCGGCAGGCTCGGCGGAAATTAGCCGGTGGCGTCAGCCACCGGAATCATCGCAGAAGAGCCATCCGCCCCAGCGGCTTCTCGCAATACACATGCAGCCCCCGCCCCAGCGCCGCCACCGTCGCCACCGCGTGCGTGTGATCCGCCGTGCTCACTACCACCGCATCCAGCCCCGGCTGCTCCAGCATCTTGCGAAAATCGTGGAACGTCTTCGCCCCCGGAAAGCGCGTCTGCATCTTCGTGAGGTAGTTCTCATCGATGTCGCAGACCGCGACGATATTCTGCCCCTTCACCCCATCGATGTTCGACTCCGCCCGATTCGCCGTCCCGATGATCCCGAGGTTCAGCTTGTCATTCGGCGACTCGCCTTGCCCGAAGAGCCGCCCCTTTCCGAGCCAAAGCGTCAACCCCGCAGCAGTGGTGTGAGCGAGGAATTGGCGGCGGGTCTGGAGGTGTTTCATGTGGGGAGGTTTCCACCGTCAACCCGCCGCAGCGAGCGCCCTTTGCCGCATCATTGCGTCGCGCGTCCGGCCCGGTAGCCTCCGCCCTCTCATGTCGGCACTTTTCCCTCTGCGGCTCATCGTCTTTGGCCTCGCGTTCCTGTCGTTCGCCTGCCTGCTCGGGCAATTTTACGGCCTCTGGACGATGCGCTTTTTCGGCTGCTGGGTACTCCCGCCCGCCGCTGCTCTCCTCGCCTGGATCGCGCACCGCTCGCGCCGCGAACCGGCGGGCGTGGCCAGCCCGCACACTTGGATCGTGCAAGGCGCGAGCGGCGGCGTCGTGGCGGCGGTGGCCTACGATTTGTTCCGGCTGCCGTTCGTGCTCCAGGGCGCGCCGCTTTTCCAAGTCTTCCCGCGCTTCGGCGAGCTGCTGCTCGGCGCGCCGGAGCCCCGCTGGCTCGTGCAGGCGCTCGGCTGGAGCTACCACTTTTCCAATGGCGCGGCCCTCGGCATCATGTTCCTCGCGATGGTCGCGCGGCCGGATGCGCGCGTGCTTTTTTGGGGCGCGGTGGCGTGGGCGCTCTTCATCGAGGCGATGCTCCTCCTTTCGCCCTACACCACTTTTTTCGGGCTCGAACGCAACGCGCGCTTCCTCGTCCTCACCGTCTCCGCGCACGCCGTCTTCGGCCTGACCCTCGGGCAATATTGCCGGCATCGTTTCGCTCCGCGGACGATTTGAGGCTTCCGCCCGATGTCGCCGTGAGGCATTCATCACGGCCCAATTCCCATGAAAAAACTCCGCCTGATTCCCTCCCTCCTCGCGCTTTCACTCGCACTCTTCACGCCGCGCGCCGGTGCCGCGGATGCGCCGAAGCCGCTCAAAGTCCTGCTCATCACCGGCGGCTGCTGCCACGATTATGCGACGCAAAAGGACATCCTGAAAAAGGGCCTCGAGGAGCGCGCGAATGTCGTCGTCGATCAAATCCACACCGACGACAAAAGCACCAAGCCGCCGCTCCCGATCTACGGAAACCCGGGATACGCGAAGGGTTATGACATCGTGATCCACGACGAATGCGCGGCAGACATCCAAGACCTGGCAGTGATCGCGGGTGTGCTGAAGCCGCATCGCGAGGACGGCATCCCGGCGGTGAATCTGCACTGCGCGATGCACAGCTACCGCTTCGGCGAATACCAAAAGCCGGTCGCCGCGGGCGCGGACAACGCGACCTGGTACGAATACATGGGCCTCCAATCCACCGGACACGGTCCGCAACTGCCGATCGCGCTCACCTTCACCGACAAGGAAAGCCCGATCACGAAAGGGATGAGCGATTGGACGACGATCAAGGAAGAACTCTACAACAACCTCCAAATCCTCGGCGGCAAAGCGCTCATCCGCGGCAAGCAGACCATCGAGCAGAAAACGAAATCCGCCGACGGGACCGAGACCGTCACCGGCTCGAAAGACGTCGAGACCGTCGTCGCCTGGACCAATGAATACGGCGCGAAAAAGACCCGCGTCTTCAGCACCACGATCGGCCACAACAACGAGACCGTGAGCGACGTGCGCTACCTCGATCTCGTGACGAACGGCGTCCTCTGGGCGTGCGACAAACTCGACGCCGACGGCACACCCGCCGCGGGCTACGGGAAATAAGCGGTGCTCACCGACACGCACGCGCACCTCGATTTCCCGGAGTTCGCCGACGACCTCGGCGACATCCTCGCGCGCGCCACGGCGGCGGGCGTGACGCGAATCATCACGATCGGCACCTCGCTCGAAGGCAGCCGCCGCGCGGTCGCGCTCGCCGAACAGCACACGAATGTCTTCGCCGCGATCGGCGTGCATCCGAACTCCGCGGGCGAGGCCCCCGATGATTTCATCGACGAACTGCGCGCGCTCGCGGCGAGTCCGCGCGTCGTCGCCATCGGGGAAATCGGGCTCGATTACCACCGCCTCCCGACCGTCAGCGCCGCCGACGGCTCGGTGAAAGCGACGCAAGCCTCGGTCTTCGAGCAGCAACTCGCCCTCGCCCTCGATCTCGGGCTCAACGTCATCATCCACGAACGCGACGCGTGGGACGACACGCTCGCGATCCTGGCCCCGTCCGCTGGCAAGCTGCGCGCGGTCTTCCACTGCTTCGGAAAACGGCTCGCGCTGGCCGGGGAACTCCTCGCGCAAAACCACCTCGTTTCCTTCACCGGCCTCGTCACTTTTAAAAATGCCGCCGAGGTGCAGGCGACCGCCGCCGGACTGCCCGGCGGGACTTTCATGGTCGAAACGGACTGCCCCTTTCTCGCGCCCACACCGCACCGCGGCAAACGCTGCGAGCCCGCCCACACCAGGATCGTGGCTGAACGCATCGCCCAGCTCCGCGGCGTCCCGCTCGAAGAAATCGCCGCGCAAACAGAAACGGCGGCGAACCTATTCTTCCGCTTCGCCCGGTTGTAGCGTCACGCCGGGGTCACAGACCCCGGCTACAGGTCACTTCGCCAACTGCCGCGGCGGTGCCCACCCGACCGCCAGGCGTTTCCCATTTTGCGCCGCGCGGAAATGCAGCGCGCCATCCGGGAGCGCCGTCACATGGCATTCGATCGTCGTCGGCTGGCCCGGCTTCGGCTGGATGCCGCGCACCTTGAACTCGCCGAGACTCTGCGGCTCCGGCGCGCTGCCGGCCTGACCCTGCTGCAAAAAAATGCTCGTCTCCGGCCCATTCGCCCGCCACGGAAAGGTGCCCTGCTCCGGCAGCCGCGAGCCCGCGTTCAAGACTACGCCGCCGTCGTCGTCCTCGAGCGTGAGCAGCACATCGCGCAGCAGCACGCCGGATTGATGCACCTCGAGCGGCACCCCGGTGCCGGTCAGCATCCCGCTCCACGCCTCCATCGTCGTCGCGCAAGTGGCCTTGAAATCGTCCGGCGCATCGGCGCTCGACGCGGCCTTCCGCAGCGCATTCAGCGCATCCTGCCCGAGCCCGAGCTGCCGCAGGACGTGGGCGTAATTCCAGTCCAGCCGCTTCGAAAATTTCCCGCTGTCCACGAGCGGCTTCACCGCCGTCGCGAGCTTCGGGATGTCCTTCGCATCGCCGATCGTCGCGGTGAAATGCAGCAGCGCTTCCTCCGCCTCCGGCGCCATCTGCACCGCGCGCTCGGCCCATTTCATGGCTCGCTTGAAATCACCCCGCTCGCGGCAGAGCGCGCTCGCGAGGATGAACGCCATCCACGAATTCCTGCTCTCCGCGAAATCGACGAGCTCCTGTTCTTTCGCCGGGTCGTGCTCCGCCGGTTTCAGCTCGAACCACACCGCCAGCGCCGGCTGCAAGTTCGGGTTCAGCTCGATCGCCCGCTCCAGCGCGGCGCGCTCGCCGACCGTGTCATCCGCCGCATTGCAGAGCTGCGCGAGATGAAAAAACGCATCGCCGTTTTCCGGCAGCAGCTCCGTCATCCGCACGCCGATGGCCCGCGCCTCGTCGATCTTCCCCATCACCCGATACGCCGACGCGAGCGCGAAAAGCGTCCGCGGGTCCGCGGGCCGAACCTCGCGCGCTTTCTCCAGCGCGAGCAAACCGACATCCGGCACGATCCCCGTGCGCACGAGTTCTTCGCCGTAATTCAGCAACTGATCCGCGTCCGCCGCGATCACTTCGATCTGCTTCGTCGTCATTTGGCGGAAGGTCGGAATCTCCACGTACATCGCCGATTTCGGATCGTTCGAATCGCGCATCAGCTTCACCAGCTCCCGCACTTGCGCGAGACCTTCGAGCGCGATGGTGTCGTTCGGATTGATCGCGACGGTCTTGCGAAACGCAGCCACCGCCTCGTCTCGGCGTCCCGTCATCGCGAGCACGACGCCCAGATTATTCCACACCTCGGTGATGTTCGGCGTCTTCTCCGCCGCCTCGCGATACGACTGAATCGCGTCGTCGAAACGCCCCTCGCGCTGCGCGATATTCGCCGCGTGAAAAAGCCGGAACGAAGTGCCCGGATGCACCTTTTCGATCTCGACGAGCAGCTCACGGGCGCGCCGGATTTCCGAGTCTTCCAGCGCCTCCGACAGCTCCTCGAAATACGCGAACGCGCTGGCAAATCCGAGCCACGGCTCCACTGCATCCGCGCTCATCAGCCCGATGCCGCGCACCATTTCTTCGGCGTCGAACGGGTCGGCGATGGCCCCGGCGGGATCGGCATCCGCAGGCCACGGAATGCGGTGCGGCAGACCAAAAAAGTCGAGCTCCCACGAGGGGCAATCAATCCAGAGATAGGGCAAATTCATGGCGAAAGGCGCGGAGCATCCGCGCCGTCCGCGGGCCTGTCAATGCCTCCACCGGCGCGGCGATCCGCCCGCCAAAGCTGTCATCCTGAGCGCAGCGTAGCGGAGTCGAAGGACCTCTAACTATTTCCCCAGCGCGCCCCGCCCGAGGGAAAAGTAAGAGGTCCTTCGACTCCGCTACGCTGGCGCTTCACTTCGCTCAGGATGACGGGACTCTTGCTCGGCTCCACCACATACGGGCCTCGAATTCACCGTTGGATCAGCCGCAGAATCTCGTCCTTCTCCGCCTTCGCCGGGATCACCGAGCCGCACTGTTCCTTCGCCACGTCGGGATCTTTCAGGCCGTGCCCGGTGACGGTGCAGACGATCCGGCTGCCGTCGGGAATCGCCGGAAAACGCCGCTCGTTCACCCGCGTCGCGTCGAGCGATTTGAACAATCCCGCGATGCTTGCCGCACTCGCGGGCTCCACGAAAATTCCTTCGTTCGACGCGAGCCAGCCCTGCGCGGCGAGAATCTCCTCGTCGGTCACGATGTCGATCGAGCCGCTGCTCTCCTTGATCGCCGCGTTCGCGAATTCCCAGCTCGCGGGATTCCCGATGCGGATCGCGCTCGCGACTGTCTCGGGCTTTTCGACGATCTTGTTGTAAAAAATGGGCGCGGAACCGGCCGCCTGGAAGCCGACCATTTTCGGACGCCGCGTCGCTTTTCCGAGATCGAAGAATTCCCCGTACCCCATCCAGTATGCACTGATATTTCCAGCGTTCCCGACTGGCAGGACGTGGAAATCCGGCGCGTCGCCGAGTTCCTCGATGATCTCGAAGGCCGCGGTTTTCTGGCCTTGCAGCCGGTGCGGGTTGATCGAATTCACGATCGCGATCGGCTCCGTCTCCCCGATCTCGCGCACGAGCCGCAGCGCGTCGTCGAAATTGCCGTCGATCGCGATCACTTTCGCGCCGTACATGAACGCCTGCGCCAGTTTTCCAAACGCGATTTTTCCCGCCGGCAAAAGCACGACGCATGTGATCCCCGCCCGCGCCGCGTAGGCTGCCGCCGCCGCGGAGGTGTTGCCGGTCGAGGCGCAGATCACCGCCTGCGCGCCAGCTTCCACGGCTTTCGACAGCGCCACGGTCATGCCGCGATCTTTGAACGAACCGGTCGGGTTCAAACCCTCGTATTTTACGAAAACCTCGCACCCGCGACCGACGCGTGCGCTCAGTTTTGGCGAATGAATGAGCGGCGTGGAGCCTTCATTCAGCGAGACGAAAGGCGTGGCGTCGCTGACCGGCAGATACTGCTGCCAGCGCGCGATGACACCTCGGTCATTGAGCGGTCGGAAAGGTTGCGCGCTCAAGAACTGATGGGAGATGAAATGGGGTGCGTTACGATGTGCGTGGCGAGCATCACATCCACGAGGGCGAAGGCTTCTTCATCCTCCAAGCTGATCGCCAGAATGCGCCCGCCGCGGGAGAGCGTCGCAAAATCAGGATGGTCAACTTTGTAGTTTTCTCCGCCTGCGAGAAAGATCGTGAACGGGACAAACGGCGAGCCGTGCAGAAGGCGTTTCATTTCGTCGGTGGTCATGGCCGGAAGGTAGGGAAAACGCGGCGGGCAACAAGGGTCGGGCTCACGCGAAGTGCTCCACGCGGATCATCCGCGGCGCTTTTTTCACGCAGCCGAGCGCGGCGATACGGGCGAGCGCGGCGTCGATTTGTGCGTTGGTCGCGCGGTGAATCATGAGGACCAGCGAGGCCATTTCGCCCTCCGCGGCCTCGGGTTGGAGGATCGAGGAAATCCCGACGTTCAGCTCGCCGAGGATGTTCGCGATCTGGGCGATGACGCCGGGGCGATCATCGACGGTGAGGCGGAGGTAATATTCGGAGACGATCTGCTCGATTGGCTTGCAGGTGCCGTAAAGCCCGTGCGGCATGAAGCCGAGGTTTCGCCGCGGTGAAGCGAGCGCATCGGCGGCCTCGACGAGGTCGCTGATCACCGCGCTGGAGGTCGCGTCCTGGCCCGCGCCGCGTCCGTAAAAAAGCGTCTCTCCGACGATGTCGCCCTTCACCGCCATCGCGTTGAAGACGCCGTTGACGCTGGCGAGCACGTGCTTCTCCGGGACCAGCGTGGGATGCACGCGCACCTCGATTTCGCCCTCCTCAGCTTTGATGATCGCCAGGAGTTTGATCCGGTAGCCGAGCCGCCGCGCGAAGCAGATGTCCGCCGCGGTGAGCTGCTCGATTCCTTCGACGAAAACCTTCTCCGGCGGCACCCAAAATCCGTAGGCCAGCGACGCGAGGATGATCGCCTTGTGCGCGGCGTCGCCGCCATTCACATCGAGCGCCGGATCGGCCTCGGCGTAGCCCGCATCCTGCGCCTCGCGGAGCGCGGCGGCGAAGCCCATGCCGGCCTCGGTCATGCGCGTGAGGATGTAGTTGCTCGTGCCGTTCACGATGCCGTGGATCGACTGGACGTGGTTGCCGATGAACGCCTCGCGGATGGACTTGATGATCGGGATTCCCCCTCCGACCGCGGCCTCGAAAAAGACCGGCACCTTGTGCAAAAACGCGGCCTCGAAAATCTCCGCGCCGTGCTCGGCGAGCAGCGCCTTGTTGCCAGTGACGACGATCTTCTTCCGCTCGATCGCGCTGAGGATCAACTCGAGGCTCTCCGCTTTCTGCCCCATCAATTCGACGATGATCTGGACGGCCGGATCGTCGAGCAACTCGCGCCAGTTCGTCGTCAGTAAATCACCGGGAACGCTGATGCCACGGGCCTTCGCGAGATCGCGAACCGCGATTTTTTTTACCTCCAGCTCGTAGCCGAGACGTTCCCGAAGCAGGGCGCGATTCTGCGTCAGGTGCTTGAAAACACCTGCGCCGACGTTGCCCATTCCCGCGAGTCCTATGCCGAATTTCTGCATGGTGCTGGTCAAAAAAAGAGCGCGGACTATCGCGCGTCGCCGATCCGCGAAGCAAGCGCGTTGTCTCAGCGAAAGTCAGTTCCGCGAGAGGTCGTCGGGCGCTTCCGCGGCGAGGCGAAATTGCGGGCCGAAACCGCTGAGCAGCTCGCGCCACAAGGTCTGGCAATGCCGGATGTCCAGCGCCTCGCGGCTGGGTTTGCCGATGAGCCAGGCGCGCTGTCTCAGCTCCGCCTCGAGCTGCCCTTTCGTCCACCCGGCGTATCCGATGAAGGCGCGCACGGTGGTGTTTTCCGCAGCCACACTTTGCTGCGCCTCATCGATGCCGAGATGATGCCGGCACTCGATGCGGTCGGTCTCGGGATGCCATGTGAACGATGCGAACACGAGCTGATCGACGCCCACCGGGCCGCCGAGAAAAACGGGCACGCGCATCAAAACGCCGAGCTCCCTTCCCGGCAAAACATCGGACACCGCGCGCTCCGCGGGGCGGTTCAGCACCAGTCCAAACGAACCTTCGTCCGCATCGTGCGCCGAGATGAAGAGGACGGTCTTGCGAAAATTCGGGTCGAGCAAACTCGGCTGCGCGATGAGGAGCGAGCCGGCAAATGTATTGGAAGGAGGCCCGAATTCGCGCACGCCGCACGGTAGAAATCTGGCGCGGATTCTCAAGGCGCGAGTTCGCGGAAAGCCGTTTCTTGCGTCGTGGCGATCACGTCCATACCGTCGCCGACCCATGCTATTTTCCTCGCCACCGCTGATCATCGCAGGGCGCGAATTCCACTCCCGGCTGCTGCTCGGGACGGGCAAATTTTCCTCGAATGAAGCGATGGCCGCCGCGCTGGAAGCGAGCGGCACGCAGATCGTCACGGTCGCTTTGCGGCGCGCGGACTTGTCGGGAAAGGGCGATCCGTTCGCCAATATTCTCGAGTTCATCGACCCGAAAAAATATCTGCTTTTGCCGAATACCAGCGGCGCGATGAACGCGGAGGAAGCGGTGCGGCTCGCGCGTCTCGCGCGGGCGGCAGGGATTTCGGATTGGGTGAAACTCGAGATTCATCCCGACCCGCGCTACCTGCTCCCCGATCCGATCGAGACGCTGAAAGCCGCGGAAATCCTCGTGCGCGAGGGCTTCATCGTCCTGCCTTACATCAACGCCGACCCGGTCCTCGCGAAACGTTTGCAGGACGTCGGCACCGCGACGGTGATGCCGCTCGGCTCTCCCATCGGCAGCAATCGCGGCATCGAGACGCGCGCGCAAATCGAAATCATCATCGAGCAGGCGACCGTGCCGGTCATCGTCGATGCCGGCATCGGCGCGCCGAGCCAGGCGGCGGAGGCGATGGAAATGGGCGCATCCGCCGTGCTCGTGAACACCGCCATCGCCATCGCCGCCGACCCGGCGCGGATGGGAGCGGCCTTCCGAAAAGCCGTGGAAGCCGGCCGCGAGGCCTACGACATTGGGCTCGCCGAGCGCCTCGATTCCGCGTCGCCGACGAGCCCGCTCACCGGGTTTTTGCGCGGCACGTAGAGTGCGATGCGTGGGTTTGTTGATGCCCAGCCCGTCATCCTGAGCGCAGCGAAGCGGAGTCGAAGGACCTCTAACTATTTCCCCGTTGCGCGCGTGTTCGGGGAAATAGTTAGAGGTCCTTCGACTGCGTTCCGCTGGCGCTCCACTTCGCTCAGGATGACTTTTGAAAATTGCCGCGCCGCGCGTTTCACCCGGCCAAAGGTATCGCGCTCAACCTCTCGAAATCGGCGAGGGCCATGCCGACGACCTGATCCATGTTGTAGTACCGATAAGTCGCGAGGCGGCCAGTGAAAGTGACGCGCGACTCGGTCGCGGCGAGCGCGGCGTAGCGGTCGTAAAGTGCGCGCGCGGCGGGCGCGGGGATCGGATAATACGGCTCGCGACCGGGGCCGAAATCCTGCGGATATTCCCGCACGATCGTGGTCGCGGGGATGATCTGCCCGGTCGCGTGCTTGATCTCGACGATGCGGGTAAAGTCGTGATCGTTCGGATAATTCACCTGCATCGCGGGTTGGAAAAATTCGCGGTCGGTGAAGGTCTCCGGCTCGAAACGCAGCGAGCGGTACGGCAGCGGGCCAAAGCAGTGATCGAAGTATTCGTCGATGGGCCCGGTGAAAATGAGGTGCCGGAAATCGACCTGCGCGCGTGCTTCGCGGTAGTCGGTTTTGAGCCGCACTTCGATGTTCGGATGCGCCAGCATTTTCTCGAAGATCGGCGTGTAGCCGTGCGCCGGTAGCGCCTGGAATTTCTCGGTGAGAAAGCGGTCGTCGCGATTGGTGCGGAGCGGGATGCGGCCGCAAACGCTCGGGTCGAGCTCGCGCGGTTCGCGGTGCCATTGCTTGCGCGTGTAGTTCTTGAAAAACATCTCGTAGAGCCGCTCGCCGACTTGGCTGAGGATGAGTTCCTCTGAATTTGCAGGCCTTTCGATCGGCACGCGCCACTCCGCGAGGAGCGCCTCCATTTCGTCGGACGACGAGGGCCGACCGAGCAGTTGCTCGAAGGTGTTGAGATTGATTGGGAACTGCCAGAACCGACCGCCGGTCCACGCGAGGATTTTGTAATCGACCGGCCGCCATTCCGTGAACTGGCTCAGATACGCGACGATGCGGTCGGAGTTCGTGCGGAAATAATGCGGGCCGTACGGGTGGATGAGGACGCCCGCCGCGTCGAATTTGTCGAAGGCATTTCCGCCGATGTGCTCGCGCCGATCGATGACCAGGCACCGCGCGCCGAGCTGAGTGGCGAGCCGCTCCGCGAGCACCGCGCCGGCGAACCCCGCGCCGACGATGAGGTAGTCGAAGCTCATGGCGGAAATGATCTTTCAGGATGATCGCCGAAGGATTTTCCCGGACGAATTTGAGCAGGAAGCCAGGAAGCCAGGAAACTGAGGGAAGCTGCTTTTTCCAGGCTTCATGGCTTCCTGCTTCATCTTTGCTCGCGTCACTTTTCGGCGTGGACGCTGTCTGTGTCCTGCTTCACGCCGTGCTTTCCGGCGGATGGCGCGAAGTGGTTTTCAGGCCGAGGACGCTCATGAAAAAACTCGCGCCCATGACTTGGATTCCGAGCGTGAGGAGCGTCGCGGCGGCGATGACGCGGCGCAGGTTTTCGCCGTACGGGAGCGCGCCGAAGCCCGCGCGTTTCCACAGCCAAAACGACCACGCGAGCGAAGCCGCACCCGCGGCGAAGAGCAGTACGCCGACGATGAGTCCTTTCTCCAAAGTGAAGAATCGGAAGACGCGGGAGAACTTCGGATCGTCGGGCAGCAACTCTTCGCCGATCGCGAAGACCTTCGTGAAACACGCCAGCGCGACGAACTGCACGCCGATGATCGCGCACATGCAGGCGACGCTCAACGTCCCCGCGTCGAACTGCACGCCGCCGACCATCCGCGGCGCGAACACGATCGCCAGTGCCGCGATCCCGCCGAGCACGGCGAGCACCAGGCCCGGCACGAGAAAGAGCCAGCGCGGCGAGTAGATCAGCATGAAACGCAGGTGCCGCCAGCCGTCGCGCCACGGCTTCAGATGAGGCGGACGCGAGCGCCCGTCTTTGTGGAGCGTGATCGGCACTTCGCTCACTCGCATCCCTTTCAGCGACGCCTTCATCACCAGCTCGGACGCGAATTCCATCCCCGTGGTTTTCGGATGAATCCGGTCGTACGCGGCGCGCGAAAAGCCGCGCAGTCCGCAGTGGAAATCGCGGATCGGGGTTTTGAAAAACAGGCGTCCGAGATTCGAGAGCACGGGGTTTCCGAGCCAGCGGTTTTTGAACGGCATCGCGCCCGGAGCGATCGTGCCGCCGCCGCTCGGGAGGCGGCAGCCCATCACGAGATCGTCGCCCGCGCGGAGCTTTTCGACGAAGCCGGTGATGTTGGAAAAATCGTAGCTGTCATCCGCGTCACCCATGATCAGCCAGCGCCCGCGAGCCGCTTCGATGCCGCCACGCAACGCACTGCCGTAGCCCTTTTCCGGCACGCGGACGAGCCGCGCGCCATGCGTTTCCGCGAGCTCGATCGAGCCGTCGGTCGAGCCGTTGTCGGCGATCAGCACTTCGCCGGTGACGCCCGCGCGCGCAATCCCGAGCTTCGCCTTTTCGATGCACGCCACGAGCGTCTCCGCCTCGTTGAGGCAGGGCATGACGACGGTGAGATCGAGGGTCGTCGGGATCACCGCACGACGCCGAATTCGGCGCGCCTGTTTTTCGCCCACGCGGATTCGCTCGAGCCAGCGTCGGCGGGCATCTCCGCACCGAAGCTCACGGTCTGCAAACGACTGCCGTCCGCACCTGCGGAAATCAGCGCGGAGCGCACAGATTGGGCGCGGCGCTCACCGAGCCCGCGGTTGTATTCCGGCGTGCCGCGCTCGTCGGTGAAGCCGGCGATGATGATCGACTTCGAGCTGCTGCGCATGAACTCCGCGACCTCGTGAATTTTGCCCCGCTCCTCGTCTCCGACCGCGAAGCTGTCGTAGCCGAAATGCACCGGGCCGAATTTGTTGCGGTCCACATTTTCACCGAGAAAAGAGACGCCCTCCTGCCTGTCCGGGAGCGCGGTGCCGTTCACCGAATCGCTGTCGGTCGCGCCGTACTGGCCGCCCGTTTTTTTCTTGTTCGCGCACGAGCTGAGCGTGAGCGCGAGGAGGGCGATGCAGGCGGCGCGGAGGAGATGGGAGAGGTGCATTTTGATGAAAGTGAGAGCGTCTGGAGAAAACAGCTTCCGGATGGGATTAAGCAGGAAAACAGAAAAACAGGAGCGGAAAATCCTCTCCTTCCTGTTTTCCTGTTTTCCTGCTGAATCCCCTCATTGGCCGCGCGGGAACGGATTTTAGCGGGACCACGTCGGCTCGGAGATTTCGCCCAAGCCGCTGACGAGAGTTGTCTTTTGGCCCGTCTGCGCGTCGAGCAAAATCAGCGCGCCGCCGCTCGCGAAAATCAGGTGCCGCGAATCCGCGCCCCACGCCGGATCCTGCCCCTCGCCGACGAGCCGCGTCTGCCCGCTCCCGAGCTCGAGAATGGCGACGCCGAACCCGCCGCCATCGCGGACATTGAACGCGATCTTTTTCCCATCCGGCGACCAATTCGGCTCCGTGTTGTAGCCGTGCCCGGTCGAGAGAAGTTGCGCCCCGCCGCCGCTCGCGGAGATGCGGTAGAGCTGCGGCGTGCCGCGGTCGTCGCTCGAATAAATGAGCTCGTTTCCATCCGGCGACCACGTCGGGGAGGACTCGACGCCGGGCGTGTGCGTGAGCCGCCGCGCGCCGCCGCCGCCCGCGCTCGTGACGTAGAGTTCCGGGTTGCCGTCCTTGCTCAAAGTCAGCGCGAGTTTGCCGCCATCCGGCGAGTACGCCGCGCCGGAATTCGTGCCCGGAAATTTGATGATCCGGTTCCGTGCGCCGCTCCCGAGCACGATTTCATACACGTCCGGGTAGCCGCTTTTGTAACCCGTATAAACCAGCGACCGCCCATCCGGGCTGAGGCTCGGCGCGACGCTGATATTCGCGTCGCGCGTGAGCTGCGTCACCCCCGCCCCATCCGCATCGGCGAGGTAAATTTCCTTCTTCCCCGTCTGCGTCGCCACGAACGCCACCCGCGTGTGCGCGATCCCGCGGTTCCCCGTCAGCGTCTCCACGATGTCATCGGCAAAGGCATGCACCGGCCCCCGCCCCGTCCCATCGTAGGCCTTCTGTAAAATGACCTTCCCTCCGTGATCCGCGACCGCCCCGAGTCGGCTCACCAAAAATCCCGCAGCCCCCGGCGGCGTGATTTTGAAATACCCCGACAGCGCCAGGTCATTCTGCAAAATCTTGGCCTGATCCGCCGGTAGCCCGGTCACCGAGATGCTGAGCTTGTCGCTTTTGGAAATCGTGATCGTCGGGACTTCGGCGGCGTCAGCCAGGGGAGCCGTTGCGAGGCCGAGAAACGCGAGGAGTTTTTTCATGAGCGGCGGAAAGTAGCGGCCCGTCCACGCCTTGCCAAACCGCTTCTGCGTTTGGTAGTGGCTCAGTTTGCCGGGAATTGTAGGGCAGGCGCTCCGCCTGCCTCGGCAACCGGAGCGGTCGCCCTACAATCCTTGTCAAACTGAGCCACCACCCTGCGTTTTCAGCATGCGCTCTTAAAATCGTGTCCTGAGCGGCAATGGTGAGAATCATGAGTTGATCAGGTAAGACTGGTGTGAGCTGAAAAAAATCAGGGTTATCGCAGAGACTCGAGGAGCCCGCGGTCGATGCGGCCGGTGGGCGCGAATCCGTTATCTGCCTGAAACGCGCGAATGCTGGCTCGGCTCCCCGGCCCGATGTCTCCATCGATCGGACCGTGATAGTACCCGCGGCGTGAAAGCCCACGTTGCACGTCGATCTCGATCGAACGACCGGAGTAACTCGGGCGCTCCACATACGTCTGCCGCTCGTAGTAAACCGGACGTTCCCGCTCGACGATCACAGTCGAAGATGGGCGGTAGTAGTTCCGGCGAGGATCGCCGATCTCCACCGACACGGTCGGACGATGATCCCGGTAGTATTCCTCCGAGTGTTTCTTGTGCTTCTTGTCCTTGTCCTTGTCCTTGTCTTTATCTTTGTCCTTGGCCGAGGCTGGAAGGATCAACAGTCCTGTAAACGCGCAAATCAGGCTGAGTATCGGAAGTGTTTTCATCGGGGTATATGGGTGGATTGTTGGAATTCCGGCCGCGCAAGGCTTCGCAGCGTGCAGCCGCAGGGTGTCTTTTCTTAGCGACCGTATGCAACTCAATCAAAAAACGACACGAACGTCACTGTGGCGGGGACGCGGCGCATCATACACGCGCACATCACCGCGACCGTAATAGCCGTCGTCGTAGTATGCGGGACGCTCGCGATAAACGGGACGCGTTTCATAATACGTGGACGAACGCCGATCCGCGTAATAGCCGGGTCGGTGATCGCGGCGGCTGGTGACTGCGACTTCGTCAACGCAACCAGTGATGGTGAGGAAAAGTCCCGAGATGAGAGCGAGGGAAAGAAGCTTTTTCATAAACACCGAATCGCGTGTCGGTAGTCGCCCGCTCTTCCCGGATACAGCTCTTTTCCCAATTCGCCGGCTTCATTCGCGTCGGTCGAGGAAAATTTTGAGCGGGATCGAAGGATCGCTGTCTCAGCCAATCCAAAAATTCCCGATGACTCTACGCCGCCTGAAAGTCCGTAGTATTCTCGTCGCGCTCGTCGCTGCGTTTCTCGTGGTGTCTGCTCGTTCGCAAACCGATCCAGCGACCGAGCCGAGCGTCATCGCCGTCGGCAAAGCGATGCCGGCCGTGGTCAACATCAACACCGAGCGGATCGTGAAGCGGACGGTGCGGGATCCTTACGAGGAGTTTTTGAACAACTACTTCGGCGGCGCGGCGCGGCCGCCACGCACCTTGCGGCAAACCGTCCAGAGCCTCGGGTCCGGCTTCATCGTCGATCCGGCGGGCTACATCATTACAAATGAGCACGTAGTCGAGCGCGCAGCCGACTTGAAGATTTCCGTCACGACGCCGGATGGGAAGACCTACGACGCCAAATACATCACCGGCGCGCCGGACTCGGACTTGGCCTTCATCAAAATCGAGAGCAAGATCCCACTGCCATTCATCAGTCCGAACGACCTGTCGCCCAACTTGCTTGGCCAAACGGTCCTCGTCCTCGGCAATCCACTCGGCTACGGCAGCTCCGTGGCGCGTGGGATTCTCAGTGCGAAAGGACGCGCGATCTCAGTGCAGGACGTGGAATACAAGGACTTGCTCCAGACCGACGCGGCGATCAATCCAGGCAACAGCGGCGGCCCTTTGGTCGATCTCAACGGCAAACTCGTCGGCGTGAGTTCGGTGAAGATGGCATTCACCCCGCAAGGTGTCCCGACTCAGGGACTTGGATTTGCGATCTCGGGCGAAGTGGTGAAAAAGAAAGTCGCCGAATTCAAGAAAATCGCGTCTGGAAAGGGTGCCGGAAAGTTGCCCGGATCTCCCTCGCTGGCGCGAAAATACTTCGGACTGCAGCTCCAGGATCTCACACCCGAGTTGAAAGAGACTTTCGGCGACGAAGCCAGTTCCGGCGTCCTGATTGCCGACGTGGCAAAGGGAAGCGCTGCGGACCAGGCAGGGATGAAACAAGGGCTTGTCATCCATCAGGTCGGCCGATACGAGGTCACGTCCTTCAAACAGGTGGAAGACCTGCTGGAGCAAGCCAGTTCGGGCTCTGTCGTGGACTTCACAGTGGGAGTCGTACGCCGCGTGCGCGGACAGAACTTGCGCCAGCTCCAGCCAGTCGCTCTCACCGCCCGATAAGTCACTTCCTTCCCATGATCAAAGTCGAAAATCTCACCAAGCGCTACTCCGGCGTCACCGCGATCAACAACCTCAACTTCGAGGTTGAAAAAGGCGAAGTCGTCGGCTTCCTCGGGCCAAATGGCGCGGGGAAAAGCACGACGATGAAGATCCTGACGAGCTACCTGCCCGCCACGTCCGGTCGGGCCACGATCGCCGGTTTCGATGTCTTCAGTCAGTCACTGGAAGCTCGGCGGCATCTCGGTTACCTCCCGGAAAACACCCCGCTCTACCACGACATGCGCGTGGACGAATATCTGCGTTACCGGGCGGCGTTGAAAGGTGTCGCGCGGGGCAAGGTCAAGGAGCGCGTCGGCGATGTCTTGGAGCTCTGTCATCTTCGCCCGGTCGAGCGGAAGCTCATCGGTGCGCTTTCCAAAGGCTACCGGCAGCGGGTCGGCCTCGCGGATGCGCTGGTGAGCGACCCTGACCTGCTCATTCTCGACGAGCCGACCATCGGTCTCGACCCGAACCAAATCCGGCACGTGCGCGAGCTGATCAAGAATCTCGCGCACAAACGCACGGTGCTGATTTCCACACACATCCTGCCGGAAGTGGAGATCATGTGCTCGCGCGTCATCGTCATTCATAAAGGACAGATTCGCGCCTCTGACACCGCCGAGAACCTGCTCCGCGCGCATCGCACCGCGGGCGCCCTCCGTGTGGAAGCCAAAGTCAATGCGGACGACGGGCGATTGATGCTTTCCCAAGTTACAGGAGTCAAGGACGTGACCGAGGAGAAGGAAGGCGACTACAGCACCTTCAATCTTCGCCTCGAGGCCAATGCCGATCCCAGCGAAGAAGTGATGCGCCTGGTTTCCAGCCGGCACTGGGGCTTGCGGGAACTCACGCGCCGCCGCGCCACGCTCGAAGATGTCTTCGTCGAACTGACTCACTCGGATAGCTGAACCCATCTGACCTGCCCATGAGAACCTTCCTCACCCTCCTCGGACGAGAGCTGAAGTCTTACTTCTATTCTCCGATCGCCTACGTGGTGATCTTCTTCTTCCTGATCGCCACCGGCTTCAATTTCTACTCCGGCGTCATGTTCCTCAACCGGAGTGAAGCCGAAGTGACCGTGGTCGAGGCCGCGTTCAACACCGTCCTCTTCTGGTTCCCCTTCATCCTCATCTTCCCGCTGATCACGATGCGGACTTATGCGGATGAGTTTCGCATGGGAACCTTCGAGACCGTCACCACCGCACCCGTGCAGGACTGGCAGGTAGTGCTGGCCAAGTTCTTTGGCGCGTTCCTTTTTTACTGCATCCTGTGGGCGCCGACCGCCACCTACTTTCTCGCCTTTCAATTCATCACAGGGAAGCAAGCCGCGCTGGCAGCCGGAGCATACGGCGGAAGCTACCTTCTGCTCGCGCTCATCGGCATGTTTTACATCTCGATCGGTTGCCTGGCCTCAGCGCTGACGACTGAACAGATCAACGCCGCGGTGATGACCTTCGTCGCGATCTTCGGAGTGTTCATCGGCGGACTCGTGACCTTCATCTTCAATGTCACCAACCCACTGTTGCGCGACGTCATCAGTTACGTGTCGGCGATCGAGCACATGGGTGATTTTTCCCGCGGGTTAATCGATTCGCGACCGATCATCTGGTATCTGACGATGACGGCTCTCGTCTTGTTCGTGAACTTCCAAGTCTTCCAGTACCGGAAGTGGAAGGCCTAACCCCGCGTCGCCGACTTACGATTTCTTATCATGGCTAAAGAGACCTCCTCTCCTCAACCGGCAAAGGTTGTGCGGATCAAACGTTTCCAGATTGGACTGAACGTCTTCGTTCAACTGCTGATCATCTTCTGCATCATCGCGATGATCAACTTCATCGGGTTCCGGCAGTTCAAGCGCTGGGATTTCTCCCGCAACAAGAAGTATCAACTGAGTCCGATGACGACGAACTTCCTGACCGGCTTGCAGAAGCCTGTCAAGGCGGTCGTCTTCTTCAACCCGAATGTCCCCATTGCGGGGGACGTGGGTCAGTTGCTCAAGGAATACGAATACACCTCAAAAAAGAAGTTCGAGGTCGAGTTTGTCGATCCTTACAACAACATCCTGCGCGCGAAGGAACTGGCATCGAAGTATAAGTTCGGAGCCAGCGACAACATCGTCATTCTGGACTACAACGGGCGGACCAAGTTCGTGAACGCGCAGGACATGGCGGTCTTCGATCAGCAGGATCAGTTCGCGATGATGTCGGGGCAGCAGCCGCGCTTGAAGGCATTCAAAGGCGAGCAGGTGATCACCGGAGCCTTGCTCGAGATCAGCGAAGACAAACAGAACAAGGTTTACTTCCTCTCCGGGCATGGAGAGCCGGAGTTGAATACGCCGGCGGTCGCCACTTTCAAAGCCTACGCCGAGCGTCAGAACGTGAAGCTCGACACGCTGCGGCTCAACGATGTGGAGAAGGTGCCGGACGACGCGACGGCGCTCATGTTGTTTGGGCCGCGGGCCGATCTTTCGGAGCGCGAGATCAAGCTGGTGGGGGACTTTTGGAGCAAGAAGGGAAGACTCTTGATTTTGCTCGATCCGGAAGGCCGGACGCCGCGGCTCGATGCCTTCCTTGTCACCAACGGAATCGCGCCAACCCATGACCGCGTGTTGCGCACGGGAACCGGGATTGGCATGGGCGAGAACCAACAAATCGGGTTGCGCACGATCGTTGTGAGTTCGCCGACAGGGATCATTACCGAGCAGAGCCGGGAGATCACGAAAGACCTCGCCGGGGTCGACACGGGACTCCTCGGCGCGACGGAATCGCTGCAGGTCGATCAGAAGAAGGCGCAGATGGATAACCTGCGGGTGACGCCCCTGATTCAGTCGTCGAAAGAGTTCTGGGGCGAGACAGAGTTCACCGGCGGGAAGGAGACGCCTTACTTCGATCCGAAGAAGGATCACCAAGGCCCGCTGACCATCGCCGCTGCGGTGGAGAAGGGCGCGCTGGGCGACGCGCGCGTGAAGGTCGATACCGGACGGATGATCGTGGTGGGAAACGCGGGTTGGCTGACTGACGAAGGACTGCGCATCGCGGAAGTCGGCATCGACTTTGCGATGGGAGGGATGAATTGGCTGCTCAACCGCGAGACGCTCATCGGCATTCCGCCGAAGGCCAAGGAACCGGTGCATCTCGACCTGGATGAGACGAAGCTGATGAAGCTCGCTCTGACCGTCATCCTGTGCATTCCGGGACTGGTGCTCCCGATCGGATTGGGCGTGTGGATTTTGCGCCGGTCCTAACTCCCAACCTTACTTGATCAACCCATGAAGTTTCGTTCGACACTCCTTCTGTTTCTGGTGGCGGCGGGCATCTTTGCCTACGTCTGGTTTGTGGAAAACAAGCGGCCCAACGCCAAGGAAGCGCGGGAGCGCGGCGAGCGGGTGACCCAGATCGACCGCGATAAGATCAACGCCATTTCGATCAAGAACAGTGAGACCAAGATCGAGCTGCGGAAAAAGGAGAATGGCGCGTGGTATCTGGAGGAGCCAATCAAGGACCGGGCTGACACTTCAGTGCTGAACCAGCTCTTCACGACGACTGAGTCGATGAAGCACGATGCGGTGATTGGCGAGGGCGGGAAGGGCGCGAGCAAGGAACAGATCAAGGAGTTCGGCTTGGGGAACTCGGACACGCGGATCAAGTTGAGTGGCGGTGAGAAGCCGGTGGAGTTGGTGCTCGGCAAGGATGCCGCGGTGGAGGGAAAAATTTACGCGAAGCTCGAAGGCTCGGGCACCGTCTATGTCATCTCAAATGACTTGAAAAATCAGCTCACCAAGAAGCCGGATGATTTCCGCGACCGGAAGCTCACGGAAGTCAGCACGGCGCAGGTGAACAAAGCCGTGATCAAAAGCAGCGCGGGCGAACTGGAGTTGGAGAAGAAGAATGCGCATTGGTCATTGGTGAAGCCTTTGAAGGCGCGCGGGGATGACTCGAAGATCGGCGATTTGATCTCGCAAGCGACAACGGCACACATCGAGTCCTTTATGGCCGATTCGGCGAATCTCGGGGCTTATGGGCTGCAGGAGCCCCGCGGGACGGTTGCACTTTCTGTCGAAGAAGCGAAGGAGCCGGTGGTGTTGCAAATCGGGTCGAATCCGAAAGACGAGAAGGACAAGGAAAAGACTTACGCGAAGCTCTCGGCGCGTGACTCCGTCGTGTTGCTGCCGAAGTCGATCGAGCAACTGTTGACCGTTCAGCCGAACGATTTGCGCGACAAGAATCTGGTGCGGGTGGAATCGGATATCGTGGACCGCATCACGATCGAGTCCGCGGGCGCGCAGAAGGTCGTGCTGGCGCGCAAGGGCGAGGATTGGGTGCGAAAGGGAGACAAGGACATGCCGGTCAATGGTGCGCTGGCGAGCGGTCTTTTGAATGCGTTGAAGGCGCAGCAGGTGACGGCTTTCGTGGCGGATGTGGCGACGGAGTTGCCGAAATACGGCCTCGATCAGCCGTCAGTGAAGGTGACGCTGAGTTCTTTCGCCTCGGAAAATACGGCGGAGGAAAAGGCCGGAGAAAAGCCGATCGTGGCGGTCCTTTTCGGGAAGATCGAAGGTGAGAATGTTTTCGCGAAGCTGGACGACGAGCCGTTCATTTTGTCGGTCAACAAGTCGATCCTGGAGGCGATCCCGACGGATCCGATCCGGTGGCAGGAACTGACGATTTTCAAATTCAAGCCGGAGGAAATCACGTCGCTCGAAGTGACGCGGGGCGAGCAGGCGCCGATCGCGCTCGTGCGGGAAAAGGAGCAATGGAAGCTGGCGAAAGGCGACGGCGCGGTGAACCAGGCCAATGCGCAATCGCTGGTGAATACGCTGGCGGGACTTCGGGCGGTGCGGTGGGCTGGCGCGACGAAACCCGACGATGGTTTCGACAAGCCGAGGGTCGTGGTGACTTTCAAGACGGCGGCTGCCGCCGGGAAACTGACGCTCGGCGGCTCGACGCCGGACGAGATGACGAAGGCGACCACGGCTCAGACGCCCGGGACGTTTGCGATCAGTCTGCCGGATAAAAGCGCGTTCGAACTGCCGCTCGTGGACAAGCCGGCGGCACCCGCTCCGTCGGCAGCGGTGCCGCCTCCGACTCAACCGTTGCCAGCGGCGGCGACGTCGGCGGTCGCGGTGCCTGTTACTGAAGTCGTGCCTCCGGCTGCGCCGCCCGCCCCGCCCGAACCAGCGAAACCGTAGCCATCGTTCGATTTCGCGCCAGCGGCTCACGCGCGAGCGGAGTGCCCGCCCGGTAATTTTCTGAAATAACCCCGGCACTGCTCCGTTGCTGAATCGACACCAGGAGAGCCGTCGGGCGGTCTGTTTCTGCGGGCAGGCATGTGCGTAAGTTTCCCCGGCCAGGGCTTTTCTGGAGTGCGATCCGGTGCATACATTGCTCCGCCCATGACCGCTTTCGTCGCCTCCGCCGGTTCCCTCGTCGATCGCATCAAGATCAACGAAATGCGGCGGGCGATCCAAGCTAACCGCATGTTCTGGATCAAGCGGCGGCGCATCACGGCGCGCTGGGTCATCGCCGGGGCGAATGTTTTTTTCCGGCTCGCGCGCGCGCCGATTCGGGTGATCGCGGATGTGGCGACCTGGCAGCGCTGGGAGGTGGATTGTTTCGCGCGGCTTCACGGAGAGCGCTTTCGGGCGGCGGTGGAAGGTCCGTCAGCGGTCGCGGCTGAAGAGCTGCCGGGGGTGAATCTCACGGTCTTTCTCGATAATGGGACGATCACCCCGGCGATGGCAGCCGCGGCGGGGCGCGAGCTTCATCGGGCGCATCGATGCGGGTGCGAGGAATTTGCGGGGCCGTGGTCGCATGGCGATCCGCACGCGGGGAACTTCATTTTCGAGGAGGCGCACCAGCGGGCGCGTCTGATCGATTTTGAAGTGATGCACGCTCCCGGGTTGCCGGCGATCGAGCGCCATGCGGACGACCTGCTCGTGTTTCTCCAGGACCTCGTCGGACGCATCCGCGCGGATCTGTGGATGCCGTGCGCGCTCGCTTTTTTGTCGGCGTACGGACGGCCGGAAGTCAGGAGCGTGCTGCTCGGGAAGCTGACCGCGCCGCGCGGCATCGCGCGCGTCTGGTGGATCGTGCGGACGAATTATCGCAGTCCGGCGGATCTCCGCCGGCGGCTCGAAGCATTGCGCAGCGCGCTTCAGTCCGTCGCGTTGCCAGCCGAAGAACTCGACGCGCAGCCCAGCGAATTCCTGACCGCGACCCACTCCTCCACGACCTGACCCCCGAGCAGGTGCTGCTGCAGGATGCGCTCGAATCGCGCGGGCGTGACCGCGCCATACCAGACGCCGTCCGGATAAACCACGAGCCACGGCCCGCCCGTGCAGACCCGCAGACACGCTGCTTTGGTTCGCATGACTTTGAGTCCGGATTCTTTCACGCGTTTTTTCACGTGCTCCCACAGTTCCTCGCCGTCGCGCGATTTGCAGCAGTCGGGGCCGATGCAGAAAAAGAGATGCCGGGTCGCGTCCGCCACGCCTGCTTTCGCGAAGCCTTTTTCGAGTTTATCGCTCATTTGGAAACGGAAGCGGGAGACTCAGATTTCGCTGAGTCTCCCGGGTCAGTTTTCAGAAATGTCGGGCGGAATTCAGCCGCGATAGTTGGTCTCGCGGTCAGTCGTTTTCGCGCCGCTGACCACGAGCTTGCGGCCGAGGAAATCCCGGTCGTGCAGCTCAGTCACCGCGCGCTTCGCTTCGTCGATGGTCGTCATCAGCACGAAGCCGAAGCCCTTCGATTTTTCGGTGTCGCGGTGGGTGACGATCTCGGCATTTCGCACCACGCCGACTCCGCTGAAGAGCTCGTGCAAGTCACTCTCCGCGGCATCGAAGGAGAGATTGCCGACGTATAGTTTCGGCGAAGTCACCTCGACGGCTTCGGGCCGGCGCTGTGTTTTGAAAGCGCTCGTGGCGTTTGCACCCGCCGCGGCGGAACGCGTGCTGCCGTTGCTTTTGGGAGCGCCTTTGAACCACCCTGCGATCTTCTGCCACAGGGTCAATTTGACGGGCGGGCGGGCGGTGCGCGCATCTTCGCGCGGGCCGCGGGAGGAGCGCCGGGGACCGCGGTCCGAGCGGCGGCTCGAGTTTCTGGAGTTGGGAGATTTCATGTCAGTGGTCCGATTATTTTGGGTTGATGTGATGGCGGAGCAGCCGCGATCGCGCCAACGGGCAGCGACCCGTGCCGGAGATTTGGAAGGCCCGGCGCTCCGTCGAGACGACGAGCAGCACGTGCGGGCGATCTTCAGAAACTCCGCCGAGGAAAGGTGCAACGGATCGCGCGAGCGAGGGCGCCTCCCAGCTTTTCCGAGGGCGAACGAGAGGAAGCGTCGCCACACCGGAAGGAGATTTCCGAGGGAGAAAAAGAGGAGAATCAATCTGCTCACGATCGGAAAAACTCGGCTGGAGGTCGCACGAGAGCGCCTGCTCTCACTCGATCCACACCTTGCCGGTATAGGTAAGCGAGGGAAGGCGCTTCGGCAAGGTTTATGCCGCCCGCGACGCGCATTCTCGGAACTGCCGCCTTCCCCAACTCCGATCCCGTGCTAATTTTCCGGTCCCAAAATTATGGCCACCAGTATCATCGACCCGAGCCGGCTTGAGCGGATTGAATTCAGCAACGACGAGATCGCCCGCTACTCCCGGCATCTCATCATGCCGGAGGTGACGCTCGAAGGTCAGCGCCGGCTGAAAGCCGCGAGCGTTCTATGCATCGGCGCGGGTGGATTGGGTTCGCCGATCGCGCTTTATCTGGCGGCAGCGGGGATCGGGCGGATGGGTTTAGTGGACGGCGACACCGTCGATTTCTCAAATCTCCAGCGCCAGATTTTGCACGGCACCAAAGACGTCGGACGCAAGAAACTGAACTCCGCGCGCGACCGCATCCGCGAGATCAACCCGAACGTACAGGTCGATCTTTACGACACCTTTTTCACGTCCGAGAACGCGCGCGAGATCGTCGAGCCGTACGACATCGTGATCGACGGGACCGATAATTTTCCGACGCGCTACCTCTCGAACGACATCTGCGTTTTTCTGAAAAAGCCGAACATCTACGGCTCGATTTTTCGCTTCGACGGACAATGCACCGTCTTCGCTCCGTGCCTCGGCGGGCCGTGCTACCGCTGCATGTTTCCCGAGCCGCCGCCGCCCGGGATGGTGCCGAGTTGCGCGGAAGGCGGGGTGCTCGGCGTGCTCCCGGGGATCATCGGCGTGATGCAGGCGATCGAGGCGGTGAAGCTCATCATGGGCATCGGCGAGCCGCTCATCGGCCGGATGATCGCCTTCGACGCGCTGAAGATGAAGTTCCGCGAATTCAAGCTGCGCCGCGATCCGAAGTGCCCGGTTTGCTCGGACAATCCGACGATCACCGAGCTCATCGACTACGACCAATTCTGCGGCATCCCGCAGGCGAAAGCCGCGGAGGAAGAAGAGGCGCACGTCCCGCACATCACCGCGACGGAGCTGAAGGCGAAGCTCGACCGCGGCGAAAAGTTTCAGCTCATCGATGTTCGCGAGCCATTTGAATGGGACATCTGCCGCATCCCCGGCGCGCGCCTGATCCCACTCGGCCAGCTTCCGTCGCGCATGAGCGAACTCGATTCCGCCGACGAAATCGTCCTGCAATGCAAGACCGGCGCCCGCTCCGCCCGCGCCCTCATGCTCCTCCGCGAGGCCGGCTTTGCGAAGCTCGCGAACGTCGAAGGCGGCATCGCGGCATGGGCCGACGAGGTCGATCCGAGTGTGCCGAAGTATTGACGCGGCATGACTTCGAGCGACGACTCGCAGCGCATCGCGCGCATTGCTCCGGCGCTCGGGAAGATCGCCAGCGGGCTCTACGTCGCGACCGCGAAAGTGGACGGCGTGCCGATGGGGATGCTGTGCAGTTTCGTCGAGCAGGCGGGCTTCGCGCCGCCGATGATCTCGCTGGCGCTCGGGCTGGGAAGGCCGATGGCGACAGCATTGGCGGGCGATGGGGTGTTTGGGCTGCACATTTTGAGCAAGGAAAACAACGCGCTGCTGAAGGCGTTTGCGCGCGGCGATAATCGGGCCGCGTTCACCGCCCTCCCGCTCGTCGAGAATGAGTTCGGCATTCCGCAATTCGCCGATGCGTGGGCTTTCCTCGCGTGCAAGGTCGCCGGGCAAATCACCGCCGGCGACCACACGCTTTTTCTCGCGGAGGTGCTGGACGGCGCGCTGCAAATGGACGGCGCGCAGGAGCCAATGGTCCGCGTCCGCCGCGATGGATTCGGATACTGAGCCGCCGATTTCCACGGCGCTGCTCGCGTTGCTTCGCTGTCCCCTCACGCAGCAGCCGCTCGCTCTCGCGCCGCCGGAAATGAGCGCGCGTCTCGAAGCCGCGCGCGTCCGCGGTGAGCTGCATGATCGGTCGGGAACCCTGATCACCACAGCGTTCGCCGCCGGGTTGATGCGCGCTGACGATGCGCTGCTTTTTCCCATCCGCGACGGTCTTCCGCTCCTCACCGCGGAGCACGCGATCGTCGTGACAGAGTTCACGAACCAGCAGGCCGGCGCCTAAATCGCGCTGAAAGAGAGGACGTAGAGAAACACCTCGGCGGCGTGCTCCATCCAGAAGAGCGCCGAGTATCCGTCGGCCACGTGCGGGACGGTGTAGGGATCGGGCAGGCCGAGCGCACGCAGGCCATACTTCAACCACTTGGTTTGGTGGGCCGGGTGTTCGTTGAAATCGGAGCGGCCTTTGATGAATTTCCCGCCGTCGCCGCTGACCTCGAAGCACGGGATTTCCGCGAGCACTTTCGCGACGAGCGGATGCGTCTGGTCGCCCACGAGCGAGATGAGGAGGAGCGCCTGCCCGAGATGGTCGGCTTCGGTTTCGTTCCGGTTGTTTCGGTCATAGAGACTGTCCAGGAAGTCAGGCGGGACGCCTGACTTCCTCCGCGCCGAGATCCCTTCTTTCGACTTATTACACAGTCTCATAGACCTCACGCAGTCCGAGGATCCAATCGCGGATCACGGGGAGGTTGCCGGTTTCCTTGAAGGCGAGCGCCATCATCGCGCCGGCCGCGGTTTGCAGCGTCACTTCGTAATCCGGCGGCACGATCGTCTCGCCGCCCAGCGTCCACTCCCGCACCACTGCGCCAGTGCTGGCATCGAGGAGTTTGCCGTCGCGATAGATGAACTTCGCGCGCTGCCCCATGCCGAAAAGAAAGAACCGCACATCGGGCAACTCACGCGCGCCGCCGAAGGTTTTGCGGAAGCTTTCCAGTCACTGTGCCGATGCTCTGCAAATACGAGCATGGCCGCAACGAGCCACCCGCGCATCGTCGAGCCGCCATTCTCGCCATCATCGAGGAATGAGCCCGCCTGACTGAACGCGAGCGCC